>NZ_AP025592.1:3067857-3681428 GCF_023169965.1 Anaeromyxobacter paludicola | reverse complement strand
ATCCGGGCGGTGAGGTCGCGCTCGGCGAGCCGCTCCAGCACCGCCGTGGCCTCGCCGATGGGCGCCAGCACCGCGTCGAGCGTGGCGTTCACGCCCTGGAGGGCCTCGCGGAAGGCCCCCTCGTGCTTCGTCACCTCGGCCCGCTCGGCGAGCCGGCCCTCCACGGCCGCCCGCGACAGCGCCTTCGCGTCGGCCACGAGCGCGTTCACCGCGGTGATGCAGCGGTTGAGGCTCTGCTGCATCGCCACGATGTCGCCCTTCACCGCGTTGGTGCGGAGCGGCGGGATGTCGCCGTGCGAGATCCGCTCGCAGTCCTCGGCGATGATCCGGAACGGCGTCACGATCGCCTCGAGCGTCTCGTTCACCCCCTGCACCACCGCCTTGAACT
Organism: Anaeromyxobacter paludicola; assembly: GCF_023169965.1. Classification (NCBI taxonomy): domain Bacteria; kingdom Pseudomonadati; phylum Myxococcota; class Myxococcia; order Myxococcales; family Anaeromyxobacteraceae; genus Anaeromyxobacter; species Anaeromyxobacter paludicola. The sequence goes on along the minus strand of NZ_AP025592.1, from coordinate 3,681,040 downwards.
CGCCCTCGTGCCGGGAGACGTCGGCCCGGGCGCCGAGCTGGCCCTCCACCGTCGCGCGGGAGAGCCCCTTCACGTCGGCGACGAGCGCGCCCACCGCCGACGCGCTCTGGCGCAGCGAGGCGGTGATGCCGGCGAAGACCTGCCGCGCGGCGGCGGTGTCGGCGTCGCCCGCGGCCACCTGCAGCTCGAGCGCGAGGTCGCCGTGCGCCAGCCGCTCGAGCGCGGTGGTGAGCCGGGCCGCCTCGGCCGCCTGGTAGTCGGCCACCTTCCGCGCGACCGCCATGCCGCGCTTCGTCTCGGTCTGGTCGGCCACGACCTCGAAGGCGCCGACCACCGCGCCGGCGCGGTCCTTCACCGGCACGCCCGAGTAGCCGATCTGCAGCGTGGCGCCGTTCGGGTGCGCCTCGGTCTCGCTGGTGGCCGTCTGGCCGGTCTGCATGGCGCGGGCGCAGGCGCAGCGGTCGGTGTGGCAGTCGGCGGTCTTGAACCCGTCGTAGCACTTGGTGCCCACGAGCTGGTCCGCCGGGCGGCCGATCACCTTGGCGCCGGTGGCGTTCATGTACCGGATGGTGAACTCGCGATCGATGATCAGCGCCGGGGCGGGCATCGCCTCGAGGTGGCCCACCAGCGTGGCGATGGTCCGGTTCACGCCCTCCACGATCCGGGCGAAGTCGCCCTGGTGGCGGGAGGCGTCGGCGCGCGTGGCGAGGCGCCCCTGGACCGCCGCCTCGGCGAGCGCGTCGGCGTCGGCCACGAGCGCGTTCACGGCGTCGATGCAGGTGTTGAGGTCGTTCCGGATGGCGTCGAAGTCGCCCCGGTACGACTCGGTGATGCGCGCCGGGATGTCCCCCTTCGCGATCCGCTCCAGGCAGCCGGCGGTGAGCGCGATGGGCTTCGCGTAGGCGTCGAGGGTCGCGTTGATGCCGGCCACGATGGGCTGGAACTCGGGCTCGACGGCGGCGAGGTCCCCGCGCACCGAGAGCCGCCCGTCGGCCACCGCGTCGCGCAGCTTCGCCGCCTCGGCGGTGAGGGCGGTGAGGGCGCGGCCGATGGAGCGGGCGATCCAGAGCCCGAGGCCGAGCATGAGCGCCGAGCCGAGCAGGATCGCCGCCAGCATCACGGCGGCGGAGCGGGCCGCGGTCGCGTGCCCTTGCTCCCGCGCCTCCTCGGCGTGAGCCCGGATGAGCGTCGAGAGATCCTCCAGCGCCGCGTCGAGCGGGTCGAGCGCCTCGCGCATGGAGAGCCAGGCGTCGTAGAGCCTGCGATCGGCGGCGCCCAGGCTCGCGTCTCCCGCCGGGAGCCCCGACGCGACCAGCCGGTCGCGCTCCTTCACCGCGTCCACGGTGGCGAGCACGAGCGGGCGCCAGGCGGCGACCTTCTCCTTCAGCACGGCCCACTTCTGGAGGGCCTCCGGGGAGTGCGAGAGCTTCTCGTAGGCGACCTGCGCCTCCTCGATGGACTTCAGCGAGTGCCCCACGAGCCCGAAGGCGGACTCGTGATACTTGCCCGCCCCGAGCCGCTCGATCTGGAGGGCGTTGAGGCCGCGCACGGCCTCCTGCTCGGCCGTCTGGATCTGGCCGATGGCGCTCACGCTCGGGAGCTGCAGCCCGCCGACCGACTCGAGCCGGTCGCGCACGCCGGCGGCGCTGCCGTACCCGACGGCCCCGACGATCCCGCTGATGCCGATGGCGATGCAGAAGCCCGCCACCACCTTCTTCCCCAGGTTCAGCCTCGACAGCCGGTTCGCGAACATGCCTCTCCCTCGGGTCGCGCCCGCACGCGCCCAACGCAGTCAAGAAGACGGTCCGGTCGGGGAAATAGCACCCCCCGTGCCAGAGGGCCGCCGCGCTACCGCCGGCGGCCTCGGGTCCGCGCTGACTGAGGAATCGGGGAGGTGGGCTCCGGGCGATGCGTACCCTGGGTAGGGGGCATCCAGGCCCCGGGTCGAGCGGACCTGCGTGCGCGGCGAGTCAACCCCGGATCGCGCAGGGGAGGACGGGCCGGACTACCGCTCCTGCCACTCCGGCTTCACGCGCGGCACCAGCCCGCGCTCGGCCGCCTCGTGGAGGAAGAGCGCCACCGCCTCGCGGCCGCGCTCGCCCAGGCACCGGGTCCAGTCGTTCACGTACATGCCGACGAAGGTGTCGGCCCGCTTCCGATCGAGGCCGCGCGCGAACTTCATGGCGTGGTCGAGGGCCGGCTCGCGGTGCGCGAGCGAGTAGTCGATGCTCTCGGCCATGGTGCGGGCGAGCTGCTCCCGGAGCTGGATGGGCAGGTCGCGTCGGATGGCGTTCAGGCCGAGCGGCAGCGGCAGGCCGGTGCGACCCTTCCACCACTTGCCGAGGTCCTCCACCACCTGGAGCCCCTCCTCCTCCGCGGTGAGCTGCCCCTCGTGGATCACGAGCCCGGCGTCCACCTCGCCGCGCTTCGCCGCGTCGCCCACCGCCTTGAAGTCCATGATGACCGGCGTGAAGACCGGGAGGCGCAGGGCGAGGGCCAGGGCGGCGCTCGTCCACTTGCCCGGGATGGCGATGCGCTTGCCGGAGAGCTCCTCCACCGAGCGGACGCTCGAGCCCTTGGGCACCACGACCGTCGGCCCGTAGTCGTCGCCGAACGACGCGCCGGAGTCGAGGAGCCGGTACTTGTCGGCGATGTGCGCGTAGGCGTGCACCGAGATCGCGGTGATCTCGTAGCGCCCCTCGGTGGCCGCCTGGTTGAGCGTCTCGATGTCCGAGAGCGCCTCCTCGAAGTCCACGCCCTCCGCCTTCACCGCGCCCGACGCGAGGCCGTAGAACATGAAGGCGTCATCGGAATCGGGGCTGTGGGCGACGCGCACGGTGGTGGTCATGGCGGCCCGTTATAGCTTTCAACGATCATTGAAACAAGGCCGGCGCTCTAGTAGGAATGGCCCTCCCATGGCCTACCGCTCGCTCTCCGAATTCCTCGCTCGGCTCGAAGGGGCGGGCGAGCTCGTCCGGGTCAAGGAGCCCGTCGATCCGGTGCTGGAGATGGCGGCGCTCGCCGACCGGGCCGCGAAGCAGGGCGGGCCGGCGCTGCTCTTCGAGAAGCCCACCCGCGGCGCGCTGCCGGTGGCCATGAACCTCTTCGGCACCCGGCGCCGCACCAGCTGGGCCTTCTCCTGCGACGACTTCGAGGAGCGCGCCGAGGAGCTGCGCGCGCTGCTCAAGACCGCGCCGCCCCAGGGGCTCTGGGAGAAGCTGAAGCTCCTGCCCAAGCTCGGGCGGCTCGCCACCCTCACCCCCAAGCACCACGCCGACGGCCCCTGCCAGGAGATCGTCGAGCGCGAACCGGACCTCGGCGCCCTCCCGGTCCTCACCACCTGGCCCCACGACGGCGGCCCGTTCATCACCCTCCCGCAGGTGGTGACGCGCGACCCCGAGACCGGCCTGCGCAACGTGGGCATGTACCGGCTCCAGGTCCTCGGGCCGCGGCGGCTCGCCATGCACTGGCAGCTCCACAAGACCGCCACCGCCCACTACCGGGCCTACAAGGCGCGCGGCGAGCGGATGCCGGTCGCCATCGCGCTCGGCGGCGACCCCACCCTCACCTACGCCGCCTCGGCGCCGCTGCCGCCGGGGGTGGACGAGTACCTCTTCGCCGGCTTCCTGCGCGGCGAGGGCGTGCCGCTGGCGAAGTGCGTCACCGTGCCGCTCGAGGTCCCGGCCGAGGCCGATCTCGTCATCGAGGGCTTCGTGGACACCTCGGCGCCGCTCGTTCGCGAGGGGCCCTTCGGCGATCACACCGGCTACTACTCGCTCGCCGACGACTACCCGGCGCTCGACGTCACCTGCATCACCCGCCGGCGCGACGCCGTCTACCCGGCCACGGTGGTGGGGCCGCCGCCGGTGGAGGACGTGTGGCTCGGCAAGGCGACCGAGCGGCTCTTCCTGCCGATGCTGCAGATGGTCTTCCCCGAGGTGGTGGACATGGCCTTCCCGCCGGAGGGCGTCTTCCACAACCTCTGCTTCATCTCGATGAGGAAGGAGTACCCCGGCCACGCCAAGAAGCTGATGCACGGGATGTGGGGCTCGGGGCAGATGGCCAACACCAAGACGCTGGTGGTCTTCGACGACGACGTGGACGTGCAGGACACGCCGCAGGCCGCCTGGCGCGCCTTCGCCAACGTGGACGTGAAGCGCGACCTCGTGGTGGTGGACGGGCCGGTCGACGCCCTCGACCATGCTTCTCCTCACTTCGCCTTCGGCTCCAAGATCGGCATCGACGCCACGCGCAAGTGGGTGGAGGAGGGCGGGCGCGAGTGGCCCGAGCCCTGCGTCCACCCGCCCGAGGTGGTGGCCCGCATGGACGCGCTCTACGACCGGCTCGTCCCGGGGGCGGCGCCGCTCCGCCGCATGAAGCTCGCCGTCCCGCCCGCCGCGTCCTGGACGCCCAAGAAGGGGAGCATCCTGTGAGCGACGCCAAGCGCGCGGCGAGCGAGGTCGCCCCGCCCCTGCCCGGCGAGGCCCACCGCGCCCCGGCGGTGCGGGCCATGTTCGACCGGATCGCCCCCACCTACGACCTCCTCAACCGCGTGCTGGCCCTGCGGGTGGACGTCGCCTGGCGCAGGCGGCTCATCCGCACGCTCGCGCTTCGCGAGGGCGACCACCTCCTCGACCTCTGCGCCGGCACCATGGACGTCGCGGCCGAGGCGCGGCGGCAGGCCCCCCTCGCGCGCGTCACCGGCGCCGACTTCTCGCTCCCCATGCTCTCGCGCGGCGCGCGGAAGACCGGGCTCCCGGCCGCGCAGGCCGACGCCCTCGCCCTCCCCTTCAAGGCGCAAAGCTTCGACGCGCTCACGGTCGCCTTCGGCGTCCGCAACCTCGAGGACCTGCCGACGGGGCTCTCCGAGATGGCGCGCGTGCTGCGCCCCGGCGCCCGGCTCGGCGTGCTCGAGTTCTTCCGGCCCCAGTCGGCCGGCTCCCGCCTGGTCCACAACGTCTACAACCGGGCGCTCCTGCCGGTGGTGGGGCGCGCCATCTCGAAGGACCCGGGCGCCTACCGCTACCTCGTCGAGTCGATGGAGCGCTTCGTGCCCCGCGAGGAGTTCGAGCGGCTCTGCCGGGAGGCGGGCTTCCGCGACGTGCAGGGCGTCACCCTCTTCCCCGGCGTCTGCGGGCTCGTCACCGGGGTCCGCGCGTGAAGCTCGTGGTCGGCGTCTCCGGCGCGTCCGGCGCGCCATACGCGAAGCGGCTCCTCGACTTCCTGTCGAGCGAGGGCGCGGCGCACGGCGTGGAGGCCGACCTCGTCTTCACCGCCACCGGCAAGCAGGTCTGGATGCAGGAGATCGGCGCCGAGCCGCGCTACCCCTTCCCGATCTGGAAGAACCACGACTTCACCGCCCCGTTCGCCTCGGGCAGCGCGCCCTACGACGCCATGTGCGTGGTGCCGTGCTCGGCGGGGCAGCTCTCGCGCATCGCCTACGGGCTCTCGGTGGACCTCGTCGGCCGCGCCGCCGACGTGATGCTCAAGGAGAAGCGCCGCCTCGTGCTCTGCCTGCGCGAGACGCCGCTCTCGCTCGTGCACGCCCGCGCCATCACCGCGGCCATCGAGGCCGGGGCGGTGGTGATGCCGGCCTCGCCCAGCTTCTACTCGCAGCCCAGGGACACGGGGGAGCTCGTGGACACGGTGGTGTCCCGGCTCCTCGACCGGCTCGGCCTGCCCAACGCGCTGATGCGCCGCTGGGAGGGGCTCACGCCGCGCAGGAACGTGGAACCGGAGGACGCCTGAAGATGCTCTCGAACCTCGCCCACCGCGCGCTGGAGCGGGCCGGCCTCGGCCCCATCCGCGACAAGGTGCTCTCGAAGGAGCGGCTCACCGAGGAGGACGCGGTGCGCCTCTTCGAGGTGAAGGACCTCGCCGCCGTGGGGGCGCTCGCGAACCACGTGCGCGAGGAGCGGCACGGGAACCTGGCCTTCTACAACCGCAACGTCCACCTCAACCCGACCAACGTCTGCGTGGCGAGCTGCAAGTTCTGCTCGTTCGCCCGGCTCGACGACCAGGAGGCCTCGGAGGGCTACACCTTCCAGCTCGACGAGGCGGTGGAGAAGGTGCTCTCGCGCAAGCCGCTCGGCGTCACCGAGGTGCACATCGTCTGCGGGCTCCACCCCACGCTGCCGTGGGAGTACTACACGGAGCTCCTGCGCCGGATCCGCGCCGCCTGGCCGGAGATCGCGCTCAAGGCGTACACCGCGGTCGAGATCCACTTCTTCGCGCAGAAGTTCGGCAAGAGCTACGCGCAGGTGCTGACCGAGCTGAAGGCCGCCGGGCTCGACACCATGCCGGGCGGCGGCGCCGAGATCTTCGCCAAGCGGGTGCGCCGGAAGATCTGCGACGACAAGGCCACCGCCGAGGAGTGGCTCGAGGTGCACCGCACCGCCCACCGGCTCGGCATCAAGACCAACGCCACCATGCTCTACGGCACCATCGAGACGCTGGCCGAGCGGGTGGATCACATGGCGCGGCTCCGGGCGCTGCAGGACGAGACCGGCGGGTTCCAGGTCTTCATCCCGCTCGCCTTCCACCCCGAGCACAACATGATCGGCAAGGCGTTCCCCAAGCCGACCGGCTACGACGGCCTGCGCACCTACGCGGTCTCGCGCCTGTTCCTCGACAACTTCGACCACGTGAAGGCGTACTGGGTCTCGCTCGGCGAGCGGATGGCCCAGACCGCGCTCTCCTTCGGCGTGGACGACGTGGACGGCACCGTGCTCGAGGAGCGCATCTACCACATGGCCGGCTCGCACGTGCCGCAGGGCCAGACCGAGTCGTCGTTCCACCGGCTCATCCGGCTCGCCGGCCGCGTCCCCGCCGAGCGCGACAGCCTGTACCACGTCCTCAAGGTCCACGAGGCTTAGAGCGCCATGCCGAAGATCCGCGCCGCCGCCGTCTCCTTCCTCAACGCCCGCCCGCTCACCGTGGGGCTCGAGGGGTCGGAGCGCATCGACCTCACGCTCTGCGAGCCCTCCGCCGGCGCCGCCATGCTCGAGCGCGGCGAGGTGGACCTCGCCCTGCTGCCGGTGGGCGCCCTCGCCGGCAAGGACTACGAGGTGGTGCCCGGGATCGGCATCGGCGCCGACGGGCCGGTGCAGACGGTGCTCCTCGCCGGAGACCAGTCGCCGGTGGTCTGGGACGAGGTCTTCCTCGACACCGCCAGCCGCACCTCGGTCGTCCTCTCGAAGGTGGTGCTGGCCGAGCTGGGGCGGAGCCCGAAGTTCACCCCATCGCCGGCGGTGGAGGGGATCGCCGCCGCGAAGGGCACCAAGGGCGCGCTCGTCATCGGCGACCGGGCCTTCGACGTCCACAAGCCGCACGTGCTCGACCTGGCGCGCGAGTGGAACCGGATCTCCGGGCTCCCCATGGTCTTCGCGGTCTGGGCGGCGCGGCCGGGCGTGCTCGCGCCCGAGGACGTCGCCGAGCTGGCGCGCGCGGCGCACCACGGCCTCGGCGTCCGCACCGAGCTCGCCCGGCAGTTCGCGAAGGAGCGCGGCGGCGACCCGGAGAAGTACCGGCGCTACCTCACCCAGAAGCTGCGCTACGGGCTCGGCCCGTACGAGATCTCGGGCATGGAGGCCTTCCTCGCGCGCGCCGCGAAGCTCGGGTTCCTGCCGGAGCACACGCTCCGCTTCGCCGACGACCAGGTGAAGGCGCGGCGGACGCGGCGCGTGGTCTCGCTCGACACCGCCCTGCAGAAGGGGGCCGACGGCGAGCGGCTCGACGCCGACGAGGCGGAGCTGGTGGACGAGAAGGCGCCGCTGCTCGAGCTCGGGCTCGCCGCCGACGCCCGCCGGCGCGCCCTCCACCCCGAGGGGCTCGTCACCTACATCGTCTCGCGCAACGTCAACTACACCAACGTCTGCACCACCGCCTGCCACTTCTGCGCCTTCTACCGGCCGCGCGGCCACGCGCAGTCCTACGTGCTCTCGCGCGAGGAGCTGGCCGAGAAGATCGAGGGGACCATCGCCGTGGGCGGGATCGAGATCCTGCTGCAGGGCGGGCTCCACCCCGACCTCGCCATCGAGTGGTACGAGGACCTGTTCCGCTGGGCCAAGGCCCACTACCCCTCGATCAACCTGCACGCGCTCTCGCCCGAGGAGCTCTGGCACATCGCCCGCACCAGCCAGATCTCGCTCGAGGAGACCATCGACCGGCTGGTGGCGGCCGGGCTCGACTCGATCCCCGGCGGCGGCGCCGAGGTGCTCGACGACGAGGTGCGCCGGCGCATCGCCCCGCTCAAGTGCTCCACCGACGAGTGGCTCACGGTGATGAAGGTGGCCCACCAGAAGGGGCTGCGCAGCACCGCCACCCTCATGTTCGGCGTGGGCGAGGACGCCCGCCACCGCACCAACCACCTGCTCCGCCTGCGCGAGCTGCAGGACGAGACCCGGGGCTTCACCGCCTTCGCCTGCTGGACCTTCCAGCCCGAGAACACCCGGCTCACGCCCGGCGACAACAGCGCCCACGCCTACCTGCGCGAGAACGCCATCGCGCGGCTCGTGCTCGACAACGTGCCGAACCTCCAGTGCTCGTGGGTCACCATGGGCGGCGGGGTGGCGCAGGCGGCGCTGCACATGGGCGCCAACGACTTCGGCCAGGTGATGATCGAGGAGAACGTGGTCTCGGCCGCCGGCACCACGTTCAAGATGGACTCGGAGGAGGTGGAGCGGCACATCCGCGACGCCGGCTTCCGGCCCGCGCGGCGGAACATGCGCTACCAGCTGGTCGGGGCCGCCGGGTGACCGTCCGCGTCGTCCGCGCGCCGTGGGTGCTGACGGGGCGAGCCCCCTCCCCGGCCCTCCCCCGCTGCGCGGGAGAGGGAGAGGGCGCCGCTGCGCACCTTTCCGGCGGGCGCCTCGCTGAGCCCCCTCCCCGCTCGGGCGGGGAGGGCGGGGGAGGCGCGGCCACGACTCCCGCGCTGATCGCGGACGGCGCCGTCGCCCTCGACGGCGATCTCTTGCTCGCGGTCGGCCCCGCCGCCGAGGTGGAGGCCCGCTTCGGCCCGGGCGAGCGGCTCGACGCGGTGCTCCTCCCCGCGCTCGTGAACGCCCACACCCACCTCGAGCTCTCGCACCTGCACGGCCGCGTGCCGGGGGGCGACGGGCTCCCCTCCTGGATCCAGCTCCTCGTGGCCGCGCGCGCCGCCGAGCCGGAGTCGGACATCGCCGTCGAGGACGGCGTCGCGGCGCTGACGCGCTTCGGCGTGGCCGCGGTGGGCGACGTCTCGAACGGCCTCGGCTCGATCCCCTGGCTCTCGCGGGCCGGCGTCGCCGGGACCGTCTACCAGGAGGTCTTCGGCTTCACCGGCCCGCGCATCGAGCGGGCGCTGGCCCAGGCCCGGCTCCTCGCCGAGCGCGCCCCGCCGCTCGGCCCCGGGCTGCGCCGCGTCCTCACCCCGCACGCGGTCTACTCCACGCACCTGCCGAGGCTGGTGGAGCTGCTCGCCGCCGGCCCCGCCTCGCTCCACCTCGCCGAGGACCCGGCGGAGCGGCGCTTCTGCAGCGAAGCCACCGGCCCGTTCGCGGGCCTGCACCGCTCGCTCGGCGTCACCGACCTGCCCCGGCTCGGCCGCAGCCCGGTCGAGGTGGTGGCGCGCCACCTCCGCCCCGGGACGCTGGTGGTGCACGTGGTGGACCTCGACGACGAGGACCGCGCCCTCCTCGCCCGCTCCGGCGCGACCGCGGTGCTCTGTCCCCGCTCCAACCTCCACATCGGCGGCCGGCTGGCCGACCTCCCGAAGCTCCTCGAGGCCGGCGTCCCGCTCGCCGTCGGCACCGACTCGCTCGCGAGCGCCCCGTCGCTCTCGCCGCTCGCCGAGCTCGCCACCCTCTCGCGCGCCTGGCCGGAGGTGTCGCCGCTCGCGCTCCTGCAGCTCGCCTGGAACGGCGCCGCCGTCGGCGCCCCCGCGGTCGGCCGGCTCGAGCCGGGCCGCGCCCCGGGCGTCCTCGCCGCCCCCATCGAGCGGGAGGAGCTCGGCGACGCGCCGTTCGACCCCTGCCGCTGGCTCCTCGACGTCTTCGGGCGCGAGGAGCTCCCCTTCACCTGGCTCGCCCGCCACCGCCCGGAGCCCTCCGCATGACCCAGCTCGCCGCCCTCTCCCGCATGGTGAAGCTCGAGCACTCGCTCTTCGCCCTGCCCTTCGCCGCGGCGGCGGTGGTGCTGGTGGCGCGCGACGCCCGGCTCGACCCGGTGCGCCTCGCGCTGGTGGCGCTCGCCGTGGTCGCCGCCCGCACCGCGGCCATGGCGATGAACCGGATCTCCGACCGGCGCTTCGACGCGCGCAACCCGCGCACCAGCCGGCGCGAGCTCGTGACCGGCGAGGTGAGCGTGACCGGCGCCTGGGCGCTCCTCGCCGGCTCCTCGGCCCTGTTCGTGGCCGCCGCCGCGCTCATCGCCCCGCTCTGCGGCGCGCTGGCGCTGCCGGTGCTCGCGATCCTCCTCGGCTACTCCTACGCCAAGCGGTTCACCTGGGCGGTGCACCTCTGGCTCGGGGTGGCGCAGGCGCTCGCGCCGATCGGCGTCGCCATCGCGCTCACCGGCCGCGCCACGCTGCCGGCGGTGGTGCTCGGCGTCGGCGTGGGAGCCTGGATCGCCGGCTTCGACGTCTTCTACTCGCTGCAGGACATGGAGTTCGACCGCGGCGAGGGGCTCCAGTCGATCCCGGCCCGGTTCGGCGTCAGGGGCGCGCTCGCCTGGGCGCGCGGCCTGCACCTCCTCGCGGCCCTCTGCATCGCCGGGGCGGGGCCGCTCGCCGGCCGGGGCCCGGGCTGGCTCGCCGGCGCCGCCATCCTCGCCGGCGTGCTCGTGGCCGAGCACCGGCACGTCGCCCCCGGCGGCGCGCTCCGGCCGGAGCGGATCGGCGTCGCCTTCTTCAACTACAACGCCTTCGCGTCGGTGGCGTTCGCGGCCGCGGCCCTCGCCGACCTCGCCCTGCGCGCCTGAGAGCCGCGATGAGCCCCGCCCTCGCCGACCCCGGTTCCCCCCGCCCCTTCGCCCGCGCCGAGCTGGCGGTGGCGGACGCCGTCGGCTCGCTCATGGAGCTCTGGGGCTTCCGCCGGCAGCTCGGACGGATCTGGGCGGTGCTCTTCCTCTCGGAGAAGCCGCTCGCGGCGCCGGAGCTCTGCGACCGGCTCCAGATCTCCACCGGCCTCCTCTCCATGAGCCTCGCCGAGCTGCGCCGCTGGGGGGTGGTGCGCCCCGTGGACGTGCCCGGCGACCGCAAGGAGCACTACGAGGCCGAGACCGACGTCTGGAAGATGGTCCGGCGCGTGCTCGCCGAGCGCGAGCACAAGGCGGTGGAGGAGGCCCTCGCGGCCTTCGACCGCGCGCTGCGCGAGGTGAAGGCGGCGCGGGTGGACCAGGACCCCGCCATCCGGGCCGCCGCGAAGTTCAAGCTGGAGCGGCTCGAGCAGCTCGTGGCCCTCGCGCGCACCGGGCTCGCCATGCTCGACAACCTCCTGCGCGAGGCCCGCGCCGAGCTGGGTCCGCTGCGGATGCTGTCCGAGCTGCTCGGGAGACGCCGGGGCTAGCCTCTCCCGGGACGCCCCGCCGGACCGGACCGCCGCCGAAACCCCGCGCCGCGGTCCGGGCTCCAACGATCATGCCCGAGATCCACGGAAGGAAGACGATCGCCCTGGCCCTCGCCTGCCTGCTCGGCGCGGCGTGGGTCGCCTGCTCCTCGTCGTCGAGCGGCAGCGGCACCAGCCTCGCCGACGCCGCCACGGTGGATCAGACCGCCACCTCGGCCGCCGCGGCCGTGACCCAGTACCAGCAGGCGGTCGCCAGCGCCACCACCCCGGCCCAGTGCCAGGCGGCGCTGCAGCAGTACCTCCAGCGGATGCAGCCGCTCATGGGCCAGCTCCCGGGCATGTCCACCCGGATGGACGACTACCTGCGCGGCGCGGGCACGCCCGCCTCCGCCGACCTGTCGTGCGGCACCCAGGCGATGGCGGACGAGATGGCCCATCACCAGGCGGTGGCCTGCACCAGCGGGGACATGGCCGCGAACCAGCAGGAGATGGAGCGGCACGTCCAGGCCATGCAGCAGTTCACGAGCCACATGGAGCTGCGGGCGGGCGGGATGATGAGCGGCGGCGGCATGATGGGCGCCGACGCCGGCTGGATGGCCGGCTACACCGACGGCGGCTGGAGCCTGCCGGACGGCGGCATGATGCGCTTCGACGAGCCGATGCCCGGCTGCACCTACGCCGGCGGCGCCTGGCAGCCGCCCGACGGCGGCTGGTGGATGGACGGCGGCTGGACCCTGGACGGCGGGATGATGGGCGACGGCGGCATGATGGGCGGCGGCCCGGGGGCGGACGGCGGCGTGACGATGGACGGCGGCACGATGATGGACGGCGGCGTGCCGGACGGGGGCGTCATGATGGACGCCGGGACGATGATGAACCGGTGAGGGGCGCGGCGCCGCGCGGCCCGCGCCTCAGCAGGGATACTTCTCGCCCTCCAGCACCGCGTCGGCGAGGAGCCGCTGCGCCTGGAGCAGCCCGGAGGCGTCGTACTTGGTGAACCGGCGCACGCCGGCGAGGAGCATGGTGAGCTCGTCGCCCTCGGCGCAGCAGAAGGCGGCCTTGCGGGCGGCGGTGCCGATCCGCTCCACCGCCCCGAAGGCGAAGACCTTCACCGCGGCGGCCATCACCGCCCGCCGCCGCTCCGGCAGGGCCGCGCCCTTCTCGGCCCGCAGGAGCGCGCTCTCGAGCGCGAAGATCTCGATGGCCACGTCGGCGAGCGCGAGCAGCACCTCCTGCTCGTCCTTGAGGCCGCCCCGGTACCTCTGCACCGCCGCGCCGGCCACCACCAGGAACGCCTTCTTGAGGTGCCCGAGCGCCGCCCGCTCGACCGCGAACGGCACCGCGGCGTCCACCTCCTCGTAGGAGGGCGAGAGGAGCGACTCGACCGCCTTCATCACCTCGCGCTGCAGCGGGATCTCGCCCTTCATGGCGCGCCGGAGCAGCGTCCCGGGGACGAGGAGCCGGTTGATCTCGTTCGTGCCCTCGAAGATCCGGTTGATCCGCTCGTCGCGGTAGAAGCGCTCCGCCGCGTACTCCTGGGTGAAGCCGTAGCCGCCGTGGATCTGGACCACCTCGTCCACCACGCCGGCGAGCACCTCGCTGCAGAACACCTTCGAGATGGCGCACTCGATGGCATAGTCCTCGATCGCCTTCTGGTAGAGCTCGTAGTAGCCCGGCGCGTCCCTGGGGATGGCGGCGAGCCGCCGGTCGAGGAGCCCCGCCAGCCGGTAGACCACCGACTCGGAGGCGAAGATCGAGGCCGCCCCCTCGGCCAGCTTCTGCCGGATGGCGCCGAACCGCGCGATGGGCGTGTCGAACTGCTTGCGCAGGTTGGCGTACCTCGCCCCCTCGCCGAGGGCGTGCTTGGCGGCGCCGGTCACCGCGGCGCCCAGCTTGAACCGGCCCACGTTGAGCACGTTGAAGGCGATCTTGTGCCCCTTGCCGATCTCGCCGAGGACGTTCTCGACCGGCACCCGGGCCCCCTCGAGGATGATCTGGGTCGTGGAGGAGCCCTTGATGCCGAGCTTCTTCTCCTCGGCCCCGACGGTCACGCCGGGGAAGCCGCGCTCCACCAGGAAGGCGGTGAAGTGCTCGCCGTCCACCTTCGCGAAGACGGTGAAGAGGTCGGCGAAGCTGCCGTTGGTGATGAACTGCTTCGTGCCCTCGAGGACGTAGTGCGTCCCGTCGGCCGAGAGCTTCGCGGTGGTGCGCGCGCCGAGCGCGTCGCTGCCCGAGCCGGGCTCGGTGAGGCAGTAGGCGCCGATCCACTCGCCGCTCGCGAGCTTCGTGAGGTACTTCGCCTTCTGCGCCTCGGTGCCGTAGTAGACGAGCGGCAGGGTGGCGATGCCGGTGTGGGCCGACCAGGTCACCGAGAAGGAGCCGGCCGGGGCGATCCGCTCGGCCGCGAGCATGCTCGTCGCCTTGTCGAGCTCGAGGCCGCCGAAGGCCTCCGGCACGTCGATGGCGAGGAGCCCGAGCTCGCCGCACTGCTTCATGAGCGCGACCGCCACCTCGAAGTGCTGCTTCTCCATCTCCTCGGCGCGCGGCCAGATCGAGTCCTGCACGAACCCCTCGGCGGTGTCGCCGATGGCCCGCTGCTCCTCGGTGAAGTCCTCCGGCGTGAAGACGTCCGCCGGGGCCGCGTCGGCGATGAGGTACTCGCCGCCGCCCGGCCGCCTCGGGTCCGCCGCGCGCTTCGCTCCCTGCTCCACCTGCTCGACCTTCGCCACGTCCGCCATGGTTCACGCCCTCTCGAAGACGGCGGCCGCGCCCATGCCGCCGCCGATGCACATCGACACCATCCCGTACCGCTCGCCGGCCCGGCGCATCCCGTGCAGCAGCGTCGCCGTGAGCTTCGCCCCGGTGCAGCCGAGCGGGTGGCCCAGGGCGATGGCGCCGCCCGACGGGTTCACCCTGGCCGGGTCGAGACCGAGCGCCCGCACGCAGGCGAGCGCCTGGGCCGCGAACGCCTCGTTGAGCTCGATCCGCCCGAGCGCGTCCTGCGAGACCCCCGCCAGCCGCAGCGCCGCCGGGATCGCCTCCACCGGTCCGATCCCCATCACCTCCGGCGGCACGCCCTTCACCGCGAAGGAGAGGAAGCGCGCCAGCGGCTCGCGCCCGGTGCGGCGCAGGAAGTCCTCCGAGACCACCAGCACCGCCGCGGCCCCGTCGGTCATCTGCGACGCGTTGCCGGCCGTCACCGTGCCGTCCACCTTGAACGCCGGCTTGAGCTTCGCGAGCCCCTCGGGCGTGGTGTCGGGCCGGACGCCGTCGTCGGCCTCGACCCGCTCCACCGCGCGCTCGAGCTTGCCGCCCACCACCGCCGCCGACTCCGCCTCGACCGGCACGAGCTCGTCGCCGAAGGCGCCGCTCGCCTGCGCCGCCGCGGCGCGCCGGTGGCTCTCGGCGGCGAAGGCGTCCTGGTCCTGGCGCGACACCCCGTGCCGCTCGGCCACCAGCTCGGCGGTGATCCCCATCGCCGCGAACGACTCCGGCCAGCTCGCCACCAGCGCCGGGTTGGCGCTGAACTTGTTGCCGCCCATGGGGACGAGGCTCATGCTCTCCGCCCCGCCGGCGACGATGCAGTCGGCGAAGCCGGCCATGATCCGCTCGGCGGCGCTGGCGATCGACTGCAGCCCGGAGGAGCAGAACCGGTTCACGGTCTGGGCCGGCACCTGGTACGGCAGCCCGGCCCGGAGCGCCGCCACCCGGGCCAGGTTCATCCCCTGCTCGCCCTCCGGGAAGGCGCAGCCGAGGATGACGTCGTCGATCTCGAGGGGGTCCACCCCGGCCCGCTCCATCACCGCCTTCACGGCCGCGGCGGCGAGGTCGTCGGGGCGCACGTGGCGCAGCTTCCCCTTCTTGGCTTTCGTGCCCGGGGTGCGGCAGGCGGCGAGGACGTAGGCGCTCTTCATCGTCGAGTCTCCGTGCGTTCCGGCGGGCTAGTTGCGGAGCGGCTTGCCCTTCTTGAGCATGTGCTGGATCCGCTCCAGCGTGCGCTTCTCGCCGCAGAGCGAGACGAAGGCCTCGCGCTCCTGCTCCAGCAGCCACTCCTCGGTGATGGGGGTGCCGGCCGGCACGTCGCCGCCGGTGATGACCCGGGCGATGGTCTTCCCGAGGTGCTCCTCGTACGCGGTGATGAAGCCGCCCATCCGCAGGTTCCAGAGCTGGGAGGCGAGGCTCGCGGCCACGCCCCGGCCCGGCGCGGCGAGCCCGGTCGCGAGGGCGCGCGGGCGGAAGTTCGCCGCGAGCGCCAGCGCCTTCCGCTTCGCGTCGGCGACGAGGTCGTCGGCGTTCATGGTGACGGCGTCGCCGGGGCGGAGGTAGCCCATGTCGCGCAGCTCGGCGGCGGAGGTGCTCACGCGGGCGGTCGCGATCTGCTTGAAGCTCTTGAAGAGGAAGGGGGACACGTCGGTCTCCCACTGCTCGGCGAGCCGGATGGCCCGCAGCGCCAGCTCCTTCGTGCCGCCGCCGGCCGGGAGCAGCCCCACCCCCACCTCCACGAGCCCCATGTACGTCTCGGAGTGCGGGTTCATCGCCGTGGCGTGGAGGCAGACCTCGCAGCCGCCGCCGAGGGCGAGCTGGTGCGGCGCCGCCACCACCGGCACCTGCGCCAGCGCGAGCGCCATCGTGGCCCGCTGGAACCGCTGCACGGTGAGGGCGATCTCGTCCCACTCCCCCTCCACGATGGCCATGGCGAGCAGCGCCAGGTTCGCGCCGGCCGAGAAGGCCGCGCCCTGGTTGGCGATGACGAGCGCCTGCCCCTCCCGCTCGGCGCGCGCGAGCGCCTTGTGGACCATGGCGAGCGTGTCGTTCCCGATGGCGTTCATCTTCGAGTGGAACTCGAGGCCGAAGACGCCGTCCCCGAGGTCGAGCACCGAGGCGCCGGGGTTCCGCTCCACCACGCCGCCCGCCTTCACGAGGGCGAGGTCGATCCGCCCCTCCGGCCGCGGGACCTCGCGGAAGGCGCCGGTGGCGAGGTCGAGCACCTCGCGCCGGCCGCCCTCGACCCGGTAGAAGCGCTCCACCTCGTCGAGCCGCGCCGGGATGGCGCTCCCGTCCTTGCGGGCCCGCTCGCGGAAGCGCGCCACGCCGATGGCGTCGAGCATCTCGAACGGGCCGAGCTCCCAGTTGAAGCCCCAGCGCATGGCCCGGTCCACCGCCGAGACGTCGTCGGCGATCTCCGGCACGCGCCGGAAGGCGTAGAGGAGCGTGTCGCGCAGGTTGCGCCAGGCGAGCTCCGCCGCCGGGTCGTCGCCGGCGAGCACCGCCCGGAGCCGCGCGGCCGGGTCGTCGATCCCCTTCGTCGCTTCCACCGAGGCGAAGCGCGGCCGCCTCACCGGCTCGTACCGGCCGGCGCGGAAGTCGAAGTAGCGCTCCGTGGTGGCGCCGCCCTCGCCCTTCTCCTTCTTGTAGAACCCGGCCTTCGACTTGTTGCCGCGGAGCCCCTGCTTCACCATCTCGCGCAGGAAGTCGGGCAGCCGGAAGACCTCGCGCTCCTCGTCCTGCTGGAGCACGGCGTGGGAGTTGTCGGCGACGTGCAGGAGGGTGTCGAGCCCGACCAGGTCGGCGGTGCGGAAGGCGGCGCTGCGGGGCCGGGCGGTGGCCGGACCGGCGGCGGCGTCGGCCTCCTCCACGGTGAGCCCAAGCTCCAGCACGTGCTTCACCACGTTGCAGAGCGCGAAGACGCCGATCCGGTTGGCGACGAAGTTGGGCGTGTCCTTGGCCCGGACCACCCCCTTGCCGAGCCGCCGCTCGAGGAACGCCTCCACCCGCGCGACCACCTCGGGGTCGGTGTCGGCGCAGGGCACCACCTCGACGAGCCGCAGGTACCGCGGCGGGTTGAAGAAGTGGGTCACGAGGAAGCGGCGGCGCAGGTCGGCGGGGAGCGCCCGGGCCATCGCCTCCACCGAGAGGCCGCTGGTGTTGCTCGAGAGCACCGCGTCCGCGGAGAGGTGGGGCGCCACCCGCTCGAAGAGCCTCTGCTTCACCGAGAGGTCCTCGAGCACCACCTCGATCACCCAGTCGCACCCGGCGAGGCGCGGGAGGTCCTCGTCGAACCCGCCCACCTCCACGAGCGCCGCCTCGGCCCCGGTGAAGAAGGCGGCCGGCTTCGCCGCCTTCGCGGCGTCGAGCCCGGCCTGGGCCTGCGCGGCGGTGAGGTCGAGCAGGAGCACCCGCGCCCCGGCGTTGGCGAGGTGGGCGGCGATCCCGCCCCCCATCACACCCGAGCCGAGCACCGCCACCTTGGAGAAGGGTCTCATCGACAGGCTCCGTCCTTTCGCTTCGGTCACGGGCGCACCAGCTCCTTCAGGATCTCGCGCGCCACGATGAGGCGCTGGATCTCGTTGGTGCCCTCGTAGATGGAGGTGACGCGCACGTCGCGGGCGTAGCGCTCCACCGGGTGATCGCGCAGGTAGCCCTGGCCGCCCATGAGCTGCACCGCGGAGCGGCAGGCCCGCTCGGCCGCCTCGGTGGCGAAGAGCTTGGCCATCGACGCCGCCTTGGCGTAGGGCCGGCCGCGCTCCTTCTGGAAGGCCGCGCTCGCGAGGAGGAGCCGCGCCGCCTCGAGCTCGGTGTAGGCGTCGGCGAGCATCCACTGCACGCCCTCGAACGTGGTGACGGGCTCGCCGAACTGCACACGCTCCGACGCATACCGGGTGGCGTAGTCCATCGCGGCGAGCCCGATCCCGAGCGCCAGCGACCCCACGCCGATGCGGCCGCCGGCGAGCTCGGCCACCGCCACGCGGAAGCCGTCGTTGAGCCGCCCCAGGAGCGCGCCGCGCGGGACGCGGCAGCGCTCGAGCCGGACCTCGTTGGTGGCGGAGGCCCGCTGCCCCATCTTGTCCTCCTGCCGGCCGACGACGAGGCCGCGGGTGCCGGCCTCGACCAGGAAGCAGCTGATCCCCTTCCCCTTCGGCGCGGCGCGGTCGGTCACCGCCCAGACCACGAAGACGCCGGCGTAGGGGGCGTTGGTGATGAACCGCTTCTCGCCGTCGAGGACGAAGGCGTCGCCGTCGGCCACCGCCTGGGTGACCATCCCGGCGGGATCGGAGCCGGCGCCGGCCTCGGTGAGCGCGAAGCTCGCCGCCGGGTACTCGCCGGAGCTGATGCGCGGGAGGTAGGTCGCCTTCTGCTCCTCCGACCCGACCGCCTGGATCACCTCGGCGACCATGTTGGTGACCGAGACGCTGGCGGCGGTGGCGGCGCAGGCGCGGCCGAGCTCGGTCAGCACGAGGGAGAGCGCCACGGTGCCGGCCTCGGCCCCGCCGTAGCGGCGGCGCACGTTCATCCCCATGAAGCCCTGGGCGGCGAGCTTCCCCAGGTTGCCGACGAAGGTGCGCCGGTCGAACTCGCGGTCGAGGAGGCCGGCGACCGGCTCGAGCTCGGCCTGGGCCAGCTCGCGCGCCGCCGCCTGGATCGCCTTCTGCTCCGGGGAGAGGTCGAGGTCCATCGCCGCTGCTCCAGGAGAGCAACGGCCGGGCCAGGGGCACACCCGTCGGACGCGCCGCGGCAAGCGGCCGTGTTTCCGCTGATTTTCAAGACTGACCTCAAAATCGACCCGCCCGGAACTTCCAGACGCGGAACGATCCGTTCCATTATTGGAACAGGTGGCTTTCCCGAACCCGGAACACGGAGGAGCGATGCGCCAGGACCTCGACCGCAAGCCCATCGTCTGGGCCTTCAGCACGAGCCGGCTGCGCCACGTCTTCGAGAGCGTCGCCCCCACCTACGCCGACCGCGCCGACGTCCGCGTCTTCCACTCCGGCTTCGAGGAGGCGCTCGCCACCGCGCGCGAGCTCACCGAGTCGGGCGAGGAGGTGGACGCCTTCATCGCCGCCGGCGCCAACGCCGCCTACCTGCGCGACCACGCCGCCGTGCCGGTCTCCTTCGTGCGCGCCACCACCCTCGACGCCCTCGAGGCGCTGGCGCGGGCCCGGCGGCTCTCGCCGCGCGTGGGGGTGGTGAACTTCCGCAAGGTGGTGCCGGGGCTCGACCAGGCCCGCCAGTTCCTCACCGGCCTCGAGCTCGAGCAGCGCCCCTACCTCACGCTCGAGGAGGCGCGGGCCGCGGTGGCCGACCTCGCGGCGCGCGGCTTCGAGGTGGTGGTCGGCACCGGGCCGGTCTGCGACCTCGCCGAGCGCGCCGGGCTCCAGGCGGTGCTGCTCTACTCGCAGGACTCGGTCGCCGAGGCGATCTCCCGCGCCGTCGAGATCGCCCGCATCGCCCGGGCCGAGGAGCTGAAGCGCGAGCGGCTCCAGGCCATCCTGGCCCACCTCGAGGAGGCGGTGCTGGCGGTGGACCTCGACGAGCGGATCCGGGCGCTCAACCCGGCCATGGAGCGGCTCCTCGACCGGAGCGCGCGCGAGCTCGAGGGGCAGCGGCTCTCCGAGGTGGCGCCGGCGCTCGGCGCGACCCGCGTGCTCGAGACCGGCGCCGCCGAGCTCGACGGCGTCGCGCGGCTCGGCGCGCGCACGCTGGTGGTGCACCGGCGGCCGCTGCGGGAGCGCGGCCAGCTCTCGGGCGCGGTGCTCACCTGCCAGGACGCCACCTCGGTGCAGCGGCTCGACCGCACCGTGCGCGCCCAGCACCGTCCGAGCCGCTTCGTGGCGCGGCACCGGCTCGACGGGCTGGTGGGCGGCTCGCCGGCCATCGCGCGGGTGCGCGCCCTCGCCGCCCGCTACGCCCGCACCGACGCGACCGTGCTCATCACCGGCGAGAGCGGCACCGGCAAGGAGGTGGTGGCGCAGGGGATCCACAACGCCAGCACCCGCCGCGATCACCCCTTCGTGGCCATCAACTGCGCCGCCTTCCCGGAGACGCTGCTCGAGGGCGAGCTGTTCGGGCACGAGGAGGGCGCGTTCACCGGCGCGCGGCGGGGCGGGCGGCCGGGCCTCTTCGAGTCGGCCCACCGCGGCACCCTCTTCCTCGACGAGGTGGGCGACGTGCCGCTCACGCTCCAGACGCGGCTCCTGCGCGTCCTTCAGGAACGGCAGGTGCTCCGGCTGGGCGGCAACGAGCCCACCCCCATCGACGTGCGGGTGATCGCCGCCACCCACCGGGACCTCCCGCGCGCGGTCGAGGCCGGGCAGTTCCGCGGCGACCTCTACTACCGGCTCGCCATCCTGCCGCTGCACCTGCCGCCCTTGCGCGAGCGGGGCGACGACGCGGCCGCCATCGCGGGCGAGCTGCTCACCCGGGCGCTCCTGCGCCACGGGGTGCCGGCGGCGCAGCCGCGGGCGCTCTCGCTGCTGCTCCCGCTCCTCGGCCGCCACGCCTGGCCGGGCAACGTGCGCGAGCTCGAGAACGTGGTGGAGCGGGTGGCGGTGCTCTTCGCCGATCGCGACCCCTCGGCGCGGGTCAACGAGGAGGAGCTGCGGGCGGTGCTGCCCGAGCTCCACGGCGCGGCGGCGCCCTCGCCGGCGCTCGCGACCGCGGCCGCCGCGACCCCGGCGGCGCCGGCCCCCCCGGTGGACCTGCGGCGCGCGCGCGAGGAGCAGGAGCGGAGCCTCATCCGCCGCACCGTGGCCGAGTGCGGCGGCAACCAGGCCGAGGCGGCGCGGCGGCTCGGGATCGGGCGCTCCACGCTCTGGCGCAAGCTGAACGGGGAGCGGTGAGGGCGCCTCGGGCGCGCCTCGATCGCCCCGGCGACGCGGTCCGGCCGGTCCTCAGTGCCGGAGCAGCTCCAGCGCCGGAGCCTCCGCCGCCGGAGCCGGCGACTCGCCCTGCCCCGCCTCGCCGGCGCGGACCAGGGCGGCGCGGTAGACCGCGGGCGCGAGCAGCTCGTTCAGCGCCACCACCCCGAGGGTGAGGGCGCTCGCGGCCGCGCCGAACTCGGGGAAGGTCTTCGCGAACAGGGTGGAGAGCGCGAGCGCGAGCCCGGCCTGGGGCAGCAGCCCGAAGCCGGCGTACCTCACCACCGTCGCCGGGGCGCGGGCGAGGCGGGCGCCGGCGCGGGCCCCGGAGAGCAGCCCGGCCGCGCGGACGAGCACGATCACCCCGGCCGGCACCCAGGCGGTGGCGAGCACGTCGAGGTGCAGGCTGGCGCCGGCCACGGCGAAGAAGACGATCGAGACCGGGAGCGACGACGGCTGGAGCTCCCGGTGGAGGACCTCGGCCACCTGGGTGGCGTTGCGCACCAGCATCCCGGCGGCGAGCGCCACCAGCAAGGGATCGAAGTGGAGCCGCCGCCCGATCTCGGAGACCACCACCGTGGTGAGGAACACGAAGAGCGGGGCGCCCCCGGCCACCTTGCGCAGGTAGGTCGCGAGCACCACCCCCACCAGCGCGCCCGCGCCGAGCGAGCCCAGGATCTCCCAGGCCAGGGTCGCCGCGGTGTGCGCCGCGTCGGCGCCGGCGCCGAAGGTGGCCTTGGCGACGGTCGAGGTGACGGCGAAGAGGACGATCACCATCAGGTCGGCGAGGACCACCACCCCGAGCGCGGTGCGCGCCACCGGGCCGTCGGCGCGCAGCTCGTCGCGCAGCGCCACCACCACCGCGGGCGACTGGGCCACCGTCACCACCCCGAGCACCAGGGAGACCGCGGCGGCCTGCGCCGGCGCGAGGTGGGCCATGAACGGCAGCAGCGACCGCAGGAGCCAGACCGCGGCCGAGAGCAGCGCCGCCGTGCCGAGCACGCCGAGCAGCGCGATCCAGCGGATCGACCGCAGCAGCGGGCGGATGGCCCGCAGCTCGAGCTCGCTGCCCGCGGTGAGCGCGATCATCGACACCGCGATCCCGTTGACGACGTCGAGGCTCCCCACCATCTCGCGGGAGAGCAGGCCGAGCCCCATGGGGCCGGCGACCACCCCGGCCACGATGTACCCGGTGAGCCGGGGCAGCCGGAGCTGGCCGAAGAGCCGGCCGGCGAAGAACGCGGTGACGAGCACGTACCCGAAGGCGAGGAGCGTGCTCGCGCCGCCCTCGGGCCCCGCCGGTCCGAAGGAGCGGGCGGCGTGCATGAGCCCGCCCAGGGCCACCAGCAGGAGCGCGTTCATCCGATCGCCTCGCGCGAGCCGGCCGCGGACGCGGCGGGGCGCGGCGCCGCGATCCGCCCGACCGCGCCCGCCTCCCGCTCCATCGTCGAGAGCTTGCCGCGCGTGACGAGCTGCACCACCACCTCGGTCAGGATCCCGCCGCCCACCACCGCCGGGGCGATGAGCGAGCTCGCGAGGTCCGGGTAGAGCAGGTGGGCGTTCACCACGATGGCGATGGCGAGCGGCCCCATGGGCGCGACCGCGAGCGCCTCGCGCTCGCGGGGACCGAGCCGAAGCCCGCCCCACGCCGCGGCGGCGTTGGCCCCGAGCCGCTTGCCGATGAGGCGCGCCGCCATGAACACCGGCATGACCACCCAGCCCCGCCAGTCGGACGGGTCCCAGAGCGCGCCGATGGCGAAGAGCGAGAGCAGGTAGACCGGCCGCTCCAGCCGCCGCAGCGCGGCCCCGAGCGCCGCCCGGTGGACGCCCGGGAAGTTCGCGAGCAGCGCGCCGGCGAGGAAGGTGACGCCGATGGGCGAGAGGCGCAGGCAGCCGGCCACGCCGGCGGCGAAGCTCACCGAGCCGAGCGTGAGCACCACCAGCTCCGGCCGGCTCCGCGCGGTCGAGAGCATGGCGTACATGAGGAGGCCGGCGGCCGCGCCGAGCCCCACCGTCAGCAGCAGCCAGGCCGTCCCCGGCAGCTGCCACCCGCCGGCCTGCGGCCGGAAGTAGGCCGCCACCGCCGCCAGCCCGAGCACGCCCACCAGCTCCTCGATGCGGGCGATGCGCGAGACCAGCCCCGCCGACTCGGCCGCCCCGAGCAGCCGGGCGCCGGTCTTGGCCGTCATGGCCCCGGCCGTGCCGAGGATGAGGGCGTCGCGCGCCAGGGTGGGGAGGTGGGCGGGGACGCCGGAGATGGACAGGAGCGCGAGCCCGGTGAGCAAGGCCACGCAGGCGCACGGGATCGAGGTGGCGAGCCCGACGATCCCGGCCACGCCCGGCGGCAGCCCGCCGAGGAGGCGCGGGTCGAAGCGGAACCCGGCCACGAGCCCGATCCAGCCGAGCGCGAACCCGAAGAGCGTCCCCAGCTGCGCCAGCACCGGCGCCGTCACCACGCCGACCGCCGGGTGCCGCGCCGCCAGGCCGAGGAGCACGAACGGAAACCCGGCGGTGACGACGTGCGCCACCCGCCACCGCTCCTCCCAGGCCCGGACCCGCGGGTGCCCGCCCAGGTAGGCGAGCCCGACGAGGAAGAGCACCGCCAGCGTGGTCCGGATGACCATCGCGGGCGCGTCCTGGACGGGACTCGGCGCGTGGGCGGTGGAGGCGGCGGCGAGCGCGGGAAGCAGGGAGGCGAGCGCTGTGACCAGAAGCTTCGCCGCGCTCGAAAACCGGAGCCACCGTCGCTGGATCATGTGACGCGGGAATATGGCAGTCCCGTCCCGACATGCTCTACAGGCGACCGGGCGAGCCCCCGCCCTACCCGCTCGGGCCATCCCCCTCGAGCACCAGTCCGGACGGGAGGATCCATTCGCGTGACGTGCCGCGTCGAAACGCGCCGGCTAGCACTCCCCCTGCGTCCGGCCCGCCTTGGGAGGGCCGCCCACCTACCCCGACGCACGTGGAGGAGACATGGATTTCGAGCGCGAGGTCGCCGAGCTCCGGCGCTGGTTCGAGAGCCCGCGGTTCGCGGGCATCACGCGCGTCCACACCGCCCGCGAGGTGGTGGAGCAGCGCGGCACCATCCCGGCGGACTACCCGGTGGCCCGGACCGCGGCCGAGGCCTTCCACGCGCGGCTCCGCCAGCTCTTCGCCGAGCGGCGCTGCATCACCACCTTCGGCCCGTACTCGCCCGGCCAGGCGGTGGCGATGAAGAAGATGGGGATCGAGGGCATCTACCTCGGCGGCTGGGCCACCTCCGCCAAGGGCTCCGCGCAGGAGGACCCGGGCCCCGACCTCGCGAGCTACCCGCTCTCGCAGGTGCCGGACGAGGCGGCGCCGATCGTCCGCGCCCTCCTCACCGCCGACAGGAACCAGTTCCACGCCCGCGCCCGCATGACCGAGGAGCAGCGCCGCGCCACGCCGGAGGTGGACTTCCGGCCCTTCATCATCGCCGACGCCGACACCGGCCACGGCGGCGACGCCCAGGTGCGCAACCTCGTCCGGCGCTTCGTCGAGGTGGGCGTGCCGGGCTACCACATCGAGGACCAGAAGCCGGGCGTCAAGAAGTGCGGCCACCAGGGCGGCAAGGTGCTCGTCTCCGAGGACGAGCAGCTGAAGCGGCTCTCCGCGGCCCGGTTCCAGCTCGACCTCATGGGCGTGCCGGGGATCATCGTGGCCCGCACCGACGCCGAGTCGGCCACGCTGCTCGACGGGCGCGGCGACGACCGCGACCAGCCGTTCATCCTCGGCGCCACCCACGTCACGCTCCCCACCTTCAAGGCGGCCTTCCTCGCCATCCTGCGCCGCTTCCAGGCGGCCGGCGTGGAGGAGCTGAGCGGGCACCGGCTCTACGCCCTCTGCGACGAGGAGTACGCCGCCGCCGACGCCTGGCTCGTCCGCGCCGGCTTCGACCAGAAGATCGCCGCCGCGGCGGCGGATCTGAAGAAGGGGGCGCTCGGCGCGGTGGACGCGGCGCTCGACCGGGTCTTCAACGGCTTCGTGGACGCCTGGCAGGCGGAGGCCGGGGTCTGCACCTACGCCGAGGCGGTGGGCAACGCCATCGCCTTCCGCGCCGCCGAGGGCGATCCCCCCTCGATGAGCCGGGACGAGTGGATGGCCTTCGCGGCGCGCGCGCCCTTCTACCGGATCCGGGAGAAGGCCCGGGCCATCGGCGTGCAGGTCACCTGGGACTGCGAGCACGCCAAGACGCCCGACGGCTACTACCAGGTGCGCGGCGGCATCGACTACGCCATCGCCAAGTCGCTCGCCGCGGCGCCCTTCGCCGACCTGCTCTGGATGGAGACCAAGACCGCCGACCTGAAGGACGCGAAGCGGTTCGCCGACGCCATCCACGCCGTCTTCCCGGACAAGATGCTCGCCTACAACCTCTCGCCGTCCTTCAACTGGGACACCACCGGCATGGACGACGCGCAGATGCGCCGCTTCCCCGAGGAGCTCGGGAAGATGGGCTACGTCTTCGACTTCATCACCTACGGCGGCCACCAGATCGACGGGCTCGCCTCGGAGGAGTTCGCGACGGCGCTCCGCCAGGACGGCATGCTGGCCCTGGCGCGGCTGCAGCGGAAGTTCCGCCTGCTCGAGTCGGGCTACAAGACGCCGCAGACGCTGGTGGGCGGGCCGCGGGGCGACGCCGCGCTCATGTCGATCACCGGCCGCACCGCCACCACCAAGGCGATGGGCCAGGGCTCGACGCAGCACCAGCACCTCGTGCAGACCGAGGTGCCGCCGAAGCTCCTCGAGGAGTGGCTCGACCTCTGGCGGAAGCAGCACGGCGTGCCGGGCAAGCTGCGGGTGGCGCTCAAGCCGGTGTCGGCCGGCTCGGACCTGCTCGAGCTGTCGCTCCTCTCGGCGGACGGCGAGAAGAAGCTGGACGTTACCTTCGCGAGCATCCACGACCGCCGCGGCCGGAGCATCCTCTCGATCCGCGACCAGAACAACTTCGACCTGGCGCTGCGGCGCAAGCGGCTCATGACGCTCGTGCAGCTCTACCTGTTCCACCGCTACAAGGTGGACTCGGCCCACTACGTCACGCCGACGCCCGACAACGAGCGGCAGGCGGAGGGGATGCGGGCGGAGGGGCTCTTCCGCTCGGTGGCCCAGGAGGTCGGCGAGATCATCGTCGCCGACGTGGACCGGGCCCGGGTGAAGGAGCTGGTCGGCCCGGATCGGGCGGCGCTGCAGGCGTTCATCGCGAGGAAGTGAGGGGCGCCCTCCTCCCCTCTCCCGCGAAGCGGGGGAGGGCCAGGGAGGGGGTCACCGCGGCGCCGCGCGGCGCCTACGCCGCCAGCACCCGGGCCGCCGCCTCGCGCGCCTTGGCGGCGATCTCGCGCTCGTCGCCGCCGAGGAGGTGCCCCTCGCGCAGGCGCACCTCGCCGTTCACGATCGCCCAGGCGGCGGGGGCGCCGGCGTGGAGCATGGCGAGGTCGCCGGCGAGCAGGTCGGGCAGCGGGGCCGGGGGGCGCCAGTCGAGGAGGACCAGGTCCGCCGCCGCGCCGGGCGCGATCTCGCCCAGCCCGACGCCGAACAGGCGCGAGGCGACGTGCCCGCCGCCCGGCCAGATCTCCTTCGTGACCACGTCGCCCGACGCCGTGGCCCGGTGCTCCGCCATCCGCAGGCACATCGCCGCGGCGAGCGCCTCGCCGGCGACGTCCGGGAAGAGCCCGTCCGTGCCGAACGCCATCGGCGTGCCGGCCGCCGCGATGTAGCCGAGCGGCGGGAACTCGCCGCCCCAGAAGAGCGCCGCCCGCGGCGAGAGCGCGAGCCACGAGCCGGTGTCGGCGAGGAGCGTGACCTCGCGGCTCGTGAGCGCCGCGTCGCGCGCGATCACCGCGCCCGGGCCGAGCCCGCCGCAGCTGCCGACGAGCGCCACCGGGTGGAGCCCCGACATCCCGAAGGCGTGGGCCACGTCCTCCTCGTCCTCGGCCAGGCAGGCGTGGAGGCCGTGCTCCCCGCCGAGCTCGCCGGCCGCCTCGATGCTCGAGCGGCCGAGCTCGCAGAGCCCGTCGATCCCGATCACCCCGCGCACGAGCGGGTCGCCGCGCGAGAGGGCGGCGAACGCGGCCGAGGCCGCCACCCCGGCCCGGCCCGAGCCGCCGCCGCGCCGGTCGGTGGGGCCGTAGGCGAGCGACGCCCGGAGCCCCACCCGCCGCACCCCCGCGGCCGCCGCCGGCAGGGTGCGCTCCTCGTCGCCGGCCGCCCCGCGCACGAGGTCGCAGGCGCAGGTGACCCCGGCCCGGAGCGCCGCCAGGGCGCCGGCCGCGGTCAGCGCCTCCACCGCCGCGGCGTCGAGCCGGTCCTCGATGCGCGCCCGGAGCCGGTGACGGTACTCGGCCTCGCTCTCGGGGCTCCTCGCCGGGAGCCCGGCCAGGCGGCCGAGGGCCCCCACGGCGAGGCGCGTGTGGGCGTCCACCATCCCCGGCACGAGGAGCCGCCCCTCGCCGGCGACGTCCCAGTCGTCCGGGCGCGCCGCGACCTTCGTCCCCTCCGGCGCGACCTCGGCCACGAGGCCCCCCTCGACCACGACCGTGGCCCGCTCCAGCAGGGCGGCGGGGGTGGCGACCAGGGCGTCGCGGACGACGAGGCGAGGCGGCATCGAGCCCTCCATATTCACCGGACTCCCCCGGCCGGTCCACATTCCGGTTTTCGGGTATAAAGCGCCCATGCTTTCACCGGAGATCCTGAAGAAGCTCGAGTCGATCGAGCAGCGCTACGAGGAGCTGACCGCCCTGCTCTCCGACCCGGCGGTCACCTCGAACGGCGACCGCTTCCGCAAGGTCGCGAAGGAGCGCGCCTCGACCGAGCCGACCGTGCTGGCGCTGCGCGCCTACCGCCAGGCGCTCCGGGAGATCGAGGACAACGAGGCGCTGCTCGGCGAGAAGGACGCCGAGATCCGGGAGCTCGCCCGCGAGGAGCTCGCGTCCCTGCGCGCGCGCATGCCCGCCGCCGAGGAGGAGCTCAAGACCTACCTCGTCCCGCGCGACCCGAACGACGACAAGGACGTCATCCTCGAGATCCGCGCCGGCGCCGGCGGCGACGAGGCGGGGCTCTTCGCGGCCGAGCTGCTCCGCATGTACCTGCGCTTCGCCGAGCGCCACGGCTGGAAGAGCGAGATCGCCGACACCTCGCCCGGCGCGCTCGGCGGCATCAAGGAGGCGCTCGTCAACATCAGCGGCGACTCGGTCTACTCGGCCCTCAAGTACGAGTCGGGCGTCCACCGCGTGCAGCGCGTGCCGGCCACCGAGCAGCAGGGGCGCATCCACACCTCCACGGTCACCGTGGCGGTGATGCCCGAGGC
Source organism: Anaeromyxobacter paludicola (assembly GCF_023169965.1). Lineage (NCBI taxonomy): Bacteria > Pseudomonadati > Myxococcota > Myxococcia > Myxococcales > Anaeromyxobacteraceae > Anaeromyxobacter > Anaeromyxobacter paludicola. The sequence goes on along the minus strand of NZ_AP025592.1, from coordinate 3,652,544 downwards.
CGAGGACATCGACATCCAGATCAACCCGGCCGACATCGAGATGGACGTGTTCCGCTCCACCGGCTCCGGCGGGCAGAGCGTGAACACCACCGACTCGGCGGTGCGCCTCACCCACAAGCCGACCGGCGTGATCGTGAAGTGCCAGCAGGAGAAGAGCCAGCTCAAGAACCGCAACATGGCGATGCGCATGCTGCGGGCGAAGCTCTTCGAGATGGAGCTCGAGAAGCAGAAGAGCTCGCGCGACGCCGCCCGCAAGAGCCAGGTCGGCTCGGGCGACCGCTCCGAGAAGATCCGCACCTACAACTTCCCGCAGGACCGGCTCACCGACCACCGGATCAACTACACGCGCCACAACCTGCCGGCGGTGATGGACGGCGACGTGCAGGATCTCGTGGACGCCTGCCGGACCTACTACGCCGCCGAGGCGCTGCGCGAGGCGTCGCGCGCGGAGCAGCCGGGCGCGGTGGAGCGGCGGGCGTGACGACGGAACGGGGCGCCTGCGAGCGCCCCTCCTCTCCTCTCCCGCGCGAGCGGGGGAGGGTCAGGGAGGGGGCGGCGGGCCAGGGCGGCGTCGTCCCAGCGTTGTGCAGCGGCGAGCGCAGGCCCAGCCGGATGAGGCTGGGTCGAAGCGAGCGGGGGGCCCGGGGGGGCCTCATTCCCCCGGTATGAAGGACACCTGGACCCCCCTCAAGCTCCTCGCCTGGACCCAGGGCTTCTTCGCCCGGGGCGGCGTGGACGCGCCGCGCCTCACCGCCGAGGTGCTCCTCGCGCACGCCCTCGGCTGCGACCGGGTGCGGCTCTACCTCGACTTCGACAAGCCGCTCGGCGAGCCCGAGCTGGCCGCCTTCCGCGCCCTGGTGAAGCGGCGCGCCGCCGGCGAGCCGACCGCCTACCTCGTGGGCCGGCGGGAGTTCTACGGCCGCCCGTTCGCCGTCGACCGGCGCGTGCTCGTGCCCCGCCCCGAGACCGAGCTGCTGGTCGAGGCGGCGCTCGCGGCGCTGCCCGAGGGCGGCGCCGCACTCGACCTCTGCACCGGGACGGGCTGCGTCGGCATCACCCTCGCGCTCGAGCGGCCGGGGGCGCGCGTCACCGCCGTGGACTTGTCGCCCGACGCGCTGGCGGTGGCCCGGGCGAACGCCGCGGCGCTCGGCGCCTCGGTCGAGCTCCTCGAGGGCGACCTCTTCGCCCCGGTGCCCCCGGAGCGCCGCTTCGACGTCATCGCCTCGAACCCGCCCTACGTCCCGACCGGCGAGCTCGCCGGGCTGTCGCGCGAGGTCCGCCAGGAGCCCGCGCTCGCGCTCGACGGCGGCGCGGACGGGCTCGCGGTGGCGCGCCGGATCGTGGCCGAGGCGCCGCGCCGGCTCGCGCCCGGGGGCACCCTCCTCGTCGAGCTGCACGAGAGCCACGCCGAGTCGCTCCCGGCCCTGTGCCGCGCCGCCGGCTTCGCCGAGGTGGAGCTCCGCAAGGACCTCGCCGGCCTGCCGCGCCTCGCCGTGGCGGTGATGGTATAAGGGCCCGCTTTCCCGAGAGAACCAGATGGACAAGATCATCGTAGAAGGCGGCGTCCCGCTCCGCGGCACGGTCGAGGTCTCCGGCGCCAAGAACGCCGCCCTGCCCGTGGTGGCCGCGGCCCTGCTCGCCGAGGGCGACCACGTCGTCCACAACGTCCCCGACCTGGCCGACGTGCGCACGCTCGGCCGCATCCTGCGCCACATGGGCTGCACGGCGGAGCGCGGCGACGGCCGGACCGTCCACATCCGCGTCCCGCCCGACCTGAAGCCCGAGGCCCCCTACGACCTCGTCCGCACCATGCGCGCGGGCGTGGTGGTGCTGGGGCCGCTCCTCGCGCGGTGGGGGAAGGCGCGAGTCTCCCTGCCGGGCGGCTGCGCCATCGGCGCGCGCCCCATCGACCAGCACCTGAAGGTGCTCGGGGCGATGGGCGCCGAGATCGCGATCGAGCACGGCTACGTCGAGGCGACGGTGCCCGGCGGGCGGCTGCGCGGGACCGAGTTCGTCTTCGACCTGCAGACCGTCACCGGCACCGAGAACGCCCTCATGGCGGCCGTGCTCGCGGAGGGCGAGACGGTGCTGCGCAACTGCGCCCGCGAGCCCGAGGTGGCCGACCTCGCGCTCGCCCTCAACGAGATGGGGGCGAAGATCGAGGGCGCCGGCCGGACCGAGATCCGGATCCAGGGCGTGGAGACGCTCCGGCCGCTCCGGCACACCGTCATCCCCGACCGCGTCGAGGCCGGCACGCTGCTCGTCGCCGGCGCGCTCACCCGCGGCGACGTGGTGGTGAAGGGCTGCGACCCGTCGCACCTCGCCGCGCTGCTCGAGAAGCTGCGCGAGGCGGGCGCCCACCTCGAGCCGGTGGAGGGCGGGCTTCGCGTGCGCGGCGAGGGGCGGCCCAGGCCGTTCAACGTCCGCACCCTGCCGCACCCCGGCTTCCCCACCGACATGCAGGCGCAGGTGATGGTGCTCGCCGCGGTGGCCGACGGGTCGTCGGTCATCACCGAGACCATCTTCGAGAACCGCTTCATGCACGTGCTCGAGCTCCGCCGGCTCGGCGCCGACATCACCGTGGACGGCAAGACCGCGGTGGTGAAGGGCGTGCCGCGCCTCTCCGGCGCGCCGGTGATGGCGAGCGACCTGCGCGCCTCGGCGGCGCTGGTGCTCGCCGGCCTGGACGCCGCGGGCGAGACCGAGATCCAGCGCGTCTACCACCTCGACCGCGGCTACGAGCGGCTCGAGGAGAAGCTCGCGCCCCTGGGGGCGCGCATCCGGAGGGTGCCCGCGTGACCGATCGCCTGCCGTCCAACCGGGAGCTGGCCCGCCGGGCCCGCACCGCGCTCGCCGACGGCCCGCTCCTGACGGTGGCGGTCCCCAAGGGCCGGCTCACCGACGAGGCGTCGCTCCTGTTCGAGAGCGCCCTCGGCGTCTCGCCCAAGGCGCTCCTCGGCAAGACCCGCAAGCTCTTCGCCGACGCGCCCGAGGTCGGGCTCCGCTTCATCTCGATCCGCGCCGCCGACGTGGCGAGCTACGTCGAGCACGGCGCGGCGCAGGTGGGCATCGTCGGCCTCGACGTGCTCCGCGAGGAGCCGCGCGATCTCTACGAGCCGCTCGACCTCGGCATCGGCCGCTGCGAGGTGATCGTGGCGCGGCCCCGGGGCGCGAAGCCCCTGCCGCGCGGCGTCACGCCGCGGATCGCCACCAAGTACGTGAGCCTCGCCGCCGCCCACTTCGCGAAGAAGGGGCTGCCGGCCGAGGTGATCGCCCTGCACGGCTCGATCGAGGTGGCCCCGTCGCTCGGCCTCGCCGACGCCATCGTGGACATCACCGAGACCGGGGAGACCCTGCGCGCCAACGGCCTCGAGGTGGAGGAGTCGGTGCTCCCGGTGTCGGCGCGGCTGGTGGTGAACCGGGTCGCGCTGAAGCTCCACCCGGAGCGGCTCCGCCTGCTGGTGGCGGCCCTCCGGGAGGCCTGCCGGCCGTCGCCCCGAGAAGGTTGATCCTGGCGCACCTTCCCGCCTATCATCCACAGTCCGGTAAACCCCCTCACCCCCCGCAGCTCCCAAGGTCCCAAGGAGAACCGACTTCAGATGGATTGCCCTCGGTGCAACGTCGAGATGGCCGAGATCAGCGGTGATGAGAACACGGCCCAGCGCTGCCCCGACTGCGGGGGGCTCTGGATCGACGCCGCCGACCTGAACCGCGTGCTGCTGCACCACAACCTGCGCGCGCTGTCGGCGCTCGGCGGCTGGGTCAACCCGGACGAGATCGCGGGCATGTGCCCCGCGTGCAACGTGGACCTCGTGGCCATCGAGGGCGGCGAGCGGAAGTCGCTCCACTACGACACCTGCGAGAGCTGCGGCGGGATCTGGCTCGAGGGCCCGGACGAGGACGAGATCGCCGAGACCATCGAGTGGAAGCAGGCGGCGAAGGAGATCGTCGACTTCTTCAAGGCCTTCTCGAAGAAGTAGGCGTTTACCGTCACCACTCCCGATCGTTGCGCCAGGGGTACGCGGTGTTGGAGTAGCCGCGGATCTCCCAGTAGCCGCGCCGGTCCTGGGTGAGGAGCTCGATCCGGTTCACCCACTTCGCGCCCTTGTAGGCGTAGAGCTGCGGCGTGATCACGCGCGCCGGGCCGCCGAGCTCCGCCGTGAGCGGCGCGCCGCCGAGCGCGTGGACGAGGAGGACGTCGTCCTTGAGCGCCTCCTCGAGCGGGAGGTTGGTGGAGTAGCCGTCGTGGGAGTGGAACATCGCGTGCGTCGCCTCGGCGGTGGGGCGGGCGAGCGCGAGCAGCGTCGAGACCGGCACGCCGCGCCAGGAGAGCCCCAGCACGCTCCAGCCGGTGACGCAGTGGAAGTCGGCGGTGCGGTCCTCCTGCGGGAGGGCGAGGAGGTCTTCGAAGCCGAGCGTCACCGGCGCCTCGACCGCTCCGTCCACGGTGAGCTTCCAGCGGTCCATCGCCACCGCCGGCACCCGGCCCAGGTCCATCGGGATGAGCTCGTCCTGCTCGCCCTGCTGCACCGGCATCCTCGGCATCCCGTGAGCGTTGCGCGGCCCCTCGCCCTTCGGCGCCGGGTCGGCGAGCGACGGGGTGGCGCGCATCTTCTCGGCGAAGCGGGCCAGGAGCGCGGCGCGCGAGGCCTCCAGCCGGCGGAGCTCGGACTCGTCCATGCCCCGACTCTAACGCCCTCCCGGGCCGCCGCAGCGGCTCCCGCGCCGCGCCCTCGCGGGGCGCGCGCTCTTCCTTGACTCCGGGGGTCGTTCACGGCAGAAAGGGAGCCGTCGCGCGGGAATAGCTCAGTTGGTAGAGCATCAGCTTCCCAAGCTGAGGGTCGCGGGTTCGAATCCCGTTTCCCGCTCCAAGAATATCAAGGGGTTCCGCTGCCAAAGCGGGACCCCTTGTCGTTTCTGGGCAACCTTCTGGGCAACCTTTTCGCAGCGGGCTGCAGCGCGTCTGCAATTACAAGAGTGCGGAGCGCCGGCCAGCTGCGCAGGCAACTGGGTCTTCGACTGTACCCGCGTGGCCGGACCCGGCCAGAGCCTCCCGCGAGGTCCATGGCTATGGTCGAGTGCGCAGCGCCGGGCCATCCCTGGGTACGCGGGGAACGGTCGGCGGGCGGAGCTCGCCACCGCCAATCTCACCGGCTCATCCCCGCGTGCGCGGGGAACGGGAGCCGTGCCGCGCGCTGCATAGCGCAATTCGCGGCTCATCCCCGCGTGCGCGGGGAACGGCGGTCCGGCGAGAACGTGAACGTGCGGCACACCGGCTCATCCCCGCGTGCGCGGGGAACGGCGGACCTTCGACTTGAGCGCGCCCGAGATCACCGGCTCATCCCCGCGTGCGCGGGGAACGGCGCGGCACGGGCCACGCCGCGTACCGCGACAGCGGCTCATCCCCGCGTGCGCGGGGAACGGGCCGCGCCCGGAGAGTCCGGCGGAGAACGTCGGCTCATCCCCGCGTGCGCGGGGAACGGGAGGGCCGCGAGATCGTGCGGTGCAGCTTGACCGGCTCATCCCCGCGTGCGCGGGGAACGGGAGGCCACGCCCGCGAGTCCGGCGGTGAACGACGGCTCATCCCCGCGTGCGCGGGGAACGGTCAGCCGGGGCGGACTGCACGGCCCGGTAGTGCGGCTCATCCCCGCGTGCGCGGGGAACGGCAGCGCGGCAGCGTCTTCGACTCGGCGGGGGTCGGCTCATCCCCGCGTGCGCGGGGAACGGGTGATGTGGATCTGAGCGTTCGTCCCGTCGATCGGCTCATCCCCGCGTGCGCGGGGAACGGCCGTCGAGGGCGGCTCTCACGAAGCGGCGGCTCGGCTCATCCCCGCGTGCGCGGGGAACGGTCGGTCCCGGCCTTCTGCTTGATCTTCCCGCGCGGCTCATCCCCGCGTGCGCGGGGAACGGCGCGCGAGCGCGCAGGCCATCGAGAGCATCCTCGGCTCATCCCCGCGTGCGCGGGGAACGGTCACCCCTGGCTTCGCGGATCGCTCCGTCTCCCGGCTCATCCCCGCGTGCGCGGGGAACGGGGCCGGCGCGTCCGGGCGCGGCGCCCTGGTGACGGCTCATCCCCGCGTGCGCGGGGAACGGCGCTCGGCCGAGCGGCTCGGGCTGCTCTTCTGCGGCTCATCCCCGCGTGCGCGGGGAACGGGGCCGAAAAACACGGCTAGTGGTCGCGGCCAGCGGCTCATCCCCGCGTGCGCGGGGAACGGTCGCGCATCGCCCTACCCGCCTCGCCCTCCAGCGGCTCATCCCCGCGTGCGCGGGGAACGGTCGCGCATCGCCCTACCCGCCTCGCCCTCCAGCGGCTCATCCCCGCGTGCGCGGGGAACGGGCCGGTAGCTACTGCGTGACGGTCGCCCCGAACGGCTCATCCCCGCGTGCGCGGGGAACGGGCGGCGATCGGCGGGCACACGCTGTTGCCGACCGGCTCATCCCCGCGTGCGCGGGGAACGGATCATCTCGTCGCCGAGGCCGGTCCCGGAGAGCGGCTCATCCCCGCGTGCGCGGGGAACGGCTGGTGATCGATGTCACCGGCTCCAAGACCGCCGGCTCATCCCCGCGTGCGCGGGGAACGGGTGACCATGTTCCGCTCCGAGCTCGGCCGGTACGGCTCATCCCCGCGTGCGCGGGGAACGGGCCGCGTTACCCGCCCAGAGGCTTCCAGCCACCGGCTCATCCCCGCGTGCGCGGGGAACGGCGCAGCGTGCCCGGCCCGTTGATCGTGATGCGCGGCTCATCCCCGCGTGCGCGGGGAACGGTGCCCTCGCCGCTGGCCGGGACGGCAGGAGGGCGGCTCATCCCCGCGTGCGCGGGGAACGGTCCCGCTCGTGCCAGACGGTCTGGGTTCCAGCCGGCTCATCCCCGCGTGCGCGGGGAACGGGGGGGTGCCGGGGGTCACGGCTCAGGGCCTCACGGCTCATCCCCGCGTGCGCGGGGAACGGCGCGGGTGTTCACCGCGCGAGTCGTTCAGCGCCGGCTCATCCCCGCGTGCGCGGGGAACGGAGCCCGTTCCCGGCTGCGACTGCCGCCGCTGCCGGCTCATCCCCGCGTGCGCGGGGAACGGCAGCAGGGGCAGACGCCGCGCGCGACCCGGCGCGGCTCATCCCCGCGTGCGCGGGGAACGGACTTCGTCAAAAGTCACGTCATTGTATGGGTTTGATGTCAAAGAGCTAGCTCACCGAAGCATTTCGGTGACGGACGTTCAGCGCCGCTTCCCCGGCGTTGAAGCAGCGCCTCGCTCCGCCAAAACCACCTCTGGCGAGAAAGCCACTAGCTTCAGCCCGTCGAAATCGACCGGCACTCGCCGGTTCGCACCGGCCGTGGCCAGATCGAAGCCAGACTCGTTGGGCGCGCTCCAGGCTGCGACGGCGTTGCCGCCATCGAGGCCGGCTTCCACCTGATCCCAGAGCATCTGTCGCACGCGCTTCGACACGTCGCCGACGTACACCCCCGCCCTCACCTGCAGGAGCCAGCACGCCAATCGACCGCGGAGCCGGTCCGGGACGTTCTCAACCACGATGACCAGCATCGCCCAGGCCTTTCTGGTCCTGGATGGCCGGCGGGACCTGGTCCGCACCGGCTGCCGGCCGCTGGATCCCGCCCGCCTCGAGGACCTCCTCGATCAGCGGAATCATCCTCTCGAGCAGCTTCGACTGGCGGAACACGTCGCGACACGCCAGGCGCACCGCGCGCTCCGGATCGAACGGGAGCTTCGCCGCCTGGGCAAACGCCACCGGTACCACCGTCTCGAACTTCACGATGTCGCCGATGTCGTAGACGAACGATAGCGGCTTGCCGGTGTGGATGAATCCGATCGCAGGCGCGTACCCGGCCGCCAGCACCGCCGCCTCGGTGATGCCGTAGAGGCAGGCGGTCGCGGCGCTCAGGCATCGGTTGGGTATGTCGCCAGACTCCCAGGTGGACGCGTCGTATTCGCGGTGCACCCACTCGACGCCGTACTTGCGCGCGAGCTGCTTGTACGTCTCGCGCACCCGAGCGCCTTCGATGCCACGAAGCTGCTCGACGCTGCGTCTGGCCGGCGGCTCCTCTCCGAACCGGAGCGCGTACATCTTGCGAACGACCTTCAGCCGGAGCTCCTCGTCGAGCGCCAGTCGCGCCTGGTACAGGAGCCGGTCGCTCCGGGCACCCCCGGGCTGGCCGGCGGCATAGAGACGGACCCCCGCCTCCCCCACCCACACGAGCAGCGTTCCGACCCGGGCGGCCAGGGCGATGGCCGCGTGCGAGACCCGGGTGCCGGGCTCGAGCATGATGCAGGCAACGCTGCCCACCGGGATGTGCGTGCGGACGCCATTCTTGTCCACGAGCACGAAGGCGCCGTCGAGGACGTCGAGGTTCCCGTACTCCAGGAACACGAGCGAGACCCGCTCCTTGAGCTGGATGGGCCCCGGCGGAGGTAGCACTCACGCCCTCCGGAGCAGCATCAACCCGCAGCCGAAGGCCTTCTGGGGTCCGAACCCTTGGGCCACTCTCGCGAGGAACGCTGCCGGATTGGTCACTTCCAGTACACCTTCGAAGTCGAGGGTGCTGAAGCGAACCGGCTGCTCGCCGCGTCGCAGGATCCGGTGCTGCCGGTACCCGCCGACCCGCAGGGAGGGCCGCTCGCGGTTCTCGAAAAGCCCATCGTCCGCGAGCTCCTCGATGGTCGTCGTGGCGAGCTTGAACCCGGCGCGCTCGCCCTGGGAGATCAGCCAAGCGGTGCCCGCTTCGCCAACCAGCACCGGCTCCGGCGGGACCGGTCGCCCCTCGGACTCGAGGCGCTTGGCGAGATCCATGACCACGTCGTGCCGTTGGACCTTCCGGTTCTTCCTCTCCGGAACGCGCTTGCCTCTGCGCACTACCGGGCTCGCTCGGAGCCTGAACGCGAGCCGCTGCCCTTCCTTCAGCGCAGGTGCGAACTCCTTCGACTCGACCCGCCACATCCCGTTCCCGTGGGCGGCGGGGGGCGCGGCCGAGAGGACGAGGAAGGTGGGCTGCCGCGAGGACTCCTCGGCCCGGTAGAGGAAGTCCCGCTTCTGATCGGCCGAGCGCGACAAGAGCTTCCAAATAGCCTGGTGCGAGCCGTAGGGACTCGACACCTCGCGCCAGAACTCCTCGTGCTCCGCCGCGCGCGCGTCCAGCTCAACCCTGCTCAGGAACATGATTTCCTTTCTCGGGCGCGGCGCTCCACGCCTTCTGGTGCTCCTCCCGCTCCGTGAACTGCCAGCGGCTCCTGCTCAGCACCCGGTCACGGCGCCGGACCGTCTGCTCAGGGGCGAGGCCCGGCCAGGCGCCCTCCCACTGCACCGTGGCGCTTCCGCGCCCGCCGGCGATCACCATAGCCAGCAGCTCGTCCGTCCCGAACCCGGCCGAGGCGATCGCAGTCACCGGATCCGGCGCCTCCACGACTTGCGGCTCCAGAGGTACGTCGAGCGGGCAGCTCTTCCGACCCAGGTACGGGACGAACGTCGGGCGGCGCAAAGCATCCCTCATCGCGTCGATCGACCAGGGTAGCGCAGCGCCCTCCTTCGCCCAGAGGGCCACCGTCCAGAGCGCATCCAGCCGGTACTGGCGACTGCTCAGCAACGTGTCGAGGTCGGCGCGGGCGAAGGCGAGCTCTTCCTTCCTCGTGGCGGGGCGGTGCCACGGGGCCTTTCGCTTCCTGGCCTCTCGCTCATCGGCCCGGAGCAGCTTCTCGCCGGGCCCCTGGGCGGTGTGGAAGTCGACGAGCAACTGGCCCGGCGCCTCGGTCCGGGACGCGAAGCCGATCCCCGCGTCGAGGGATCCCCAGGCGTCCGAGTCATCTCGGCGCACCCCGAGCGCCGCCGCCAATATCCCGAGCACGGCGGACCGGGAGGGGTGCGGCGCGGATGGGCGTCGCTCGCCAACGGCGATCTCTCCCCAGGAGGCGAGCGGCCCGTGCAGGCGGAAACAGAGGAACGATGGCATGGCTCAGGGGGTCGACAGGAAGTCGAGCAGCGCGGACTTGGTGCCCTCACCCGCCGCGACGTCGAAGGAGCAGGAGCTCGCCGCGTCACCGTAGACGCGATCGAGCTGCGCCCGCGTCTGCTGCAGGGCCGCCACGCCGGAAGCGAGCAGGTCGTCACCCGTGACCGGCCGGAGGAAGGCGGAGGCCAGAGAGCGCGGCTGGGCGGGCCCCTTCTCCGCAAGAGCGAAGTGCGCCCGCGAGCGCGCGGCGAAGCTGTTCTGCTTCCCATTCGGCGCCACCGTGAGGCACGCCTCGCCGAGCGCGCGCAGCGTCCGCGTGACCAGCGCCTCGTCGCCCCCGAAATTCTCGGAGAGGAGGTTCCTGTCGATGCAGACGTAGTGGTACAGCACCGCCGAGGCGAACTCCTGCGTGCCCACGTGGCCCGCGCCGGCGTCCTCCTCCGCGCCCTTGAGGTCGTCCACCGCTGTGAAGTAGTCGTCCTCCAGCGCGACCTTGTGGATCGAGAGGGCGTGCGCGACCTGGCAAGCCGCCTCGACGTTGAACTTGGCCTTGGCAGCGAGCATCCGGCCGAAGAGCGCGATGTCGGCGGCGCCTCCGCTCAGCCCGAGCAACCCTTCCAGCTCCTCCTCGGTCGGCGCGCGCTTCTCCTCGGCCAACTTCGCGGCGAGCGACTCGAGCTCCCTCTTCTCGTCCGGGCTGATGTGGGCGAGCTGCTCGGTGCGGAGCCCCGAATCCTTCACCGCGCCAAACACTTCGGCGAGCTGGCTCGCCACCTTGGAGGCCTGCTTCTCGCCGAGCCCCCTCGTGAGGACCGGAAGCACCAGCTCCCCGAACCGCTTGGTGCGGATGCCGAGATGCTCGGACAGCTCCGCCGCAAACGCATCGGAGGTGCGCCAGGCGCGCTTGAGGCTCTGCGAGCTCACACGGAGCCGCTGGCTGCCGCCGAACAGCGCGGTCTTGGGCCGGCCGAGGTCGTCGCGGTTCAGGTTGGACGGCGCGTAGGGGGTGAGGAAGTGGAGCTGGACGAAGGTGGTGGGCATGTGTGTCTCCGGTTCAGGGCGGTTGAGAGGGCGGTGTTGGGGTCACTTCTTCTCGGTCAGCGGCGCGGCCTCATAGAAGTCCTGCGCCCAGCGGACTCGGGTGCGCTCGTTCCAGCTCATGAGGTCCTTGAAGAGCCGGTCGACCGCGGCACACCGGTCGAGCTGGCGGACCACCCGGATGACCTCACGCATGATCACCTCCGGATCCTCCTCGCGCAGGATGTGGCGGAAGTGGCTGTCGCCGATCACCGGCCCTTGCCCCTCGGCCTTGGGGGTTCCCATCTGGCGAGCCAGCGAGACCTCCTGGGTCGGCTCTCGTTCCACGTGCGCCAGGATCGCGGCCACGGCTGCCACCCGGCGCGCGTCGTCCTCGCCGAGGCGCGAGCCGAGGCGGCGCAGCAGTGCGTGGTAGGCGGGCGCGAATGCCACTTCAGCCGGGGTGCCGCAGCGCCGCAGCTCGGCGCGTCCGGCGCGGTCCTCGTCGAGGGACTTCCACCACCGCCAGAGGGTCGAGCGCTGCTCCTCGGGTGTAGATGCAGCCTGCTGTTCACTCATCAGACGCTCTCCTGGGTGGGGCGACGGCTCGCGCTCTTCCCGCGCGGCGCCTTCGGGGTAGGTTCGTTCGGGGTGGAGAGCCCGAGCAGCTTTCGCAGCTTCGTCGCGTCCGGGCTCGTGAAGTGGATCAGGCTGTGCCGGGCAAGCACGACCCGCCGAAGGTCGGGAGCCGCGAGGTCCGCCGAGGAGCCGGTGAAGCGGTCAAACAGGGCGAGGGCGGAGTCGTGCAAGCTCGACAGCCAGGCCTGTTTCGGCTCGTCGGCAGTCTTCCCCGCCTCGAGCTCCGCCTTGACCGCATGTACCGTCCGGAAGAAGGCAGGTTCGGTGGCGGACCAGAAGGCCGGGTTCACCTGGTCGAAGACGTCGAGGTCCGCCGGTCGATCGCTCAGGGCGGCGCGCACCTGCGCCGCCAGGGTCTTCCGGACCTCCTCGCTCGCCTCAACGAGTTTCTCCACCTGCCCGGAGAACATTGGCGCGAGCTGCTCATCGACGGTGACGAGCGGGGTCTCTGCTCGGCACCAGCGCAGCGGCTTCATGTTGTCCATCGCGTATCCGAACGCCACGAGTCGCGCGACGCCGCCGAGTAACGCGCGACGGTGAGTCGAGGCGAAGTAGCTGACGACTGTTGCCGGACGGCGCTTCTCGCTCCCAGTGACGAGCAGGGGCCAGTCGCGGTACGGCAGACCGTCGGCGCTTCCCTTCTTCGGATTCCAGGGCTCGCCCGGCTTACTGTAGGAGTACGGCGTCCACGGATGGCGGTAGTCCCCGTCGTAACTCATCCCCTCTGGCCGGCCGACGTAGCCTCGGACTGCCGGGCCGGCCTGTGCGCCGTAGACGGCGCATGGCTCCTCGTCCGACTGGGCGATCTCCAGGCGGCAGCGGCGTGGCAGTCCCCACAAGTGCTGAAGGGGATGAACGCTGCTCGGCGGCGTATCGCCCCGGCGCGTCTTCTCCATCCAAGGGAAGATGGCCGCGTCCGACGTGAGCGTCGCATCTCCCGGAACACGAGCCTCGAACTCGCGCCTCGGCAGCACGTTGAGCCACGCTGTCGCCCAGAGGGTCTCCCCGAGTATCAGCGTCGTGAGAGGGCCGCCCCCTCGCAGCGAGGTGAACTGCCCCCTTCCGCCCGCCGGGGCGTAGGTCTGTAGCGCCATGAGGCTGGCCGCAGCTGCTGGAAGGCTCAGGGAGTCGAACAAGCCTGGCTTGGCGAAGAGCGTCGGGGAGTCGCTGAGCCCTTCCTCTCCGATCCTGTCGATGAGGAGCGCGCCGATAGGGAGCCGAGCGACCCGGGGGTCTTGCGCGACAGTAAGATCCTGCATGAATCTCGGCCCGTCCCCGTCGAGGAAGAACGCCCCCCGGACGGCGTCCAGCCTGCTCTTGAGCTGGCCCACGCCGGGCGGGCTCTCGAGCGCGTCTTCCCATTCGCGCTCGGTCGCTGGCGCGCCCGCGGTCTGCAAGAGGCCGATGAGAAACTCGAGGAGCGCCCCATCGAAGTCCGGCCGAGGGCTGGCGATGCGGAGCGGAGGGTCCTCCCTCTCGACCACCTGGGCGGGCGAGATCATCTCCACCTTGCCGCTGCGACGGAGCACGGGGATCCAGCGCTCGTCGATCAGGTTGTAGGCCACGTGCTCACGCTCCTTGGATGACCGACAGCCCGCGAACGGGCGAGTAGAGGATCTGGACGGGGACTTCGCGGGGGTTCTCGGGCGGGCCTCTCTCGGCCACCGCGCGTCCTGTCCAGGTGCCATCCCCCTGAAGCCGCAGCGGCACCGTCACGATGTCATCGCCCACGAACGGCTGGGTCCGCTCGAGCTGCGCAACGAGGTCGGCTTCATCCGGAGATGGACGCGCGACGAGCCGCCGTGTGACGCTCAACTGGCTCAAGGGCCACTGGAGATGTCGCGCCACGCCATCGAGCCAGGGCGCGGCCGCTTCGGCCCGGGCGAGGCGCACGGTCACGGTCGGCTCCCCGAGGCGGGTGGGCGTGTGGGCCTCGCTCGACCAGTCCATCCCCTGACGCAGGTACCCGAGGTCGAGGCACAGGACCGCCCCTTGTGCGACTGAAGCCTGGGAAAGCTGCTTCCCCACGGCCTGGCCGGATCTGGGCATCAGCGCCGCAGGCGTTTCGTCGGATCCGAACACCGCCTCGACCAGGGCGCGCGCCTCGCCGGGCAGTGCGAACTGTTGGCGATTCTTGAGCTCGCGCAGCGTGCGCCAGAGGACCGCGGGGTCGGGGTAGACCACCGCAGTGCGCTGGAACGGAGCCGAGAGCCAGCCCGCAGACGGGTCTTCGGACCAGGGCGGGGCGAGGACCTCGAGGGCCGGCGGATCCCGGTCGAGGTCCGCTCGGGCGTGGCGCTGGAGCCTGCCCGCCCGCTGGATCAGCCGGTCGATGGGACAGAGATCCGACACGAGCACGTCGAAGTCGACGTCGAGCGACTGCTCGATCACCTGCGTCGCGATCACGACCCGGCCGCACCGCTGGGCGGCCTCGCCGCCGGTCCCGAACCTGGCCAAGACGGCGTCCTCGATTCGAAGGCGGTCCCCGAGGGCGAAGCGCGCGTGGAACAGGGTGACCGCGTCTTCGCCCAGGATCGCGGCCAGGAGGTCGCGCGCCTCCACTGCGTCCGCCACGCTGTTCCTCACCCAGCAGGCGCACCGCCCGGCCCGGGCCGCTTCGGTGAGCCGCGCGACGACCTCCGCGACCGAGCGGCGGAACACGATCGGGAGCGTGCGCGGCGCGCCGTTCCGCGCCGCCACGGCCCGCTCCTGCACCCGATCCCCGGACCAGGCGGTGAGCAGCGGATACTCCTCGCTGGTCGGCAACTCCGCCCCGTGCGCACCGGCACCTTCGGCGAACGCCCGGGCGAGTTGCCTCCGCTGCTCGAGCGGAAGCGTGGCGCTGAGGAGTATGGCACTCCCGCCGAGCCCCGCGTGTGCGCGGAGCAATCCGCAGAGCACCCGGAGCATGTAGACGTCGCAGGCGTGGACCTCGTCCACGACGAGCACGTGCCGGTGCAATCCCAGGAGCCGGAACGCGGCGTGCTTGCTCTGGAGAGCGGCGAGCAGCGCCTGGTCGATGGTGCCTACGCCCAGCTCGGCCAACAGCGCCTTCTTTCTCCCGTCCGCGAGCCAGGCGCTGGCGGTCGCGGCCGCCTCTTCCTCGCCCGCCGCGTCGTCTGCCGAGCGCTGACCGAGCGCGATCCGATCCTTGCAGGTCAGGCGAGGGCCGCTGTGGGTGAGGAGATAGGACGGCTCCCCCTTGAAGAGCTTGTTCAGGAGCGGCTCGACCCGGCGGTGCATCGCGTTGGCGGTCGCCATGGTCGGCAGGGCGAAGAAGATCCCGTCGCTTCGGCCGGCGTCGAGGAGCCGGTGGGCGAGAATGAGCGCGGCCTCCGTCTTCCCGGAACCGGTCAGGTCCTCGAGAACGTAGAACTGCGGGCCATCGCCGATCTCTATGGTGGCCGCCGCCCCCTGCAACGGACTTGGACTCGCGGCGATCTGCGGGAAGAGGTGCTCCACGCCCGCATACGCCCGAGGCGTGCTTCGGCCCAGCCCGCTGTGCTCGACCGCGCGCGCGGCCGAGGTCCTGGCGCGCTGCCAGTACTCGGCCAGGTCCATCTCGGTCCGCTGCGGCTGGAAGAAGTCGGTGTCGGAGCCGATCCAGTCGCAGAGGATGGCGAAGCCGGCGAGCCACCAAGAAGAGCGGCGCATCCGCTGGAGCTGCTTCTCGAAATCCGGCTCCGAGCCGCGCAGGGGTGCGGGCGCGAGCAACTTCCTCGCTGCCAGCGCGAAGGCCGTTGCGTCTCGGCGGCTCCGGTAAGCCGGGTGCGCCTGCAGGATCCCGGGGCCGAGCGTGCCCTCTTCCGGCGGCTTGCCGTGGTGACCCAGGACCGCGGCCATCCAGGGCTGCATCAGGTCGCCCAAGTCCCTGTGGCCACGAGCGCCCCCAGCGAGCTCGACCTGGTGCAGCTGGCAGAGGAGTTGCGCCTCGTCGGGTGCGGGTCGCAGCGTGGCCCAGCTCCGCCAGAGCTGGTACCCGAGGCTCGAATGGTGAACGGCGCACACGCGCGCCGCCCGCGGGCCTTGCAGCTCTCGCACAAGATCAGGCATCAGATCCTGGAAGGGCTCTGCGAACTTACCGAGGTCGTGCAGCGCGAGGACGAAGGGGATCGCCGAGCGGAGGTCCTCTGCTCGGAAGCCCGAGAGGTGGGCCATTCGCGGCAACAGGGCCGTATCCCGATCGAGGATCTCGGCGCCGACAGCGGCGACGTCGAACCCGTGGAAGGGGAGCAGGTGAACCCGCCCCTCGCCTTCCGCTCCGGCCTTCCCCCAATAATCGAAGAATCCGCTCACCCCACGGCCCCCCTTCGAATCGAGAGAGGCTACTCCAGACCCCGGACATGCCAAGAAAGCGAGCCACCTGCATTGCGGCAGGCGTCATGCGTTTTCGGTTTCGGCCGCCCGAAGCTGTCCCTCGGGCTCGGCGGCTGGGTATGGGCTTGATCCGGCCAAGTGGACACCGACCGAAAGGCGGATACGGTGTCCTGACGTCCCCCGGCAGTCTCAACCGGTAGAAGCAACAGAGTTTTGGCCGTATTTTGCCCGGGACCTTCGGTCCCAGCAGCGGAGCATCGCGCGTGCTCACTTCGCCTGTCGCACGGCGAGCTCGCGGGCCGCCTCGACAAAGAGCCGCAGGGGTGCCGACCGCTGTGCACGACTGGGAAAGTAGAGGAAGTACCCGGGGACCGTCGCTGCGTACTCCTCGAGGACGGGCACCAGGCGACCGCTTTGCAGGTGCTCCCTCGCGACCGGCTCGAACGCATACGCCAACCCCGCTCCTCCCGACGCCATGGAGAGGGCGACCTTCTCATCGGTGGTGACGATCCCACCGCGCACCGGGACGCGCCACGACTTGCGACCCCTCTCGAGCTCCCAGGCATAGAGCGCGCCCGTCGTCGGCGATCGCAGGTTGATGCACTCGTGACGCAGCAGGTCCTGTGGACGCTGCGGGGTGCCGCGTCGCGACAGGTACTCGGGCGAGCCCACCACGAGGAACCGGAACGGATCCGTCAGGCGCACCTGGACCATGTCGCGCTCGATCGCCTCGGTGAGCCGCACACCGGCGTCGTAGCCTTCGGCTACGATGTCGACGAGGCGCTGTTCGACGACGACCTCGACCTCGACGCGCGGGTGACGCTCGCGGAGGGTCGGGACCACTGGGTCGATGACGAACGGAAGCGCCGCCTGCGGCACCGACAGCCGCAGGCGCCCGACGGCCTCGCCGGGCTTCGCGGAGGCCTCGCCGAGCGCGGTCAGGACCTCCCCGATCGCCGGCCCCGCGCTCTCCACCAGACGCCGGCCCGCCTCCGTCACCGAGACGCTCCTCGTCGTCCGGCTCAACAGCGGCACGCGAAGCTGACCCTCGAGTTGCTGGACGGCGTGGCTCACGGCGGAGCGCGTCACGCCCAGCTCGCGCGCGGCGGCACTGAAGCTCCGCAACCGCGCCACGGCCAGGAACGTCTGCAGCGGGACGAACGGGACGGTGTTCATGCGCAGGTTCTCCCCACCACTGGCTCCGCCGGTGCCTCTCGCGCGCCCATCATCGCACGGAGCGCGCACGTTGTTGAGGTTGGCTCAACAGCCTGTCAGGCCCGGCGCGTCTACCGGCGCCGGCGCCCCCGCCCGTATATCTGCTCCACGCCGGGCGCGACCGTTCGGTCACGCGGGCGAGTCTCGAGCACAGCGAGGCCTGAGCGATGCGCGCAACGATCATGTACGGCGCCGGCGATGTCCGCGTCGAGAACGTCCCCGATCCCACCCTCGTCGAGCCGACGGACGCCATCCTTCGCGTGGTCCGCGCCTGCATCTGCGGCAGCGACCTTTGGCCGTACAACGACATGCCGAAGAACGAGCGAGGCCAGAGCATGGGCCACGAGGCCATCGGCGTGGTGGAGGCGGTCGGAAGGGACGTTCGCGCCGTCAAGCGCGGTCAGGTCGTGGTGATGCCATTCGCGATCTCCGACGGCACCTGCGAGTTCTGCCGGGAGAAGCTGCCGACCGCATGCGTTCACGTCGGGTTCGTCGGGAACAGGGGTCTGAACGGCGCGCAGGCGCAGGCGCTCCGGATCCCGTTCGCCGACGGGACCCTCTACCCGCTCGACGTCACCGAGAACGACGCGCGGATGCCTTCGCTCCTCACCCTGTCCGACGTGATGGGCACCGGCCACCACGCCGCGGTCGTTGCGCGCGTCGCGCCGGGGAAGCGCGTCGCCGTCGTCGGCGACGGCGCGGTCGGCCTGTGCGGTGTCATCGCCGCGAAGCGTATCGGCGCCGAGCAGATCATCATCCTGGGCCACCGACCCGACCGTCTGGCGCTCGCGCGTGAGCTCGGCGCGACCGACGCCGTCACGGAACGCGGACCTGAGGCCGTCGAGCGCGTCCGGCAGCTCACCGGCGGCCACGGCGCGCACTCGGTGCTCGAGTGCGTCGGCACCGGCGATGCCACCTCGACGGCGGTCGAGATCGCTCGCCCCGGGGGAGCCGTCGGCCGCGTCGGGGTGCCGCATTACGAGGCCACCCCCGGCGCCCTGCCGACCTTCTACAAGAACGTGACCGTCGGCGGCGGGCCGGCTCCCGTCCGCGCCTACATCGACGAGCTGCTGCCGGACGTCCTCGAGGGGCGGATCAACCCGGGACGCGTCTTCGACCGCACCGTGTCGCTCGACGGAGTGCCGGATGGCTACCGCGCGATGAACGCGCGAGAGGCGATCAAGGTGATGGTCACGCCCGAATGATTACGCGAGCGCTGGTACGCGCGTTCTCGCTGCTGCAGGTTCCTCAAGAGGAGTATCGCAATGAAGATTGCAGTCATCGGAACGGGCATGGTCGGCCGCGCGCTCGCGGGCCGGCTGGGGGGCCTCGGACATGACGTCGTCGTGGGCACGCGACACGTGGACCAAACGCTACAGCGCACCGAACGGGACGCGATGGGAACCCCGCCATACAGGGAGTGGCAGCGAGCCCACCCCGCAGTGCGACTGGCGACCTTTCCGGAAGCAGGCGCGCACGGCGAACTCGTGGTGAACGCGACGGCAGGCGCCGTGTCCTTGTCCGCGCTCGAGGCGGTCGGCAAGACCCACCTGGCCGGCAAGGTCCTCCTCGATCTCGCCGTCCCTCTGGACCTCTCGCACGGCATGCCGCCGCGACTGCTCTTCGCGAACACCGACAGTCTCGGTGAACAGATCCAGCGGGCCTTCCCCGATGCCCGCGTCGTCAAGACGCTGAACACCGTCTTCACGGAGGTGATGATCGACCCCAGACGTGTGCCCGGACAGCACAACATCTTCGTCGCCGGCGAGGATGCCGCAGCCAAGCTGACCGTCGAAGGCCTGCTGCGCGAGCTCGGCTGGCCCAAGGAGGCGATCATCGATCTCGGGGGCATCCAGACCGCTCGCGGGACGGAGATGTACATGCAACTGTACTTCATCCTCGCAGAAAAGTTCGGCTTCGACTTCAACATGGCAGTCGTTCGCGCACCCTGATGGTGTCGCGATGCCGTGGCGCGTCGATTCCTGTCGTTGAGTTCGAATTCTGCAGACGCGACGGTGCGGCGCACTCGGCGAGACCCCGCTGTCGAGCTGGGCTCACCAGCCTGTCGACAGACGGGCGTCTAGTTCACCGACGCTCGGGAGCGCATCCTCTCGTCAAGACCGACGAAGGAGAGGAATCCTCGATGAAAGAGCTCGTGATGCTGATCACCGCACTGACCACCACCACTGCCGCAGCGGCTGGCAAGCCGCAGGACGCTGCGAACTTCTATGTCAGCGACAAGGTGACCGTCGAGAAGGTCACGTTCCAGAACCAGTACCACATGAAGGTCGCGGGAAACCTGTTCACGCCGAAGACGCTCGACCGTGGAGCGAGGCACCCGGCCATCGTGGTCGGACACCCGATGGGTGCCGTGAAGGAGCAGAGCGCGAACCTGTACGCCACGAAGATGGCCGAACAGGGGTTCGTGACGTTGTCCCTGGACCTGTCGTTTTGGGGTGACAGCGAAGGTCAGCCGCGCAACGCGGTCTCACCCGACCTCTACGCCGAGGACTTCAGCGCGGCCGTGGACTTCCTGCGGAGCCGCCCGTTCGTCGACAGGGAGCGCGTCGGCGCGATCGGCATCTGCGGCAGCGGGAGCTTCGTCATCAGCGCGGCGAAGATCGATCCGCGGATCAAGGCCGTCGCGACGGTGAGCATGTACGACATGGGCGCGGCGAGCCGCAACGCGCTCCGGCACTCGCAGACGATCGAGCAGCGCAAGCAGCTCATCGCCGAGGCCGCCGCGCAGCGCGACGTGGAGTTCGCGGGCGGCAAGCCACGCTACACGAGCGGGACGGTGCACGAGCTGAAGCCCGACACCCACCCCATCCAACGCGAGTTCTTCGACTTCTATCGCACGCCGCGCGGCGAGTTCACGCCCAAGGGCTCGTCTCCGGAGCTCACGACGCACCCGACGCTGACGAGCGCCGTGAAGTTCATGAACTTCTACCCGTTCAACGACATCGAGACGATCTCCCCGCGGCCGATGCTCTTCATCACCGGCGCCGACGCGCACTCGAGGGAGTTCAGCGAGGAGGCGTACCGGCTCGCCGCCGAGCCGAAGGAGCTCGTCGTCATCCCAGGCGCGGGTCACGTCGACCTCTACGATCGCGTGGGCCTCATTCCGTTCGACCGCCTGACCGCCTTCTTCAAGTCGAACCTTCGGTAGTCGGCGAACCGCAAGCCCCTCCACGGAGGCCACGCCCGGAGGCGTGGCCTCTTCACATTCAGACCGAGCTGACATGAAGAGCACAGCAGCACGGGGCCGCTCCACGCGGCGCCCCTACGTCATCTGCCACATGGTCCCGTCCCTCGACGGGCGAATCGCGGCAGCCGCGCGGCCGCAGTCCTGGAGCGCGGTCGGCTCGCTCGCGCTGTGTGTCGCGATGCTGATCGCCTCCGAGTTCATGCCCGTCAGCTTGCTGACGCCGATCGCCGCCGATCTCGGCGCGACCCAGGGCACCGCAGGACAGGCCATCTCGGTGTCGGGCCTCTTCGCCGTGGTCGCCAGCCTCCTCATCCCTACGGTCGCCGGCCGCTTCGATTCCCGCCGCGTCCTGCTGACCTTGACCGGCCTCATGCTGGCCTCGCTCCTCTTCATCGCGACGGCGACGAGCTTCGGGATGCTGATGGGCGCGCGCGCGCTGCTGGGTGTCGCGATCGGTGGCTTCTGGGCGCTCGCCACCGCGACGATCATGCGCCTCGTGCCCCCGGGCTCCGTCGCCCGCGCCCTCGGAATCCTGTACAGCGGCAACGCGGTCGCCACCGCGTTCGCAGCCCCCATCGGCAGCTACGTCGGTGGGCTCATCGGCTGGCGTGGCGTTTTCTGGGCGCTTGCGCCTCTCGTCCTCATAAACCTCGCGTGGCAATGGTGGGCCCTCCCCTCGCTGCCCCCGCGCGCGGCGAGCTCCGTGGGCAAGGTCCTCGGCCTCCTGACGCGACGCCACGTCGCGCTCGCGATGGCGGCGGTGATGCTCAGCTTCGCGGGCGCCTTTGCGAGCTTCACGTACTTCCGGCCGTTCCTCGAGACCTACACGCGGGTGAGCGTGCCGCAGCTCTCGCTGTTGCTGCTCGGGCTCGGGGTGGCCGGGTTCGCAGGGACGTACGGCGCGACCGCGCTGCTCGGACGCCATCTCGACGCCCTCCTCTGCTACCTCCCGCTCGCGCTCGGCGCGGCGACGATGGCGCTGCTCGCCGTCGGGCACGCACTCTGGGGAGTCGGCGCGATGATGGTCCTCTGGGGCGCGGTGAACTCTGCGATTCCGGTCTGCTGGTCGGCCTGGCTGGCTCGAGGTGTCGGGGACGATCCGGAGAGCGGCGGTGGCCTGATGGTCGCGGCCATCCAGCTCGCGATCATGCTCGGGGCGGCGTTCGGCGGGGCGCTCTTGGACCACGTCTCGATCGCGGCACCTTTCGTCGGCGGCACGGTCCTGCTGGCGCTTGCGTCCTTGGCGGTGAGCGTCGGCCGCAACAGCCCCCTCGCTGCGGCGGCGACCTCCACCTCGGAGGGCGTGACCGCGTGGCAAGGTCGTCGACTGGATGGACAAGGTGACTGACGAGAGTACGGGACGACAACGAAGTCGCCTCATGAGGCGGGCCCCCGAGGCGCGACTGGCGACGTGGGTGCGGTCGCCCCGGCGCTAGCGGCGTACACTTCTGACGTCGTCGCAGGCGACCTGTGGAAGCGTCCCGACCTCTCTTCCCGGGATCGTAGCTTGGTGACCGTCGCGGCGCTCGTGTCTCGCCAGCAGACGGCCGGGCTCGCGCGGTACTCGCCCTGGCGCTCGACAGCGGCGTTCGCCCGGGCGAGCTCTCCGAGCTCGTCACGCACCTCGCGTTCTACTCCGGCTGGGGGAACGCGATGGCGGCCGCTGCGGTCGCGAAGCAGGTCTTCGCGGAGCATGGCATCGGGGCCGATCTGCTTCCTGCGGCGTCGGGCGAGCTCCTCCCGCTGGACGAAGCGGCCGGGGCGAAGCACGCGTCGCTCATCCAGGGGCAGTTCGGTGATGTCGCTTCCGGTGTGGTGGGACACGACGAACCTCGTGTTCCCATGCCGTGATCCACCTGACCGCATCCCCTCATCCGCGAGAGGCCAGTTCGTGCACTTCGGGCTCGAGGGGCTCGCGCAGCGGCGTCGTTCGGTTGGCAGGCAGGATGAAGATGGCGGTCAGGACGAGAGCAACCACGTTCATGACCGCCGCGCCCAGGAACACTGCGCTCACCTGGCGGCTCATCTCCACCGCGCCCGTCAGCCGAGGGTCGGCACTGGCGGCGAAGACCACGATCAGCACGCTCAGACCGATAGAGCCACCCAGCTGGTGCGCGACGTTGACGAGCCCCGACGCAGCGCCCTGGTCGCCGGCTTCCACGCCCCGCACGCCGGAGGTGGTCAGCGGGGCCATGGCGCCACCGTTGCCGATGCCGATCAAGACCATTGGCAACGCGAGCTGCCAGACGGAAGCGTCGGCGCCCGCTTTCGCCAACCAGAACAGGCCGGCACTGATGACCGCCAGCGACCCCATGAGCATTTGAGCCCCGCCCAGCCCGCGCGTGACTCGGGGGACGGCCATCGCGGCGACGAACTGGACCAGCGTCATCGGCAGGAAGCCCAGTCCGGCCTGCAGCGCCGAATAGCCCAGCACCCGCTGCATGTACAACGTGCCGAAGAAGAAGAAGGCGACGATCGAGCCGACGTACAGCATGCGTGCCAGATAGGCAGCGGACCGTTCACGGCTACGCAGCAGCCGCAACGGCAGGACCGGTACTTCCACCCGGCCCTCGTGCCACACGAAGAGGCCGAGGACCACGACCGAGAGCGCCAAGGTTGCCAGCGTGACGCGATCCAGCCACCCCGCCTCAGCGGCGTTGACCATGCCATATACCAACAGCCCTACGCCCACCGTCGACGCAATGGCACCCACCACGTCGAACTCGCCCTCTTCAGGAATGCCGTCGGGGATGTAGCGCGCAACGGCGAACAGCAATCCGATACCGATCGGTATGTTCACCAGAAAGCCGATGCGCCAGGACAGGAGACCGGCGCAGATGCCCCCCAGCACCAAGCCGAGGCTCGCGCCAGCTCCAGCGATGATCGAATACCAGGCCAGCGCCCGGGTCCGCTCAGCGCCTTCGGGGAACGTGGTCGAAATGAGCGCCAGCACACTCGGAGCGAGAATCGACGCACCCACCCCCTGGACCGCTCGTGCCGCGATCAGCTCGTAGGGCGATTGGGCGATGCCGATCACCAGAGAAGCCACCGTGAACAGGATGACGCCCACCCGCAGGATCCGGCGACGGCCGAACGTGTCACCCAGGCGGGCGGACAGGAGAAGACAGCCGCCGAAGCAGAGCAGATAGGCGTTTTGCACCCAGGTCTGCATCACGGGACCCATGTTCATCGACTTACCGATTTCCGGCATGCCGGTATAGACAATGGACAGGTCCAGCAGAATCATCAGATAGGCGACCAGCACGACGACCAGAATGGTGTTCGGGCTGGCTGGCCGCACGGTGCGCTGGAGTGTCAACAATTGGCTCACTTTGGTCCGGTATGCCCGGCATTGCAGGGTCAGGGGGCGCCATCGCTTCGCGGGGTCAGGGCGCCTCCCCGGCCGCGCGATACTGGTCGTCGCTCACTTGTTCCATCCACTGCACGGTCTCGTGGTCGAGTCGCTCCTGAACGGCCATGTGCGTCATCGCTGCAGTCGCGATCGCTCCGTGCCAGTGCTTGACCCCCGGAGGGATCCACACGACGTCGCCCTCCCTGATCGTCCTCGCCGCCTCCCCCCACTGCTGAACCAAGCCCGCTCCAGCGGTCACCACGAGCGTCTGGCCCAGCGGGTGGGCGTGCCACGCGGTCCGAGCGCCAGGCTCGAACGCGACCGAGGCGCCCGACGCGCTCGCCGGATCGCTGGCCTGGAAGAGCCGCTGGATTCGAACGGAGCCCTTGAAGTGATCCAGAGGTGCGTCCTCGACGGACTGTTCTCGGCGTGGACAGATGCTGATCCGCGCCTCCGCTGCCGAGCCGCTCCCGGCGGAGAGCACTGAATCCGGCTGCGGCCCGGCCGACCTCTTGCCGATGACCTGCTCCAGCACGTGGCGAGCGTTCTCTCCGCGAGCCTTCCCGACCGCGTCGTCGATGGCGAAGGTCACGCCCTTCAGCTGAGCCTCGGTAAGGCCGGTGTTGAGACCCACGTTGAAGTGGGACGTCAGCTGCGGGTTGACGCCCTCGAGAGTGGCCAGAGCTGAGATCGTTGCGATCTCTCGGCTCTGCACATCCAGGTTGTCGCGGCCGAAGATGTCTCCGAAGAGATGTCCTTTCAGAAAGGCGTCGATCGCCGGACTGAATGCGACATATCGGCCGGTCGCAGGCCCTCCCACCAGCTTCGTCTGGATCTCGGTTCCGAGCTCGATGCTGCTCTTGTGGGCCGGCATGGGGCTCGGTTCGGGGCCCACGTCGTCGGCGACGCCTCTTCGCTGCCGGTCATCGAGGACGTCGATGAACGTGTTGATCCCGTTCAGGCTGCGCGGGAATCCGGCGTAGGCGTACAGCTGGACGAGGACCTCCTTGATCTGGTTGATGGTCCAGCCAGCATCCAGCCCCCTGGCCAAGGCCGTACTCAGCTTCGGCAGGTCGCCGTTGGCCGTGAAGGCCGCGATCGCCACGAGCCGCTGCTGCTTGACGCTCAGCCCGCCGGAGGTCACGGTCGTTGCGCCCGTAGTCCCCTGCTGATGCGCGCACCCGTGCACGAACACCGCCATCGCCAAGAGGACGACCGGCGGAGACATCCTGAGCGATCTCATATGCGCCGCGCTCCCGCGCCGCGGCCCCTCCGAGTCCTCTCTGCCCACGTGCTTCTGGTCGAAGAGGCTCGAGAGAGATCCGCGATTCGCAGGTTGTTCAGATCCGAGAAGAGGAGGTGGGTGTTCCCGCGGATCTCGAGGGCCGGGAGATGATCACTTCCCGAGGGACCTTCCGTAGAAATCCGTCATCTTGTTGACCGCAGTGGTCACGTACCTGGGGACCCAGTACGTCTCGATGTGTGTGGCGCCTTCGACCTTGAAGAGCTCCTTGTCCTTCGTGCCGGTGGCCTTGGCGAACGCATCTTCGGTCATGTACAGGCTGTCGGCCTTGCTGCCCGCGATCATGAGCAAGGGCTTGTCGAGCAGCTCCAGTCGGTCGGTCGCATCGAAGCTCATGAGATCGAGCAAGCTGCTCGTCGTGTACCTGGACGTCGAGCGTGGGTGCGCGTGCGTCTTCCCGTAGTACTCGTAGCCCTGCCGGTACAGATCGAACGGCAGCTTCGCGATCTGCTCATCGGTCAGGTTGGCGTCGCCCGAATAGAGGACGTTCCCGCCGGCTGCCTCCTGGGCGCGCGCGTCCGAGGCCTGCTGCAGGCGTACCTGGATGGTGGACAGCTGCGAGTCGTTGTAGCCGTTGCGACGAACTCGCCCCGAGTTGAACATGCTCAAGGTCGCGATGGCCTTGAAGCGCTTGTCCGTCTGCGCCGCCTTCAACGAATAGCCGCCGCCGCCGCAGATGCCGAGCAACCCCAGGCGCGCGGCGTCGACCCCCGGATACCGGGCGACGAAGTCCGCCATGCCGTGGATGTCCTCGATGCGGTAGCTGGGCTTGTCCACGTTGCGCGGCTGACCGCCGCTCGCGCCCTGATACGCCGCATCCGCGGCGATGGTGATGTAGCCCTGCTCCGCGAGGCGCTGGGCATAGAGGCCCGCGACCTGCTCCTTGACACCGCCGTCCGGGTGCGCCACGACGACCGCCGGGTAGAGCTTCCTCGGATCGTAGTTCGCCGGCGTGTAGACGTTGGCCGAGATCTCCAGGGCGTTGAGGCTGTAGGTGACCGGGTGAATGTTGACCTTGCCCGGCTCGTTCTTCGTGATCGCGCCTTCGTAGACCAAGGTGAAGGGGTTCTGCCTGTCCGCCGCCCCGGCCTTGCCAGTCATGAGCACCCCCATCGCCGACCACATGGTCGCCTTCAAGATCATGCTTCTCATCTGGAGACTCCTCTCGTTGACCACCTGTAAGCACACCGCGCGGTGCGGTTCGCGAGAGCTCGAAGGGCCTTCGCGTCAGCGGTCGATCATCGCCTGCATGCGCGCGGGATACCGGATGCCTTGAACGGCGAGCCGGGACACCGCGTCGTGGATCTCGCGCAGGTCGGAGGGTGAGAGCTCGACACTCACCGCGCCAAGGTTCTCCTCGAGGCGATGCAGCTTCGTCGTACCGGGGATCGGCACGATCCAGGGCTTCTGTGCGAGGACCCAGGCGAGCGCGATCTGCGCTGGTGTGCACTGCTTCCGCTCAGCGACCTGCTTGACGAGCTCGACGAACGCCTGGTTCGCCTTGATGTTCTCGGGCGTGAAGCGCGGGAACGTCGTGCCGCGCAGGTCGCCGGCCTCGAATTTCGTGGCGTCGGTGATCTTCCCGGTGAGGAACCCCTTCCCCAGGGGGCTGAATGGGACGAAGCCGATGCCGAGCTCCTCGCACGCCGGCAGCACTGCCTCCTCGGGCTCACGCCACCACAGCGAGTACTCGCTCTGGACAGCCGCGACAGGCTGCACCGCGTGCGCGCGCCGGATCGTCTCGACGCCGGCCTCGGAGAGCCCGAAGTGCCTCACCTTGCCCTCGGAGATCAGCTCCTTCACCGTCCCCGCGACGTCCTCGATCGCGACATTCGGGTCGACGCGGTGCTGATACAGCAGATCGATCGTCTCGACCCCGAGCCGCTTCAGCGAGCCTTCGGTGCTCCGACGGATGGACTCGGGCCGGCTGTCGAGGGCGCCCGTCTGCTTCCCGTTGGCGTCGAAGGCGAAGCCGAACTTCGTCGCGATCACCACCCTGTCGCGAAGAGGCGCGAGCGCCTCGCCCACGAGTTCCTCGTTCGTGAAGGGGCCGTAGATCTGCGCGGTGTCGAAGAACGTGACGCCACGATCGAACGCCGCGCGGACGAGCGTGATCGCTTGCTGCTTGTCGGTGGCCGGCCCGTAGCCGCGGCTCAGCCCCATCGCGCCGTAGCCGATCGACGACACTTCGAGTCCACTCTTTCCCAACGCACGCTTGTTCATTCGTATCTCCGGTCCGGCACGAGGTACTCCCGACTCACTTCTTCGGAGGCGCCTCGACCCCCGAGAAGACCAGCACCTGATCAGGGAGCCGGGCGCCGCGAACCTGGACCGCCGACAGGGCTCCATTCAGCTCGGCGACCTCGCTCGACGTGAAGCGCAGGTCAGCCGCCCCGATGTTCTCGAGCATGTGCGCCACCTGCGTCGTTCCGGGGATCGGCACGATCCACGGCTTCCGCGCCATGAGCCAGGCGAGCGCGATCTGTGCCGGCGTCGCACGCTTCCGCTCGGCCCAGCGCTTGAGCAATGCGACCAACGCCAGGTTGTGCGGGAGGTTCTCCGGAGAGAAGCGGGACTCGACGCCGCGGATGTCCCCCTGAGCGAAGCGCGTCCTCGCGTCGATCGATCCCGTGAGGAACCCCACTCCGAGTGGGCTCCACGGAACGAGGCCGATCCCAAGCTCCTCGCAAGCCGGAATGACTTCGTTCTCGGGTCCTCGCCAGAGCATCGAGTACTCGTTCTGGACGGCGGTGAGCGGCAGCGTCGCGTGAGCCCGGCGCAGCGTCTCGAGCCCCATCTCCGAGAGGCCCCAGTGCATGACCTTGCCCTGCTGCTTCAGGTCCTTCACCGCCCCGGCGACGTCCTCGATCGGCACCTCGGGATCGACCCGGTGCTGGTAAAGGAGGTCGATCCGGTCCGTCCGCAGCCGCTTGAGCATTCCTTCGACGGCGAGCTTGACGTGCTCGGGCTTGCTGTTGAGGCCGGGCCTCCGCTCACCCGTGTCGAGGTCGATGTTCCAGCCGAACTTGGAGGTGATCACCACCTGGTCCCGGAACGGCGCGACGCCCTCGCCGAGGATGCGCTCGACCTCGTGAGGGCCGTACGCCTCGGCCGCGTCGAAGAACGTGACGCCCCGGTCGAACGCGGTCCGGATGATGTTGAGCATCTCGGGGCGGGTCGGGATGGTCGTCTGGTAGGTGCGGCTCATGTTCTGGACGCCGAGCCCGACGCTGGAGACCTCGAGCGACCCTAGCCTCCGCCGCCCCGCCACCTTCGGTGCGGGAGTCCTGGCCTGCGCCGCCTGCTGCGCAGGGGCCTTCGTGGCCGCGCCAGCGAGGAGAGGCGTCGCCGCGAGCGCTCCCGCCGACAGCAGGAAGGAGCGGCGACCGAGGGCGCACTTGCGATTCGAGGCGGCCATCACATCTCCTGCCGTGTCGGGCGGAAGAGGATCTCGTTGATGTCCACGTCCTCCGGTTGCTCGATCGCGAACGCGACGGCCCGGGCGAAGGAAGACGGGGGGATGGCGTAAGCCCCGTAGAACTGCGCGACCCCCTTCGCGATGTCCGGCTCCGTGATGCTCTGCGGCAGCTCCGTCGCGACCGCGCCCGGGGAGATGATCGTGGTGCGGATGTTCCAGGGCTTCACCTCCTGTCGCAGCCCCTCCGAGATCACGCGCACCGCGGTCTTCGTCGCGGAGTAGACGACTCCCGCCGGACCGACCCGGTGGCCGGCGACCGACGAGACGTTGATGAAGTGCCCGCTCTTCTGCCGCTGCATGTGGGGCAGCGCGGCCGCGATCCCGTAGAGGACGCCCTTGATGTTCACGTCGATGGTTCGGTCCCAGTCGGCGATCTTGCGGCGCTCGAGCGGCGAGTTCGGCATGAGCCCCGCGTTGTTGAGCATCACGTCGATACGGCCCCACCGCTCGACGGCCGCGTCGACCAGGCGCTGAACCTGTGCAGCGTCGGTCACGTCGGTGGCGACGGCGAGCGCCCTGCCGCCGCCCTTCGCGATCTCGCCCACCAGCGCTTCCAGGCGATCCACGCGACGGGCGCCGAGCACGACGGTCGCGCCCCGCGCGGCGAGATGACGGGCCGCCGCCTCGCCCATGCCGCTGCTGGCGCCGGTGATGACCACGACCTTTCCCGAGATGTTGGCGCCGTCCACGTTTCCGTTCATGTCACGCTCCTGTCTCCTGATGCCCCGGTGGGCTCACGCCTCGGGGATCGGCCTGCCGTAGTTCTCGAGGGTGATGGTCTCGGGTTCGGGTCCGGCGCGGACGCCCGTGTCGAGCGCGTCGATCGCGGCCAGCTGCTCCCGCGTGAGCTCGAAATCGAACACGGCGAAGTTCTCGGCGATGCGGACGGGCTTGACGGACTTCGGGATGGCGGAGCGGCCCTGCTGCAGATGCCACCGCAGCATCACCTGGGCTGGCGACTTCCCATGCGCGCGCGCGATCTCGAGCAGCTTCGGGTCCGCGAACGAGTTCTTCTCGAGACCCCTGTAGGCGGTGATGCCGCCGATCGGCGACCAGGCCTGGGTGGCGATGCCGTGCTCGGCGTGTATGCGCTGGAGCGCGGTCTGCTGGAAGTAGGGATGCACCTCGATCTGGTTCACGGCCGGCACGACGGGCGCGACGCTCAGCAGCCGGGCGAGGTGCTCGGGCATGAAGTTGCTGACCCCGATCGCGCGCACCCTGCCGTCCGCGAGGAGCTTCTCGAGCGCCCGGTACGCCTCGAGGGTGCGGTCGAACGCAGACGGCAGCGGCTGATGCAGGAGCAGCAGATCGAGGTGGTCGACGCCGAGCTTGCGGGCGCTCTTGTCGAAGGCATGCAGCGTCGCGTCGTAGCCGTAGTCGCTGATCCAGACCTTCGTCTCGACGAACACCTCGTCGCGCCGGAGGCCCGAGCGACGGATGCCCTCGCCGACCTCACGCTCGTTGGCGTACGCGGCGGCAGTGTCGATGAGCCGGTAGCCGGCCGCGATGGCCGCCTCGACGGCGCCCGCGGTCTCGGCCGGCGGGCTCTGGAAGACGCCGAGCCCGAGCGCCGGCAGCTGGACGCCGTTGTTGAGGGTGATGGAGGGGCTCCTTGCGCCCATGTCGGTTTCCTTTCGGGTGCACGGTCTCTCGCTTCGGCCGAGACTCCGCGCTGACCGGCTGGAAACTAGCGCCCACGTGAGCCGGGCAGTAGACGCGGGACGGGAATGGGCTTTTAAGCTGTGCTTGAAGATCCGCCCCCGCTAACGCGCTACGCTCCACGGGCGAGGGAGCGGGCTCCCTCCCCCACCTCCGAGCCTCTCCATGAAGACGACACTTCTGCCCCAGCTCCAGACCTTCCTCGTGGCGGCCCGCACCAGGAGCTTCAGCGCGGCGGCGCGCGAGCTCGGCGTCTCACCGGCAGCCGTGAGCCAGTCGGTTCGCCAGCTCGAGGAGCAGCTGCGCGTCGTGCTCTTCACCCGCACCACGCGCAGGGTGGCGCTCACCGACGCGGGGCGCCGGCTGCTGGACGGGGCAGGACCAGGCCTCGGCCAGGCGCTCGCCTCGATGCAAGAGGTCTCGGCGCAGCCGGGGGAGGCGGTCGGTCGGCTGAAGCTGACCGTGCCGGAGATCGCGGTGCCCTACGTCGTCACGCCCGTGCTCGGTGCTTTCCGCGCACGCCACCCGCGCGTCGAGGCGGAGGTCGTCGTCGAGAATCGCCTCGTGGACGTCATCGCGGAGGGGTACGACGCGGGCGTGCGCCTGCACGAGGCCATCGAGCGGGACATGGTGCAGGTGCGTCTCACTGAAGCGTTCCGCTTCGTCGTGGTGGGGGCGCCCTCGTACCTCGAGCGCCACGGCACGCCGCGGCGTCCCGAGGACCTGCTGCGGCACGATTGCTTCACGTTCCGCATCCCGTCGAGCGGGGCGCTGTTCGCGTGGGAGCTGGAGCGTGGTCGCAGGAACTGGCGGGTGCCAGTCCGAGGCAGCGTGGTGACGAACGACCGCCGGTTGACGCAGGCGTTGGTCGAGCAGGGGCTGGGACTCGCGTACGCGTTCGGACCAGCCGTGAAGGAGGAGCTGCGCACCGGGCGGCTCGTGCGCGTGCTCGAGGAGTACGCGCCGACCGTCCCCGGGTTCTTCCTCTACTTCCCGAGCCGGGCGCAGCGTTCGGGCCCCTTGCGCCTCTTCATCGACGTGGCGAAGGAGCTTGCGACGAGAACGCCATGAATCGGAGGGATGGCGACGGCTCCCCTCTCCTTTCCTTCCCGTCAGTCACTTTCGGTCATCATTTCGGGCAACCTTTGGGCAACCTTCTGCTGCAGGAAGCCCCATCTACCCCCCGCCCTTACGATTGAAGTGGCGCTGGGGGGCGAGTCGGCCTGGAACGGACGGTCCCGCCCCGCGTTCGACGCGGAGGCACGCGTATCCGTGGGCCGCCTCGCGAGAGTCCGGTCCGGGAGGATCTGCGGTTCCGAGGAAGATGACACCGGCTCCGCTGCGAGCGCGGCCGCGGAGATGATCGCGACGAGCAGCATGAGTTCCCTCCCGGCTCGAAAGCGTACACCGCCCGACCGCCTTCGCATCTGCGGACAGTCACACTGCGGTGCCCGCCCGGGATGCGACAGGGTCCGCCGGGGAAGGCTTCTGGGCGGCGTTCGTTGTGCCCGGCGTGGCCCGGGAAGAACCTCACATCGCCAGCGCCCCCCCGAGCAGCACGACCCCGAGGACGCTCACCAGCGGCTGGAGCGGACTCACGTAGCCGATGAGCAGAACCTGCACCGCGATCCACCCGACGACGATGGTACCCGCGACGACCGTGGCCATCCGGGCCGAGCGAGCTCGCCGCGCAAGGAGGACCGCGGCGAACAGGGTGCTTCCGCCGACGACGGTCGCGAGGACGAGCCCGGGAATCCGGAAGCTCTCGAAGGGAGAGCCCGCGAGCACGGCCCGGGGAATCCCGACGAGCGACCCGTCGGGCCGCAGGAAGAACGCGACACCGACGGGTATGGCGCTCGCGGCGAGCAGAGATGCGATCGCCCCCAGCAGCGCTGCGCGAATCGAACGGCGCATCTGGCCATCCTGCCGGATGCTGGAAGGGCCGGGGCGAGCGCGCGTGAACGGTGGGCTCCGGTCCGCGCTTCGACTCGCCCGGCGACCTGCCGGTCAGGTCTGCGGGATCCGCGGCGCGAACGACCGGGCGCCGGTAGACCCCGAGGACCCGATCGCGGCCGCGGAGGGCCCATGTGCGACCACCTGAAGCAGTTCGAGCGGAAGCGGGCAGCGCCCGTGCGGCCCAGCGGGCACGGCTGCCAGGAGTGCCTCGAGACCGGCGACCCGTGGGTGCACCTGCGCCTGTGCATGACGTGCGGGCACGTGGGGTGCTGCGACGATTCGCCGAACCGCCACGCCACGCGCCATCACCACGCGACGAGCCACCCGGTCATCAAGTCGTTCGAGCCGGGCGAGGACTGGGCTTGGTGCTACCTCGACGAGGACTCGCTCGACGCCATCGCCGCCTTCCCGGAGGAGTCGCCGCGCCGCCACTACGACCCGCCGGGCGCGGGCGCACCGGGGCGCTGACGGTCTCCACTGCTCAGGCTTCGAGCGCAGCGCTGGCCACCTGCGCTGCGCCCGGGCGCTGCGAGGCCGGATGACCGCCCCCGCTCCGGCCGCGCGCGGCGGCCGGAGCAAGCTCCGCCTCAGCCGTGGCACGTGCAGTCGCTCTTCATCGAGCCGGCGCGGTGCTCGTGCTTCGGGGTCGCGCTCGCCTCGCGGTCCTTGCTCGAGGCGGCGAGGGTGGCGCCGCGGGGCGCCGCGGCGGGCGTGGCCGGGTCGTTGGCGTAGCCGTACTGCGCATCGTCGAAGTTGCCGGCGAAGGGCGGCAGGTCCGCCGCGAGCGCGGGCGTGGCCGAGGCGACGAGCAGGGCGGCGAGGGTGGTGTTGAGGATCCGGGACATGGGAACGACCTCCGTGGATGGTGGAACGGCTCGATGCCGTCCCCGGATCACTTTGCAGCGCGAGTGCCAGCCGACGCTCACTGCTGAACGCAGCGGTTCGCCGGCGTTCGGGCTTCGTCCGGCGGGCGCGGAAGCGTGACGCGCCGGGTGCCGATGTCTCCCGGCGAGTTACCCCCCGCTGGCGACGAGCGCCACCGGTCGGGCGCGGTTCGATGGACCCCGCGACCGTGAGATCGCGGGTTACACCGGAACCGCCGCGGTGCCTCCGCCAGCGGGCCCCGCCGCGCCATCCTGAGCATTTCGAGGCCTCGAGCGGCTGGCACCCAGGATGCAGCGCCTCCTCGCGTCGGAATCGAAGCCCAACTCTCCGACGGAGGAATGATCATGCTGAAGAAGATCGTGGCCGCCGCGGCTCTCGCGATGATGGTGACCCCCGCGTTCGCCGGGCCGAGCTGGGAGGAGCGGAACGCCTGGCGTCTCCAGAAGTCCGGCAACCAGTCAACGGGGCAGACCGCCAGGCCGGAGGCGGCCCCCGCCCAGGCCGCGCCGAGCGCGCCGAAGCCGCACGAGCACGGCGCGTGCTCCTGCGCGCACAAGTGATCCCGCCCGGCGCGCCGGGGGCGAAGGTCGTCGCGCCTCCTGTCCCTGAGCGACAGGAGGCGCACGCCTGGCCTGCCCCCGCGACGCGCTCGAGCCGAGCCCGGCTGCGTCGCCGGGAGCGGGCGCACCGCGGCGGTGACGATCTCAGATGCCCAGCTTCGAGCGCAGCGCCGACAGCCCGGCGCCGACGCCGCCCTGCGGCACCTGCCCGTTCGGCGTGAGGTGGTCGATGAGCCCGGGGAGGAACTGCGACAGCGCGTGGCTCACCGCGTCCGTGCTCATCCCGTGCTGGCTCGCGAGCTCCTGCACCTTCGGCCCGAGCGCCTGCTGGACCTGCCCCGGCGAGACCGGGAGGTTCTGACCCGTTCCTATCCAGGAGTCCATCAGGTGGCCGAGCCCGTTCTGCTGGAACGCCTGGACGAGGCCGTTGAGTCCGCCGCCCTGCCCGCTCGCGATCATGTCCATCACGGACCGCGCCAGGCCGGAGCTCGCGGACCCGCCGGACAGTGAGCCGGTGAGGTTGTCGAGGAAGCCCATGGTTCACCCCCTCGCAGAGTCGTGGCGCGCCGGTGCGTGGCCGGCAACGGCTCACACGGGGGGCTCGGCGCGCGCTCCCGGTCGAGACGCGCCGCCGTCCCGCGGCACTCCGCGCAGCCAGCCCCCGAAGAGCAGCTGCTCCTCCAGGCGGCAGGACCAAGCCCGGTGACCGGAGGGGCCCCGGCTACCGCCGGACCGGCCAGACCTGGAAGAGCGCCGTCGGCGGCACGTCGAGGTAGCGCCCCTCCACCACGTTCACCGCGCCCGCGTACCCGATGCAGGGCTGGAACGACGACCAGTAGCCCTCGGCCCCGACGTGGACGAAGGGGCCTTGCGCCGCCAGCACCGACCCGAGGCGCAGGAGCTGGAGCGGACCGGGCAGCAGCCAGTCGCCGGGCGCGGAGCCGTCGGCCAGCCCGCAGGCGCCGGACGCCAGCCCGGCCACCCAAGCCTGCGCCTCGTCCCAGGGCATCGCTCCGGAGCAGCCCCCGTCGGCGAGCCAGGTGGTCCGGCCCAGGTCGTCGAGGAGGGTGACGGTGCCGTCGCCGTTGTCGAAGCTCTGGACGACGACGGGCGGCGGCGGCACGGCCACGCAGGCACCGTCGCTGACGGTGTAGCCGGCCTCGCAGACGTAGGTGCACGGGGTCGGGACGCAGGCGCCGCCGCAGTCGCAGGAAGTGCCGGTGACGACGCGGGGCGCATCGCGCACGAGCCCGGCGTCGGCGCCGGGGCACATCACGGCGTTGGCTGGAATGGACCCGGTGCAGGAGGCGACCGCGGGAGTCGTCCCACCGTCGGCGTGGCCAGGACCGGCCTGGCCCGCCTGGCCGCCGCACGCGGCGACGGCCAGGGCGGCCAGGCTCAAGAGGGCGTCGCGCGGCGCCATGGGAGCGGCTCAGCCAGGTCCAAGCCGGCGGTCCAGCCTGGACCTGGCTGATCCCACGTCCCCGCCCCTACCTTCCGCCGAGCCCCGGGTGACACTGGAAGTTCGAGCAGTCGCTCTTCGACGGGTGGCAGCCCTGGCAGGAGCGCAGGTTCCTGCGCGCGTCCGTCTTGTGGAACGAGACCCAGCTCGGGTCCGGCTGCCCGCCGCTGAAGACCGGCTTGTGCGGGCGGATGCTCATGCCGGGCCGGTTCTGCTGGATCTGCCGGGCGTGACAGTCGGAGCAGAACTTCGGCTCGTGGCAGCGGTTGCACGACTGCGGGTCGTCGGTGGCCTTGATCGCGTGGGTCGAGATGAAGTCGGCCGCGTGCGACTTGGGCATGTACTCCCCGCGCCGCGAGAAGGTCTTGGAGAGGTCGGCGTCCACGTTGCCACCGTTGTGGCAATCGAGGCAGTAGGACTGCTGGTGGCAGTCGGCGCAGTTGTTGTTCGCCTTGCGGGCCACGAGCCGGTGCTGGCGCTTGAAGTCGGGGGCGTTGTGGGTGTCGGTGACCCCCGACGCGCCGTGGCAGTCCCGGCACTCCGACGGCTTGGAGGCCTTGTAGTCCTTGTGGTCGGTCGCCCGGGCCAGCGGCGCGCCGGCGAGGACCAGGGCCGCGGTGAGCAGACGAAGCAGTCTCGATGCGTTGCTGCGTGACATTGAGTCCCCTTCCGCTCTTAGAGATGCACGTTGACCGCGAGGAATCCGCGGAAGGCGTGGCTGAAGTAGAAGTTCAGGTTGTTCTCGGCGCGGAGCGAGGCGCTGACCGCCTTGCACACGTCGTAGGATACCGCGGCCCAGTACTTCTTGGCGGTGCCGTCGCGCGAGTCCTCGCGGCGGAAGTCGTCGAAGTCCGCGCCCGCCTGGAGCAGCGCCTTCTGGAGCCGGTAGCCGCCGCTGAAGCGAAGCCCGCTGATCCGGCCGGCGTAGCCGTCGCGCCACTCGTAGCTGGCGTTGACGGTCAGGTTCTCGATCGGGGCGAGGTGGACGCCGGCGTCCACCAGGTTGGCCGAGGAGTTCCCGTTGAAGTCCTCGTAGGCGTACCGGGCGTTCAGCGAGTACCGGGGGTTGAAGCGGTACTCGGCCGCCACGCTGTACTGCTGGTAACGGTCGACGTTGAAGAACCGGTAGAAGGAGAACTGATCGAAGGTCGGCTTGCTGTTGTAGTACTCGCCGTGCAGCGTGAGGTCGGCGATGGGGGTGAGGTCGGCGCCCACGAGGAGCTCGGCCCAGCGCATGGAGGCGAAGTCGTACCGGGCGCGTCCCACCAGCCCCAGCATCGAGAACGGCGTGCTCGACACGTCGAGGGCCGCGTACTCCTGGGCCAGCTCGCTGTCGGCGTAGCGGCGCGAGTAGCTCGCCTCGACGTGGGTGTACTTGACGGTGTCGAGGTAGACGCTGCCGCCCCAGACCGAGTCGCTGCCGTCGAGCTCGCTCTTGTTGTCGAAGACCACCCGGCGGCCGCCGAACAGCGTCACGCCGGCCGGCCCCAGGTTCTTGAGGTTCAGGTAGCCGCCGTCGATCGTCGCCGGATCGGCGGCCACGCTCACGAAGCTCCGGCCGAGCCGCAGGTCGAGCCGGTCCTGGATGACGTCGTGGTAGTCGAGGTACAGGTAGTAGAGGCGGCCGACGACGTTCGACACCAGCTCGGGGCGAGACTCGTTGCTGGTCGTGAGCTGCCCGACCAGCCGCCCGTATCCGCGGACGCTGATCTTCCCCGCCGGATCGATCTTGGTCAGGCTCAGCCGGAAGTACTCGGCGACGTCGTCCTGATCCTTCGAGCCGCTCTGGAAGTCCTGATAGTGGAGGTATTGCGTCGAGCTGGTCGCATCGACCTCCACGGCGCGCGCCGTCCACGGTGCGCATAGCACGGAGAGCAGGGCGACCGCTTTTGTCGTGATCCTCATTCGTTCGCCTCACCGTGAGAAAAGGTTTCCGGCACCGCCCAAGCGAGCAACGAGCGTGCCACGGCCTGCGCCGCTCCAAGCGCCGGTGTTTCCTGTGGGTTGAGCGCGGCCCTCCGCCCGGCGCCGGCCGGGACACCGTGGAAAGCCCATGCCCTCTGGTCATTTCACCGTGAGGCGCCGGACGCGTCGCAATGGCCATGGGAGGTGCTACGATCGCTGCAATCCATGAGCGCCCGGGGAACACTACGCGATGGCTTCGGCCGGTCCCTCCAGTACCTCCGGCTCTCGGTGACCGACCGCTGCAACTTCCGCTGCGTCTACTGCCTCCCGGGCGGCTGCCCCAAGGCGCGCGGCCAGCCCCTCTCGGCCGAGGAGATCGCGCGCCTGGTCCGCGGCTTCGCCGGCCTCGGCTTCTGGAAGGTCCGCGTGACCGGAGGCGAGCCCTGCACCCGCGCCGACATCTGCGAGGTGGTGGAGCGGATCGCCCGCACGCCGGGGGTGCGCCGGGTGGGGCTCACCACCAACGGCCACCGGCTCGCCTCCCTCGCCGCCGGGCTGCGCGACGCCGGGCTCCACGCGCTCAACGTCAGCCTGGACAGCCTCGATCGCGCCCGCTTCGCCGAGGTCACCGGCCGCGACCGGCTCCCCGAAGTAGTCGCCGGGATCGAGGCGGCGGTGGCCGCGGGCATCCCGTCGATCAAGGTGAACACCGTGCTCCTGCGCGGGCTCGAGGACACGGAGCTCGACCGGCTCCTCGACTTCACCCGCCGCATGCCGGTGACGGTCCGCTTCATCGAGCTCATGCAGACCGGCGACAACGCCGACTTCTTCCGGCGCGCCCACCTCCCGGCCGACGAGGTCCGGCAGCGGCTGGCGGCGCGCGGCTGGGTGCCGCAGGAGAAGAGCCCCAGCGACGGCCCCGCCGCGATGTACCGGCACCCGGACCACCAGGGGAAGGCGGGGCTCATCGCGCCCTACTCGACCGGCTTCTGCGCCTCCTGCAACCGGCTCCGCGTCTCCTCCACCGGCGACCTGCGGCTCTGCCTCTTCGGCGAGGAGCAGGTGCCGCTGCGTCCCCTGCTCCAGCGGGACGATCAGGAGGCCGAGCTCTGGCGGACGGTGGAGCGCGCGGTGAGGGCGAAGCCGGAGTCGCACGCCCTGCGCGAAGGGCGCTGCGGCGTCGCCAGGAACCTCGCCGCCATCGGCGGCTGAGCCGCTGGGCGGCGCGCGCCGTCAGCCGCGGGGCAGCTTCTCGAGGTCGCTCGCCAGGAACGGGCCGGGGCACGACGAGAGGTACGGCTTCATCATGCACCAGGCGTTCGGGCAGAAGAGCTCCACCCCGATCGCGGCCGGCGGCGCGTCGGCGGGGGCGGTCTGCCACTCGTCGCCCGCCTCGATGCTGTCCGCCACCTCCTGCACGGTGCGATAGGTCCCGTCCGAGGTGAACACCCCCACGATGTGCTCGTGGGTCGGGTTCCCGGCCGGCGCTTCCTTGCGGATCTTCGTCACGTTGAAGGTGGCCATCGTTCGCTCACGCTCCTCTTTCCGAAAGCTCGGCGGCCTCGCGCAGCGCCCACGCCGGGAGCCGCTCCGCGAGCAGGCACATGGTCGCGCTGGGGAGGCGCACGTCGTTGCTGCCCACGAGCCCCACCACGCGCCCGTCCTGGTCGAACACCGGAGCGCCCGAGGTGCCCCGGCGGATCCGGCTGGCGTCGTCCCAGACGGTGATCGACGCGCCGCGCGCCAGCCCCTCCACCCAGCGCCGCTCGTGCGTGCAGAACGAGACCCGTTGCTCCGCGAGCGGGCTCCGCGCGAGAGGCAGGCGCTCGAGCCCCGCGACGATCCCGGCGAAGGAGGCGCCGGCGCCGGGCGGGACCGGGACGCTCTCCGGCAGGGCCCGCAGCAGCGCGAAGTCGGAGCACGGGTCGGCGGCGACCAGCGCCGCGAGCGCGACCTCTCCCGTGGCGGGATGGCGAAGCCGCACCGTCACCGGAGGCGCGCCCGGCGCGTCGGGGTCGGGCAGCACCACCTTCCCCTGGAGTCGCGGCAGGCAGTGGCAGGCCGTCGCGATCACGCCGTCGAGCAGCCGGAACCCCATCCCGGCGATCCGGTCGCCGACGAGCCCCTCGAGCACATCGACGAGCGCGCCCTCCGCCCGCTTCCGATCAAAGGCCATTGCAGGGGTCATTCTACCTCGAACGCGCGCGTCACAAGCCGCTCGTGCCGGCGGTTTCAGGCGGCGCCGGTGAGATAGGCGTGCGCCTCGCGCAGCCTGTCGGGAACCGGGATCCTCGCCGGGCAGACGGTCTCGCAGAGGCCGCACCCGCTGCACCGATCCGCGCCCAGCTCCGCGTCCAGGCAGGCCCGGCGGTACTCCTCGGCCGCGTCTTCCCTCGAGTCGAGCAGGGCGTCGTTGTAGAGCGAGAGGATCATCGGGATCAAGAGCTGGCTCGGGCAGAACTGGCAGACGCCGCAGCTCGTGCAGGGCACGCGCCGGCGGGTCGCGGGCGCGAGCTCCGGCGCTCCCGAAGACGTGCGGTCTTGCATCGACGTGGCCGTGGGCGCGGTCACGGGTTCTGGCGGGCCCCCACCTCGTCCCAGTCCATGCTCGCGAACGCCGCCGCCTCCGGGAGCCACTGGTCGGAGTAGAGGTAGACGGCGCCCGTGGTCGGGTGGACCAGCTTCTTGATGTCGGCGAACGGAGAGCCGGGCTCGCCGAGCGCGCCGAGGAAGCCCTGGATCTGGTCCGGCGAGAGGCCGAAGACCCGGTCGTCGAACACCGTGATCCTGGTCGGCGCGGGCATCACGCGCGAGCGGTCGCGCACCAGCTCGGCGATCGCCCAGCCCGGGTCGTTGGCCTTCGCGCGCATCATGATCTTGCCGTAGTTGCCGCTCAGGTAGGCGTTGGAGTGGTAGTAGACCTCGCCGCCCGGCCCGGTCACCGTCTGGATGTCGCCGAAGCGCGGATCGGCCTGCAGCTCGGCGAGGAGCGCGGCCCGCTTCTCCGGCTCCGGCCACGGGAAGAACCGCTCCAGATCGGCCGCGGGCGTGAGCGCGACGAACTGCGAGTCCCGCCGGATCTTCTCCACGATGGCGAGCCTGGCCTCCTCGACCAGGGCTTGCTCCGCCGCCTCGTTCCGGCCGAGGTGGGGCTCGGAGAAGAGGTAGATGCGGCCGGAGGGGGCCACGATCGCCTTGATGTCGGTGAAGCCGCCCTCGGCGGCCATCTCGGAGAGGAGGACGCTCAGCGCGTCCGCCGGCAGCTCCGGCGCCAGCGCCTGGATGAGGTGCTCCGGCGTGATCGCCCGCCTCGACTCGGAGTCCGACCGGACCGTGGCGGCGATCTGCGCCTTGAGCGCCGCCGGGTCGATCGGCGGCGCGTCCTGGGCGACGGCCCGGACGTCGGCGAACGGGGAAACGGTCGGGTCGAGCTCCTGCTCCGGCATGCACACCCCCACGCTCTGGAAACGCATCGGATCTTACCTCCGATGGGCGAGGCTCCAGCCAAGTAAAAGCCCCCGGGCCGGCCGTGGCCCGGGGGCTTTCGTGAAGAAGCTTCCTGTCGCCTACGCCGGGACGGTGATGCCCGCGGCGGTCATCTTCGCGATGAGGTCGCCGAGCCCGAGCTTGTTGAGCGTCTTCTGGGTCGGGAGGCCCGAGTTGAGATCCCAGCCGAGCTGCATGTAGGTCATGCTCTTGGCCACCTCGGTGTCGCCCACGGCCGGGATGTCGAGGTAGCTCGCCGCGGAGCCGCTGTTCCCGGCGGCGCCGCTGGTGGTGACGACCGTGCCACCAGCCCCGCTCACGGTGCTGTAGTTCCACGGGTAGGCGTAGTCGTGGCTCCACCGCATGTTGTTCCCGTCACCCTTCAGGCCGGTCGGCGCGAGCTGCGGCACGCCAGGGTTGGCCGGCAGCGTCGAGAGCGGGTTGTACTGGCTGTACACGGCGACGCCGCCCTCTTGGTAAGGCGAGGGCTGGAGCGTGTAGACGCTGTCGGGATTGGCCTTCTGCATCTGGATGGCGGTCAGGCAGCGCTGCAGGGTGAAGTTGCGGAGCGCCAGCGTCTCGAGGGCCATCATCGGCGTCGGGCTGTCCGGCACGCCGTCGATGATGGGGCTGTAGGCCGGCGCCCCGATGAGCGCCTGGACGAAGGCCTTCAGGTCCTTGCCGGTGACCGCCTCGAAGGTCTGCGCCTCGAGCGTCGGGTCACCGCGATACTTGCGCGTCGCGAGCGGGGAGGCCCAGACCGGGAGCGTGTAGTTGCACTGGGTGATGGCGTTGTGGAGCTCCATGTTCACCAGGGAGGCCGCCGCGAAGGCCGCGCGTCCCATGTTGAACGGGGTGTTGGTTCCGCTCTGGTCCCACCAGACGTACTTGCCCTGGGCCGATTCGTCGGGGCCGTTGAAGATCGACTGCCCCTTCGTGAAGAGCTCCTGGGCGATCGGCACCTTGAACGTCTTCTCGGGCAGGCCGTTGGTGTTGAAGTTCTGCAGCGTGTGGTTGTTGGCGTCGCGGTTGCGCTGCAGCATGTTGACCATGGCGCCGAGGCTGCCCTTGGTCTCGATGCCGTGGTGCTTGGTGTGCCCCATCTTGAAGGTGTTGAGGGCCGACTTGGTCTGCTGCGCGACCAGGAGCTCGGGCCAGCCGGGGAAGCCGGTGGTGTCGTCGCCCTGCGCCAGCCGGTGCGGCCCGATCCCGAGGTAGTAGCCGAGGGTGCCGTAGACCTGCACCCCGAAGGAGTTGGTCGCCGGATACACCGGCGTGTTCGGCGCCTTCACGGGCTCGTTGTTCACGCTGCTGATGTTCTTCGAGATGTAGGGGATGATGAACTGGATCCAGCGCGGGTCGCCGGCGTCGAGCAGGCCGAACGGGCTCTTGCCCGAGTTCCAGAGCGCCGTGGTGCGGAGCAGGGTCCACTCGGCGTCGGTCAGGTACTTCTGGAAGAGCGGGATCTTCGCGCCCGACGGGTTGGCGGCCGAGCCGAGCGGCGCCGGATTGTCCACCATCGCGGTGTAGGCCCACTTGAACGCGTAGATCCACCCCGCGTAGTCGTTCCAGAGCCCGTAGTCGTTCTCGAGGCTGTTGCCCGCGTAGATCAACATCATCGGGTTCGACGTCGGATCGTTGCCCGCCGTGTTGGTGTACGACGTGCCCACGCCCAGGTTACCGGCGCAGGTGTTCATGTTGTAGCGGGTGATGTTGTAGTTCTGCAGCTGCGGGTGGTCGGCCGCGATGTGGCAGCGGATGGGGCAGGCGTGGCAGCCGTCCATCCTCACCGTGCGCCGCATGCCCTCGTCGCCGTAGTCGTTGTAGCCCTTCTGCGTGCGCAGGCCGATCTTGTTGATCGGGCTCGGCGCGCCGTCGGTCGGGTGCTCGATGTCGGGGCAGTCGCCGAGGTCGCGGATCGGGGTGGCGGCGCCCCAGAACACGCCCTTGGCGCCGGTCCAGCGCGTGTTGGACGGCGAGTGCTCGGACCAGGGCTGCAGGCTCTTCGAGACCACGCCCTGGTTGTTGCAGCCCATCAGGCCCAGGTAGTAGTTCACGAGCGACTTCCACTTGGCCTTGTCGGCGGCGATGTTGACGGCGCCGGTGCCGCGCACGCCGATCGCCTTGAGCCGCTTCCAGCCCATGACGCTGCCGACCACGCCGGCGCGGTGG
The DNA here is from genome assembly GCF_023169965.1 of Anaeromyxobacter paludicola. Lineage (NCBI taxonomy): Bacteria > Pseudomonadati > Myxococcota > Myxococcia > Myxococcales > Anaeromyxobacteraceae > Anaeromyxobacter > Anaeromyxobacter paludicola. Next base: position 3,609,979 of record NZ_AP025592.1, on the reverse strand, counting down.
GAGCGGTCGGTGTAGACCGCGGAGAGGCGAACCAGGTTCTCGCCCGCCTGCCCGATGCAGGCCACGTGGGCCTCGGGCCCCATCTCGTTGACGATGTAGTTGTTGGAGAAGTAGATGCCCGAGCCCCAGATCATCGAGGCGTCCTCGAGCGTGGCCTTCCCGTCCTCGATGCGCAGCCAGACCGGCTTGGCCGACTGGCCCAGGATGACGACGGCGTCGAACCCGGCGTACTTGAGCTCGGGGCCCCAGTTGCCGCCCATCTGGCCGCCGTCCACCAGCTCGTTCGTGTGGATCGGGTGCAGGGTGGTGACCGAGGTACGCCCGGACGACGGGGAGCCGGAGCCGGTGATCGGGCCGACGCCGAAGATGATGCGGCACTGCTCGCTCCAGGACTTCGAGCCGACCGGGACCTCGTCGGTGAGGACCCGGTAGCCGATGCCGTGGCCGCCGAGGTAGGCGGTCATGTCGACCGTCCCCACCTGCTTCTCCTTCTTGTCCATCGGGTCCGACTCGTCCCAGAGGATCACGGGGAACGCGTTGGTCGGATAGGCCTTGCAGGTGCCCAGCGTGAGATTGACCCGGAGAATCTGTCCCGTCCAGCCGTAGCTCGTTGCCATTGTTCTACCTCGTCGGTAATTGAGTCAGATTGGTCGGAAAGGTCTCAGTGGCACTTGGAGCAGGTGGCCGCGACGTCCGGCGGCATCTGGATCGACGCGGGGACCGTCTGGCGCACCGGCGTGTAGGAGGTCTGGTCGGTCCAGGGCAGGTACTGCAGCGCGCCCGTGGTGCAGGCCGCGACGCACTCCGGCGCGCCGCCGCAGAGGTGGCACTTGTGCGCCTTGGTCCCCTTGGCGAGCGGCTCCCCGTCCAGCGAGGGCATCTGCCAGGGGCAGGCCTTCACGCAGACCCCGCAGCCCTGGCAGAGGTCGGTGTTCACCACCCGGGCGTTGACTGGTCCGACCACCTGGATCGCGCCGTGCGGACAGGCGAGCTGGCAGGGCACCGGGTGCGGGCACTGGAGGCAGGTGTTCTGGACGACGGTGAAGTTGCCGTAGAGCCCCTGGCCGGTCATGTCCTTGGCGCCGTTCACGCCGTAGAGCAGGTTCCGGTTGATCTTGATGTTGGAGATGGCCGGCTGCGCCATGGTGGAGGCGGCGGCGTCGGCGCCGGTGGGATTGGCCGGGTTGTTCCCCGGAGCCTGGTTGCCCTGGTTGAAGGCCACGCAGGCCGACTCGCAGCGGCGGCAGCCGACGCAGAGGGTGTTGTCGGCCACCACCAGCCCGTCGGCGTTCGCCACGAAGATCGGGCGCGGCGCGACGTTCTGGGTACTGGAGCTGCAGCCGTACTGGAAGGCGATGGCGCCCAGGCCGGCGATCCCCAGCGACTTGTTGAAGGTGCGGCGGCTGATGGTCGTGTGGATGAACTCACGAACCTGCTCGAGGGTCGTAAGCTCTTCCGGGATCGTCACGACTGGAAGCTGATCATTACCTGCCATTGGCTCTCTCCTCGCTGGGCTTCGAAGGCGGTCCCGTTGCGTCGTCGCTACGCAAGCTGCACTCGACGTGCCACGCCGCCGCACATCGAATGCGCGGCAGTTACGCTTGGTTGCGGGTGCGGGGCGAGGTGGGCGCGCGGCGGCTTCCGGCGCTAAGCCCAACTACCTGGGGATCTCACCATGTGCGTCGCCGCCGAGCGCGCGGCGCCGGCGAACGCTCACCGGCCGCGCGCCGGGACCCAGGAGATGACCGCCCAGTGGAACGTCCGCGGGCAGAGCTCGAGGCCGCCGGCGCGGGGCGAGAGCTCACGCGCGAGCCAGCCCCGCAGCCGCGCCAGCTCCTCGGGCGTGGGCTCGGGCACCATCCAGCGGAGCCGCTCCACCGCGTCGTCGAGCGTGTCGTACTGGCGGACCCCCTCCACCGCGATGAGCTCGACCGCGGCCTCGATGCCGAGCTGGCGCAGGAGGTTCGCGGGATAGACGTAGTCGGGGCCGGGGACGTAGCCGCGCCCCACCGCCGCGAGCACCCGCCGGTCGATGGGGCCGTCGCCCACCGGCGCGGTGACGAACACGCGATGGCGCGCGGCGGCGTCGAGCTTGAGGAGCGCGGCGCGCAGGTCGGGCACCGAGAGCGAGCGCGACGCCAGCGCCACGTCGCAGCTGCCGATCCCGAGCCCGGCCCAGTCGTCCTCCCAGGAGCCGAGCACCGGCGCGACGTTGTCGATTCCCTCTGCGGCACAGCGCTCCCGCAGGAGCTCCAGCATGCGCGGGGAGAAGTCGAGGGCGGTCACCGCGCGCACCCGGCGCGCCAGCGGCGCGGCCAGGGTCCCCGCCCCGCAGCCGACGTCGAGCACGGTCCAGGAGGGCTCGGGCCGCATCAGCTCGAGCATCCGCTCCACGTAGCCGCTCGCCGAGGCGTTCCGGGCGAAGGAGGGGGCGCGCCGGTCCCAGACCTCCTTGCCGCTCCGCTTCCCGGCCCGGAGCCGCGCGGCCTGCCAGGCCTCGTTCCAGTCGATCGGCGCGTCGTCCATCGCGGCGGACCGCCTCGCCTGGCGCACGGGGAAGGTGAAGTGATTCATTCTTCCTCCCTCGAACGGCCTAACCGGCCCCGGTTGGAGTATATTCGCTCACGCCGTACTGGGGGGAGCTCCGTTGAAGCGCAAGATCATCGTCGCATTGAGCGTATTCACGCTCGTCTTCCTCCTGGCCGGCGTCGATATCGCCCGCCGGATCGACGCGGCGACGACCGATCTCAATCACCTCATCACCCTCCACCAGGTCGAGATCCTGCGCGAGCAGTACCTGCTCCATTTGAAGCAGGTGGAGCTCGACTTCCTCCTCCGGAGCACCCAGGGCTCGCGCAACCTCGACGTGGTCATCGCCGACGTGGACGCGCTGGGCAAGCGCGTCGACTCCTGCTTCGCGTGCCACCACTCGGCCGCGGTCACCGAGCAGCTCAACGCGCTGAACGCGCAGACCGAGCTGTACAAGGGCGCCCTGCAGCGCAGCATGGCGCGCGCGCCGGGGCTCGCCTCGGTGGACGATCCGGCCTTCCCCATCGGCGAGAAGCTCATCGGCCAGGTCCGGGACATCGTCGACGTCACGACCGTGAGCCTGGAGCGGCAGACGCGCCGGACGGCCGAAGCCATCCGGCACGCGCAGCGCGTCCTCTACGCGCTCCTGGCGGTCGGCCCGGTGCTGGCGGCGCTGCTCGGCTACCTCTGCATCTCCGGCCTGACCCGGCAGCTGCGCGTCCTGCTCGCCTCGACGCGCAAGCTCAAGGGGGGCGACCTCGACCACCGCGTGGCGAGGCTCTCCGACGAGTTCCAGGAGCTCGCCGAGGCCTTCAACGACATGGCCGGCTCGCTCAAGGAGCACATGCTCCGGACGCAGCGGACCGAGCAGATGGTGGTGGTGGGCCAGCTCGCGGCGGGCCTGGCCCACGAGATCAAGAATCCCCTCGGCGGCATCAAGGCGGCCATGCAGGTGCTGGCCGACGAGGCGGAGCTCTCCAAGGAAGACCGCGACCTCGTGGGCGGGGTCTCCCGCGAGGTGGCCCGGCTCGAGTCGCTGATGAAGAACTTCCTCAACTTCGCCAAGCCGGGGAAGCCCCAGCTCACCGAGCTCGACGTCAACGCCCTCATCGACATGATCCTCGCCTTCCACGTGAAGACCCACGGCGGCGCGTCGTCCGGCGCCGCGCCGGTCACCATCACCCGGGACCTGCAGCCGGTCCCGGAGCTGCGGGCCGACCCGATGCAGCTCCAGCAGGTGCTGCTCAACCTCGTGCTGAACGCCGTGGACGCGATGCCCGAAGGCGGCACGCTCTCGGTCCGGACCTCCGCCACCGGGAGCGCCATCCAGATCGAGATCTCCGACACCGGGCGGGGGATCAGCCCCGAGCACGTGGAGAAGATCTTCCTCCCGTTCTTCACCACCAAGCCGAAGGGGACCGGGCTCGGGCTCGCCATCTGCAAGCAGCTCGTGGAGCAGCACGGGGGCGCCATCAGCGTCGCGCCCAACCCGGCGGGCGGCTCGATCTTCCGCGTGCAGCTCCCCAGCCCGGCTCCCACCCCGGTGGCGGCATGAAGGCCAAGGGGCGCATCTTCCTGCTCGACGACGACGAGCTCATCGTCTCGATCCTGGCGCGGTCGCTCAAGCACGAGGGCTACCAGGTCGAGGCGCGGTCGGATCCCGAGGGGGCGCTCGACCAGCTCCTGGCGTTCTCGCCCCACGTCGTCTTCCTCGATCTCAAGATGCCCGGCCGGAGCGGGATGGAGCTGCTGCAGGAGCTCATCGACGCCGGGGTGGGCGCGCAGGTGGTGATGCTCACCTCCGACGACAGCGCCGAGAGCGCGGTCCGGGCGATGAAGCTCGGGGCGGCCGACTACCTGACCAAGCCCTTCGACCTCGAAGAGGTGAAGCTGGTGGTCGCCTCGCTCATGGAGCGCGGGAGCCTCAAGCAGGAGGTGGGCTACCTCCGGAAGATCAGCTCCGGCCTCAACCAGCGGGAGCTCATCGGCACCTCCGACGCCCTCCGGCAGCTCAAGGAGAGCGCCGAGAAGCTGGCGCGGGCCGGCGTCCCGGCGGTGCTCATCACCGGCGAGAACGGGACCGGCAAGGAGCTCCTGGCGCGCCACGTCCACGGCCTGATGCACCGCGGAGAGGCGGACGATCGGGCACCCTTCATCGGCATCAACTGCGCGGCCCTCCCCGAGCACCTCATCGAGAGCGAGCTCTTCGGCCACGAGAAGGGGGCCTTCACCGACGCCAAGTCGGAGAAGAAGGGCATCTTCGAGCTGGCCTCGGGCGGCTCCGTGCTCCTCGACGAGATCGGCGAGATGAAGTGGGGGCTGCAGGCGAAGCTGCTGCGCGCGCTGGAGGAGTGGCGCTTCCGGCGCGTGGGCGGCCGGCACGACATCCCCATCGAGGCCACGGTGTTCGCCACCACCAACCGGAACCTCGACGAGGAGGTGCAGAGTGGCGAGTTCCGCATCGACCTCTACTACCGGCTCGCCACCTTCTGCCTGCGCCTCCCGCCCTTGCGCGAGCGCCCGGACGACATCCTGTCCATCGCGCAGCACTTCCTGGCCTTCTTCGGCAGGAAGTACGGCCGCTCCGGCCCCGCCGGCTTCTCGCCGGAGGCGAAGAGCCTGCTCCTCGCGCACGACTGGCCGGGCAACGTGCGGGAGCTGCGCAACATGGTCGAGCGCTTCGTGGTGCTGGAGAGCGGTCCGGTGATCACCCCCGAGCACCTGCCCCGCGAGATCGGCCGCCGGCAGGCTGCGCTCCCGGCTCAGGCTCCGGCTCCGGCTCAGGCGCCGGCTCAGGCGCCGGCGCCGGCAGCCGCGGCGGCCGTCGAGTTCAGCCTCCCCGATGGCGGGCTCTGCCTCGAGGACCTCGAGTCCACCCTCATCCTCCAGGCGCTCGCCAGGACCGGGCGCAACAAGGCCCAGGCGGCGAAGCTCCTCGGGATGACCTACGACTCGCTCCGCTACCAGGTGAAGAAGCTCGGGCTCGACTAGGCGATGGGGGCGGCGGCGATGCGCGGCACACTTTCGGAGAAGAGCGCCCTCGTCATCGGCGCGGGCGGGCCAGGCGGCGCGGCGGCGCTGGTGCTGGCGAGCGCCGGGGTGGGGCGTCTCACGCTGGTGGACGGCGGCGCCGTCGAGCCCTCGGACCTCACCCGGCAGCCGCTCTTCGGCGAGGCCGAGCTGGGGGAGCGGAGGACCGCGGCCGCCGCGCGCAGGCTCGGGCAGCTCTTCCCTGCCTGCCGGGTCGAGCCCCTCGACCGCCGGCTCGACGCGGCGAGCGCCGTCGAGCTCACGCGCGCCGTCGATCTCGTCGTGGACGGCGGAGGCGACGTCGCGGCCGCCTTCCTGGCGAGCGACGCGGCGGTCGCGGCGGGCCGGCCGCTGGTGCACGGCGGCGCGCTGCGCTACTCGGCGCAGCTCGTCACGGTGCTGCCCGGGACCACCGGCTGCCTGCGCTGCCTCTTCGAGGAGCCCCCGCCCGACGGCCCCGCCGGCTCGGGCGTGCTGGGGCCCCTGGCCGGGCTCGTCGGCGCGCTCCTCGGAGCGGAGGCGGTCCGCCTCCTCCAGGGCCGGCCCGGCACCTACGCCGGCAAGCTCGTGAGCTACGAGTCGCGCGGGGGGCGCGTCCGCGCCGTGCCGCTCCCGCGGCGGGAGGGCTGCCACACCTGCCGGACCGGCGCCGCTCCCCTCTCCGCCGTCGCAGGAGGCTGACCGTGCCCCTCTCCGAAGCCGAGGCCGCGCGCTACGCGCGCCACCTGAGCCTGCCCGGGTTCGTGCCGGTGACGCAGGAGTTCCTGCGCGCCGCCCGCGTCCACGTGGTGGGCGCCGGCGAGGTGGCCGGGCCGGCCCTGCTCTACCTCGCCGCCGCGGGGGTGGGCACGCTGCTCGTGGACGATCCGCAGGACCTCGGGCCCGAGGACGCCGCGAGCTGGCTGTACGGCGCGGGCCGGCCGGGCGAGCCGCGGGTCCTCGCGGCGATGGCGGCGGTGCGCGCCGGGACCTCGCTCTGCAAGGCCCGCCCGTACGCCACCGGCAGCGAGCCGACCGCGGCGCTCGTCTGCGCCGCCTCGCCGGCCATCGCCCGCGCCGCCGCCGCGCAGGCGAGGCTGGCCGGGCTGCCGCACGTGGTCGCGCTCGCCGACGGCGACGACGGCGAGGTGGTGACGGTGCCCGCCGGCGCCCCCTGCTACCAGTGCGCCACCCGGCTCGCGAGCGGGATGACGGCGCGGCCGGGCGCGTCGGCGGCGGCCCTGGGCGCGCTCGCCGCGCTCGAGCTGGTGCAGCTCCTGGCCGGCGTGGCCGACGGGCGCGCCGGCCGGCGCATCGATCTCGAGGCTGGGATGCCCCAGGTCTCCGCGACCGTCCGGGTCGCGGCCTGCGCCTGCGGGCGAACGAGGAAGTCGTGAGCTCGCCGGAGCGTCGCTCCGGACGAGACTGCCAGGATGCAGGACAGGAGGGTTCGATGAGCACGGCGACGCGCGGCGACAAGGTGAGGCTCCACTACACGGGGAGGCTCGCCGACGGGACGGTCTTCGACACCACCGAGGACGCCGGGAACACGAACTTCGCGAACTTCAAGGGCACCGGGGTCACCTTCGGGCCGACCGCCCTCGTCATCGGCGAAGGCGAGATGCCGCCCGACTTCGAGGACGCGCTCGTCGGGCTCGCGCCCGGCCAGCAGGCGACCATCACCATCAGGTCGGAGCGGGCCTTCGGGGCGCGCGACGAGGCGCGGGTGATGGTGCTGCCCATCGACGACTTCACTCCCCGGGAGCTCGGGCTGGAGCGCTTCCGCGTGGCCGAGGGGCGCCACCGCCCCAACAACTTCGATCCCAAGGTGGGCGACGTCTGGGAGGTGAGCGGCCCCGACGGCGCGAGCGTGCGGGCCCGGGTGGTCGCAAGGACCGACGAGACCATCACCCTCGACGCCAACCACCCGCTCGCCGGTCACGACCTCTTCTTCGACGTCCGGCTGGTCGAGATCCTCTGATGGTCCAGGGGACCGTCAAGTGGTTCGACCTCGAGCGGGGGTTCGGCTACCTCGCGCAGGACGCCGGCGGTGAGGACGTCTTCTGCCACTTCAGCGTGATCCTGGCGGACGGCTGCCACCGGGAGCTCGCCGAGGGGCAGAAGGTGGAGTTCGAAGTGTTCGACCGCGCCGAGGGGCTGGTAGCCGGCAACGTCCGCCGGGTCTTCGACGACACCGGCGCCCTCGTGACCGTGCTCTGCGGCGACGCCGTGCAGATCCGGGCGCTGCCCTACCGGCGGCGGAGCCTCGCCCCCATGGCCGAGCGGCTCCGCGCCTACGGCGAGGTCCGCGCCAGCGACTACCTGGTCCGCCTGCGCGCACCGCCTCACGAGCTGACCCTCTTCGACGACGGCCGCGCCATCATCAAGGGCACCAATGACGAGTCCCTGGCCCGGAGCCTCGTGGCCGAGTGGCTCGGGGTGCGCATCCCGGAGTGATCCCATGACGACGACCTTCCTCGAGGCGCGCGACCTCGTGCTCTCTCGCGCCGAGCCCCTGCCCTCCGAGTTCGTGCCGCTGCTCGACGCGGTCGGCCGCGTGGCCGCCGCCGACCTCACCACGCAGGTGGACTTCCCGCGCTTCGACAACTCGGCCATGGACGGCTGGGCCCTGCGCGCGGCGGACGCCCCCGGCCCGGTGGTCCTGCCGGTCTCGGGGTTCGTGCCCGCCGGCTCGCCCGGCACCATCCCGGTCGCGCCGGGCACCGCGGTCCGGATCATGACCGGCGCCCCCATCCCGCCCGGCGCCGACACGGTGGTGCCGCTCGAGGACGCGGAGGAGCGGGAGGGCGCGGTCCACCTGCCGCGGGCCCTCTCCGCCGGCGCCCACGTCCGCCACCGCGGCGCCGACCTGGGCGCGGGCCAGGTGGCCATCCGCGCCGGCACGGTGCTGGGCGCGCCGGAGGTGTCGTTCCTCGCCTCGGCAGGGCGGCTCACGGTGCCGGTCTTCCGCCGGCCGCGGGTCGCGATCCTCTCCACCGGGGACGAGCTGGTCGAGCCGGGCGCGCCGCTCGGCCCGGGCCAGATCCACGACTCGAACGCCATCGCGGTCGCGGCGGCGGTGCGGGAGGCGGGCGGTGTGCCGGTGGGGCTGGGGATCGCCCGCGACGAGGCCGAGCCGCTCCGCGCGCTCCTCACGCTCGGGCTGGGCGCCGACGTGCTGGTGACCACCGCCGGCGTCTCGATGGGCGACCGCGACCTGGTGCGCGAGCTGCTCGCCGAGCTGGGGGTCACGCCGATCTTCTTCACCATCGAGGTGAAGCCGGGCCACCCGACGGCGTTCGGGGCGCGCGGCGCCACCCTGGTGCTCTCGCTCCCCGGCAATCCGGTCTCGACGCTCATGATGTTCGAGCAGCTGGTGCGGCCGGCGCTCCTGCGCATGCAGGGCCACCGCCACGTGCTCCGCCCGCTCGTCTCGGCCGTCCTCGACGAGCAGCTCTCGCACCGGCCGGGCCGGGTCACCTTCTCGCGCGTGAAGCTCGAGCGGCGCAACGGCGTGCTCCACGCCCGCAGCGCCGGGAAGCAGGAGACCTCCTTCCTGCGCACCTTCCTCGACGCCGACGGGGTGGCGCTCCTGCCGCCCGGGCGCGCCGACGCGCCGGCCGGGATCACGGTGCCGGTCCAGCTCCTGCGGCCGGGGTTCGCCCCGGAGCACGGGTGAGGAGCCGCCGATGACCGTCGACGAGACGCGCGCGGCCGGGGCGGTGGTCGAGATCCTCGACGCGCTCAACGGCGACCGGCTGGTGGGGCTGGGGGTCGCGCTCCCCGGCGGCGCCGTCGCCACCTCCTGCCAGTGCCTGCCCCGGCCCACCGGGAACGCCACCCTCCCCGATCCCGACGCGCCCGGCATCCTGGTGCTGGTGCGGATCCGCCGGCCCGGCACCGACCGGCGCGCCTTCGCCATCGTCACCTACGCCGAGCCGTGCTCGGGGCTGGCGCTCCTCGGGAGCGCGACGGCGGCCGGGCTCACGGTGCCCGACGAGCTCAACCCGGCCCTGCGCGTCGAGGAGCTGCTCCAGGAGCTCGCGCCCGCCCTGCCGGAGCCGTCGCCGAGCTGGGAAGGGCCGGTCCGTCTCGGCGCGCCCGGTGGGGCCTTCGGCGCGGGGGAGCTCCGGGGCGCAACGCTCTTCGCGCCGGGGCTGGCGGAGCTGCTCCCGGGCGCCCCGGTCCTCGGGGAGAGCGGCCGCGCGATCGGGATCGTGAGCCACGGCGGCGCGTCCGCCGCGCTCTGCCGCTTCTCCGAGCACCTCCCCGCCGCGAGCCTCCTTGTGGCGACCCCGTCTTAATCACTCGTAAACGTTTGGTCCCTCGCGACCAGTGCATAGCCTCCCCTCTTACCGGCGCCTTTGCGCGCCGAGCGAGCCGGGCGCAATCGTCCGCCTTGGACGGTTCGAACGCCGTGCGAGCAAAGATCGGAGACGACGATGGCTCCCTCTGATTCCTCGCGACCGGAAGGCCTGCTCACCCTGCCCGCACAGCCCGGCGCCCCCCGTGATCCGACGGCCCTCTCCTGCCTCCGGTGTCAGCTGCTCGGACGGCGCAGGCTGCTGTGCACCCGCGTGGACGCCTGCCGCACCGTACCCCACGTCTACGCGGTCGGTCCGATCCTGCTCGCGGGCTGGCTCGTGACCCTGGCGGCCTTCCTGTTCGCGGTCTGGGGCTGAGGCCGCCGGTTCGGGCCCTCGTCTCCGGCGCTACCGCGGCCTCTCGAACGCCCGCCGCGCCCGCTCGGCGCTGGCCCGGAACGCGCAGCCGTCGAGGTGGTCGTTCACGATGCCCACCGCCTGCATGAAGGCGTAGAGGGTGGTGGGGCCGACGAAGCTCCAGCCGCGCCGGCGGAGGTCCTTCGAGAGCGCCACCGACTCGGGCGTGGTCGCCATGCCCCGGAGCGCTTCCCAGGTGAGCCGCCTCGGGCGCGAGGCCGGCTCCGGCTCGAACCGCCAGAAGTAGGCCGCGAGCGAGCCGGCCTCGTCGCGGAGGTCACAGGCGCGGCGCGCGTTGTTGATCGCCGACTCGATCTTGCCCCGGTGCCGGACGATGCCCTCGTCGGCGAGCAGGCGCGCCACGTCGCGGGCGCCGAAGCGGGCCACCTTCTCGACGTCGAACCCGGCGAAGCCGCGCCGGAACGCCTCGCGCTTGCGCAGGATGGTGAGCCAGGAGAGGCCCGCCTGGAAACCCTCGAGGCAGACCTTCTCGAAGAGCCGCACGTCGTCGGCGGTGGGCAGGCCCCATTCGCCGTCGTGATAGGGCAGGTACTCGGCGGCGGACGCTCCCCAGGAGCAGCGGAGCTTGCGGTCGGGGCCCGCGGCGAGCCCGGCTGGCGTGGTCACGGCCCCCATCCTAGCAGCGCGCCTCCTGGCGCGGGCGGGGGCGGCGGCGCCCGTCTCGAGCGCCGCGGCCGAGACCGCCGGCGCAAAGGCCGACCCGGGCGGCCGGAGCCGCCCGGGTCGGTACGGGCCCCGCGCGCGGGGGTAGTTGCTTGCGCGGTGCCGCGTTCTACGCGTCCTGCGTCGCGACGGACGCCGGACGCCGGGGAGCGCGCGTCAGAGCGCGCCGAGCACGGCGGACAGGATCCCGCCGAGCGCCAGCAGCGCCTGCAGGCCGCTCTTGAGACATCGCCGCTTCATGAGCCCCTCCTCACCCGCGCGCTCCGCCGCCGTCCGGGGCGGAGGCGGCCGCGGGCGGCGCCTCGGCCGCGCGGGTCCGCTCCCGCCAGCCGCCGCCGAGCGCCTTGTAGAGCTGCACCAGGTTCGTGAGCCGGGCCTGCTCGGCCTGGATGAGCGCCTGCTCGGTCCGGTACAGGTCCTGCTGCGCGGTGAGCACCGAGAGGTAGCTGTCGAGCCCCTGGCGATAGCGGAGCTCGGCCAGCTCGAGCCGGCGACGCTCCGCGCCCACCGCCCCCGACTGCGCCTTCACCTGCTCGCCGGCGAGGGCGCGCGTGGCGAGCCCGTCCGCCACCTCGCGGAAGGCGACCTGGATGGCCTTCTCGTACTGGGCCACCTCGAGCCGCTGCTGCGACCGCGCCGCGTCGAGGTTGGCCCTGTTCCGGCCGCCGGTGAAGATGGGGAGGTTGAGCGAGGGCGCGAAGCTCCAGGTCCCGGAGCCGCCCGAGAAGAGCCCCGAGAGCTGCGCGCTGCTCGTCCCGCCGAACGCGGTCAGGGTGATGGACGGGAAGAAGGCGGCCCGGGCGGCGCCGATGGAGGCGTTGGCCGCCACGAGCGCCTGCTCCGCCTGCAGCACGTCGGGCCGCTGCGTCAGGACCTCGGAGGGGACGCCCGCGGGGAGCTCGGCCAGGAGCCGCTGCTCCGAGAGCGGCCGCGGCGGCGGGAGGTCGTCCGGGAGGGAGCGGCCGACGAGGAGCACGAGCGCGTTCCGGGCCCGCGCGGCCTGCTCGGCCTGGCTCGCCACCGCGGCGCGCGCGGTCTCCACCTGCCCCTCGGCCGCGCGCAGGTCGAGCTCCGAGCGCCGCCCGACGTCGTGGGCGCGCCGGGTGAGCTCGCAGGTGGCCTGGACGGCCTCGAGGGTGCGCCGCGCGAGCGCGAGCTGCTCGTCCGTGGCGCGCTCGGCGAGGTACTGGGCCGCCACCTCCGAGACCACCGCGAGCTGCGCGGCCCGCCGCGCCTCCCCGGTGGCGAGGTACTGCGCCCGGGCCGCGTCGGCGAGGCTCCGCACCCGGCCGAACAGGTCGAGCTCGTACGCCGACACGCCGGCGCCCACGCTGAGCTGGCTCGAGGTGACCGCCTGGCCGGTGCCGCTCAGGTCGGCGGGGACGCGCTGGCGGGTGAAGCTGGCGCTGCCGCCCACGCTCGGGAGGAGCGGCGCGCGCTCGATGCGGTACTGCGCCCGCGCGAGCTCGACCCGCTCGACCGCGACGCGCAGATCGCGGTTCTCCTCGAGCGCCAGCGCCACCAGCGCCTGCAGCCGGGGGTCCTCGAAGAAGTCGCGCCAGCCGACGTCGGCGGCGGCGACGCCGCCCGCGGGCGCGGTCGCGCCGGGGGTCGCGGGCCAGTCGCGCGCCACCGGCGCGTCGGGCCGCTGGTAGCGGGGAGCGAGGGTGCAGCCCGCGAGCAGGAGCAGGCAGGGGACGATGCGGGACAGGGGACTAGACATCGGCGCGCCCTCCGGAGGCGGCGATCGCGGCCGGTGGGGGCGCGGCCACCGGGACCGGCCGCTCCGCCCCGGCGAGGCGGCGGATGACCACGAAGAAGACGGGGACGAGCAGGACGGCGAGGAAGGTGGCCGAGAGCATGCCGCCGATGAGGCTGATGCCGATGGCGTTCTGGCTGCCGGCGCCGGCGCCGCGGGAGAGGGCGAGCGGCAGCACGCCGAGGACGAAGGCGATCGAGGTCATGAGGATGGGGCGGAGCCGGAGCCGCGCCGCCTCCAGCGCCGCCTGCACCAGCGTGCGTCCCTCCCTCCCCTCGAGCTCCTTCGCGAACTCGACGATCAGGATGGCGTTCTTGGTGGAGAGGCCGATGGTGGTGAGCAGCGCCACCTGGAAGTAGACGTCGTTCGAGAGGCCGAAGGCCCAGGCGGCGCCGACCGCGCCGAGCACGCCGAGCGGCACCACCAGGATGACGGCCAGCGGGATCGACCAGCTCTCGTAGAGCGCGCAGAGGCAGAGGAACACCACCAGGAGCGAGATGGCGTAGAGCGCGGGCGCCTGCGAGCCAGAGAGCCGCTCCTCGAAGGAGAGGCCGGTCCACTCGTAGCCCACGCCCGGCGGCAGCTGGCGCGCGAGCCGCTCCATCGCCGCCATCGCCTCGCCGGAGCTCCGGCCCGGCGCGGGCGCGCCGAGGATCTCGAGCGAGGGCACGCCGTTGAAGCGCTCCAGCCTGGGGGAGCCGGTGGTCCACCGGCCGGTGGTGAAGGCGGAGAAGGGGGTCATCTGCCCCTGCGCGTTGCGGACGTAGAGCCGGCTCACGTCCTCGGGGCGCATCCGGTACGGCGCGTCGGCCTGCATGTAGACCTTCTTGATGCGCCCGCCGTCGAGGAAGTCGTCCACGTAGCTCGTGCCCCAGGTCGAGGCGAGCGTGGCGTTCACGTCGGCGAGCGAGACGCCGAGCGCCGAGGCCTTCTGGCGGTCCACGTCGATCTTGTACTCGGAGGTGTCCTCGAGCCCGTTCGGCCGCACGCCGGCCACCCCGGCCTCGCCGCGGACGGCGCCGAGGAGCTGGTTGCGCGCGGCCATGAGCGCCTCGTGCCCCACCCCGCCCCGGTCCTGGAGCTGCAGGTCGAAGCCGGTGGCGTTGCCGAGCTCCATCACCGCCGGGGGCGTGAAGGCGAAGGCCAGGGCGCCGCGGTACTGCGCGAACGCGCCCATGGCCCGGCCCGCCACCGCCGCGGCCTTTAGCCCCGGCGCCTTGCGCTGCGACCAGTCCTTCAGGCTCACGAAGGCGATGGCCACGTTCTGGCCGCGGCCGGCGAAGCCGAACCCGTCCACCACCAGGACCGACTGCACCGCCTCCTTCTCCTGCTGGAGGAAGTAGTCGCCCACCCGCCGCGAGACCTCGCGGGTCTGCTCGAGGGTGCTGCCGGGGGGCAGCATCACCTGGGCGAAGACCACGCCCTGGTCCTCGTCGGGCAGGAAGCCCGAGGGCAGGCGCAGCAGCAGGAAGGCCATGGCGCCGGCGAGCGCGCCGTAGACCAGCAGGGCGCGCCCGGTGCGGCGCAGCACCCGCGCCAGCACCCCCTCGTAGGACTCGCGGGCCCGGTCGTAGTTCCGGTCGAACCAGCCGAAGAAGCCGCCGGCGCGGTGCCCGCGCTCGACCGGCTTCAGGAAGGTGGCGCAGAGCGCGGGGGTGAGGATCATCGCAACCAGCACCGAGAGCACCATCGCCGAGACGAGGGTGATCGAGAACTGGCGGTAGATGACGCCGACCGACCCGCCGAAGAACGCCATCGGCACGAAGACCGCCGAGAGCACGAGCGCGATGCCCACGAGCGCGCCGGTGATCTGCCCCATCGACTTGCGGGTGGCCTCCCGCGGCGAGAGCCCCTCCTCGGCCATCACCCGCTCGACGTTCTCGACCACCACGATGGCGTCGTCCACGAGGAGACCGATGGCGAGCACCACCCCGAACATCGTGAGGGTGTTGAGGGTGAAGCCGGCGGCGGCGAGGACGCCGAAGGTGCCGAGCAGCACCACCGGCACCGCGATGGTGGGGATGAGCGTGGCGCGCAGGTTCCCGAGGAACACCAGCATCACCAGGAACACGAGCGCGATGGCCTCGAGCAGGGTCTTCACCACCTCCTCGATCGAGAGCCGGACGAAGGGGGTGGTGTCCATCGGGTACTGCACGCTCACGCCCGCCGGGAAGAAGGGGGAGAGCTCCTTCAGCCGGGCGCGCACCGCGTCGGCGGTGGCGAGGGCGTTGGCGCCGCTCGCGAGCTTCACGCCGATGCCCGCAGTGGGCCGGCCGTTGTAGCTGGTCTCGATCTCGGCGGTCTCGCCCGCGAGCTCCACCCGCGCCACGTCGCGCAGGTGCAGCTTCGAGCCGTCGGGGTTCACCCGCAGGAGCACGTCCTCGAACTCGGCCGCGGTCCGCAGGCGGGACTGGGCCGTCACGGTGGCGTTGAGCCGCTGGCCGGGCACCGCCGGCGCGCCGCCGAGCTGGCCGGCGGAGACGAGCGCGTTCTGGGCCTGGATGGCCCGGCTCACGTCGGCCGGCGTGAGCCCGTACTCGAGCAGGCGATCCGGCTTCAGCCAGACGTGCATCGAGTACTGCGAGCCGAAGAGCATCACCTCGCCCACGCCGTTCACGCGGCCGAGGGGATCGACGACCGACGCCGCCGCGTAGTCGGCGAGGTCGGCCCGGCCGAGCCGGCCGTCCTCCGACACCAGCGCCGCGATGAGCAGGAAGTTGTTGACCGCCTTCGTCACCCGCACGCCCTGCCGCTGCACCTCCTGCGGCAGGAGCGGCATGGCGAGCTGCAGCTTGTTCTGCGTCTGGACCTGGGCGATGTCCGGGTCGGTCCCGGCGTCGAAGGTGAGGGTGATGGTGGCGCTGCCGGTGGCGTCGCTGGTCGCCGACATGTAGCGGAGGTGGTCGAGCCCGTTCATCTTCTGCTCGATCACCTGCGTGACGCTGTCCTCGACCGTCTTCGAGGACGCGCCGGGGTAGGTGGCGCTGATGCTGATGGTCGGCGGCGCGATGGCCGGGTACTGCGCGATGGGGAGCCGGAGGATCGAGATCGCCCCCGCGACCATCACCACGATGGCGATGACCCAGGCGAAGACCGGCCGGTCGATGAAGAACTTGGACACCGTGTGCTCGCTTTCGAGGAGGGCTCAGGGCACCGCGGCCAGGGCGGGGGCCGCGACCGGGCGGACCTTGGCGCCCGGCCGGATCTTCTGCAGCCCCTCCACCACCACCCGCTCGCCGGGGGCGAGGCCCGCGGCCACCACCCAGCTCGCGCCCACGGTGCGGCCGAGCCGCACCTCGCGCGCCTCGATCTGATCTCCGGCGGCCACCACGAAGACCGTCGCCCGGGCGCGCGCGTCGCGCTGCACCGCCGACTGCGGCACGGTGAGGGCCTGCGGCTCGACCCCCTCCTCCACGCGGGCCCGGACGAACATGCCGGGCAGGAGCTCGCCCTTCGGGTTCGGGAAGAGGGCCCGCAGCGCCACCGAGCCCGTCCCCGGGTCCACCGTCACGTCGGAGAACTGCAGCGCGCCAGCCTGCGCGTACTCGGTCCCGTCCTCCAGCACGAGCTTCACGCGCGCGCCGCCGCCGGCCCGGCTCAGCCGCCCGGCCGCGAGCTCTCCGCGCAGGCGCGCCAGCTCCGCGCTCGACTGCGTCACGTCCACGTAGATGGGGTCGAGCTGCTGGACGGTGGCGAGGAGCGTGGCCTGGGCCTGCTGCGCGTAGGCGCCCTCGGTCACCGCGGCGCGGCCGATCCGGCCGGTGAGCGGCGAGGTCACGTCGGTGTAGCCCAGGTTGATGCGGGCGCTCTGGACCGCGGCGCGGGCCGCGGCCACGTCGGCGTCGGCCGCCTTCCGGGCCGCGAGGGCGTCGTCGCGCTCCTGGCGGCTCACCGCCTTCGCCTCCACCAGCGCGGCGGTCCGCTCGTCCTGCAGGCGCGCGGAGGCGGCGCTCGCCTCGGCGCGCGCGAGCTGCGCCCGGGCGCTGTCGAGCGCGGCCTGGTAGGGCGCGGCGTCGAGCTGGAAGAGGCGCTGCCCCGCCTTCACGTCGGCGCCCTCGGTGAAGAGGCGCCGCTGGACGATGCCGCTCACCCGCGCCCGGACCTCGGCGATCCGGTAGGGCGAGGTGCGCCCGGGGAGCTCCTGCGTCAGCGCGACCTGCGCCGGCTGGACGGTCACCACCGCGACCTCGGGGAGCCCGCCGGCCGGCGGCGGCGCCGCGCGCTTCCCGCCGCAGCCGGCGGCGGCCACGAGCGCGCCGGCGAGCGCGAGTCGCGCGCCAAGGCGGTGGACGCGCCGGGCGAGGCCTTTGCGCCGGGCCTGGAGCGGAGGGAGGTGGGTGCGCTGCTGCATCGGATCTTCTCCTTCGGAACGGGTCGCCGCCGCCCTGTGCACGGCACGTGCCGCGGGCGCGAGCCGCGCCGGGCGCCGCTGGGCGGCGCGGCGGGGGCCTTCACCTGCTCGCCGCTCCGACAGCCCTGTGCGCCATCCCGACACCGGGAGCCCGGCCGGACGCCGCCGCCGGAGCTACAATCGGGCCGGGGCGACGCCGCCCGGCCCGGGGCCGCGTGGCGCGCCTCCTGCACCGAGCCCGCCCATGCCCCCGCCGCGCCCCAGCCTCTCCGAGCCCGAGCTGCACGCCGTCGCCGAGGTCCTCGGGGACCCCGACGAGACGGTGCTGCGGCTGGTGCGCAGCCGCTTCGTCTGGCTCGTCATCTGGCCGATGTGGTTCGCCGTGCTCGGCTGCTTCGTGGCGGGCGGCTACCCGGTCGGCCGCTGCCTGGCGTTCGCCGGCGCCCTGATCTGCCAGGCGCCGCTCGCGATCCTGGCGAGCCGGCCGGGTCCCTGCGGCGAGACCCGGTGCGAGCTCGCGAGCGCCCTGCTCTGGACGTCCACCCTCCAGAACATCTTCATCGCTGGGGTGACCGGAGGCCTGCACAGCCCGATCGCGCTCGTGCTCTTCATGAACTTCACCTCGCTGTACTCGCGCTACGGCGGGTCGCGGGCCGGCCGCGCCGCCCTGACGCTCTCGTGCGGCGCGGTGCTCGGGCTGGCGCTCCTCCCGCGCGCCTGGCTCGGCCCGGTGCTGGCCGAGCCCTGGTTCACGGTGGCGGCCACCCTGGCCGCGCTCGGCACGCTCACGATCCACTCCCACTTCGTCGGGGCGCTGCGGCGGACCGCGGCGAGCGCGGTGCACGAGGCGCTCCGGGCCCGCGACGCGCTCGCCGAGCAGGCGCTGGCGCGCGCCCGCGAGCTCGAGCTCGTGGGGTCGAAGCTCTCGCACGAGCTCAAGAACCCGCTCACCGCCATCAAGGCGCTGGTCCAGATCGCCCACCGCTCCGCCCGGGACCCGCTCCTCGAGAAGCAGCTCGGGGTGGTGGAGCAGGAGGCGGAGCGGATGGCGGGGATCCTCCAGAGCCACCTGCGCTTCGCGCGGCCGCTCGAGCAGCTCGCGCCGGTGGACGTGGAGCTGGCCGAGCTCGCCGACTCGGCGCTGGCCCTGCTCGAGGGGCGGGCCCGGTCGGCCGGGGTGGCGCTCTACCGGAGCGGCCGGGCCCGCGCCACCGTGGACCCGCAGCGGCTCCGGGGCGCGCTCGTGAACCTGGTGGCGAACGCGATGGACGTCTCGCCGCGCGGAGGCCGGGTGGAGGTGCGGGTCTCCGAGGAGGCCGGGGCGGTCGCGCTCGCGGTCGTGGACGGCGGCCCCGGGATGGCGCCCGAGGTGCTGGAGCGCGTCGGCACGCCCTTCTTCACCACCCGCGAGCAGGGGACCGGGCTCGGCGTGGTGCTGGCGCGCTCGGCCTTCGAGCAGCACGGCGGGACGCTCGAGTACCGGAGCGTCCCGGGGAGCGGCACCACGGCGCTGGGGACCATCCCGCGCCCGCGGGCCGGGTGAGGAGGACGACGATGGCCCGCGTGCTGCTGGTGGACGACGAGCCGGGCGTGCTCTTCGCGCTCGAGTCCCTCCTGACCTCTCGCGGCGACGCGCCGGTGGTCGCGCGGAGCGGCGAGGAGGCGCTGGCGAGCCTCGACGGCGTGGACGCCGTGGTCTCCGACTTCGCCATGCCGGGGATGAACGGCCTCGAGCTCCTGCGCGCCATCCGGGAGCGCGACCCCGCCCTCCCCGTCATCCTCCTCACCGCCCACGGCTCGGAGCGGATCGCGGTGCAGGCCATCCGCAGCGGCGCGTACGAGTACGTGACCAAGCCCTTCGACATCGACGAGCTCTCCACGGTGCTCGACCGCGCCCTCGAGGCGCGGGCGCTGCGCGTGCAGAACCGGCAGCTCCAGATGGAGCGCTCGGTGGGGCGGCGCGTGGTGGGGCGGTCCGCGGCGATGCAGCGCCTCCTCGCGCTGATCGCGCGGCTCGCCCCCCGGGACCTCACCGTCCTCGTGCGCGGCGAGACCGGCACCGGGAAGGAGCTCGTGGCCTCGCTGCTCCACGCCGGCGGTCACCGCGCCGAGCGGCCGCTGGTGCGCTTCAACTGCGCCGCCATCCCGCCCGAGCTCGCCGAGGCCGAGCTGTTCGGGCACGCCCGCGGGGCCTTCACCGGCGCCACCCAGGCCCGGCGCGGCTTCTTCGGCAAGGCGGACGGGGGCACCCTCGTGCTCGACGAGATCGGCGAGCTCCCCGCCGGCGTGCAGGCCAAGCTCCTCCGCGTGCTGCAGGACGGCGAGATCCAGCCGGTCGGGACCGGCACCGTGGAGCGCGTGGACGTGCGGGTGGTGGCCTCGACGAATCGCGATCTCGCCGCCGAGGCCCGCGCCGGGAAGTTCCGCGAGGACCTCTACTACCGGCTCGCGGTGGTGGAGCTGGTGGTCCCGCCCCTGCGCGAGCGCCGGGAGGACATCCCCGAGCTGGCGGCCGAGTTCGCCCGGCGCTACGGCGAGCGGTTCGAGCTGCCCGGCGTGACCCTCGCGCCCGAGCTGCTCGACCGGCTCGCCCGCGCCGACTGGCCGGGCAACGTGCGCCAGCTCGAGAGCTGCGTCGCCCGCATGGTCGCGCTCGGCGGCGGCGAGGTGATCGGGCCGGAGGCGTTCGAGGCGCAGGAGGGCGCGGAGCCGGCCACCGGCGAGGGCACCCTCCACCAGCAGCTCGAGGCCCTCGAGCGGAGCATCCTCGCGCGCATGCTCTCGACGACCTCCGGCAACCAGTCGGAGGCGGCGCGCCGCCTCGGCGTCAGCCGCACCGCGCTCATCGACCGGATCAAGAAGTACGGGCTGTCGGGCTGAGCCCCGGGCCCGGAGTCGGCGAGAGCGGACGCGCGGCAGCGACGGTCGACGGGCGCGGCTCGCCCCTCCCCGGACCGCGCCGTTCGACGGGAGCCCGTACCATCCGGTACAGTCGTCCGCACCGCCTGGAACACCCGGCGGCGGTGGCGGCGCGCAAGTGCGCGAGATCACGTGGGCACGTGGCTTGCTCACGGTCCCTGCGAGCCGCACGGAGCGGCGTTCAGGAGAACGAGATGAACGTGAAGATCCTTCTGGCCGGCGCGACGCTGGCGCTGACCGCCTCTGGCCCGGCGCTCGCGCAGGACACCAGCGCGCCCGCGACGACGTCGCCCACCGCGATGCAGCAGGCGCACGACGCCATGCACCAGGCGATGATGGACCAGGCCGGCATGCCGATGCACGCGGCCACGCTCCCGGATGGCTCGAGCGCGGCGATGGCCGGGATGCCCGGGCGGATGGGCGCGCCGAGCGCGGCCGCGTCGGCGGATGCGATCGCGAAGCAGCACGCGATGCATCCCGGGATGACCACCGACCCCGCGCACGCGGCCGCCGCCAACGCCACGGTGATGGGCACCATGATGGGAACGCAGTCCACCACCGGCAGCGACCACATGCAGGGCAGCACCACCGCGGCCGGCATGATGCAGACGATGGGGCAGCACGGCGGCATGATGGGCGGCTCGACCCCGGGCGGCATGATGGGCGGCACCACCGGCACCACGGGCGGCTCGACGCCGGGCGGCATGATGGGCGGCACCACCGGCACGACCACCACCACGGGCGGCTCGACCCCCGGCGGCATGATGGGCGGCACCACCGGCACGACCACCACCACGGGCGGCTCGACCCCCGGCGGCATGATGGGCGGCACCACCTCCACCACCACGACCACCGGCTCCACCCCGACCGCCGGCGGCATGATGGGCAACGTCGCCGCGCCCCTGAAGTAAGGAAACACGCCGTGAGCTCCACCGCCCTGTCTCTCGCGCTCGCGCTGTCACTCACCGCCGGCGGAAGCGGCGCCGGCGAGCACCTGCTCGCCGGCGCGCGCCTGTTCCGCGACGGACGCTTCCCCGAGGCGCTGGTGGAGTTCCGCGTCTCCCAGAAGCTCGGGGCTCCCGAGGCCGCGCCCTACGTCGGGGCGTCGCTCGTGAAGCTGAACCGGCCGGAGGAGGCCGTCGAGGCGTTCGGCGGCGCGGAGGGCGGCTCCCGCGACGCCCTCCTCGACTACTACCTGGCCCTCGCCTGCTACGAGTCGCGGCTGTACCTCGCGGCCGACCGGATCCTGGCCGGCATCGGCGGCCGCTCGGGTCCGCGCATCGCCGAGCAGGCCGCGAAGCTGCGGTCGTCGATCGCGGGGGAGCTCGGCGGCAGGGAGCCTCCCCGGAGCGCCGTGGACTGGTACCTGGCCCGCTGCGAGGCCGCGGGCGCCCAGGGTCGCGCGGCGCTCGCGGAGGCGTATTGCCGCGAGGCGGCAGGGCTCGGAGCCCGCCGCGCCGACCGGTACGGGGCCGAGGGCCGCGGCCCGGCGCAGCCGGCCTCGGCGAAGTCGGCCTCGGCGAAGTCGGCCTCGGCGAAGGGCCGGCCGTGATCCCGGCCCTCTTCTCCGCGCTCCTGCTGTCGGCGCTCGATCCCTGCGCGGCGGTCGCGCCGGCCGACACCCGCGATCCCGCCGGCGCGCTCGTCTACCAGGAGGTCGGCGACTCCGAGCGCGCCGCCGGCTCGCGCGACGCGGCGGTCGCCGCGTATCGGGAGGCGCTGCGGCGCGACCCCGCCGGACGCGCGGCCCGCACCGCGCTCGACGCGCTCTGCCACGACGGGCCGCCCGCGCCCGCCGCCTTCCAGCAGGGGCTCGGCCTCATGCAGGCGGGTGACGTCCGCGGCGCCATCCCGCGTCTCCAGCAGGCCCGGGCGGCCGGCCCCGATCCCTCGGCGGCGCTCCTGGAGGGCATCTGCCACTACGAGCTCGGCGAGGACGCCGCGGCGCGCCCGCTGCTCCGGGAGGCCGAGTCGGCGCCCGAGCACCGGGACCTGGCCCGCTACTACCTGGGGCTCGTCGCGCTCCGCGAGGGCGCGAGCGACGAGGCCGCCCGGCTCTTCGACGCGGCCTCGGAGAACCCGGCCCTGGCGCACCTCGCCTCGGACCTGGCGCGGGTGGCGCACCGCGACGGCAAGCTCGTCCTCTCCGTGCTCGGCGAGTCGGGGTGGGACTCGAACGTGGTCCTCGCGCCGGGCGGCTTCGGCCCGAGCTCGGCGGAGGACGGCACCTGGGGCGTGAGCGCCACCGGCCTGTACCGCCCGCTCGGCGCCGCCGGCACGTACCTCCGCGGCTCCGGCTTCCTGCACCAGCAGTTCAGCCTGGGCAGCTACGATCTCGGCGGCCTGGACGGCGCCGCGGGGTGGCAGCTCGGGGGCCCGGGACGCGGCGCCCTGGCGGAGTACGACTTCGGCCACCGCACCTTCGGCGGCTCGTCCTTCCTCGACGCGCACCGCCTCCTCGCCTCCGGCTGGCTCACGGCCGCGGGCGCCACCTGGAGCGCCACCTGGTTCGGCCGCGTCGAGTCCTACGCGGGCCCGTGGGATCCGTTCAGCGGGTTCCTGCAGCGCGGCGAGGCCCGGGCGACCTTCGCGCTCGGGCGCCAGACCCTGGCCGGCCTCGCCTACGGCGTCTCGCGCGACGCCACCCGCCAGGCCGTGCTGGACTTCACCGAGCACGGCCCGAGCGCCCTCCTGCGCCTCGGCGTGGCGCGCCGGCTCAGGCTGGGCGTGGACCTGGGCCTCGCCTTCCGGCGGTACGGCGCCTACGACCCGGCCCTCTCGGCCCGCCGCGGCGACGCGTACCTCGACGCCGCCGCCTTCACCGAGTACGACCTGACCTCGCACCTCGTGGCGCGGGTGGCGCTCGCCGGGCGCAAGGCGTTCTCCAACGTCGCCGCCTTCGACTACGCCAAGCTCGCGCCCACGGTCGGGCTCGCCTGGATCGGCGGGTGGTGACCGCCCCCCGCGCGCTCGCCCCGCTCGCCGCCGGGCTGCTCGGGCTCGCCGGCGCCCTCGCGGCCACGCTCTTCCTGCACCGGGCGGCGCTCGACTCGCTCGACCGGGTCCAGGAGGAGCGGCTGCGCGGCGCGGGCGAGACCGCCGCCCAGCTCCTCGCGCACGTCGGCCCGGACGCGGCCTCGCTCCGCCGCGTCATGGCCGCGAACCGGCTCGAGGGCGCCTACGTCCTCTCGCCGGCGCTGACGCTGCTCGCCGACGCCGCCGGCGGGAGCGGGCCGGCCGACCTCCTCCGCGTCGACGAGGGCCGGGCTCGCCGCGCCCTCGGCGGCGAGCGCTCGGTCGCCTTCGGCTACGCGGTGGGGGACGCGCCGGTGGCGACCGGATACTTCCCGCTCACGCGCCCGGACGGCGCCACCTGGGCCGTGCTGGTGCTCGAGGCCGGCGCCTCGTACGCGGCCGGCCGGACGAGCATCCACCGGGCGCTCCTCGCCAGCGTCGGGCTCTCCGCGCTGGTGGCGCTGGTGCTCGCCGCGGCGGCCCAGCGGTGGGCGCGGGCGGAGGCGCGGCAGCGCCGGGAGGCGGAGCGGGCCAGCCGGGGCGACGCCGTGGCGCGCATGGCCGCCATGGTGGCCCACGAGATCCGCAACCCGCTCGGCGTGATCCGCGGGGCGGTGGAGCTGGTGCGCGCCCGGTCCGGCGCGCAGCTCGGCCCGCGAGACCAGGCGGCGCTCGACGACGTGCTCGGGGAGGTGGAGCGGCTGCGGGGCCTGACCGAGGACTTCCTCGACCTCGCCCGCGAGCCGGCCATCGAGACGGCCCCGGTCGATCTCGCCGAGCTGGCGGCCGAGGCCGGGAGGGGGCTCCAGGCCTCGCACCCGGCCGTCGCGCTGCGCCTCGACGAGCTGGGGCCGCTCCCCGTCGAGGTGGACCGCCGCCGGATGGCGCAGGTGCTCTTGAACCTCCTCCTCAACTCCGCCCAGGCCGGGGCCCGGACGATCCGGCTGCGGGGCGCGCGCGAGGCGGGCGGGGCGCGCCTGGTGCTGGAGGACGACGGGCCCGGGATCGCCCCGGCGCTCGAGGCGCGGCTCTTCGAGCCGTTCGTCACCGGGCGCGCCGAGGGCACCGGGCTCGGGCTCGCCATCTCGCGGCGCATCGTCGAGCGGCACGGGGGGTCGCTGCGGCTCCTCCCCACCGGCCGCCCCGGCGCCGCCTTCGAGCTGCGGCTGCCGGCCGCGGAGTAGGATGTGAGCATGGCGCGGGTGCTGGTGGTGGACGACGAGCCGAAGCTGGGCCGCTTCGTCTGCGAGATGCTGGAGCTCGACGGGCACGACGCCGCGCGCGCCGGGGGCGGCCGCGAGGCGCTGGTGCTGCTCGCGCAGCGCCCCTTCGACGTGGTGATCACCGACCTGCGCATGCCGGAGGTGGACGGGCTGGCCGTGCTGCGCGCCGCCAGGGCGCTGCCCTCCCCGCCCGAGGTGGTGATGATGACCGCCCACGGCACCGCCGAGAGCGCGGTCGCCGCCATGAAGGACGGCGCGGCCGACTACCTCGTGAAGCCGTTCGCCATGGACGAGCTGCGGCTGCGGATCTCGCGGCTGGCCGCCCAGCGCGGCGCCGAGGCACGGAGCGCGGCGCTCCTGGCGCGGCTCACGCCCGACCTCGTGGCGGAGAGCCCCGCCATGCAGGCGGTGCTCGCGGCGGCGCGCCAGGTGGCGCCCACCGACGCCTCGGTGCTGCTCACCGGCGAGAGCGGCACCGGCAAGAGCCAGCTCGCGCGCTACATCCACTACCTGGGCCGGCGCGCCGCCGGGCCGATCGTGGAGGTCCACTGCGCGGCGCTCCCCGAGACGCTGCTGGAGAGCGAGCTCTTCGGGCACGAGAAGGGGGCCTTCACCGGCGCCAGCCAGCGCAAGGCCGGGCACCTCGCCGCGGCGCACGGCGGCACGCTCTTCCTCGACGAGATCGGGGAGGTGACGCCGTCCACCCAGGTGAAGCTCCTCCGGTTCCTGCAGGAGCGCACCTTCGTGCCCCTCGGGGCCACCGAGCCGCGCACGGTGGACGTGCGGGTGATCTCCGCCACCAACCGGGACCTCGCCGAGGCGGTCCGGACGGGCGCCTTCCGCGAGGACTTCCTCTACCGGCTCGACGTCTTCGGCATCCGCGTGCCGCCGCTGCGCGAGCGCCGGGAGGACATCCTGCCGCTCGCCGCGCGCTTCCTCCGGGAGCGCGGCCTCCCCGAGGATCGCCTCTCGCCCGCCGCGCGCGCGGCGCTCGAGGCGCACGCCTGGCCCGGCAACGTGCGCGAGCTCGAGAACGCGCTCGAGCGCGCCCTGATCCTGTCCGGCGGCCGCGAGCTCCTGCCCGCGCACCTGCCCGGCCAGCCGGCGCGGACCGGGGCCCCGCCCGCGCAGGAGCGCGCCGGCGCGCTCCTCGGCGAGGGGTTCTCGCTCGACGCCTTCGAGCTCGAGCTCCTGCACGCCGCGCTGGAGCGCGCCGGGGGCAACAAGACCCACGCGGCGAAGCTCCTCGGCGTCAGCCGGCGGCGGCTCTACTCGCTCCTCGCGAGCCACGAGGAGGGCGAGGCCGACTAGTCGCCCCTCCTCCCCGCGCGGCGCACGAGGAGGTAGCCGCCGGCCACGAGCAGCGTGGCGACCGCGGTGGTGCAGGCGCGGGCCTTGCCTTCCCAGAGGCTCGCCACCCGGTCGTTCAGCTCGCTCGTCAGGACCACCGCCTTGCCGCCGATCTGCTCCAGCTGGCGCTGGTACCTCTTCGAGCGCTCCCAGGCGAGGACGTCCTCGTCCTCCTCGACCGGCGGCGCGGTCGCGTACAGCGCCACGGCGATGGCGAACCCGACGAGGAGGATGCCGGCCACGACGCGCCGCTCGCGACCGCTGGAATGGCCCTCCCTCGCACCGGCGTCCGGCATCCGCTCACGCTCCTGGCGTCCAGGTGCGCCCCGCCGGGGCGGCGGGCGCACCGGGAGCATTCCCTGGGAAGAGCCTAACCCCGCGGAGCGCCCGGGCCTATCTTCGGGGTGGGAGCCGCCGCCATGAAGCTCGTCCTGCCCGCCACGGCTGCCGTCGCGTTCGCCTCGATGGCCGGCTGCGTGACCACCCGGCCGGCGCCGGTCGTGTACCCGGAGTCGTACCCGTACTGCGGTCCGGGCGAGCAGTGCCAGGCGCCCTACGAGTGCCCGCCGGGGCAGCCCTGCCCACCCTACGAGTATGCGCCGGAGGAGTACCTGGGCCCCGTCGCCCCCTACGGGACGCCGGAAGAGTACGGGCGCGGGCCGCGCGGAGAGGACGAGGAGCGCTGGGAGCACCGCGAGGGCGCGCGCGACGACCCCCGGGCGCGCCCGGCGCCTCCGCGCGCCGACCGCGATCACCGGGAGCGCGGCGAGCCGGCCGGCGAGCCTGGCAGGGGTCGCGAGGACCGCGAGGAGCGCTCCGGCCGGTGAGCGCGTCCGGGGCCGGCACAGCACCGCCGGGCACCGCGCCTCGGCAGGCATCGTCTATATTCCGCGCGACATGCGCCCGCGCCTAGAGCTCAGCGTCCGTCACGCCCGCGCGCTCCACCTCGCGGCCCAGGGGCTGCTCGCGCCGCCCCGGCGGCGGGCCACGCCCGAGGACGTCCGGGACGCCGTCGCGCGCATGGAGCTCCTGCAGCTCGACACCATCCACGTGGTGGCGCGCAGCCCGTACCTGGTCCTCTTCTCCCGGCTCGGCGCCTACGAGCCCCGCTGGCTCGACGAGCTGCTGGCGTCCGGCCGGCTCTTCGAGTGCTGGGCGCACGAGGCCTGCCTCGCGCCCATCGAGGAGTACGCGCTGCACCGGCGGTTCCTCGAGACGCGGGACCACTGGTTCGTGAACCGGGCGCGCCGCCTCTTCCGCGAGGAGCGCGAGGCGATGGGGGCGCTCCTCGCCCACGTGGCCGAGCACGGACCGGTGAAGGCGGCCGACTTCAAGGGCCCGGAGCCGGCGCGCTCCGGCTGGTGGGGCTGGAAGAAGGAGAAGACGCTCCTCGAGGCCTGGTTCGCCCTGGGCGAGCTCATGGTCGCGCGGCGGGTGAACTTCCACCGCGTCTACGATCTGCGGCGCCGCGTCTACCCGGCCGCGGACGCGCTGGAGCTGCCCTCGGCCTCGGCGGCGCGGCGCGCGATGGTGGAGCGGGCGGTCCGCGCGCTCGGCGTCACGCAGCCGCGCTGGATCCACGACTACTTCCGGACGCGGCCTCGCCTCGGGATGAAGGAGCTCGCGCCGCTCCTCGAGGACGGCACGCTCCTCCCGGTGGAGGTGGAGGGCTGGGCGGTCCCCGGCGTCGTCCACCGCGATCACCTCGCCGCGGCGGAGCGGATCGCGGCCGGCGAGCGCGCGGCCACGCACACCACCCTCCTCTCCCCGTTCGACCCGGTGGTCTGGGATCGCGAGCGGGTCGCGGCCCTGTTCGGCTTCGACTACCGCCTCGAGTGCTACCTGCCGGCGCCGAAGCGCCGCTACGGCTACTACGTCCTGCCCATCCTCCGGCGCGGGGCGCTCGTGGGCCGGCTCGACGCGAAGGCGCACCGCGCGGAGGGCGTCTTCGAGGTGAAGGCGCTGCAGCTCGAGCCTTCGGTGCGCCCGAGCGACGCGCTCGCCCGGGACGTCGCCGGGGCCATCGCCGCCTGCGCGCGCTGGCACGGGACGCCCGAGGTCCGCCTCCGCGAGACCGTGCCGGCGGCCGCACGCGCCCGCCTGGCGGCGGCGCTCCGCGCGCGGCGCCGGACCGGGTGATCGCGTCCCGCCGCGCCGCTCAGAACCAGAGCGGCTCCGCCTCCGGCTCGGGCTCGAACAGCCAGGTCGAGAGGTAGCGCTCGCCCGTGTCGGGCAGGAGGGTCACGATCCGGCGCCCCTCGTTCTCCGGCCGGCGCGCCACCTCCAGCGCGGCCCAGACCGCCCCGCCGCCCGAGATGCCGGCCAGGATCCCCTCCTCCCGGCACAGCCGGCGCGCGGTGCGCGCCGCGTCCCCCGCGGCGACCCCCAGGACCTCGTCCAGCAGCTCGGTCCGGAGCACCTTGGGGACGAAGCCGGGCCCCCAGCCCTGGATCCGGTGGGGCCCGGGCTTGCCGCCCGCCAGGACCGGCGAGTCCTTCGGCTCGGCCCCCACGATCCGGATGCCGGGCCTCCTCTCCTTCAGCGCCTCCGCGACCCCGGTGATGGTCCCGCCGGTGCCGATGCCGGCCACGAAGAAGTCGAGCCGCCCCTCGGTGTCCCGCCAGATCTCCTCGCCGGTGGTCCGCCGGTGGATCCCGGGGTTCGCCGGGTTGTCGAACTGCTGCAGGAGGAGGTACCTCGGATCCTCCTCCGCCATCCGGCGCGCCGCCCGGATGGCGCCGCCCATGCCCTCGTCCCGCGGGGTGAGCACCAGCTGCGCGCCGAGGGCCTGCAGGAGCTTGCGCCGCTCCAAGCTCATGTCCTCCGGCATGGTGAGCGCGAGCCGGTAGCCCCGCGCGGCCGCCGCGAAGGCGAGCCCGATGCCGGTGTTGCCGCTCGTCGGCTCGAGCAGGATCGTCCCCGGGCCGATCCGCCCGGCCGCCTCCGCGGCCTCGATCATCGACACGGCGACCCGATCCTTGACCGACGCCGCCGGGTTGAAGGACTCGAGCTTCAGCACCACCTCGGCCCTCAGCCCGCGCGAGAGCCGGTTGAGCCTGACGAGCGGCGTGTTCCCGACGAGCCTGGTGACGTCCGCGGCGATGCGCATGTGCTCCCCTCGGTTGCCGCGCGGCCGTCAGCGGCCGGGCGGAGGCGCCGGCCGGAGCCACGCCTCGCGCCAGAGGATCGGCATGGCCCGCGCGCAGCCCAGGTAGCGGCGGCAGCTCACGCGCTCCAGGATCACGGTCCCGCGCACGGTCCGCAGCCGTCCCGTCGCCTCCTCGATGATCCGCTCCACCCGCGCGCCGACGCGGGCCCTGACCCCGCAGTAGTCCTCCATGTCTCCGCCGAACGCGAGCCCCTGCAGCTTGCCGTGCTCGTCCAGGGTCGCGAAGATCTCCTCGCGGCCGCGCACCTGCACCCAGTCGCCGACGCGCAGCGGCGCCGCCGAGGGCGCGGGAGCGGGCGGGGACGAGGCCCGGCGCCGCAGCACCTTCCGGACCCGCCGCATGCCGCCGGCCAGCAGCATCTCGACCACCTGCCGGGCCGTGAAGGTCCGGACCTCGACCATCCGGACGTACTGACCCGGGCTCCAGAGCGGCTCGCCGCGCGAGGTCGCCGCCGGCAGCGCGGTGCCCTGGCACTGCCAGCGGTCGGGGGCGCCGCGCGGGTGGACCGGCAGGTTCGCGAGGTCCGCCGAC
Source organism: Anaeromyxobacter paludicola (assembly GCF_023169965.1). Classification (NCBI taxonomy): domain Bacteria; kingdom Pseudomonadati; phylum Myxococcota; class Myxococcia; order Myxococcales; family Anaeromyxobacteraceae; genus Anaeromyxobacter; species Anaeromyxobacter paludicola. The sequence goes on along the minus strand of NZ_AP025592.1, from coordinate 3,580,718 downwards.
GCCGCCGGGCCCGCCGGGACCGCCGGCGCGGAGGGCCCGGTCACGGGCCTGAGCCAGCACTCCTTCCAGAACAGGGCGCAGCCGAGCTGGCACCCCGCGTGCGAGGCCCCGTCGCAGCGAAGGCCCTCGAGCGTCACGGCGTTACGCAGCCGCCGCAGCCTCCCCTCGGGCGGATGGACGCAGGTGTGCTCCGCCCGGAGCGCCACGCGGAGGCGCTGCCCGCACCAGGGCACCATCTCCGGCATGAAAGGGAGCCCCTCGACGGCGCCGTCGCCGTCCAGGGTGGAGGCGATCTCGGCCGGCGAGCGGACCTCGACCCAATCCCCGGGGCGCAGGCTCCCCTCGGCCGCCGGGGCGCGCGCTCCGCAAGGGGCGTCCGGCGAGACCTCGCCCCGGCACGCATCCGCCAGCTGGTCCCGCATGAGGCCCCCTCGGCGGCGCGACGCTCCCCTACCGCGGGAGAGCGGGCAGCCAGCCCGGTGACCCTATGCACGCGCGCCGCACTTTCAAGCGGGGTGGCCCCGCAGGGAGCGAGCGCTCCCCGAGGGTGACCGCCGGTCAGCCCGCGCGCGGCCGGGCCTCCGCCGCCACCTCGCGCGCGACGTCCACGAAGGCCCGCAGGGCGGGCGAGACCTGGGCGCGGCTCGGGAAGTAGAGGAAGAAGCCCGGGACGGCCGCCGCGTACGGCTCGAGCACCACGCGCAGCCGCCCGCTGCGCAGGTCGTCGGCGATGACCGGCTCGAAGGCGTAGAGGAGCCCCACCCCGGACACCGCCAGCAGCCGCATGAGCTCGGAGTCGTTGGTCGTGACCGGGCCGCGGACCGGCACGCGCCACGAGCGCTTGCCGCGCTCGAGCTCCCACGCGTAGCGCGCGCCAGCCGGGGTGGAGCGGATGCAGATGCAGTCGTGCTGCAGGAGGTCCAGGGGCCGCTCGGGCTCGCCGCGGCGCGCGAGGTACGCCGGCGCCGCGGTGACGACGAACCGGCCGGGGCCCATGAGCCGCAGCTGGACCATGTCGCGCTCGATCGCCTCCGAGAGCCGCATCCCGGCGTCGTAACCCTCGGCGACGATGTTCACGAACCGGTTCTCGGACTGGACCTCCACCTCCACCCTCGGGTGGCGCTCGAGGAATCGCGGCAGGATCCGCGCCATCACGAGCGGCACCGCCATCGACGGGACCGACAGCCGGACGCGGCCCGTGACCTCGCCGGGCCTGGCCGAGACCGTCTTGAGCGACTCCAGCGCCTGATCCACCGCCGCGCCGGCGTTCTCGAGCAGGCGCTGCCCCGCGTCCGTGAGGGCGACCGTGCGCGAGGTCCGGGTGAGCAGGGTCACCCCGAGGCGCGCCTCGAGCTGCCGGACCGACTGGCTCAGCGCCGAGGTGGACACGCCGAGGTGGCGCGCCGCGGCCGCGAAGCTGCGCTGGCGGGCGACCGCCAGGAACGAGTTCAGGGCGTTGAGCGGGGTGAAGGCCACCGTGAAGCTTTCCTACAGGAGGCGGCGGCCGGGCGCCAGGGGCGCGCCGGCGCGTCCCGGTGGCGCTCCGGCCCGCTCGCGGCAGGGTCAGCGGCCGGTGAGCTGCTCCAGGTGCTCCGGGTACCGGGCCCCTTGCAGCGGGATCTCCGCCGCGGCGCGGTCGATGTCGCGGAGGTCGTCGGGCGTGAGCTCGACCGCGGCCGCGCCGAGGTTCTCGTCGAGCCGGCCCGGCTTCGTGGTGCCGGGGATCGGCACGATCCACGGCCGCTGGGCCAGGAGCCACGCGAGGGCGATCTGGGCCGGGGTCGCCTTCTTCCGCGCCGCGAGCTGGCCGAGCAGCCCGAGCAGGCCCTGGTTCGCCTTGCGCGCCTCCGGCGTGAAGCGCGGGAGCGAGTTCCGGAAGTCGGTGCTCGCGAACGTGGTGGTCTCGTCGATCTTGCCGGTGAGGTAGCCCTTGCCGAGCGGGCTGTAGGGCACGAACCCGATCCCGAGCTCCTCGAGCGCCGGCAGCACCTCCGCCTCGGGGCGCCTCCACCAGAGCGAGTACTCGCTCTGGACGGCGGCGACGGGCTGGACGGCGTGCGCGCGGCGGATGGTCTGGACCCCCGCCTCGGACAGGCCGAAGTGCTTCACCTTGCCCTCCCAGATCAGCTCCTTCACCGCTCCCGCCACGTCCTCGATCGGCACCTCGGGATCGACGCGGTGCTGGTAGAAGAGGTCGATCGCCTCGATCCGGAGCCGCTGCAGCGAGGCCTCGGCGACCTGGCGGATGTGCTCGGGGCGGCTGTTCAGGCCGACCCAGCGCGGTCCGCCGTTCCGGTCGAGCTCGAAGCCGAACTTGGTGGCGATCACCACCTGCCGGCGGACGGGAGCGAGGGCCTCGCCCACCAGCTCCTCGTTCGTGAACGGGCCGTAGACCTCCGCGGTGTCGAAGAAGGTGACGCCCCGCTCGACCGCCGACCGGAGCAGCCGGATCATCTCCTGCCGGTCCGGCGGCGGGCCGTAGGAGAAGCTCATCCCCATGCAGCCGAGCCCGAGGGCCGAGACCTCCAGGCCGCCGCTTCCGAGTTTCCGCTTCTGCATCTCTCGCCTCCGTTCGTGGGTCACGTCGCGTCCCGTCCGGCCTGCGCGGCCCGGACGCGAGACAACCTACGCGCGCGGGCCCGTACCCGAAACCGGCGCGAAGTGCATGGGCCGTGAAGGCTCCCTTCACGATCCGCGGCCGGGAGCGGCCCACGGGCGGGGTCTGGCCCGGCCACCGCCGGCGCGGTTAGGTCCAGAGCCGGCGCGAGGCCGGAGGAGCCGTCGATGCAGCTCGGGATGGTCGGACTGGGGCGGATGGGCGGCAACATGGCGCGGCGGCTCCTGCGGGGCGGCCACCAGGTGGTGGGCTGGGACCGCGCGCCCGCGGCGGCGCGGGCCCTCGAGGCGGCGGGCGGGAGCGCCGCGGCGACGCTGGAGGCCCTGGTGGCGGCCCTCGCGCCGCCGCGCGCCGTCTGGCTCATGGTCCCGGCGGGCGCCGCCACCGAGGAGGCGACGCTCGCGCTGCGCGGGCTGCTCTCGCCCGGCGACGCCGTCGTGGACGGCGGGAACACCTTCTTCAAGGACGACGTCCGGCGCGCGCGCCTCCTCGCAGAGCGCGGGATCCGGCACCTCGACGCCGGGACGAGCGGCGGGGTCTTCGGGCTGGAGCGCGGCTACTGCCTCATGGTGGGCGGGGACCGGGACGCCTTCGAGCGGCTCGAGCCCGCCCTGCGCACCCTCGCGCCCGGGCGCGCCGCGGCGCCGCCCACGGCGGCCCGCGCGGCGGGCGGGACGGCGGAGGAGGGCTACCTGCACTGCGGCCCGCACGGCGCCGGCCACTTCGTGAAGATGGTGCACAACGGGATCGAGTACGGCCTCATGCAGGCCTACGCCGAGGGGTTCGAGGTCCTGCGCGGCGCCGCCCAGGAGGGGCTCGCCGCGGAGCACCGCTACGCGCTCGACCTCCGGGAGATCGCGGAGCTGTGGCGGCGCGGGAGCGTGGTCACCTCGTGGCTCCTCGACCTCACGGCCGCGGCGCTCGCGCAGGACCCCGGCCTCGAAGGCTTCACCGGCGCGGTGGACGACTCGGGCGAGGGGCGCTGGACGGTCGAGGCCGCGGTGGAGGAGGCGATCCCGGCGCCGGTGCTCTCCGCCGCGCTCTTCGCGCGCTTCCGCTCGCGCCAGGCGGGCACCTTCGGCGAGAAGCTCCTCTCGGCGATGCGGCGGCAGTTCGGCGGGCACGCCGAGGCGAAGCCCGGCGGAGGCGCGCCGTGACCAGCCCCGCGAGGCGGCTCCGGCCCGGCGAGCCCTGCGCCTTCGTGGCCTTCGGGGCGATGGGCGACCTCACGCGGCGCAAGCTCCTCCCGGCGCTCTACAACCTGCAGGCGAACCAGCTCCTCCCGCGCGAGCTGGCGTTCATCGGGGTGGCGAGGCGCGCGCTCGACGACGCCGGGTTCCGCGCCTACGCGGAGGCCGCGGCGCGGGCCGGGGCGGCGCGCCCGGCCGGCGCCCCGCCCGCCGCGGACTTCACGACCTGCGTCCACTACGTGCAGGGCGACTTCGAGGACCCGGCCACCTACGCCCGGCTCTCCGACGCGCTCGCCCACGCCGCCAAGGAGCACGGCACCTCGGGGAACGCGCTCTTCTACCTCGCCACGCCGCCGGGCGAGTTCTCCGCGATCGTGCGCGGGCTGGCGGGCGCCGGCCTGACGCGCCAGGACGCCGGCTGGCGCCGGGTGGTGGTGGAGAAGCCCTTCGGCCGGGACCTCGACTCGGCCCGCGCCCTCAACCGCGAGCTCACCCAGGCCCTCGACGAGGGCCAGGTCTTCCGCATCGACCACTACCTCGGGAAGGAGACGGTCCAGAACCTGATGGTGTTCCGGTTCGCGAACGGGATGTTCGAGCCGATCTGGAACCGGCGCTACGTCGACCACGTGCAGATCACCGTGGCCGAGGAGCTCGGGGTGGAGGGGCGCGGCGGGTACTACGAGCAGGCCGGGCTCGTCCGGGACATCGTCCAGAACCACATGCTGCAGCTCCTCGCGCTCGTCGCCATGGAGCCGCCCTCCACGCTCGCCCCCGAGGCGGTGCGGAACGAGAAGGTGAAGGTGCTCGAGGCGATCCGCCCGATGGAGCCGGAGCAGGTGCTCCGCGACTGCGTGCGCGGCCAGTACGGCGCCGGGATCGTCGGCGGGGCGCGGGTGCCGGGGTACCGCGAGGAGCCCGGCGTCTCTCCGGAGTCGCGGACCGAGACCTTCGCCGCGCTCCGGCTCCAGGTGGAGAACTGGCGCTGGGCCGGCGTCCCCTTCTACCTGCGCTCCGGGAAGCGGCTCGCGCGCCGCGACACCCAGATCTCCATCCAGTTCCGGCGCCCGCCCCTGCTCCTCTTCGAGGAGGCCGGGGTCGAGCAGATCGACCCGAACCGGCTCGACATCCTCATCCAGCCGGAGGAGGCGATCTGCATCTCGATGAAGGCCAAGCGGCCCGGCCCGGGCATCGTGCTCGAGCAGGTGAAGCTCGACTTCAGCTACGCGCAGTTCGGCCCGCTCCCGCCGGCGACCGGCTACGAGCGGCTGCTCCACGACGTGATGATCGGCGACGCCGAGCTCTTCCACCGGGCCGATCTGGTCGAGGCGAGCTGGCGGATCGTCACCCCGGTGCTGGACGTCTGGGCCTCGCTGCCGGCGCGCGACTTCCCCAACTACGAGGCCGGCGCCTGGGGCCCCGCCGCGTCGGCGGAGCTCCTCGCCCGCGACGGGCGACGGTGGGCGGGCCCGGGATGAGCCGGGGCAAGGACGCGCCGGCCGCGCCCCCCGGCCCCGCGCGCGGCGCGGAGCCGCTCCCATGACGCCGCCCCGGCTCCGCCGGGTGCGAGACGCCGAGGCGGTGGCGCGCGCCGCCGCGGAGGAGCTCGTCCTCGCCGCCGCGCGCGCCGTCGCCGCGCGCGGCGCCTTCACGCTGGCGCTCGCGGGCGGCACCACGCCGCGGCGGCTCTACGCCCTGCTCGCCGCCGAGCCCTTCCGCGGGCGCGTCCCGTGGGACCGGACCCAGGTCTTCTTCGGCGACGAGCGGCCGGTCCCGCCGGACCACCCGGACAGCAACTACCGGATGGCGCGCGAGGCGCTGCTCGACCACGTCCCGGTCGCGGGCGTCCACCGGATCCGGGGCGAGGACCCCGCGGCGGCGGAGCGCTACGAGGAGGAGCTGCGGCGCTGGTTCGGGATCCCGCCGGGCGGCGCGCCCCCGCGCCTCGACCTCGCGCTGCTCGGGCTCGGCGCGGACGGCCACACCGCCTCGCTCTTCCCCGGCTCGCTCGCCCTCGACGAGCGCGTCCGCTGGGTGGTGTCGCCGTTCGTGGCCCGGCTCGGGAGCCGGCGCACGACGCTCACCCTGCCGGTCCTGGACCGGGCGCGCGCGGTGATCTTCCTCGTGAGCGGCGGCGAGAAGGCGCCGGCGCTCGCCCGTGCGCTCGCGCCCGCGCCGGGCGACGAGCCGCTCCCGGCCGCGCGGGTCCAGCCGGCGGGCGGGGCCCTCTGGATCGCGGACCACGCGGCCGCGGCCGGGCCGGGTGGCCCCTGGCCGGCGTGAAGGCGCTCGCGCGCCCGCCCGTCCTCGTTCGTGACTGAGCGTGCATACCAAACGAGCGCTTACCGCACGTCGGCACCGTCTGGGGTCTCTCCCCTCGAACGGACTAGGGCTAGGCTCCGCCCCGTGCAGCTGGCGGACCTGCTCGATCTCGGGATGCTCCAGAAGCTCGCCGAAGCGAACTTCGCGGCGAGCGGCATGCCCATCGGCATCATCGACGCCGCCGACGGCTCGGTCCTCGTCGGCGTGGGCTGGCAGGACATCTGCGTGATGTACCACCGGGCGCACCCCGAGACGGCGCGCCGCTGCCGCGAGAGCGACGATCACATCAAGCTCCACGCGCAGGACGGCGCGCCGTGCGAGTACACCTGCCACAACGGGCTGCGGGACATCGGCCTGCCCATTCGCGTGGAGGGCCAGCACCTCGCCACCCTGTTCCTCGGCCAGTTCCTGTACGAGGACGAGCGGCCGGACCGGGCCTTCTTCGTGCAGCAGGCCCGCCAGTTCGGGTTCGACGAGGGCGCCTACCTCGCCGCCCTGGACCGGGTCCCGGTCTTCAGCCGCGCGGCGGTCGCCAACATCCTCGCCTACGACGCGGCGCTCGCCGCGTTCGTCTCCGATCTCGCGGAGGCGGCCGTGCGCCGCCGCCGGGCCGACGCCGACCGCGAGCGGCTGGAGCAGGAGCTCCGGGACGCGAGCCGCGCCAAGGACGAGTTCCTGGCGATGCTCTCGCACGAGCTGCGGAACCCGCTCGCCGCCATCCAGAACGCGCTCTACCTGCTCGAGCACGCGGAGCCCGCCGGCCAGCAGGCGCTGCTCGCGAAGCAGGTGGCCGGGCGGCAGCTGCGCCACCTCAAGCGGATGGTGGACGACCTGCTCGACGTCACGCGCATCGCCAAGGGCAAGGTGGAGCTCCGCCGGACCCGGCTCGACCTCGCCGACCTGGCGCGGCGGGCCGGCGAGGACCACCGGGCCCAGGCCGAGCAGCGGGGGCTCGCGCTCGAGGTCCGGACCCCGGACGCCCCGGTGATCGTGATGGGCGACGAGACCCGGCTGGCGCAGGCCATCGGGAACCTCCTCCAGAACGCGGCCAAGTTCACCCCGGCCGGCGGCCGCGTGACGCTCGAGGTCCGGACCGCGCCGGGGGAGGCGACGGTGCTCGTGCGCGACACCGGCGCGGGGATCCCCCCGGAGCTGCTCGAGCGCGTCTTCGACCCGTTCGTCCAGGCGGGCCAGTCGCTCGCGCGGAGCGAGGGCGGCCTCGGGCTCGGGCTCTCGCTCGTGAAGGCGATGGTCGAGCTGCACGGCGGCAGCGTCCGCGTGTCGAGCCCCGGCGCGGGGCGGGGCACCGAGGTCGCGTTCCGGCTGCCGCTCGCCGACGAGCCGTCCAGCTAGCCGGGCCGGTCGCGGCCGGGCCGCCCCGGGTCGCCCTCGCGCGCGATCCGGGCCGCGGCGCGATCGCCGACGGACCGCGCGAACGGCCCGAGGTGCAGGTAGAGCGCCGAGAGCGACACGGCGATCTTGAGCGCGGCCGGGTTGTGGAGGGCGCAGTCGGCGACGGTGCGCCAGAACTCGCGCCGCGCGCTCCGGTCGGCCCAGCCGAGGCGGCGCGCGATCCGCCCGAACGCCCGGAGGTCGCGGACGCGGTGCCGCCAGGCGAGCGCGACCCGGTGCCCGGAGACGTCGAGCTCCCGGCACGCCCGCCGCACGCGCCCGAAGTAGGCGGCCGGCGCGTAGATCTCCCGCAGCACCTCCCGGTAGTCGCGCAGCACCGCCGCGGCCGGGCGCCGCGTCGCGAAGTTGAGCCCCGAGGTGCACTGGTCGGCGTCGCCGTCGTCGACCGCGTACGCGCCGGCGCCGAGCCGCCCCTCCGCCTCCAGGCGCCGCGCGAGCCGGGTGCCGGGCAGCGCGTAGAGCAGGCCGACCATGCAGACCGGGACGCTGGCCCGCTCGACGAGGGCGATCATCTCGCCGGCCGCGCCGTCGCCCTCGGCGTCGAAGCCGAGGATGAAGCCGGCGTTCACGAACATGCCGGCCGCCAGGATCCGCCGGACGCTCTCGGCCAGGTCCCGCCGCGTGTTCTGCAGCTTGTGGGACTGGACCAGCGAGGCGACGTCGGGGGTCTCGATCCCCACGAAGAGGGCGAAGAAGTTGGCGGCCCGCAGCAGCGACAGGAGCTGCGGGTCGTCGGCGAGGTCGATGCTGGCCTCGGTGGAGAACTCGAAGGGGTGGCCGCGCTCCGAAAGCCAGCCGGCGAGCGCGGCGAGCAGCGCCTTCGCCGCCTTCCGGCCGCCGATGAGGTTGTCGTCCACGAAGTCCACGTGGCCCCGGTAGCCGAGGGCGTAGAGCGCGTCGAGCTCCCGGAGCACCTGCGCCACCCCCTTGGTCCGGGGGGTGCGGCCGTTCAGCTCGACCACGTTGCAGAACTCGCAGCCGAACGGGCAGCCGCGCGAGAACTGCACGCCGATGTTCAGGTACTTCCCGAGGTCGAGGAGATCGAACCTCGGGACGGGGGAGCGGGAGAGGTCGGGGAACCGCTTCGCCTCGTAGGTGCCGCGCCGCGCGCCCGCCTCCAGGTCGGCGGCGAAGGCGCCGAGGAGCTCCTCGGCCTCGCCGCGCACCTGGAAGTCGGCGGCGGCGTAGACCGCGGGAGAGGCCGAGACGTCGGCGCCGCCGACGACCGAGAGCTTGCCGGCCGCCGCGGCGAGCGCGACGATCGCCAGGGTGTCGGGCTGCTGCGGCAGCATGCCCCCGGTCATCACCACGTCGGCCCAGGCGAGGTCCTCGTCCCGGAGCTCCTGCACGTTCCGATCGACGAGGCGCAGCTCCCAGCGCGCCGGCAGGAGCGCGGCGACGGTGATGAGGCCGAGGGGAGACGCGGGATAGCGCGCGCCGACCGCGTCGCACGTCGCCTGGTAGTTCCAGAAGGACGCGGCGGAGAAGCGGGGGTGCACCAGCAGCGCGTGGACGGGAATCGGGAGCTGCCTTTCCGTGGCCACGGGGCGCCCCGGGCCGAGGCGGTCGGGCCGCCTGCTGGCTTACTACGTTAGCGCGGGGAGGAGCCCGGGCGCGGAGCGATTTTTCGGGGCGCCCCGCGCCGCGCTCAGCGCGCGTTCGCCGCCACCCGCGACAGCACCACCGCGAAGCGCTCCGGGACGAACGGCTTGCAGACGAAGGCGTCCGCCTCGGCCGGGGCGTTCCGCACCGGCTCGGCGGTGAGGACCAGCACCCGGCAGGGCGCGAGCCGGGGATCGGCGCGCAGGCGGGCCAGGAAGGTCCAGCCGTCCATCCCCGGCATGGCCAGGTCGAGCACGATCACGTCCACGCACGGGCCCTGGGCGAGGAGCTGCAGCGCGCGCTCCCCGTCCTCCGCCTCCTCGACCGCGTAGCCCCGCCCGCGCAACCACTCGGCGAGCAGCTCCCGGCCGGCCGCGTCGTCGTCCACCACGAGCACGGAGACGCAGCCTCCGCTCGCCCGGCGCTCCGCGTGTACCGCCTCGCCGCCCGATTCCATGTCCCCCTCGCTCGAGACCCGTACTTCGGAGGGTACGTATGGAAGAGGGTTGCCGCCACGGGGGGAAAGCGGCGGCCGAGCGCCTCCCCGGAGCGCCGCGGGGAGCACGGAGCGGGATGCCCCGGCGGCTCGAAACCTCAGCGCACGCCGGCGGTGCGGCCCAGGAGCTCCGCCCTCTCCACCGCCGCCTTGAGCGTGGAGGAAGGCTCGCGAGAACGAGCCGAGCTGCGCAGGAGCCGCTTCGCCTGGCTCACCGCGCGCGCACAGTCCAGGTTCTGCAGGATCCGGCCATCCTCCGACTCGAGCCACGTGCTCAGCTTGCGGAGGCGAACCTTCAGGTCACCCAGGTTCTCGTTCATGTGGGGGGTATACCTCCCCTGGGTCGGTCGCGCCCCGGACAATGGGAGCGCACCGCCCGAGCCCGAGCGCGCGACGGGCGCCGGCGCCGCCGCCGGGGTGGTGGACCGAGCGGTCGCTTCGCGAGGGCGTGCGGCGCGCCGATGCGCCGCCCGGCCGCGCCCGTTATCTCTCTAGACCGTCACGACCGCAGCCTGCGCACGGAGCGCTCCGCTCCCTCACCGGCCGCCTCCGAGGGAGCCCACATGGAATCGCTCACGCCCGTCTCGCTGGTCCACTTCTACGATGTCCGCTCCCGGCGGATCGCCTGCGGGGTGCGCGGCGCGGACCTCCGCTCCAGCAAGCACCCGCGGCAGGTGACCTGCGAGCCGTGCGTCGCCCTCATCGGCGAGCGGCCCCAGCTCGGGGCGGTGCCCGACGAGGCCGGCTCCGCGGCCGGCGCCGCCCCGTAGCGGCGGCGCGCGCCGGTCAGCCCAGCTCCGGGAAGTCCTCCTGCCAGTACTCGCCCTCGACGCGCCCGCCCTCCGCGCGTCGCGCCGACTCGACGCCGCGCAGGGCGATGCGCCGGATCTTGCCGGAGATGGTCTTGGGGAGGTCTCCGAACTCGATCCGGCGGACGCGCTTGTACGGCGCGAGCCGCTCCCGCACGAAGCGGAAGACGTCGAGCGCGAGCGCGCGGGTCGGCTCGGCGCCGGGGCGCAGCACGAGGAAGGCCTTCGGCACGGTGCCGCGGACCGGGTCCGGGCTCGGGACGACGGCCGCCTCGGCCACCGCGGCGTGCTCGACGAGCGCGCTCTCGAGCTCGAAGGGGCTGATCCGGTAGTCGGAGCTCTTGAAGAGGTCGTCGGCGCGGCCGACGTAGGTCACGTACCCGTTCGCGTCCCGGCGCGCGACGTCGCCGGTCCGGTAGAAGCCGCCGCGCGTGGCGTTGGCCGTCAGCTCGGGATCGTCCAGGTAGCCGGCCATGACGCCGGCGGGGCGCGGCGAGAGCGCCACCGCGATCTCCCCCTCCTCCGCCTCGGCCCCGGCGCCGTCGAGGAGCGCCACCCGGAACCCGGGGAGCGGACGGCCCATCGAGCCGGGGACGATCGGCTGGCCCGGGCTGTTCCCGACGAGCGCCGTGGTCTCGGTCTGGCCGTAGCCGTCGCGGATGGTGAGGCCCCAGGCCTGCCGGACCCGCTCGATCACCTCCGGGTTGAGCGGCTCGCCCGCGCTGAGCGCCTCGCGCAGCCGGACCGGGTGGCGCGCCAGATCCTCGAGGATGAGGAGCCGCCAGACGGTCGGCGGCGCGCAGAGCGTCGTCACCTCGTGCCGCGCCAGCACCTCCAGCGTGGCCGCGGCGCTGAAGCGGGTGTAGTCGTGCACGAAGGCCGTCGCGCCGGCCGTGAACGGGACGAAGAAGCTCGACCAGGCGTGCTTCCCCCAGCCCGGAGAGCTGACGTTCATGTGGACGTCGCCCTCGCGCGAGCCGATCCAGTAGAGCGTGGAGAGGTGGCCCGCGGCGTAGCTCTGCTGCGTGTGGGCGACGAGCTTGGGGCGGGCGGTGGTGCCGGAGGTGAAGTAGATCAGCACCGGGTCGCTGCCGCGGGTCACGACCGGGCGGCCGAGGTCGGCGCGCTCGTCGTACGCGTCCTCGTACCGGACCCAGCCTGGGACCGGCGCGCCGACGGCGATCCGCGTCACGCCCTCGGCGAGGCCGTGGAGCTTCGCCGTCCCGGCGGCGTGGGTGACCACGTGGCGCACGCCGCCGCGCGAGAGCCGGTCCCGCAGGTCGTCGGGCGTGAGCAGCGTGCTCGCCGGGATGACCGCCGCCCCGAGCTTCATGGCGCCGAGCATGAGCTCCCAGATGGCGGCGCAGTTCGGGAGCATCATGAGGATGCGGTCGCCCTGCCCGCAGCCGTGCCGGCGCAGGAAGGCCGCGACGCGCGTGGACCGCTCCGAGAGCTCCTCGTACGTCAGCGCGACCGAGCGGCCGTCGTCCCCGACCAGGTGGATGGCGAGCCGGCGGTTCCCTCGGGCCACGGCGTCGAACCAGTCCGTCGCGTAGTTGAACGCGTCGAGCGCGGGCCAGCGGAAGTCGCGGTAGGCCCGGTCGTAGTCGAGGCGGTGCTCGACGAGGAAGTCGCGTGCGGCGCGGAAGGCATCGGTCGGGTGGTTCAAGGGGATCCTCTCGTGGATCTGGCATCATCGCACGCGGGCGGCGCGCGCGAGGCGCCCCGTGCGCCTGCTTCGCGAAAAAGTCCGCTTTCGGCGGCGGGGCGCGTGGCCGCGTCTGTCCCATCCCCGTCCTCTCCTGGCCTCGCGGCGGGGCCCGGGCGAAGGCAAGCTGCTGGGTAATGGGGCCGCTCCCGGCCCCCACCGGAGCCCCGATGAACACCGCCCTGCTCGTGATCGACGTCCAGCAGTCCTTCCTGCACCGCCCCTACTGGCGCGACGAGGAGGCCGCCGCCTTCCGCGACCGGCTCCTCGCGCTCGTCGCCGGGTGCCGCGCCCGCGGCGTGCCGGTGGTCCACGTGCTCCATGAAGAGCCGGGGAGCGGCGGCCCGTTCGACCCCGCCAGCGGCCACGTCCGCGAGCTCGACTGGCTCGACGGCGAGCCCGACGCCCGCTTCCGCAAGCGGGTCCACAGCGCCATGGTCGGGACCGGCCTCCCCGAGTGGCTGCGCGCCCGCGGCCTCGGCCACCTGGTGGTGAGCGGCATCCGGACCGAGCAGTGCTGCGAGACCACCACCCGGAACGCCTCCGACCTGGGCTTCGAGGTAACCTACGTCACCGAGGCCACCCTCACCTTCCCCATGACCCACTCCTCCGGCCGGACCTACAGCGCCGCCGAGCTCCGCGAGCGGACCGAGCTCGTCCTCGACGGCCGCTTCGCCCGGATCGCCACCGTGGCCGAGGCGCTGGCCGGGCTCGACGCGGAGGAGCGCCCGGCCGCGCCATGACCACGCCCGTCTGGCTCGTCGCCACCTCCAACGTCCTGCTGCTCGACCTCGCCGGGCCGGCCGAGACCTTCCGGCTGGCGCGGCGGGCCGGCGCGCCGCTCTCCCTCCACCTCGCCGGGCCGCGCCCGGAGGTGCGGACCTCGGTCGGGCTGTCGCTCGGGGCGCTCGAGCCGCTCCCCGCGTCGCTCCCGGAGGGCGCGGTGGTGATGGTGGCCGGGTGCGAGGACTCGGCCCGCCACTACGCCGGCCCGGAGGCCGCCGAGCTCGTGGCCTGGCTGCGGCGCCTGCCCGCCGGGACCCGGCTCGCGAGCGTCTGCTCGGCGGCGCTCCTGCTCGGGCGCGCGGGGCGCTTCGACGGGCGGGCCTGCACCACCCACCACACCCTGGCGGAGCGGCTGCGCCGGGAGGCGCCCCGGGCCCGCGTGCTCGAGGACCGGATCTTCGTCGAGGACGGGCCGGCGATGTCGAGCGCCGGCATCACCGCCGGCATCGACCTCGCCCTCCACCTCGTGGAGGGGATCGGCGGCCCGCAGGTGGCGCAGGCGGTGGCCCGGGAGATGGTGGTGTTCCTGCGGCGGAGCGGCGACGACCCGCAGCTCTCGCCCTGGCTCGCGCACCGCAACCACGTCCACCCGGCGGTGCACCGGGTGCAGGACGCCATCGCGCGCGAGCCGCAGCGGCGCTGGTCGCGCGCCGAGCTCGCCGGGGTGGGCCACGTGAGCGAGCGCCACCTGTCGCGCCTCTTCCAGGCGCACGCGGGCGTCTCGGTCGCCGACTACCGGCGCGCGCTCTGCGTCGCCCGGGCGCGGCGGCTCCTCGCCGACGAGCGCGTCACCGTGGAGCGCGCCGCCGAGCTCGCCGGCTTCGGCTCGGCGCGAGAGCTCCGGCGCGCCTGGCGCCGGCACGCCGGCGGGACCCCCACCGGGCGGCGCTGAGCCGTCCCGGGACGCGCCCCTACTGCACCGACACCGTCACCTGCACCGCGTGGGTGAGCGCGGGCGTGCCGGCCGCGGTGGCGGTGACGGTGACGGTGCTCGAGCCGAGCGGCGTCGCCGCGGCGCCGCTCGGGCTCGCGCCGCCCCCCGAGCCGCAGCCCAGCGCGAGCAGCCCGGCCAGCGCCAGGGCGGCCCGGAGGCGGCGCCGCCGCAGGGCGGGCAGCGCGGACGCGGGCAGGAGCAGCGCCAGGAAGGTCCCGGACCCGCCGCCCGACCCGGAGCGGGCGGCCGTCGCCACGCCGGTGGTCTGGATGGTGACCGACGCGTGGACGGGGCCGGCGCTCGGGGTCACGCTCGACGGCGAGAAGGCGCACTGCGCGCCCGCCGGCAGCCCGGCGCAGGAGAAGGTCACGGCGCGCGAGAGCCCGGCGAGCGGCACCGGGGTGACGGTCAGGTCGAGCGCGGCCGCCTGCCCCCGCGCCACGCTCACGCTGCTCGACGAGGCGCTGAGGCCGAAGTCGCCCGTCCCCTGCGCGGCGGGCCACCCCTGGGCCAGGGCCCAGACGTCCGGGGTGCCGAGGCCGGTGACGAGGTCGTAGCCCGCGCCGGCGCCGTAGCCGAGCTGGAGCGTCGCCGGGCAGCCCGCGCTGCCGGCGGTGCAGGGGACGGCGTTGCTCCCCGCCTGCACGTCGTGGAGCGACGCCGGCGCGCTCGCCGCGAGCGCGTAGAGGGTGGCGTTCACGTTCCCGAGCGCGCTCGCCCCGGCGGCCTGCTCGAGCAGCACCAGCATCCCCGCGAACGAGGGGGCCGCGGCCGAGGTGCCGCCGAACACCGTGAGCCCGTTCTTCGCGTCGCGGTAGCCGTTGACGCAGCTCCCCTGGGTGCAGACGAGGTAGCCGTCGTGGTCCGCGGAGGCGGCGAGCGAGAGGTCGGGGACGTCGCGCATCCCGTCGGCGGGGACGCCCGAGGCGGCCTGCCACGCCGGCTTCTGGAACAGGGCGCTCACACCGCCGCCGCTCGCCGAGAGCACGCCGTCGGCGACGGTGTCGTTCCAGGCCGCCTCGGGGATGTACTGGAGCGCCGAGCCGGAGCGCGCGTCGTTGGAGGCGCTCCAGTAGGCGGCCGGCTGCGTGAGGTCGCCCGCGAAGGAGGTCCCGCCCATCCCGGTCACCTCGGGGGCGCTCGCCGGGAGGTCCACCGCGAGCCCGGTGGTGGCCGACTTCGCGCCCGCCACCTCGCAGTCGGCGGCCCCCTCGTCGCCGGAGGCGGCGATCACGGTCTGCCCCTGGGCGTTGGCCTGCTGCAGCACCTGCCGCAGGGACTGCACCTCGGCCGCGCTGAAGTGCGGCTCGCAGTCGCCGTAGCTGATGCTGACGACCGGCGCGAGGTCCTGATCCACCGCGTACGTGAGCGCGTCGAGGACGCCGTAGCTGGTGTTGCCGCCGGTGTAGACGTAGACCACCTGCGCGTCCCGCGCGACGGCCCCCGCCCACTCGACGTCGAGGTGCGCCTCGTCGAGGTCGGCGGCGACGGCGGTCGAGGCGCCCGACCCCGGCACGAGCACGGTCTGCGGCGGGTTCGCCGGCAGGCCGGAGGCGGCGCGGAAGGCGGCCACGTCGGCGAGCGAGATCGAGGTCTGGCCGACCACCGCCACCTTCCGGCCGGAGCCGGTGAACCCGGCCGCGTAGAGCGGCTGCAGGTCGTAGAGGGTGGCGAGGTCGTCGGGCGCGAGGAAGTGCGCGCCGGAGATGCTCGAGGTGAACCGCGCGACGGCGCGCGACGCCCGCGGGCGGGGCGCGAGCCGGAAGTCGTCGAGGTGGCGCACCCCCACCACGATCCCGGCGAGCGACGCCGGCAGGGTGAGCTCGGTCGCGTTGGCGAAGTGGCGCTGCCCGTCCACGAGGTAGCCGTGGAGCTCGGTCCCGAAGGCCGCCTCGACGGCCGAGACCGGCCCGGAGAAGTGGAGCCGGGTGCGGCTGCGGGAGGCGTCGTCCACCGTGAGCCCCTGCGACCGCAGCCAGGCCGCGGCCGCTCCGAGCGCCGCCTCGCCCGGCGCGAAGCGCGCCGCGTACGCCTCGGGCGTGAGGAAGCGGCGGTACTCGGGCGAGGCCGGATCCTGCTGCGCGCCGAGGAGCGCCTCGAGCGCGGCCTGCTGCGCCGCCGAGGGGGCGAGCACCAGCGTGGCGCCGGAGATCACCGCGTCACCGGCGAGGCGGCCCGCGTCCGCTCCGCCGCGGACCAGGGGGTGAACCGTCCCGCGCAGCGCCACGCGGGCGCTGTCGCCGGACGAGGAGGCCGCGGCGCGCCCGTCCGACGGCCCGAGCGAGAGCGCGAGGGCGGCGAGCGCCGCCAGCCCGCGCCTCACTGCCTCCCCCAGCGCGCGAGGACCCGGGAGACGGTCTGCGCCGCCCAGCGGCCGCCGCGCTTGGTCCGCCGCCCCTCGGCCTCCAGGGCGTCGCAGATCTGCCGGAGCGAGAGCCCCGCCTCGCGCAGCCTCACCATCCGCTCCTCGGTCCGGCGCTCCTCCTCGACGCGCACGAACCCGCCGAGGACGCGCCCCCGGTCCCCCGGCACCCAGCGCCGCCAGCCGAGCGGCGGGCTCCCCCGGCGCGGGGCGTGCGAGCCGTCGGTGGGAGATTCGTGCTTGCTCATCGGATTCCTCGGCGGAAGTGGAGGCGCCTGCCTGCCCCGGCTCCGGAGGGAGCCCGCCGGGCCGGGGGTAGAACACGCGCCGACGCTCGAAGTAAAGCCGCCGCCCGCCCGCGTCCATTCCACGCCAGCGTGGCGGCCCGCCGTGACCGCGGAATGATCCGATGATGACGAAACGTTCGGGGGGCGTAGCGAGGGGCCGGGCGCCCGCCAGGAACACCCTCGCGGGTGACAGGATCGGCGCGGTCATGCGACAAGGTGGCACGAGAGGTCACCGGAATGACGACGCTCGACCCGCCGCGGCACTTCGACCGGCTCCCGCCGGACCACCGCCAGCCCCTCCCGGCGCTGCGCCGGGCGGAGCCCGACCGGCTGAAGCGCGAGATCGACTCCATCAGCCGCAGCCCGGTGGTTACCGCCGTCCTCGAGGTGGCCGACGCGGCGCTCCTGGTCCTCAACCCCGAGCGGCAGATCGTCGGCTTCAACAGCCGCCTGCGCGAGCTGCGCGGGCCGGAGGACGTGCTGGGGCGCCGCGCGGGAGAGGCCCTCGGGTGCGTGAACGCGCGCGGCCCCGGCGGCTGCGGCAGCCTGCCGGCCTGCGAGACCTGCGGCGCCCTCGGCGCGATCCTCGGCTGCCAGGCCCGCGATCGTCCGGTGGAGTCGGAGTGCCTCATCCGCACCGACCGGGCGGATCGGGCGCTCGAGCTCAACGTCCGCGCCACCCCGGTGCGGGTGGAGGGGGCGCCGTTCACCGTCGTCTCGCTCCGGGACATCTCCAGCGAGAAGCGACGGGAGGTGCTGGAGCAGGTCTTCTTCCACGACGTGCTCAACACCATCGGCGGCCTGCAGGGCTGGGCCCGCCTGCTCCAGCGCGGCGGCGACGTGGCCAAGGCGAGCGACCGGCTCGTCTTCCTCTCGGACCACGTCGCGCAGGAGATCCGGGACCACCGGAGCCTGCTCCTGGCGGAGAGCGGCCGGCTCCTGCCGGAGGAGCTCCCGCTGCGCGCCAACGACCTCCTGCGGGACGTGGAGAAGGTCTCCTCCGGCCACTCGGCGGCGCGCGGCCGGCGGATCGAGGTCGCCCCGGCGCCCGGAGAGCCCGAGCTCGCCACCGACCGCTCGCTGCTCGCGCGGGTCCTCGTGAACATGGTCCGCAACGCGCTCGAGGCGAGCCCGGAGGCCGGCGTGGTCGGCCTCGCCTGCGACAGCGAGCCCGACGGCGTGCGCTTCAGCGTCCGCAACGAGGGCGTCATCCCGCCCCACGTGCAGGCCCGGGTCTTCCAGCGCTCGTTCAGCACCAAGGGGCAGCGCGGACGGGGGCTCGGCACCTACTCGATGAAGCTCTTCGGGGAGCGCTACCTGGGCGGGGAGGTCTCCTTCTCGTCGTCGCCACAGGACGGGACCGTCTTCTGGATCCGGCTGCCCCGCCGACCCCGGGGCCCCTCGGCGTAGACGGCGCGGCCAGCCGCGGAGCGGCGCCGGCGGGGCCGCCGTGTGCGCCCCGGGTTGCGGGATTGTGCCCGAAGTTTCGCGGCGGCGGTTCCCGGCGCGGGCGGGCCTAGGATGCGCCCCGCATGCTCCGCCTCGAAGCCGCCCCCCCGCCGCCGCGCCCCGTCGCGCCCCCTGCGCGCCGCCGGCGCCTCGCAGTCGTGGCCCTCGCCCTCTCGCTGGCCGCGGCCGGGGCCTTCGTCGCGCTGCGCGCCCGCGGCCCGGGACCGCGCCCGGCCGTCATCACCGCCCCCGTGACCCGGGCCGACGTCGAGTCCACGGTGCTCGCCACCGGCACGCTCGAGCCGGCCAAGGTGGTGAGCGTGGGCGCGCAGGTCTCCGGGCAGGTGAAGTCGCTCCTCGTCAAGCTGGGCGACCAGGTGAAGCAGGGCCAGCTCGTGGCCGAGATCGACGCCGTGCCGCAGGAGAACACGCTGCGCAACGCCGAGGCGGCCCGCGCCACCGTCGAGGCGCAGCGGCGGGCCAGGAAGGCGGCGCTCAAGCAGGCCGAGCTCGCCTTCGCGCGGCAGGAGAAGCTCCTCCCCTCCGAGGCCGGCACGCGCGCCGACTACGAGGCGGCCGAGGCGACCCTCGCCACCACGCGGGCGGAGCTCTCGCAGCTCGACGCCCAGCTCGAGCAGGCGCGGATCGCGGTGGACACGGCGCGGGTGAACCTCGGCTACACCCGCATCACCTCCCCGATGGACGGCGTGGTGGTGGCGGTCGTCGCCGAGCAGGGGCAGACGGTCAACGCGGTCCAGACCGCGCCGACCATCGTGAAGGTGGCGAAGCTCGACACCATCACGGTGAAGGCGCAGATCTCGGAGGCCGACGTCCCGCGGGTGAAGCCCGGGCTGCCGGTCTTCTTCACCATCCTCGGCCAGCCCGACCTCCGGCGCGAGGCCACGCTCCGGGCGGTGGAGCCGGCGCCCACCTCCTACGCCACCGAGTCCACCACCACGTCCTCCTCGAGCGCGAGCTCGACGAGCACCGCCATCTACTACAACGGCCTCTGCGACGCGCCCAACGCGGACGGCGCGCTGCGCATCTCCATGACCGCGCAGGTCACCATCGTGCTGGCGCGCGCCCGCCAGGCGCTCACCGTCCCCGCGGGCGCGGTGGGCCACGGCCCGGACGGCGGCGCCACGGTCCGGGTGCAGCGCCCCGACGGCGCGGTGGTCTCCCGCCGCGTGCGCCTGGGGCTCGACGACCGGGTCCAGGTCGAGGTGCTCGAGGGGCTCGCCGAGGGCGAGCGGGTGGTCGTGAGCGAGGCCGCCGCGGCGCAGGGGCCGGGGATGCCGCGCCCGCCGGGGATGTTCTAGCCATGGCGGCCCTCCTGGAGCTGCGCGGGGTCTGGCGGGAGTACGGCGCCGGCGACGGCGGCGTCGCCGCGCTCCGCGACGTGGACCTGCGCATCGACTCAGGCGAGCTCGTGGCCATCATCGGCCCGTCGGGCTCGGGCAAGTCCACCCTGATGAACGTGCTCGGCTGCCTCGACCGGCCCACCCGCGGGAGCTACGCCGTGGCCGGCCAGGAGACCGCCGCCCTCCCTCCCGACGACCTCGCGAGGCTGCGGCGCGAGCACTTCGGCTTCATCTTCCAGCGCTACCACCTGCTCGGCGACCTCGACGCCCTCGGGAACGTGGAGATCCCGTCCGTCTACGGCGGCGCGGCGCGGGCCGACCGGCGCCGGCGCGCCGCGGCGCTGCTCGACCGGCTCGGGATGGCCGATCGGGCGCACCACCGGCCCGGCCAGCTCTCGGGCGGCCAGCAGCAGCGGGTGAGCATCGCGCGGGCGCTCATGAACGGCGGCCCGGTCATCCTGGCCGACGAGCCGACCGGCGCGCTCGACCGGGCGAGCGGCGAGGAGGTGATGGCCATCCTCCGCGAGCTGAACGCCGACGGGCACACGGTGATCCTCGTGACCCACGACGCGCGCGTCGCCGCGCACGCCCGGCGCATCGTCGAGATCTCCGATGGCCGCGTCGTCTCCGATCGCCCGAACCCGGCGCCGCTCGGGCCCCCGCCCGCCCGGGGCGCCGCGCCCGCGGCCGCCCTGCCCGCCGGCGGGTCGCGCTGGGCCGGCCACTGGGGCCGGCTCTCGGAGGCCACCCACATGGCGGTGCGGGCCCTGGCCACCCACCGGCTGCGGACCCTCCTCACCATGCTCGGCATCATCATCGGCATCGCCTCGGTGGTGTCGATGGTCGCCCTGGGAGAGGGGTCGCGGCAGCGGATCCTGACCGAGCTCAGCGGCATGGGGACGAACACCATCGACGTGTTCCCGGGCAAGGACTTCGGCGACCGGCGCGCGGGCGCGATCGAGACCCTCCGGGTCGCCGACGCCGACGCGCTGGCCCGGCTCTCCTACGTGGACAGCGTCACGCCAGGCGTGTCCACGAGCGTGACCCTCCGCCGCGGCAACGTGGCGGTGACCGGCACCGTCAACGGCGTGGGCGAGCAGTTCTTCCGGGTGCGCGGCTACACCCTCGCGCAGGGCCGCGGCCTCGACCGCGAGGGCGTGCGGCGGCTCGCCCAGGAGGCGGTGATCGACCCGAACACCCGCAAGGCGCTCTTCCCCGACGGCGAGGACCCGGTGGGCCAGGTGATCCTGCTCGGCGCGCTGCCGGTGCGGGTGGTCGGCGTCACCGCCAAGCGGCAGAGCGCCTTCGGCAACGACCAGAACCTCAACGCCTGGGTCCCCTACACCACCTGCATGAGCCGGCTCCTCGGCCAGTCCACGCTGCGGAGCCTCACCGTCCGGGTGAGCGACGCGGCGCCCACCGACGCGGCCGAGGCGGGCATCGTGCAGACGCTGACGCGCCGGCACGGCACCAAGGACTTCTTCGTCATGAACACCGACGCCATCCGCCAGATGTTCGAGAAGACCACCGAGACCATGACGCTCCTGCTCTCCGCCATCGCGCTCATCTCGCTCGCGGTGGGCGGCATCGGCGTGATGAACATCATGCTGGTGTCGGTCACCGAGCGGACGCAGGAGATCGGCGTCCGCATGGCCGTCGGCGCCCGCCAGGGCGACATCCTGCGCCAGTTCCTCGTCGAGGCCCTGCTGGTCTGCCTCGCGGGCGGGGTCCTCGGGGTGCTGCTCGCGCTCGGGATGGGGGTGGTCTTCGCCCAGGCCGGCGCCAGCTTCCGGATGGTCTACTCGGGCGCGTCGATCGCCGGCGCGTTCGGCTGCTCCTCCTTCGTCGGCATCCTCTTCGGCTTCTGGCCGGCGCGGAACGCGGCCCGGCTCGACCCGGTGGAGGCGCTCTCCCGGTGACCTCCCGCGCGCTCCTCCCCGCCGCCCTCGCCCTCGGGCTCTGCGCCTGCGCCGCCTCGCGCGCGCACGAGCGGCCCCAGGCCGACGTCCCGCCCACCTGGAACCGGCAGGCGGAGGCCTCCGGCGCGCCCGCCGCGGACTCGCGCTGGTGGTCCCGCTTCGGCGACCCCGCCCTCGACCGCCTGGTGGCGGAGGCGCTCCGCCGCAACAACGACCTCGCCGCCGCGGCGCTCAAGGTGCGCCGGGCCCGGCTCGAGGCCGGGCTCGCGGCCGGCGCGCAGCTCCCCTCGGTCGCCGCCGGCCCGAGCGCCGCGGTGGCGCGGAGCTTCGGCCCGGGGGCGGGCACCTCGGCCACCTACGGCCTCTCCGGCACGGTCACCTGGGAGGCCGACCTCTGGGGCCGGCTCGCGAGCCAGCGGAGCGCCGCGGAGTGGGAGGCGAGCGCCACCGAGCTCGACCGCGAGAGCGCGGCGCTGGCACTCACCGGCACCACCGCCACCCTCTACTGGAAGGTGGCGTACCTGAAGCAGCGGCTGGCCCTGAGCGCGCAGAGCGTGGCCGCGGCGAAGCGGGCGCTCGAGATCGCGCGGGCCCTGAAGGACGCGGGCGGCGGCTCGGGGCTCGACGTGGCCCAGGCGGAGCAGACCACGGCGAGCCAGGAGGCCGCCCACACGCAGCTCGAGCAGCAGCTCGTCGAGGCGCGCAACGCGCTCGCCATCCTCTTCGACCGCGCGCCGGGCGCCGTCGCCGACGAGCCGGAGACCCTCCCGGCGGCGCTCCCCGACGTGGCGGCGGGCCTGCCGGCCGAGCTCCTGTCGCGCCGGCCCGACGTGCGCGCCGCCGAGCTCCGGGTCCGTGCCGCCTGGGCCACCGCCGACGCGACCCGCGCGAGCTTCTACCCCACCCTCACCCTCACCGGCAGCCTCGGCGTCACGAGCGACGCGCTGTCGCGCCTCGTCCAGAACCCGATCGGCACCCTCGGCGCCGCCCTGGCCCTGCCCTTCCTCCAGTACCGAGACGCCCAGCGCAAGACCGGGATCGCCGAGGTGGAGGCCGAGGGCACCGTCCTCACCTTCCGGCAGACCCTCTACAAGGCGCTCGCCGACGTCGAGGACGCGCTGTCGGCGCGGACGCAGTACCGGCTGCAGGCGGAGCGGCTCGACCGATCGCTTTCCGCCGCGCGTCGCGCGGAGTCGCTCTCCGAGATCCGCTACCGGGCCGGCGCGGTGCTGCTCAAGGTCTGGCTCGACGCCCAGGAGGCGCGGCGCCAGGCCGAGGTGGCCGCGCTCCAGAACCGGCTCGACCAGCTCCAGGCCCACGTGACGCTGACCGAGGCGCTCGGGGGGGACACGCTGCCGCTGTGAACGACCGGCGGGGCCGGCGCCGGGCTACGCCTCTCCCCGCTCCGCCGCCTGCGCCGCCACCGCCAGCCCCTGCACCACCGAGTGGAAGTTCTTGAACTGCTCCATGCGGGCCGACGGGAGCCGCGCCCGGAGCTCCGCCGCGATGCGCGGCACCTTGGCGGTGCCGCCGGTGCAGCAGACGGTGGTGATCTCCTCGAGCGGCACGCCCGCCGCCCGGACCGTCTCCTCGAGGCAGGCCACGATCGCGTCCACCTCGCGACGGCTCGCCGCCTCGAAGCCGGCCCGCGTCACCCGCTCGCGCACCTCGATGCCCGGGTACGAGAAGCGGACCTCCGCCTGCTGCGCCTCGGAGAGCCGGCGCTTGGCCTGCTCGATGGCCTCGAAGAGCTGGAAGCCCTGCCCGTCGTCCACGAGCACGGTGAGCTGGTCCATGCGGGCCCGGTCGTCCTCGGAGAGGGACCAGCGGCGCACGTCCGCCAGGAAGGACGCGACGTCGCGGCGCTGCAGCATGGAGAGGTGCGCCGGCGAGCAGAGCAGCGAGATCACGCCCTGCGGCATCTGCAGCACGTTCGCGCCGAAGGGCGCCCGGTAGCGGACCTCCGCGCCGAAGTGGCGGGCCACCTGCGACCGCATCAGCGCCGCGTCGAGGGCGTCGCCCGCCACCGCCACGCCGCCCACCGCGAGCACGTCGCTCCGCTCGAGCGGCCGCGGCCCGACGCGCAGGACGGTGTAGTCCGAGGTGCCGCCGCCGAAGTCGCCGATGAGCGCGAGCTCCTCCCGGCGGGCCGCCGCCCCGAAGGTGCGCGCCGCCGCCACCGGCTCTGGCAGGAACAGGACGTCCTCGAAGCCGGCCAGCTCCGCCGCCTTGCGGAGCCGGGCCTCGGCGAAGGCGTCGTCCTCGCCGTCGAAGTGGACCGGGCGCCCGAGGAGCGCGCGCCGGACCTCCACCCCGAAGTGCGCGTCGGCCCGCTCCCGGACCTGCCGCAGGAAGGCCCCCACCAGCTCCTCCGGGGTGACCAGCCGGTTGCGGATGAGCGTGCCCCGGAAGGAGCGCGCGCCCAGGTGGCGCTTGATCGAGCGGAGGAGCCGCGCCTCGCCCTGGCTGTCCCGGAAGGCCTGGAGCGCCGCCTCGCCCACGAAGAGGCCGCCGGCGTCGGGGAAGGCGAGGATGCTGCGGAGGACGGTCGGATCGCCGGCCAGCGGATCGAGCGGCACCGGGTCGAAGACGCGGTCCGCGGAGGCGGCCGCGAGGAGCGAGTTGCTCGTGCCGAAGTCGATGGCGTAGCGGGTCGGGTTGTCGTGGGGCATCGCGGGCTCTTCCGCCCCGCGCGCCGCGGCCGGGGCCGGGACGGGTGCGGGGGAGGGCCCGCTGAGATGGCAGAATCCGGGCCCGTCCGCAACCGGCGCCGCAGATCGCGCCGGTGCCCCCTCCCCGGCCCTCCCCGCCAGGCGGGGAGGGAGAGCTTCCCTTCGCCTCTCCGCGCAGCAGGAAGGGAGGCTTCTGCTGCTCGCGCGATAGGAAGGGAGGCTTCTGCTGCTCGCGCAGCAGGAAGGGAACTCTTCCCCTCTCCCGCGGAGCGGGGGAGGGAAAGGGAGGGGGTGAGACGTGAGGCTAGGGCTGGCCGGGCGGCGGCGGCGGGGCGTAGTCGGGCGCGGGCGGGTAGGCCTCGCCGGGAGGCGCCGAGGTGGGCGGCGGGGGCGTCGCGGCGCTCCGCGGCCGCGTGAGCGCGAGCCCGGCGGGCGTCCAGACCACCGCGTCGCCGGGGCGGAAGGGGCAGTGGTTCCGGTAGAGGTAGACCCGCTGGTCGCCATCCTCGAAGCGGACCGCGACCTGGTAGGAGCGGAGCTCGGGGCCGTCCTGGCTGGCCGCCGCGCCGACCGCCGCCCCACCCACGGCGCCGAACAGCGTGCCGCCGGAGTGGCCGAAGATGCCGTGCCCGAGGAGGCCGCCGATCACCGCGCCGGCCGCGGCGCCGCCCGCCGGGTTGCCCTGCTGCTGCTCGACCGTCTCTCGGACCCAGGCCACCTGGCCGCGCCGGGGCGGGGGCGCCTCGCCGTAGTAGGTGCGGGTGGTGCGCGTGGTGGTCGCGCAGGCGCCGAGGAGGAGCAGGAGGGCCGCCGCTGGAAGGTATCGTTTGCTCATGATGGACTCGCCTCTCCAGGGTAGGCCGGCGGGCACACGTCGGGCCCGACGGCCCAGCTGCAGGACCCGTGGCCCGCCGAGACGTTAAGGGAGGTGGCCCCGCCCGGGCAACCGCCCGGCGGGGCGTCCGCCGCCTCGCGGAGCGGCGAGCGCAGGAGCCCGGAAGCGAGCGCGCGCCGGCCGGGAGCCCGGTCGGCGCGCGCCTCTCACGCGAGGGGATCGCTCCCGCTCAGAACAGCTTCTCGAAAGGCTCGCTCTCGAGCGGGATGACCTCCTCGGGGTTCACCGGGATGCTCGACGGCGCGAGCGGCTTCTTCCAGGGATCGACGTTGGGCTGCGGCTCGGAGGCGCGCGGCGGGACGGCCCGGGGCGCAGCCGCCGCCAGGGAGCGGGCGGGCGCGGCGCGGCGCACCGGCGCCACGGCGTAGTGGGCCTGCAGCCCGGTCAGCCGGAACGCGCCCACCATGGCCGCGAGCTCCTCCGACTGGCCGGAGAGCTCGCTCGCCGCCGAGGACGACTCCTCGGAGCTGGCCGCGTTCTGCTGCGTCACCTTGTCCATCTCCGACACGGCCTTGTTGAGCTGCTCGATCCCGCTCGACTGCTCCTTCGCCGCCGCCGTGATCTCCGCGACGATCTCGGTCACCTTCCCGATCGACCCCACGATCTCCGAGAGCTTCGCCGCCACGTGCTTCGACGTCTGCGCCCCCTCCGCCGCCTGCTTCACCGACTGCTGGATGAGCGCCTCCGTCTTCTGCGCCGCGTCCTTGCTCCGCATCGCCAGGCTCCGCACCTCCTCCGCCACCACCGCGAAGCCCCGCCCCGCCTCGCCCGCCCGCGCCGCCTCCACCGCCGCGTTCAGCGCCAGCAGGTTGGTCTGGAAGGCGATCTCGTTGATGTCCCGGATGATGGCGCTCGTGCCCTCCGCCGACGACCGGATCTTCTCCATCGCCCCCTGCATCTGCTCCATCGCCGCCGCGCCCTCCACCGCCGACCCCTTCGCCCCCTGCGCCAGCGCGTCCGCCTGGATGGCGTGCTCCGCCGACGACCGCGCCATCGACGCCACCGACTCCAGGCTCGACGACGTCTCCTCCAGGCTCGCCGCCTGCTCCGACGCCCCGCTCGCCACCGCCTGCGACGACGACGCGATCTGGCTCGCCGCCGAGGACACCTGCCCCACCGACGCCGACACCTGCCCGAGCGCTTCGTCGAGCGCCTGCGCCGTGCCGTTGAGCGCGTCCTTGATGCGGGCGTGGTCGCCCTGGTAGGCGCCCTGCACCCGCGCCGTCAGGTTCCGCTCCGCCAGCTGGTCCAGGACCGCCGCGGCCTCCTGGATCGGCTTCAGCACCGCGTCGAGCGTCGCGTTCACGCCCTCCACGATCTTCCGGAAGTCGCCCAGGTGCCGCTGCGCGTCGGCCCGGTACTTCAGGTCGCCCGCCACCGCCTTCTCCACGAGACCGTTCGCGTCGGCGATGAGCGCCTTCAGGTTCGACCGCACCTGCTCGATGGTCTCGTTGATGAACGCCTTCTTGCCCGGGAACTTCTCGAGCGGCGCCTCGAAGTTCCCCTTCCCGAACTCCGCCACGCACCCCATCGCGCTCTTGTTCAGGGCGACGTGCCCCGCCACCATCCCGTTCACGCCCTCCGCCATCTTCCGGTAGTCGCCCTGGAACTTCTCCGCCGGGATGAAGACGTCGATGTCGCCCCGGTCGTGCTCCGCGCTCATCCGGTTCATCTCGGCGATGAAGCCCTGGATGTTCCGCCGCACCTCCTCGACGGTGTCGTTGATGAACGCCTTCTTGCCCGGGAACTTCTCCAGCGGCGCGGCGAAGTTCCCCTTCCCGAACTCGGCCACGCAGGCCATCGCCTTCTTGTTCAATGCGAGGTGCCCGAAGGCCATCCCGTTCACGCCGTCCGCCATCTTCCGGTAGTCGCCCTGGAACTTCTCCACCGGGATGGCGGTGTCGATCTCGCCCCGGTCGTGGTCGGCGCTCATCCGGTTCATCTCGCCGATGAAGGCCTGGATGTTCCGGCGCACCTCCTCGATGGTGTCGTTGATGAACGCCTTCTTGCCCGGGAACTTCTCGAGCGGCGCCTCGAAGTTCCCCTTCCCGAACTCCGCCACGCAGGCCATCGCCTTCTTCTTCACCGCGATGTGGCCGAAGACCATCCCGTTCACGCCCTCCGCCATCTTCCGGTAGGCGCCCTGGAACCGCTCCGCCGGGAGGGCCGCGTCGATCTCGCCCCGGTCGTGGTCGGCGCTCATCCGGTTCATCTCGCCGATGAGCGCGGAGAGGTTCTCGATGCAGCCGTTGAGCGCCTCCTTGATGGCCCCGAAGTCGCCCCGGTACTCGTCGGTGATCCTGGGCGGCAGGTCGCCCTGCGCGATCCGGGTGACGTAGTCCTCGGTCACGCCGATCGGCTTCGCGAAGGCGTCCATGGTCGAGTTCATGCCCTCCACGATGGGACGGAACTCGAAGCTGACCCGGGAGAGGTCGCCGCGGACCGCGAGGTCGCCCTGCGCCACCGCCTCGGTGAGCTTCCGCGACTCCCCGGAGAGCGCGGCGAGGATGCGGGAGATGCCGCGGGAGAGCAGGACGCCGAGGAGCGCCAGCACCCCCGCGGAGACGAGGAGCGAGACCCCGAGGGTCACGTTCTGGGCGCGCGCCGAGCCCATCGCCTCGTCCTCCCGCGTCTTCACGTCGGCCTTGGTCTGGTCGATGACGGCGTTGATGGCGTCGGTGGCCGGGTCGAAGGCCGCGAGCTGCCGCAGCAGGCACTCGACGCTCTTGCGGTCGAGCTCGAGGACGCGCGGGTCCTCCACCGCGGCGCCGCCGGAGAGGAGCCCGTCCTTCTGGTGCGCCAGGGCGGCGACCTGCTCCGCCGCGGCGCGCCACTCGGCCCAGGGCTTCGCCATCGCCTTCCACTTCTCCAGCGCCTTCGGCCCGTGGGGGAGGGCCTCGTAGTCCTTGAAGCCCGCGTCCAACCGCTTCTGGGCCGCCTCGAAGTCCTTGTAGAATCGGCCGCGGAACTGCGGATCCATGAGGCGCCGGGAGACGAGCCCGTTGGCCGCGCCCGCCATGGCGGTCTGGGCCTCGTTGATCACCTGCAGGGCGTCGATGCTCGGCACCTTGTGGCTCGCGATGTCGTCGAGCTGGAAGGCCACCTCCGAGGAGCAGCGGTAGCTCACCGCCGCGGTCACCGCGGCGAGGACCACCGCGAGGGCAAAGCCGAGGCCGATCTTCTGTCCGATCCGGAGCGTCGCGAACATGCGTCAGCGTTCCTTTCGCGAGGCCGCGCGACCCCCCGTGGGCCGGCCAGAGCTGGCGTCGCTGAGGGATGGCACCGCACGTGTCGTGCCACGGACGATCCGTCCGGGTCGCACGGCCGCGGCGCCTGGACCGGGAGCATCGGAGCGCGAGTGGAGAGACGGATGGCGCGCCCTCGTTGATGGACGTCAACCGTCACCCGCGGTCGATTTGGACGAATGGTCGCGACCGGCCGCCTTGACGCTGGGTCCAGGCGCCGGCCCCGGGTAGGGGCGAACCCCTACTTCCGGGAGCGGCGGGTCAGGCCGGTCGCCGGGTGTCGCCGGCCCCGGTCAGCCAGTCCCGGGCGCGCGCGCAGGCGCTCCGGCGATCCGCGAGGTCGAGGTCCTCGGGCCACGCGCCCAGGCCGAGGACCGCCGCCGGGACCCCGCGCGCCTCGCCCAGCGCCGCCAGGCCGGCTGTGAACGCGTCCGCCTCGTCCGGGGCGCAGCCGGCGCCCGGCACCGACGCGATCGCGCTGGCGGGCTCGCGGTCCAGCTCGGCCGCGAGGTCGGCGAGGGACGCGCACCCGGCGAAGCGCACCCGCCAGCCCGCCTCGCGGGCGCACAGCTCGAGGAAGCGCAGCGGCGCGAGCCCGACCGCGCCGGGCGCGGAGGACAGCAGCAGGCCGCGCGCCCCCGGCGCCGGCGCGATGAGCTCCGCGAGCCCACCGGCGGCGCGTCCGAGCCGGTCGAAGGCGGCGAGGAGCTGGACCCGCGTCCACGCCCCCTCGCGCCACCGCTCGCCGAGCCGCTCCAGGGTGGGCTGCAGCCCGAGCCACACGTCCCACCAGCTCGCGCTGCGCGCCCGCTCGGCGAGGAGCTCCTGCTGGAGGGCCAGCGTCCCCTCGGCCGCGAGCAGCGCCTCGAGGCGGGGTGGGGCCTGCCGCTCCGGCGAGCAGCGCGCGCCGAAGCGCTCCACGTCGGCGCGGCGGAAGCGGCGATGACCGCCGTTGGTGCGCCCCGAGCCGATCAGCTCGTCGTCGGCCCAGCGCTTGAGGGTGGTGACCGACACCCCGAGGAGCCGGGCCGCCTCGGAGCTCGAGACCCAACGCTCGCCCGCCAGGGCCGGAACCTCGCCGCAGGGCGGGCCGCCGAAGCCGGCCTGCCCGATCGCCTCGCCCCTCTCCAGCAGCACGCGCGCCAAGACGACCCCCCGTCAGTCCGAGCCCTGAGATCTATCATCCTCGCCGACCGGGGAGGGAGGGGCCCCGCCCGACGCAGCGCGGCGGGGGCGGTCCGGAATCGACGCGCGCTGGGGCGCGCACGTCGACCTGGGTGCTACCCTGGGCGCCCGGGGCCGCCGCCCCGGCCGAGAAGGCCGAGCGATCGGGCCTCGAGCTCGGAGAGAGAGGAGCACCCTGGCCAGGACGGGAGGACCGACGGCGACGACAGGCCCGGCCACCGGATCCGGCCGCACCTCGGCCAAGCTGGCGGCCCGCCTGGCCGTGACGCTGGCGCTGCTCCTCGCGGTCTGCTGGCGGCTCGACCTGGGCGCCCTGGCGCGCAAGGCGGCGCGCCTCGATCCGGGCTGGGCCGCCGCGGCCCTCCTCGCCGTGCTTGCCGCGGTGGCCCTCTCGGCGTGGAAGTGGGGGCTCCTCCTCGCCGCCCGCGGGCGGCACCTCCCGTACGCGCGCCTCTTCCGCCACTACCTCGTCGGCCTCTTCTTCAACAACGTCCTGCCCACGACCGTGGGCGGGGACGCGGTCCGGGCCTGGGAGACCGCGCGCGACACCGGCGAGGTGCCGGACGCCGTCGGCTCCGTGCTCTCGGAGCGGCTCGTGGCCGGCGCGGCGCTGGGCTTCACCGCCCTGCTCGGCCTCCCCTTCGCCGACCCCACCCCGCGGCTCGCCGGGCTGGTGCTGCTGTTCCTCGTCCTGAACCTGTCGCTGCTCGGCGCGTTCCTCGTGCCGCGGGTGGCGGAGCGGGTGGCGGCCTCGGTGCTCCCGGCCCGGCTCACCGGGGCCCGCGCCACCGTGCAGTCGACGCTCGCGAGCGTGCGCGAGAGCCTCCGGTCGCGGCCGCTCGCGGCGCGCGTCTTCCTCGCCTCGATCGCGTTCCAGGTCCTCGTCGCGGCGGTGAACGCCTGCCTCTTCGCGGGGCTGGGCGCGCCGGTGTCGCTGGCGCGCTGCGTCGTCTACACGCCCATGATCTTCACGGTCACGATGCTCCCGGTGTCGCTCTCGGGCTTCGGCGTGCGGGAGGCGGCCTACGCCTGGTTCTTCGCCCGGGCCGGCGTGTCGCGGGCCGACGCGGTGACGGCGTCGCTCCTCTTCTTCCTGGTGGTGGCGCTGGCGAGCCTGCCGGGCGCGCCGCTCTTCGCGCTGGGGCGCCGGCGCCGCCGGGTCGCCGGCGCGCCCGGGACCTGACCCGCCGGGGCTCCGGCGGAGGCGCCCGGCCGTCCTTCAGGTCGGGTTGACTCGGCCACCCCCGCCGGGCATCTTTCAGCCCGTGGCCCGCTCCGGCTTCACCTGACGACGGCCCGCGACCAGCGCGTCGCGCCGGTGAAGTGCGTCCACTTCCCAACCAGAACCGTCTTCGCGGCTCGCGCGCGGCGCGCGCCGCCCGACCACCGTCCCAAACCGGAGCTTCGAACCATGGATCGTCGCGACTTCCTTCGCCTCACCGGCGCCGTGACCGCCGGCCTCGCCCTCCCCAACCCCCTCTCCGCCGCGCGCGCGGAGGCGCCCGCCGGCCCCGCGCCGCGCCCGTCCGCCCCGCCCCGCTGGCGCACCTTCGAGGTCACCACCCGCGTCGAGGTGCTGAAGGCGGCCGGCGCGACCCGCGTCTGGCTCCCCACCCCGCTCACCCGCGACACCCCGTTCCAGCGGTCGCTCGGGAACGCCTGGAAGGCCGAGGGCGGGACCGTGGCGCAGTGGATCGACCCGGTCTACGGCGCCGGCGTGGTCTGGGCCGAGTTCCCCGCGGGCGCGCAGCCGGTGGTCGAGCTCACGAGCCGCTTCGCCACCCGCGACGTGGCGGTGGACCTCTCGCGGCCGGGCAGCGCGCCCGCCGAGAGCCCGGCGACCCTGGCCCGCTTCACCGCGGCGACCGAGCTCCTGCCCACCGACGGCGTGGTGAAGTCCACCGCGGCCGAGATCGTGAAGGGGGCGCGGGGCGACCTCGAGAAGGCGCGGGCCATCTACGCGTGGGTGGTCGAGAACGGCTACCGCGATCCGAAGACCCGCGGCTGCGGCGTGGGCGACGTGAAGTTCATGCTCGAGAACCACGCCATGGGCGGCAAGTGCGCCGACCTCAACGCGCTCTTCGTGGCGCTCGCCCGGGCCGAGGGCATCCCGGCGCGCGACGTGTACGGCGTGCGGGTGGCCCCCTCGGCGCTCGGCTACGCCAGCCTGGGAAAGGCCGGCGGCGTCATCACCCAGGCGCAGCACTGCCGGGCCGAGTTCTACCTGCCGACGCACGGGTGGGTGCCGGTCGATCCGGCCGACGTGCGCAAGGTGATCCTCGAAGAGGGCGGCGGGAAGACGCCGGACGACCCGATGGTGGTCGCCGCCCGCCAGCGGCTGTTCGGCTCGTGGGAGATGAACTGGCTCGCGCTCAACTACGCCCACGACCTCGCGCTGCCGGGCGCGACCTGCGGCAAGGTGGGCTTCCTCATGTACCCGCAGGCGGAGACCGGCGAGGCCCGGCTCGACAGCCTCGACCCGGCGAACTTCCGGTACGCCATCAGCGCCAGGGAGCTCGCGTGACGGGAGCGGTGGGCGCCCTGGCGGCCCTGGCGCTCGCCGCCGCCTCGCCCGGCGCGCCCGCCCCGCCCGCCGCGGGCGACGGGGGCGCCGCGCCGCTCCGCCCGTGGACCCGCGGCGACACCCCGCCCCTCGCCGGCGCCGACCTCGCCGGGCGGCCGGTGTCGCTCGAGGCGCTCCGGGGCCGGGTGGTGCTGGTCGCCTTCTGGGCCAGCTGGTGCGAGCCGTGCGAGGCGGAGCTCGAGGAGCTGGCGCGCCTCCGCGCGGCCCTCGCCGCGAGGCCGTTCGCGCTCGTGACCGTGAACTTCGGCGAGGGGCCGGCGCGGGTGGAGCAGTTCCTCGCGGCGCACCGGCTCGAGCTGCCGGTGGTCCTCGATCGCGACCAGCGGGTCGCGAAGGCCTGGGGCGTGGGCGGGGTGCCGATGGCCTTCCTGGTGGACGCGGGCGGCCAGGTGCGCGCCTCGGCCTTCGGCGAGCGCGACTGGCGCGCCGGCGAGCCGGGCGCCGCCCTGGAGCGGCTCCTCGGCGAGGCGGAGCGGGCGGCGCGAGCCCCGCGCGGCGAGCGGCGAGCGGAGGCCGGCCGGCCCCCGGCCCGGAGCCAGCCGTGAGCGCGAGCGAGATCCGGGCCGACCGCCCCTTCCCGCCGCTCCGGCGCGAGCGGGTCGAGACCCTCCAGGTCAACCTCGGCTACCGCTGCAACCAGGCCTGCCTGCACTGCCACGTCTCGGCCGGGCCGAGCCGGACCGAAGAGATGCCGGCGGAGGTGGTGGAGGACGTGCTCCAGTTCCTCGAGGTCCGGCGGGTGCCGGTGCTCGACGTGACCGGCGGCGCGCCGGAGCTGCACCCCGGCTTCCGCGCCCTCGTGGCGCGGGCCCGGGCGCTCGGCGCCGAGGTGATCGACCGCTGCAACCTGACGGTGCTCGAGGAGCCGGGGCAGGAGGAGCTCGCCGCGTTCCTCGCCGCCCACCGGGTCCGCGTGGTCGCCTCGCTCCCCTGCTACTCGGAGGAGAACGTGGACCGGCAGCGCGGGCGCGGCGCCTACGCGCGGTCGATCCGGGCGCTCCGCGCGCTGAACCGGCTCGGCTACGGCGACCGGCAGAGCGGGCTCGCGCTCGACCTCGTCTACAACCCGCTCGGCCCGAGCCTCCCGCCGCCGCAGGCGGCGCTGCAGCGGGACTACGAGCGGGAGCTCCGGGCGCGGCACGGGATCGTCTTCGACCGGCTCCTCACGCTCGCCAACATGCCGGTGGGGCGCTTTCGCCGGGCGCTCGAGGCGGAGGGTCGGCTCGCGCCCTACCTCGCGCTCCTGCGCGCGGCGCACCGCGACGAGAACCTCGACCAGGTGATGTGCCGGCGGCTCCTCAGCGTGGACTGGCAGGGGTTCGTCCACGACTGCGACTTCAACCAGCTGCTCGGGATCCCCAGCGCCGCCGGCGGGCGGGCGCGCCCCCGGCTCGGCGACCTCCTCGTCGCGCCGCTCGAGGGCGACGAGATCCAGGTCGGCGAGCACTGCTTCGGCTGCACCGCCGGGCAGGGCAGCAGCTGCTCCGGCGCCCTCGCCGCGCCTCCGGGCCCGCCGGCCGCCGCGCCGGGGTCGGCCCGGTGAGGCTCGGCGGCGGACGCGCCGGGGCGGCCGCGGCCCTCGGGGTGCTCGCGCTCGGGGCGGGCGCCTACCTCGTCCCGCCGGTGCGGGCGGCGGTGGACGAGGCGGTCCGCGCCCTCTCCCTCCCGGACGCGCGGCGCGCCGTGGAGGCCGCCCGGACCTGGCTGCGCGGGTTCGGTCCCTGGGCCCCCGTCGCCTCGGCCGCCCTGATGGTGCTGCAGGCGGTCGTCGCGCCGCTGCCGGCCTTCGTCATCACCTTCGCGAACGGGCTCCTCTTCGGGTGGGCCTGGGGCGCGCTCCTCTCCTGGTCGAGCGCCCTCGCCGGCGCGGCGCTCTGCTTCTGGCTCTCGCGCGCGCTCGGGCGGCCGGCGGTGGAGCGGCTCGCCGGCGGGGCCGCGGCGCTGGAGCGGGCCGATCGGTTCTTCGCGCGGCACGGGCGGTGGGCGGTGCTCCTGGCGCGGCTCCTGCCCTTCGTGCCGTTCGACCTCGTGAGCTACGGCGCCGGGCTCACCGCCATCGGCTTCTGGCCGTTCCTCGCGGCGACCGGGCTCGGGCAGCTTCCGGCCACGCTCCTCTACTCGTACCTGGGCGAGAGCCTCACCGGCTCGGTCCGGGTGCTGTGCTGGGGCTTCTCGCTCGCGACCGCGCTCCTGGCGCTCTACTGGCTCGCGGGCCGCCGGGCGCTCCGGGGCGCCGCCGAGGCCCGGGCCGCCCCGCTCCCGGGCGCGGGCCGCGGCGGGGGCCGGTGATGGCGCCGGTCCTCTCCATCGTCGTCCCGACGCTCGACGAGGCGGCCGGGATCGCCGCCCACCTGGCGCCGCTCCAGCCGCTGCGGGCGGAGGGGTGCGAGGTGATCGTGGTGGACGGCGGCAGCCGCGACGGCACCCCCGCGCTCGCCCGGCCGCTCGCCGACGCGGTGCTCTCGGCGCCGCGGGGCCGCGGGCCGCAGCTCAACGCCGGGGCGGCGGCGGCGCGGGCCGACCTGCTCCTCTTCCTGCACGCCGACACCCGGCTCCCGCCCGGCGCGGTGGCCGCCGTCCGCGCCGCGCTCGCCGGCGGCCGCCGCGACTGGGGGCGGTTCGACCTCGCGATCGCCGGGCGCCACCCGCTCCTGCCGCTCGTGGCGCGGCTCGTGAGCTGGCGCTCGCGCTTCACCGGGATCGCCACCGGCGACCAGGCCATCTTCGTGCGGCGGGCCCGGTTCGAGGCCGCCGGGCGCTTCCCCGAGATCCCGCTCATGGAGGATCTGGCGCTCTCGGCGGCGCTGCGCCGCGCCGGGCGCCCGGCCTGCCTGCGCGAGCGGGTCGTCACCTCGGGCCGCCGCTGGGAGTCGCGCGGCGTGCTCCGCACCGTCCTGCTCATGTGGTGGCTGCGGTTCCTCTTCTGGGCCGGGCGCGACCCGGCCGACCTGGCGCGGCGCTATGGCTGAGCCACCCGCCACGGCGCGCCGCGCGACGGCGGCGATCCTGGCGAAGGCGCCCATCCCGGGCTTCGCCAAGACCCGGCTCATCCCGCGCCTCGGCCCCGAGGGCGCGGCCGCGCTGCACGCGCTCCTGCTCGAGCGCACGGCCCGGGCCGTCCTCGCCGCCGGCTTCGACGAGGCGGCGCTCTGGTGCGCGCCGGACCGTCACGCGCCGGGGCTCGACGCCGTGCGCCGCCTGCCCGGGCTCGCGCTCCGCGACCAGCCCGAGGGCGACCTCGGCGCGCGGATGCGGGCCGCGTTCGAGGCGCACCTCGCCGCCGGTCCGGTGGTGCTGGTGGGGACCGACTGCCCGGCGCTCGGCCCGGCGGAGCTGGCCGCCGCGCGCGGGGCCCTGTGGGACGGCGCCGAGGTGGTCCTCGTGCCGGCCGAGGACGGCGGCTACGCGGCCATCGGGCTCTCGCGGCTCCACCCGTCGCTCTTCGACGGCGTGCCCTGGGGCAGCTCGGCGGTGCTCGCCGAGACCCGCGCCCGCATCGCCCGCCTCGGCTGGCGCTGCCGCGAGCTTCCCCCGGAGCGGGACGTGGACCTCCCCGAGGACCTCGAGTGGCTGCTCGCGAGCGGGCGGCTCACGGCCGAGGAGCGGGCGCGGCTGGCGCGGCATCTCTGAGGGGCGGCGCCGCGGTTTCCGGTTGGACTCGCCCGCCGGGGGGCGTTACTCCTGCTCCCATGCGGATCCGACCCCAGACCACGCGGCTGGCGCTCCTCACCCTCTCCCTGCTGGCCGGCTCCGCCCGCGCCGCGGCTCCGGCGCAGGGGCCGGTGGCCGGCGTCGCGCCCGGGCTCGTGGACGGCCCGACCGCGCACCGGCTCGTCGCGAGCGGGGTAAAGGTGGTGGACGTGCGGACGCCGGCCGAGTACGCGGCCGGGCACGTGCCGGGCGCGCTCAACATCCCGCACGACCAGATGGCGGCGCGCCACGCCGAGATCGGCCCGCCCTCCACGCCGGTGCTGCTCTACTGCCGGACCGGCCACCGCACCCGCATCGCCGCCGAGGCCCTGCGCGAGAAGGGCTTCACGACCCTCTACGACCTGCAGGCCTACGATCGCTGGACCGCGTCCGAGCCGAAGCGCTAGGTCCACTCCATGACCGAGCCCACCCGCGCCCACGCCTGGGCGCTCCTCTGCGAGTTCACGAAGACCCAGCCGCTCCGGCGCCACGCCCTGTCGGTCGAGGCCAGCATGCGCGCCCTCGCCCGCCGCGCCGGGGTGGGCGATCCCGCGGAGCTCGAGGCCTGGGGCGTGGTCGGGATGATCCACGACTTCGACTACGAGCGGTTCCCCACCGCCGCCGACCACGTCTGGCGGGGGATGGAGATCCTGCGGGAGCGCGGCTGGCCGGAGCGGATCGTCCGCGGCGTGGGGGCGCACGCGAGCTACAGCGACGTCGTCCCCGAGTCGCCGCTCGAGCGCGCCATCGTGGCGGCCGACGAGCTCTCCGGCTTCGTCGGGGCCTGCGCGCTGGTGCGGCCGTCGCGGAGCGTCCGCGACCTGCCGCCCGAGTCGGTGCTGAAGAAGATGAAGGACAAGGCCTTTGCCCGCGCGGTGGACCGGGGCGAGCTGAAGCGCGGGGCCGAGCTGGTGGGGCTGCCGCTCCCGGAGCTGGTCACGCTGGTGATCGCGGCCCAGGCGCCCATCGCCGACCTCCTCGGCGTGGGGGGCGCGCCCGCGCCCGACCTCGAGGACGCGCCGGTGCCGCCGGAGCCGCCCGCGCCCTGACGCGGGAGCCTCCCGCCCGCGCCGCCGCGGGCGCGGGCTCGCCCCCTACGGCGCCGCGATCCGCCCCTCCGCGTTCCCCTGCGGCGGCAGCGCGTGGCAGGCGTTGCAGGCGCCGTGGGGCGACGGGCTCTCCATGCAGCGGACCGCGCCGCCGCGCGCCACGCAGACGCGGATGGGGAAGGCCACCGTCTCGGCCGAGTAGAAGTTGCCGACCAGGTTGGAGGTGAGCGTGAACGCGAAGCCGTTCGCGTCGGTCACCTGCACCGCGGCCCCCTCGATCCCGGCGCTCGCGTCGGCCCCCGGCGCGGCGTAGACCGTGCCGGCGAGGCTCCACGGCGTCGCGCGCTCCTCCTCCCCGCCCCCGCTGGCCGGGCTGCCGCCGTGACACCTCAGGCAGTCCTCGCCCGGGCGCATGGTGGGCCCGTTCTCCGGCGTGCAGGCCGCGAGGGCGGCGAGCGCCAGGGTCGCCCGGAGGGCCCGGCCGCTCACCGCCCACCCCGCATGCGCAGGTCGAGCTCGACGCGGCAGCCGTCCTCGATCTTCACGAAGAGCAGCGACGGGCGCTGCACGTGGTGCGCGTCGAGGCTCACCTCGAACGCGCCGGTGGCGCGGACGCTCCCGTCGGGCTGCGGCGCGAGCGTGAGCGGCACCTGGAGCGGCGTCGTCACCCCGTGCAGCTCGACCTCGCCCTCGAACGGCACCGGTCCCGCCGGCAGCTCGCGCGAGGGGCCGAGGTGCGCGATCCCCTTGAACACGACGAAGGGGAACTTGCCCGCCTCCATCGCCTCCAGCATGTGCTCGTCGCGGTTGCCGTCCCCGGAGCGGAAGGAGACCACCGGCACGCGCGCCATGGCCTGGACGGTGCCGTCCTCCTTCACCACCGCCCGGGCCTCCGCCTCGCGCGAGACGCCGTGGACCTGGTGGAGCTTGTGGACGATGGTGTAGCGGACCTCGCTCGCCGGGGCGTCCACCGAGAAGGAGCCGGCCGGCAGGGCGGCGGCGAGGAGCAGGGACAGGAGCGCGCCGGGCATCACATGGACCTCGTTGTCAGAACACGAGCGCGCTCACGCCGGCCGCGACCGCGGCGAGCGTCACGTAGCCGATGGCGAGGTGCGCCGTCCCGATCGACTGCTGGTTCAGGTAGCCCTCGCGCGACTGCGTCCAGACGCCGAGCACGCCCTGCGCGACCATGCCCACCGTGGCCACCAGCATGGCGTACTTGTGGAGCGACACCCGATCGAAGCCCTCGTCGCGCCGGACCGGCGAGGGGGCGAAGAGCGCCAGGGCGCCGGTCGCGGCGAAGGCCGCGAGGGTGCCGGCCGCGAGGATGGCGTGGGGCTGGACGTACTTGCCGGTGTTGTCGCCCCCGAACTTGTCGCCGTAGTTGAGCTGGCCCACCGCGGTCGTGGCGAGCTGCAGCGCGAACATCCCGAGCCCCACCCCCTGGTGCCAGGTGAGCAGGGTGCGCCGCAGGCGGAGGGCGTGCTCGTCCACCTTCTCGCGCTGCTGCGGCGCGCCGAGGAGGTCGAAGTCGAGCGTGCCCGGAGCCGGACGGGCGCCCGGCGGCCGCGGCGGCGGGGACGGCGGCTTGGCGCCCTCGCCCGGGGCGCCCTGCTCACCCGAGCCCCCGGCGCCGCCCTGCGGCGGCTCCGCCTCGGAGACCCGGAGCAGCAGCGGCGAGCCGCCCGGGGCGGGCGCCGAGAGCGCGAGCAGGACGGGAGGGCGCAGCGGGCCGTCGAGGAGGTGGGGCTCCGGGCCCGAGGGGAACTGTGCCACGAGCATCGCGGCGGCAAAGCTGGCGGCGATCATCGGCCTCCCTCCCGGGATGGACGCCCCGGCCCACGGCCGGGTGCCGGAGGGGAGTATCGGCTGCTCGCCTGCCCGCCGCCGCGGGCCGTTGGGGGTGGTTCGACCGGTCGTCTCCGTGGGAGTCCCTCCGCGACAGGAACGCGTCGGGACGGACCCGGTTCCGGTCATGGATGGGGCGCTCCCGCCGTGGCCCGGCACGACCTCGCGCACGACGAAGAGCCCGAGCCCAGCCCTCGCCCTCCGGCCGCTCGGCGTCGCCGCGCCGGAAGGGATCGAAGAGGTGCGGCGCGCGCTCGGGCGGGATCGGCGCGCCGCCCTCCCGCCTGCGCTATCCTCTCCCGCCTCTCCCGGAGGGCTCATGCGCACGCGTCACCAGATCGCGGTCATCCCCGGCGACGGCATCGGCCGCGAGGTGGTGCCGGCCGCCATCTCGGTCCTGGAGGCGGCCGGGCGCCGGCACGGCTTCGAGCTGGCCTGGAAGGAGTACGACTGGAGCTGCGAGCGGTACGCGCGGACCGGCCAGATGATGCCCGAGGACGGCCTCGACCAGCTCCGCCCCTCCGACGCCATCTTCCTCGGCGCGGTCGGCTACCCCGGGGTGCCCGACCACGTCTCGCTCTGGGGGCTGCTGCTGCCCATCCGGCGCGGCTTCGCGCAGTACGCCTGCGTCCGGCCCCTCAAGCTGCTCCCGGGCGTGACCACCCCGCTCGCGGGGCGCGCGGCGAAGGACATCGACCTCGTGGTGGTGCGCGAGAACAACGAGGGCGAGTACTCGAAGATGGGCGGGCGGATCTACGAGGGGACCGACGACGAGCTGGTGATCCAGGAGGCGGTGTTCACCCGCCGCGGCGTGGACCGGATCCTGGCCTACGCCTTCGAGCTGGCGGGGCGCCGGCGCGGGCACGTCACCTCCGCCACCAAGTCGAACGGCATCTTCCACTCCATGCCGTTCTGGGACGAGCGCTTCGCGCTCATGGCGGCGCGCCACCCCGGCGTGCGGACGGCGCAGTACCACATCGACATCCTGAGCGCGCACTTCGTCCAGCACCCGGACTGGTTCGACGTGGTGGTCGCGAGCAACCTCTTCGGCGACATCCTCTCCGACCTCGGCGCCGCCATCGCCGGCAGCATCGGCGTGGCCGCCTCCGGCAACGTGAACCCCGAGCGGACCGCGCCCTCGATGTTCGAGCCGACGCACGGCTCGGCCCCCGACATCGCCGGCAAGGGGATCGCCAATCCGGTGGCGCAGGTCTGGTCGGGCGCCATGATGCTCGAGCACCTGGGCCACCCGGAGGCGGCCCGGGACGTGGAGCGCGCGATCGAGGCCGTCCTCTCGGATCCGGCGACGCGGACCCGCGATCTGGGCGGGCGCGCCACCACCCGGGAGGTCGCGGACGCCCTCGCCCAGGCGCTCCGCTGACCGGCCGCGCCATTTTTCCGGCGCAATCGTCGAGCCAATGCCGGCGGCCCCGAATGCCCGCGGGCCGCGTTCGGCTTGCCTGGCGCACAATGTCGCGGTAAATCGCCGGCCCCCCACCGGACAATCCGGCCCTTTCGTCGAGGAGCGCCACGTGCCCCGTCCCACCACCGCCCAGACCCTCGAGCAGATCATCCAGACCGCCGCGGCCGAGGTCGTCGCCCAGGTCTCCTCCGCGATCGCCCGCTCGGTCGCCGACATCGCCGCCCGCGAGCTCGAGAAGAGCCTCTCGCCCGGCGCGGCCGCCTCCGCGCCGGCCGGCCTGGCCCGCCGCGGCCGCTCGCGCCCCCGGGTCGAGGTGACGAGGTGGGTGGCCGACAAGCGGGCCCGCCGCGTGCCCAACTTCGTCATCCAGGCCACCGGCCTCGACACGAAGAAGGCCATCGTGGCCAGGTTCGGCGACGGCGCCGCCTTCGAGAAGGGCAAGCCGGCGCCGAAGCCGCTGAAGTAGCCGCCCCCGCCCCTCAGGGCGCCACGTCGAGCAGGTAGGCATCGTCCCCGCTCGACGTGGCCAGCCCGGCGCCGAAGTCGAAGCTCCCGAGCCAGGTGCCGCCCATGAGGACGTCGCCGGCCCGGATGGCGAGCCCGCCCAGGCGCGGCGGCAGCGGCCGCGTCCAGTGCAGGGCGCCGGCGAGATCGTAGTAGCGGAGGGTGGCCGAGGCCCCGGCCGGCGTCCCGCCGGGCCAGTGCGCCGCCTCGGTGCAGACCGCCGCCCGCCCCGCCGGATCCACGGCCAGCTCGAGCGCCGGATCGTCGAGCTGCCGGGCCCACCGCGGCGCTCCGTTCGCCTCGATGGTCGCGAGGAACCCGGCGAAGGCCCCGCCGGAGCGGTCGAGGTCGTCCGTGCCGAAGCGGGCCTTGCCCGTGAAGGCGCCCGCGGCCACCACCGTGCCCAGCGCGCTCGTGCCGAGGCCGGTGACGAGGCCGGTGACCCCGAGCGCCTGCCGCCAGAGGACGCGGCCGGCGAGGTCGAGCTTCGCCACCGCGGGGTGGCCCGCGAAGGTGGCCTGGCCCACCAGCCCGGGCATGACCGCCGCGCCGTTGGCGGTGATGCCGCCGCACACGGGGTTGCCGTCGGGCCCGAACGCCGCCGCCCAGCAGCCCATGTCGGCGAGCGGTCCCGTGATGGCGCCGAGCGAGTTGGCGAAGAGCGGGAGGCGGGCCCCGTCGGCCCGGATCAGGTCGGTCTCGAGCTGGAAGGCGCCCGACATGGCGACGACCACGTCGCCCCGGGCGCTCACCGCGAGGACGTGGCGCTCGCAGTCGAGGCCGCAGCGGTCCACCACGCTCGCGAAGCGGCCGTCGAGGCCGAAGCGGGCGATCTGCGACACGCCCTGCGGGCCACCGCCGAGGTCGATGACGTAGGGGTACGGCGTCTCCTGCCCGGTGGCGCCGAGGTAGAGCGCCTCGTCCGGACCGACGTCGAGCTCGGCGCTCTGCAGCTTGGCCGCGTTGAAGCTCCCGAGGAGCGTGGTCGTGCTCGCGGAGGCGCGCCCGAGCCGCAGCGCCCCCGCGGCGCCGTCGAACCAGAGCAGGAAGGCCTCGCCGGCGCGGTCCGCGCCCACGCCCCAGACCCGGTCGTCTCCGGAGGTCGAGAGCACCTGGACCCAGCGGGTGGCGCCGGAGAGGAGGCCGCCGCTGGTCGGCGTCGGGCTCGGCGTGGGCAGGGGGGTCGGCACGGGGGTCGGCGTCGCGGTCGGCGCCGGCGTGGGCGGCGGGGTGGGAGCGGGCGTCGGGGTCGGCGCCGGGGTCGCCGTGGGGGCAGGCGTCGTCGTCGGCGAGGGCGTGGGGGTCGGCGGGGGGCTCGGGGTCGCGGTCGGTCCCGGCGCCGGCGTGGGCGAGGACGTGGGTGACGGCGTGGGCGTGGGGGAAGGTGGCGTGCTCAGGCCGGTGACGCCTCCGCCGCCTCCGCAGGCGAGCACCATGCCAGCGAGCGCGACGACGCACCTGGTCTGGACTCCGCGCATGGGACCCCCCTGCTGGTTCTTGCACCTCTACAGAGTTCCTCCCCGGCCCGGCGCGCAAGAGGCGTGCGCTGGGGTCCCGGGCGCGCATCCTGGCGGCGGGTCGCGGGCACGCGCGGAGTTGGCGAGCGCGGAGCGCTGGCCGTAGAGTGGCCGGACCGGGCGGGGCACCCGCTCCCCGCCGGCGAGCGAGCCATGTCCGAACGCGTCCCAGCCCCCGAGCCGTCCCGCGCCGCGGCCTGGCTCGGACGGACGCCGTTCGCGGCGCGGCTCGGGCTGTTCGCCGTGACGAGCTACGCCCTGTGCCGGCTCGGGCTGGCGCTCACCCCCGGGGCCTCCCGGGTCGCGCTCTTCTGGCCGGCCGCCGGCCTGCTGGTGGCCGGGCTGCTCCTCGCCGAGCGCCGGCGGTCGTGGCTCCCCCTCCTCCTCGCCGGCAGCCTGCCCATCG
Source organism: Anaeromyxobacter paludicola (assembly GCF_023169965.1). Classification (NCBI taxonomy): domain Bacteria; kingdom Pseudomonadati; phylum Myxococcota; class Myxococcia; order Myxococcales; family Anaeromyxobacteraceae; genus Anaeromyxobacter; species Anaeromyxobacter paludicola. The sequence goes on along the minus strand of NZ_AP025592.1, from coordinate 3,538,448 downwards.
CGCTCTTCAACTACCTCGCCGGGCAGGGGCTCGCGCTGGTCGCGACCTTCGCCGTGAGCAACGTCCTGCTCGCGGCCTCGAGCGCCTGGCTCACGCTGCGCGCCTGCGAGGGGCCGCCGCGCCTCGAGCGCACCGGGCACGTGCTCGCGTTCGTCGCCGCCGGCCCGGTGCTCGCGACCGGGCTCCTCGAGGTCGGCCCGGCCGCCCTGCTCGCCGGGGGCGGCGGGCCCACCTTCACCCGGTTCTGGCTCGAGCTCTGGGCCGGCTCCGGGCTGGGGCAGGTCGCGGTGGGCGGGCTCCTCCTCGCCTGGGCGGGGCCGCGCGAGCGGCCCGGCCTCCCGGCGCGACGGCCGCTGGAGCGCGCCGGCCTCCTCACCGCCTTCGCCGCCGCGGCCTGGATCGTCTTCCTGGCGCCGCCCTCCGGGGCGCACCGCACCGAGGTGCTGCTCATCCCGGTGCTGGTCTGGGCGGCCCTGCGCTTCGGGCTGCGGGGCGCCACCGGCCTCGGCTTCCTCGTCATCCTGGCGGCGCTCGCGGCCACCGTGACCGGCCACGGCGTGTTCGCGCTGGAGGCGGTGGCCCACGCGCCGTCGCAGGGGGCGCTCGCGGCCCAGCTCTTCTGCGGGGTGGTCTTCCTCACCGTGATGGTGCTCGCGAGCGTGGTGGAGGACCGGCAGCGGGCGGCCGCGGCGCTGCGCGAGAGCGAGGAGGACTACCGGCTCCTGGTCGAGAACCAGACCGACCTCGTGGTCAAGGTGGACGTCGCCGGCCGGTTCCTCTTCGCGAGCCCGAGCTACTGCCGCACCTTCGGCAAGACCGAGGCGGAGCTGCTCGGCCGCGGCTTCATGCCGCTCGTCCACGAGGACGACCGCGTGCCCACCGCGCGCGCCATGGAGGCGCTCTTCCGTCCGCCGTGGGCCGCCTACATGGAGCAGCGGGCGCTCACGGTGAGCGGCTGGCGCTGGCTCGCCTGGGCCGACACCGCCATCCGCGACGCCGAGGGGCGCGTGGTGGAGATCGTCGGCGTGGGGCGCGACGTGACCGAGCGGCGGGAGATGGAGGAGCGGCTCCGGCAATCGGAGAAGCTCGAGGCCATCGGCCGGCTCGCGGGCGGGGTGGCCCACGACTTCAACAACCAGCTCACCGGCATCGTGAACGGCGCCGAGCACCTCCGGGCCGCGCTCGCCGGCCAGGGGGAGCTCCGCGCCGTGGCCGACCGGATCCGCGACGCGGCGCTCCGCTCGGCCGGCCTCACCCGCCAGCTCCTCAACTTCGCGCGCAAGGAGCCGCCGCGCGCGGTGGCGGTGGACGTGAACCAGATGGTGGAGGACGTCCTCGGGCTGCTGCCGCACGCGGTGGACAAGCGGATCGCGGTGCGGAGCGCGCTCGCGGACGGGCCGGCGCGGGTCACCGGGGATCCCGACCGGCTCCACGCCGCGCTGCTCAACCTCGCGCTCAACGCCCGCGACGCCATGCCGCAGGGCGGCGACCTGACGGTCGAGACCCGGCGGGTGGACCTCGACGCGGCCGCGTGCGCCGCCCTCCCGTTCGACCTCGAGCCGGGCCCGCACGTGCAGGTGCGGGTCTGCGACACCGGCGTGGGCATGAGCCCGGAGGAGCGGGCCCACCTCTTCGAGCCGTTCTTCACGACCAAGCCGGTGGGCCAGGGCTCCGGGCTCGGCCTCGCGGAGGTGTACGGCACAGTGCAGGCGCACCGCGGGGCGGTGACGGTCGAGAGCGCGGTGGGGCGGGGCACCTGCGTGGCGCTCCTCCTGCCGCTCGCCGCCGAGCAGGCCGCCGCAGCCGCCGCAGCCCCGGCGCGCGCCGCGGCCCCCGAGCCCTCCCCGGCGCTCCGGGTGCTGCTCGCCGACGACGAGCTCAACGTGCGCCGGTCGCTCGGGCTGCTGCTCCGGAGCTGCGGCCACGAGGTGGTGGAGTGCGCCGGGGGCGCCGAGGCGGTGGAGCGGTTCCGCGCCGACCAGGGCGCGCTCGACCTCGCCATCGTGGACATGATGATGCCCGACATGACCGGCCGCGAGGTGGTGGCGCGGCTGCGCGAGATCCGCCCCGGCTTCCCGGTGGTGGTCTCCTCCGGCCTCGGCGCCGGCGCCGAGCACGACGCGCTGCGGACCGAGCCGGGCGTCTGGTTCCTGCCGAAGCCCTACACCTCGGAGGAGCTCGAGAGCACGCTCCTCGAGGCGGCCGGGCGCCGCGCCGCGTCCTGAGCCGCGGGCGGCGCCGGAGCGGGCTCCGCCGGCGCACCCTCCCGAGGTGCCTTCCCCTCCGGCGTGATCACGCCCTCCCCCGGCGCTCCCGGGCCGCCGTTCTCGAGCTTGCGCGCCTCCTCGGCGACGTCGCGCCGCAGCCGCGTGAGCAGGCCGGGCTTGCGCGCCCAGTCCACCGGGACGGCGTACCGCGGCGCCTCGCCCTGGAACTGGCGCGCGAACTCCTCCCGCTCCTTCTGCTTGCGCTCGAGGATGCGCCGGAAGTCGGAGGCGTCGCGGATGACGTAGGGCGTGAGGAAGAGGAGCAGGTTGGTCTTCGCCTTGGTGGTGACGGTGTCGCGGAAGAGCCAGCCGAGGAGCGGCACGTCGCCGAGCACCGGCACCTTGTGCACCGACTGGAGCGTGCGCTCCTGGATGAGCCCGCCGATGACCACCGTGGACTGGTCCTTCACCACGATCTTGGTCTTCACGCTCCGCTTGGAGGTGGTGGGACCCAGGGTCGCGTCCTTGGAGGCGATCTCCTCGGTCTGCTCCTCGAGGTCGAGCCGGACCATGTCGCCCTCGCTGATCTGCGGCTTGAGCTTGAGCTTCAGCTCCACGTTCTGCCGCTGGATGGGGGCGTAGCTGCTCGCGAGCAGGCTGGTGAGGGTGGAGCTGGTGCTGGTGCTCGAGGAGGTCGAGGCCGCCGAGTAGCCGGACTGGAAGGGCACGTTCTGGCCCACCGAGATCTCCGACTCCTCGTTGTCGGAGGCGAGCAGGTGCGGCGTCGAGAGCACGTTCACGTCGGACGAGGTCTGGAGCGCCTGCACCAGGATGGCGGCGCTCGAGTACGGGAAGATGCTCTTCAGCTCCGACGAGACCGGCGCCACCACGCCGGTGAGGAAGCCGCCCAGCGAGAGCAGGCTGGCGGTGTCGAGCGAGCTCACCCGGCCGGTCTCCGAGCCGAGCGGGATGTACCCGGTGCCGCTCGAGGTCTGGTACGGGCTCACCCCGTGCATCGACACGCCGAACTGGTTCTCGTGGTTGAGGTTCACCTCCATGATGACCGCCTCGACGAACACCTGCCGGCGCGGCCGATCGAGCTCGTCGATGAGCCGGGTCATCACCGCGAAGTCGCTGCCGCTCGCCATGACGACGAGGGCGTTCTGCGCCTTGTCGGCCGTGACCTTCACCTCGCCGCTCAGGAGCTCGGCGGCGGCGGCGCGGGCCGCCGACGCGGGGACCGGCTGCGGGGCCGCCGCCCCGGGCTGCGCCGCCCCCGGCGCCGCGGTCCCCTGCGCCTTGCGGGCCGAGGCGGACCCCTGCGCCAGCGCCTGGAGCGTCTGCGCCAGGTCCTCGGCGCTGGCGTTCTTGAGGAACACCACGTGGATCCCGCCCGTGCCGCCCGCCGGCAGGTCGAGCTGCTTCACGAGGTCGAGGATGCGCTGGAAGCTCTTGTCGTCGGCGATGACGATGAGCTTGTTGGTCCGGTCGTCGGCGAGCACCTTCGAGACCGAGACCTCGGCCGGCTCGCTCCCGGCCGCCGGCGCCGCCGCGGGAGCGCCCGGGGCCGAGGCGGTCACGCCGCCGAGCAGCGCGCGCCTCCCGCCGCCCTTCGCGGACGCGCCGGAGCCGCCGCCCTGCTGGAAGACCTGGTTCACCTTGTCGGCGAGGTCCTTCGCCGAGGCGTACTGCACCTGGACCACGCGGATGAGGTCGCCGCCGCCCGGCCGGTCCACCGCCTCCACCAGCCGCTCGATGCGCCGCAGGTTGAGCCCGACGTCGGTGACGATGAGCAGGTCCGGGGAGACCACCTGGACGTCGGCGCCCTGCGGGGAGGTGAAGTTGCCGAGCAGCCCCCGGAGCTGGTCGGGGTCGGCGTAGCGCAGCCGGATGAGCTTCGTCACCGGCTGCTCGGTGGCGGGCGTCTCGCCGCCCTCGCCCACGGTCGGGATGGGCGCCTTGCGGGCGTCGGCGCTCCGGACCAGCTTCTCGTAGCGGCCGGAGGAGTAGAGGGCGAGGTTGTTGGCCGAGAGCGCCGCCAGGAAGGCGGCCCAGGCCTCCTCGGCCGTCACCGGCGTCCGCGAGACGAGCGTGATGCGCCCGCGCGCCACCTCGTCGGTGTATGCGAAGTTCCGGCAGGTCCAGCGGCTCGCCTGCTCGAGCACGTCCACGATCTCGGCCTTGTTGAAGGCGAGCAGGAACTTGCCCTCCATCGGACGGCACCTCGCGCCGTCAGGCCCGTCCGCGGTCAGGGCGGCCTCGGAGCGGCCGGGCGCGGGGCTCCCGTCGCGCTCGGGCGCGGGCGGCGCGGCGGCGGCGCCCGGCCGCGCGGACGAAGGCGCCGGGACCGGCGGGCGGGGCGGCGGCGCGGCGGCGGCGAGGAGGAGCAGCAGCAGCGGCGGGAGCCTCATGTGCGGCCGAACCCGAGCCCGGCCACGCGCCACTCCTGATCGTCGTCGAGCCGGAGGCGCACCTCCTCGACCACGCGCCCCGCCTCCACCTGGCTCTCGAACCGCACCAGCATCTCGCTCCCGGGGATGGGCGCCCGCGCGCTCGCGACGTAGCGGTAGAAGAGCGGGTGGCGCCCCTTGGCCACGCCGCGCCGGGCCACGAGATCGAGGAGCTGGTTCTCGAACGTGGCGCGGCTCGTGACCGCCTTCACGACCGCCGAGGTGGCGGCCCAGGCGGCGTCGATCTCGACGTGGTCCACGTCGTCCACGAACTTCTCCGCCGCCGCCGCGCCGGCCCGCTCGGCCTCGGCGGCCCGCTCCACCTCGAGCGGCAGGGGCGGCAGGCGGGCCGCGGCGAGCTGCTCGAGCGCGCCCTGCTCCCACCGCGCGCCCTGGCGGGTGAAGCGGAGGTGCGCGACCGTCCCCGGCGCCCCGGTCCGGCCGAAGACCGCGCTCACGGTCACGGCCCGGTGCCCGTCGGCCTCCGCCTGCGAGCGGAAGGCCTCGAAGAGCGCCTGGGCGGCGGAGGCGAGCCGAGCGGCGGCGCCGGGGTCGGCGGGGGGCGCGGGGTCGCTCGCGGCGAGGTAGCTGAGCGAGAGCTCCGGCTCGCCCTGGGAGCCGGCGATCGGCGCGGCGCCGAGGAGGAGGAAGGCGCGGCCGCTCGCGAGCACGAGCAGCGTGGCCGCCGGCTCCACCGCGTAGCGGGGCGCCTCGGTCGCGGCGGGGGCGGCCGGGCCTGGCGCGCTCGCGGCGGCGGGCGGGGCCTCGGCGGCGGCCGGGGCCGCGGAGGCCGGCCGCCGGGCGGTGGCGCAGCCGGCCACGGCGGCCAGGAGGGCGAGCAGCGCGGTTCGGGTCGGAGGGTGGGTCATGTCGGCAGGGTTCGGAGGAGGCGCGGGCCCGGCGGCAGGGAGGGGAGCCGCCGAGCCCGTGCCTCGCGGTCCGGGCTCCTTTCGAGCGGCACCGTCGCAGGGCGGCCTCGCGCCGCTGTGACCGCCGGTTGCCGGAATGTTCGCGGAGCGCCGCCCGGGGCCGGCCCGGCTAGAATCCGCCGCGTGACCGGACAGGACCCCGAGAGCTTCCGCGTGCTCTTCGTCGAGGACGACGAGCGGCTCGCCTCACTCACCACCCGCTACCTCGAGGGGCACGGGCTGCAGGTGACCTGGGTCGGCGACGGCCGGCAGGGGCTCGTCGAGGCGCTCAAGGGGCGGCACGACGTGGTCATCCTCGACGTGATGCTGCCCGGCCTCTCCGGCATCGAGATCTGCCGCGAGCTGCGCGCCCGCGCCGCCGTGCCGGTGATCATGCTCACCGCGCTCGGCGAGGAGGCCGACCGCGTGCTCGGGCTCGAGACCGGCGCCGACGACTACCTCCCGAAGCCCTTCTCCTCGCGCGAGCTCCTGGCCCGGCTGCGCGGCCTGGTGCGGCGCGGCCGCGGCGCGCTCGGCCCCTCGCGGGAGCGGCTCCGGGTGGGCGAGCTCGAGCTCTCGCCGCGCGACTACGGGGCCACGCTCCGCGGCCGGCCGCTCGCGCTCACCACCTCCGAGTTCGTCCTCCTGCGCGTCCTCGCCGAGCGTGCCGGGCGCGTGCTCACCCGCGAGCAGCTCCTCGACCTCACCAAGGGGAGCGCCGACGAGGCCTTCGACCGCTCCATCGACGCCCACATCTCGCGGCTGCGGCAGAAGCTCGGGGACGACCCGCGCCACCCCCGCCTGCTCCGGACGGTGCGCGGCGCGGGTTACCTGCTCGCGGCCGACCCGGAGGAGCCGGCGTGAGCGGGTCGGGACCCGTGAGCGCCCGACCGGTGCGGGGCCGCCAGCGGCTCGCGATCCGCATCTACCTCGTGACCGCCGCCGCGCTCCTCGCGGTGGTGCTCGCCCTCGTCGCGGTCGCGAGCGCCCTCTGGCGCCCGCCGCGCCACGGCGGCCCCTTCGCCGACGTGGCCCGGTTCACGGCGGGGGAGCTCGCGGTCCGCTGGGGCTCGCAGGACGCGGTCTCGGCCGAGGTGGGCGCCGCCGCCATCCAGCTCCAGGTCGCCATCAGCGCCTGGCTGCCGGACGGCACGCTGGTCGCGTCCACGAGGCAGCCGCCGCTCCCGGCGCCCACCGCCGGGGAGCGCGAGGCGCTCGGCCGGGCCGAGCTGGTGGAGCGGGGCGGCCCCTGCCTGCCGGACCGCTGCCAGCTCGTCTTCGAGGTGCCGGGCGACGACGGCCCGGCCGGCTACCTCGTGATGGAGAGCGCGCACCCGCACCCCCAGAAGCCGCCCCTCGAGCTGCTCGGCTTCGCGCTCCTGCTGGTCGCGCTGGGGGTCGCCGCGGCGCTGCTCGGCCGGTCGCTGGCGCGGCCCATGGAGCGGCTCGCGCAGACCGCCCACGCGCTCGGCGCCGGCGACCTGCGCGCCCGGACCGGCCTCGCGCGCAGCGACGAGCTCGGCGCCGTGGCCCACGCCTTCGACGACATGGCGGACCGGGTGGAGCAGCTCGTCCGCTCGCAGACCGAGCTCGTGGCCAACGTGGCCCACGAGCTGCGCACCCCGCTGGCGCGGATCCGCGTCGCGCTCGACCTGGCGGAGTCGGGCGACCCGGCGGTGGCGCGCGAGTCGCTCGCCGAGATCGCCCAGGACCTCTCCGAGCTCGAGCAGCTCGTGACCGACATCCTCGCGGCCGCTCGCCTCGACCTCTCGCGCAGCAGCGCCCTCACCGGCGCGCCGCCCCTGCGCCGGGCGCGGCTGGAGGTGGCCCGCGTGGTGGGCGAGGCGGCGGAGCGGCTGCGGCAGCGCCACCCGGAGCGGCCGCTCGCGGTCGAGGTCGAGCCGGGGCTCCCGGGGATCGACGGGGACGGCCCGCTCCTGCGGCGCGCGGTGGACAACCTGCTCGACAACGCCCGGAAGTACTCGCGCGCCGGCGCCCCCATCACGCTGCGGGCGTCGCGGCGGGGGAGCGGGGTCGCCATCGAGGTCATCGACTCCGGCGACGGGATCCCGCCCGAGGACCTGCCCCGGCTCGGCACCCCCTTCTTCCGGGGCGACAAGAGCCGCGCGCGCGCCACCGGCGGCGTGGGGCTGGGGCTCTCGCTCACCCGTCGCATCGCCGAGGCGCACGGCGGCAGCCTCGTCCCGGCGAGCACGCTCGGCGTGGGCACCACCATGACGCTCCTGCTCCCGGCGGCCCCGGAGGAGCCGGCGGCGGAGGCGGGCCCGCTGGGCCGCCCGGCCTGAGCGGGCCCACGGGCGCCCGGCGCGCGGCAGGCGCTCACCCGCCGCGCGGCAGGCAGAACGAGAAGGCGGTGCCCTCCTCGGCGCCCGACGCGACCTCGATGTGGCCGCCGTGCGCGCGCAGGATCTCCCTCACGATGAACAGGCCGAGCCCGATGCTGCGGCCCGCCCGCTCGAGCGAGGGGCCGCGGTGGAGCGGCTCGAAGAGCCTGGGCAGGAGCTCCGCCGAGATGGGCGGCCCCCGGTTGCGGACCTCGCAGCAGACCTGGCGCTCCTCCCCGCGCAGCGTGATCACCACCGGCGCCGCCGCGTCGCCGTACTTGAAGGCGTTGGTGACGAGGTTCCCGAGCACCTGGCTCAGCCGGTCGGGATCCCACTCGCCCGCGAGGTCGCCCTCGCGGCGGAGCTCGACCGGCCGATCGGGGTAGGCGACCGAGAGCTCGCGCAGCATCTCCTCCGCGAGCTCCCCGAGATCGATGCGCCGCGGATGCACCGCGATCCCCTCGCCGAGGCGCGCCTGGGTGAGGTCGAGCAGGTCGGCGATCATCCGCGTGGCCCGCTCCGCGGCGGAGATGATGCGCGCCACCACGGCGGTGGCCGCGTCGCCGAGGTCCTCGCGCCGGAGCAGCGACTTGGCCCCGAGCTGCACGGCGCTCAGGGGATTGCGCAGGTCGTGGGAGACGATCCCGAGCAGCTGCTGGGCGAAGCGCCGGGCCTGCTCGAGCCGCCCCTCGGTCTCCTTGCGCTCGGTGACGTCGCGGAAGAAGACGGCGAGGCCGGCGCCGTCCACCGGGTACGCCGTCACCTCGGTCCACATCCGGAGCGGCGCGAAGAACTCCTCGAACTGGACCGGCACCCGGTCGCGCATGGCGCGCTCGTACTCGCGCAGGTAGCGGGAGGGCGGGTCCACGAGCTCCGGCCAGACCTCGTGGAAGCGCCGCCCCACCGTCTGCGAGCGGGGCTTCCGCGAGAGCCGCTCCTGGTTCGCGTTCACGCGCAGGATGCGGAAGTCGCGGTCGAGCTCGAGGAAGGCGTCGCCCAGCTCGAGCAGCCGCGCCGCCCGGGCCGACTCCCGCTCCCGCTGCGCCAGCGCCGCGTCCCGCTCGCGCACGTACCGGCTCACCGCCACCGCGACGCCGCCGTCCACCACGTCCGAGAGGATCCGCAGCTCGTCCAGCCGGACCGCGCCCCCTGCCCGCTCCAGCTCGGCGTAGAGCACCTGCCGGAGCAGCCAGTACTCCCGCAGGATCTGCTCCAGCGACACCCCCACCTGCTGCCGCTCCGCGCCGTGGGTGCTGGACGCCTGCGCCGCCGCGTCGCATGGCTCGCCGCGGAGGGCGCGCTCGAGCCCCTCGAGGAAGCGCGGCATGTTGTCGATGAGCGCCGGCCGGGGGAGCTGCTCGCCGAGGCTGGCGGACGCCCGCTCGGCCCAGGCCTCGAGGATGGCGTCCCGGCGCGCCGCCAGGATGCCCGCGAGCGAGCCTGGCGCGGTCCGGCCCCCGGGATCCACCCGCGTACGATGGGACTCTCTCCGCGGGCCCGCAGCGCGTCCCTCAGATGGGTCGTGGGGAAAGGGTCCCCCTCGGGCGGCGGTTCACCCACACGCCACCCCCGAGTACGAGGTCTCGCGTGAACAAGCTCCTCTGGATCCTCACCGCCCTCCTCGCCGTCCTCGCGCTGCCGACGGCCGCCGCAGAGCCGGGCGCCAGCCTGGTCGGCACGGGCGAGGCCGGCCCGCTCGCGCTCCTCGGCGTCGGCGCGGCGGCCGCCTGCCAGCTCTACTCGGGGCGGCGGGCCATCGCCGAGCGGCTGCGCCGGCTCGCCGAGCACCTGCACGGCCTCCACCTCGGCGAGCGGCTCGCCTTCGGCCACCACGGCCGCCCGTCGCGCCGCCACTGAAGAGCCTTGAAGAGCTCCCCTCCCGCCGCCGCGGCGAGCGCCAAGCATCGCGCTCGCCGGGTTGCGGGCCGCCCGCGGCGGCGCTAGTTGAGCGATGCCCGGCCGCAGCCCCCGCCGCCGGGCGGAGGTGCGCCCTGTCGCCCGAAGCCCCGCCCCCTCGCCGGCGCTCGCAGGTCTCGCTGCGGACCGCCTTCACCGTCTGCTTCGCGGTGCTGCTCATGGGGGCGCTGGTGCTGTTCCTCCTGCGCACCCGCGTCTCGCTCATGCTCACGCTCGGGAGCGCCCTCGTCGCGGTCGCGCTCGACCACGCCGTCCGCGCCCTGGAGCGGAGACGGCTGCGGCGCGGCCTCGCCATCGCGGTGGTGCTGGCGGCCGTCCTCCTGGTCTTCGCCGGGCTGCTGCTGCTCCTCGTCCCCCCCGTGGTGAGCCAGGGGCGCGCCTTCGTGGATCAGGCGCCGGAGCTGTGGCGCAAGCTGCAGCACACGCCGGCCTTCTCCGCGCTCGACCGTCAGCTCGACTTCCGCAGCCAGCTCGAGAAGGCCGGGAGCTCGGCGAGCGGCGCGGTCTCGCCGGTGCTGACGGCCATCGGCGGCGTGGTCTCGGCGGCGGGCGGGCTGCTCGCCTTCATCTTCCTCGCGGTCTTCATGCTGGTGTTCGGGCGCGACCTGGTCGCGGCGGCGCTCGACACCACGCCCGCGGAGGACCGGGAGCGCTACCGGCGCATCTCGGACAAGATCTACCGGGCCATCGGCGGGTACCTGGGGGGGCTCGCCGGCATCTGCGCCGTCAACGCCACGCTCACCACCACCGCGCTCGCCATCGCCGGCCTGCCGTTCTTCCTGCCGCTCGGCATCCTGAGCGGCACCTCCAGCCTCGTGCCGTACGCCGGGCCGCTGGTGGCCGGCGCGACCATCACCCTCGTCGCCCTCGCGACCGCCGGCGCCTGGAAGGCGCTCGCGGTCGCCGCGTACTTCGTGCTTTATGGACAGCTCGAGGGGAACGTCCTCGCGCCGCTGGTCTTCCGGCGCACGGTCCACGTGAACCCGCTCATCACGCTGCTCGCCATCCTGTTCCTCGCCGAGCTGATGGGGGTGATGGGGGCGATCGTCGCCGTGCCGGCGGCGGCCGCGGCGCAGATCGTGGTGCGCGAGCTGCTCGAGACGCGCCGCGAGGCGCGCGAGGCGCTGGTGCGCCCCGGGCCGGCCGGCGCCGCCCCGCCCTGAGCGCCTGGGAGGGAGGTCCTCTCCTTCACGGGCTCGGAGCGGCGCCGCTCAGAACGGCCCGGCCGGATCGAGCTCGAGCTGCTCCACCTGGAAGCGCGCGTAGGGGCGCTCGCGGCCGTCCACGATCCAGGCCGCCTCCATCCGGAAGGGCACCTTCAGCCCGTCCACCTCGCGGTAGTCGGCGCAGGCGCCGACGAAGGGGGTGAGGACGCCCTCGCCCTTCACGTCGCGGTAGCGCTCGGCGGTGAAGCGCGCCGGCAGCCCGTCGGGCCCGAAGTGGAAGGTGGCCGTGACGGTGCGCCCCCCGACGCCGAGCGTGGCGCGGGCGCTCGCCGCGTCGAGCGGTTCCCAGCGGACGTAGCGGGCGTCGCGCAGCGCCGTCGGGAGCCAGACCAGCTCGCCGAGGAGCCGGAGCAGGGCGCCCTGGTCGAGCGTCGGGCCGCGGGCGTCCTGCAGGGTGAAGGTGGAGGAGACGAGGACGTGCATGTTCCCCTCGCCGCCCACCGAGCGATCGCGGGCGCCGACGGAGATCCCCGGCGCCACCCGGACCCGGCCCCACCAGACGAAGCCGGGCGCGTCGGCCGAGAAGTACTGCACGCCGGAGATCGGCAGCCAGGCCTCGCCGCCCGGGCGGAAGGTGCCGCCGTGGCGCAGCCGCACGCCGCGGAGGGGCGCGCGCGACGCGGCGCCCGAGACCTCCAGGTAGCGCCGCACCGGCGGCGGCAGCGCCTCGAGCGGGGTGAGCGCCGGCGCGCCCGCGGCGCCCGGCGCGGCCCAGAGCGCGCGGGCCTCGCGGGCCACCCGCCGCTCGAAGCGGAGCCCCTGCACCGAGACCAGGAGCCCGAGCCCGCCGACGACGCAGACGAGCGCCCAGAGGAGGATCCAGAGCACGCGGGCCGCCTTTCCGTTCACCGTGGGTGTCCCCCGGGCGCCGCCGGGTGGCGCGCCGGGAGCAGCTTCCCAGAACCGGAGCGGAAGGTCACGCCGGCAGCGCTGCGCCTGCTGGCCGCCCCTCCCCTGCCCTCCCCGCCCGAGCGGGGAGGGAGTGCAGCGAGGCGCTCCGGGGCGGCGCGCCGCGAGGTGACCTCCTCCCCTCTCCCGCGGAGCGGGGGAGTGCAGCGAGGCGCCACGGGGCAGCGCGCCGCGAGGTGACCTCCTCCCCTCTCCCGCGGAGCGGGGGAGGGACAGGGAGGGGGCGCGACGCGAGGCGGGACCGATGCTACGTCCGCGGCGGCAGCGTGAGCGGCACCGCCGCGGCGAGCGGCCGGCGCGTGGCCGCGGTGGCGGGGTCGGGGGGCGCGGTGCGCAGGGTCCGGGCGGCGATGAGCGCGGCCTGGCTGTCCACCCGCGGCTCCCCCGGCGCCGGCGCGAGCCGCTCGTAGCTCGCGTCGGGCCGCATCTGGCGGGCCCGCGCGTTGTCGCGCAGGTAGGTCTCGAGGATGCCGTCCCGGACCTGCCGCACCAGCCCCGGGTCGATCACCGGGAAGAGGACCTCCACGCGCCGGTCGAGGTTGCGCGGCATGAGGTCGGCGCTCCCCAGGTAGACCTCCTCCTGCCCGCCGTTCTGGAACCAGTAGGCGCGGCTGTGCTCGAGGAAGCGGCCCACGATGCTGACCACGCGGATCCGCTCGCTCACCCCCGGCACGCCCGGGCGCAGGCAGCAGATGCCGCGCACGAGCAGGTCCACCCGCACGCCGGCCCGGCTCGCCGCGACGAGGAGGTCGATCATCTCCCGGTCCACGAGCGCGTTCATCTTGAAGATGAGCCGCGCCTCGCGCCCCGCCCGCGCGTGGCCGATCTCGCGCTGGATGAGCGCGGTGAGCCGCTCGCGCAGGTTCACCGGCGCGACCAGCAGCCGGCGCCAGTCGTGCTGGCGCGAGTAGCCGGTCAGGTAGTTGAAGAGCTCGGTCGCGTCCTCGCCGATCCGCTCGTCGGCGGTGAACAGCCCGAGGTCGGTGTAGAGCTGCGCCGTGACCGCGTTGTAGTTGCCGGTCGAGAGGTGGACGTAGCGCACGAGGCGCCCGCCCTCGCGCCGGATGACGAGGGCGATCTTGGAGTGGGTCTTGAAGCCGAGGAGGCCGTAGATGACGTGCACGCCCTCGCCCTCGAGCGCGCGCGCCCACCCGAGGTTGCTCTCCTCGTCGAAGCGGGCCTTCACCTCCACCAGCACCGCGACCTGCTTCTTGTTCTGGCTCGCCTCGAGCAGCGCCTCGACCACCGGCGAGTTGCGCCCCACCCGGTAGAGCGTCTGCTTGATGGCGACCACGTTCGGATCGCGGGCCGCCTGCCGCAGGAGCTCGACCACCGGGTCGAAGCTGTCGAAGGGGTGGTGCAGCAGCACGTCCTGCCGGCGGATGGCCGCGAAGAGGTCCTCGTCCTCGAGCCCCTGCAGCCGGGGCGGCGTGCCGGGGACGAAGGAGGGGAACTTGAGGTCCGGCCGATCCACCCCGCCGAGGGCCGAGAGCCCGGAGAGCGCCAGGGGCGGATCGACGGCGTAGATGTCGTGCGGGCCGATCTCCAGGTTGTCGGCGAGCAGCTCCCGCAGCCGCGCCGGGGTGGAGGGCGTCACCTCGAGCCGCACCACCGAGCCGAAGCGCCGGTCCCGCACGCTCTGCTGGACCGTCTCGCGCAGGTCGGCCGCCTCCATCTCCTGCAGCGCGATCTCGGCGCTGCGGGTGACGTGGAACGGGTGGACCTCGAGCACCTTGATGCCCGGGAAGAGCCGCTCGGCGTTGGCGGCGATGAGCTGCTCCAGCCAGACGAAGCCCTGGTGGTGCGGGGTCGCGCCGTCCATCTTGAGCATCGCCGAGCCGCGGCTCACCGGCACGAGCCGCGGGAGCGTGTCCGGGACCTTGATCCGGGCGAACCGCTCCTCGCCGTCGGGCCCGGCCACCAGCACCGCCAGGTTGAGGCTCAGGTTGGAGATGTGCGGGAACGGCCGGCCCGGGTCGAAGGCCAGCGGCGTCAGCACCGGGAAGACCATCTCCTCGAAGTAGGCGCGGGCCTGCGCCGCCTCCTTCTCGGTGAGCGCGGGGTAGTCGAGGAGCTGGATGCCGGCCTGGGCGAGCTGCGGCACGAGCTCGTTGTGCAGGCAGTCGCTCATCGCCCGCCCGAGCGCCAGCGCCTCGCGCCGGATCTCGGCCAGCTGCTGCGCCGGGGTGAGCCCGTCGGCAGTCGGCTCGGCGAAGCCGGCGGCGAGCTGCTGCTTCAGCCCGGCCACCCGGATCATGAAGAGCTCGTCGAGGTTGGAGGCGACGATGGCGAGGAACTTCACCCGCTCGAGCAGCGGGTTCTGCGGATCGCGCGCCTCCTCGAACACCCGGTGCTGGAAGCGGAGCAGGCTGAGCTCGCGGTTCACGTACAGCGGCGGCGGCGAGGGCGGCTCCGGCGCCGCCGGGCTCCCCTCCGGAAGGGTCTCTGCCTGGCTCACCCCCGGGATCTAACCGTCGGATCGAGCGACCGTCCAGCTTGCGGCCGGCGCGTGGGCGCGGGCTCCTCCTCCCCGGCATGGCCGGCCCGAGCTTCCAGGCCGCCCTGGACGCGCTCGCCGCGCGCCCCCGGCCCGGATGCGGCCGTCCGGTCCGACGGGGGCCGCGCCGACCCGGACGCCGGGTAGCAGCGCCCCTCGCCTGGGTGGCGAAGGCGCCCGGTCGAGATGGCCCAACCGTGGGGGATCTGCCCCAGGCCAAGCCCTTGAAACGCGGGACGTATGCGACCGTTTCGGCCGGATCCGGGCCGGCCCGGAGCGTGCAGAAGGAGGGAGGCATGAAACAAGCGCTCAACGCCATCTCCAAGGAGCTTGCCCTCGAGTTCCACCTCGACGAGGGCGCGGTGCGCCGCAGCATGCGCAAGGCGCTCGTCCGGAGCGCCGCCCGCGATCAGGACGAGGCCGAGCTGCAGGCCTACGCCCGCCAGTTCTGCGCCAGCGACGAGGACGCGCAGCTCTTCGTGCTGAGCGTGAAGAAGGGCGACTGCTTCGACGCCTGACCCCTGCCGGGCGAGCAGGCGGCTGCGCCCCCGCGAGCGTCGATTGACATCCCCCCGCCCCGCGGGTCAGGAATGTCGGATGCGCAGCGACACGATCAAGAAGGGGTTCGAGCGGGCCCCCCACCGCAGCCTGCTCCGGGCCACCGGGCTCGGCGACGCCGACTTCGGCAAGCCCTTCATCGGCATCGCCAACAGCCAGATCGACATCATCCCCGGGCACATCCACCTGCGCGAGTACGGGCGCATCGCCAAGGAGGAGATCCGCAAGGCCGGGGGCATCCCCTTCGAGTTCAACACCATCGGCGTGGACGACGGCATCGCCATGGGCCACGAGGGCATGCGCTACAGCCTGCCCAGCCGCGAGCTCATCGCCGACTCCATCGAGACGGTGATGAACGCCCACAGCCTCGACGCGCTCCTCTGCATCCCGAACTGCGACAAGATCGTGCCCGGCATGATCATGGGCGCGGCGCGGGTGGACGTGCCCACCGTGTTCGTCTCCGGCGGCCCGATGAAGGCCGGCAAGAAGAAGGACGGCACCGCCATCGACCTCACCACCGCCTTCGAGGCGGTCGGGATGCGGGCGCGCGGCCAGATGACCGACGAGGAGCTCTACGAGATCGAGTGCGGCGCCTGCCCCGGCGCCGGCTCCTGCTCCGGCATGTTCACCGCCAACTCGATGAACGTGCTCTGCGAGGCCATGGGCATCGCCCTGCCCGGCAACGGCACCGCCCCGG
Source organism: Anaeromyxobacter paludicola (assembly GCF_023169965.1). Lineage (NCBI taxonomy): Bacteria > Pseudomonadati > Myxococcota > Myxococcia > Myxococcales > Anaeromyxobacteraceae > Anaeromyxobacter > Anaeromyxobacter paludicola. Next base: position 3,522,734 of record NZ_AP025592.1, on the reverse strand, counting down.
CGCTCACCCCGGAGCGCGAGGCGCTGGTGCGGCGCGCCGCGCGGCGGGTGGTGGAGATCGCCCTCGACGAGCGGTTCCGCTTCCGGCGCATCCTGAACGACGACGCGGTCCACAACGCCTTCGTGGTGGACATGGCGATGGGCGGCTCCACCAACACCGTGCTCCACATGCTCGCCATCGCGCGCGAGGCGGGCGTCGCGCTCGACCTCCGGCAGATCGACCAGGTGGCCCGCAAGGTGGCCCACATCGCCAAGATCGCCCCCTCGCTCTCGACGGTGCACATCGAGGACGTCCACGACGCCGGCGGCGTGCCGGCGGTGCTGGCCGAGGTGGCGCGCCGCGGCGACGTGGTCCGCACCGGGGCCCTCACCGTCACCGGCGAGACCGTGGGCGAGCGGATCGCCGGGGCGCGCATCAAGAACCCCGAGGTGATCCACTCCCTCGAGAACGCGTACTCCGACGTGGGCGGGCTGGCGGTGCTCTTCGGCAACCTGGCCGAGGACGGCGCGGTGGTGAAGACCGCCGGCATCCAGCCCTCGATGCGCCGCTTCACCGGCAAGGCGGTCTGCTTCGACTCGCAGGACGACGCCGTGGCCGGGATCATGGCCGGCAAGGTGACGCCCGGCTCGGTGGTGGTGATCCGCTACGAGGGGCCGAAGGGCGGGCCGGGCATGCAGGAGATGCTCTCGCCCACCAGCCTCATCATGGGCATGGGGCTCGGGGAGAGCGTGGGGCTCGTCACCGACGGCCGCTTCTCCGGCGCCACCCGCGGCGCCTGCGTGGGCCACGTCTCGCCCGAGGCGGCGGAGGGCGGCGCCATCGCCCTCGTGGTGGACGGCGACCCCATCACCATCGACGTGGAGGAGCGGGTGCTCGTCCTCGGCGTGGACGAGGCCGAGCTGGCGCGACGGCGCGCCGCGTTCCAGCCGAGGAAGCGGGAGGTCCGGTCGAAGTGGCTGCGCCGCTACGCGGCGCAGGTCACCAACGCGGCCAGCGGGGCGGTGCTCGAGGCGGAGTAGCGGGGCGGCGCGGGCTCCCTCCCGGAAGTGTGCCGCCCCAAGCGCGGAGTCGCGGCGGGACGGGGGCGTGTCCACCGTCCAGGGCTCCCGAGCCCCCATGCCCCTCGTCGACCTCCCCGGCGGCACCGATCCCGCGACGGCGCAGCACGCGCCGGACCCGGCCTGGACGCGCTTCGTCCACGCGTTCGTGAACGTCTCCTCGCGGTTCCGCGCCGAGCGGCCCGAGGTGGCCGCCTCGATCGAGCGGCAGGGCGCGCTCGCGTGGGTCCTCTACGTCTGCGCGGCGAACCGCCCGCGGCTCAGCGTGCCGGTGGCCGGGCTGCCCGAGTTCCGCCGCTCCGGCATCGAGGGGCTGCTCGGGACGGGCGAGCTCGTGGCCTGCTCCTCCCCGCGCGGCAGCGCCTTCGTCTCCCCGGCCATCCTGCTCGACGCCGCCCGGCAGCTCCCGCGCGAGTGGCAGGAGCGGCTCCTCACCGGCGACCCGGTGGCCTCGGTCTTCGGCGCCTGGCGGGAGCGGGCCCCGGCGCCGCGGCCGCTCACCGCGGTGGCGGTGGACCTCCTCGCGGCGGCGGGGGACCCCGAGGCGGCGGCCCGGCTCGCCGGGATCGCGGCGGCGATGGGGCTCGAGGACGTGGCCGCGCTCGCCCGGGGGGCGGTGCGCGGCGCGCGGGGGGTGGAGCGCGGCGGGGGCGTCGGGGCCGGCGCGCCGGCCCCGTAGCGCACCGGGCTACCGCGCCCTACGTGCGGTTGCCGTTGTGCTTCGCGCGGTAGATCTGGCGCGAGGTGCGGTTCTCCTCGCGGTTGATCCTGGCCTTCTCGGCCGGGGTGAGCTTCCCGCCGTTCTGGGCCCGGTCGCGCCGGATCTCACGGCGGATCCTGGCCTCCTTGCGCTCCAGCCGCGCGGTCTCCCGCGGCGTGAGCTGGCCAGACTCCACCCCCTCGGCGATGCGGCGCTGCTGGTTCTCCTGGCGCGCGTCCACCTCTGCGGCGAGGGCGGGGACGGAGAGGGAAGCGACGAGGGCGGCGGCGGCGAGCTTCGCGGCGAGGGTCTTCACGGGGCGTCTCCCTTCGAGATGGGGGGCTGCTGCGAGAGGGACGCAGCGGGCCCCTGCCGCATTCAACCCCTCGCGGCCGCCCCGGTTGCGGCGCGCGAGCGCCCAGGGTCGCGAGCCCTAGGACCGCTTCGTCGCGCTCCGGAGCCCCGGCGCCTCGTGGCCGCTGCGGGCCACGTACTCGCGGTAGCCGCCGCCGTAGGGGATGGCCCCCTCCGGCGTGAGCTCCAGCACCCGGTTCGACAGCGCCGAGAGGAAGCGCCGGTCGTGGGAGACGAAGAGCATCGTCCCCTCGTAGCCCTGGAGCGCCCGCACCAGCATGTCCTTCGTGGCGGCGTCGAGGTGGTTGGTCGGCTCGTCGAGCACGAGGAAGTTGGGCGGGTCGTAGAGCATCTGCGCCAGCACCAGCCGCGCCTTCTCGCCGCCGGAGAGCACCCGGCACTGCTTCTCGATCTCGTCGCCCGAGAAGCCGAAGCAGCCGGCGAGGGTGCGCAGCGAGCCGATCGACGACTTGGGGAAGGCGTCCTGGAGCGTCTCCCAGACCGTCTTCTCCGGCGAGAGCAGCTCCATGGCGTGCTGGGCGAAGTAGCCCATCTTCACGCTCGCGCCGACCGTGACGGCGCCCTGGTCGGGCTGCGACTCGCCGGCCACCAGCTTGAGGAGCGTGGACTTGCCGGCGCCGTTCGCGCCCATCACCGCCCAGCGCTCGCCCCGGCGGACGAGGAAGTCGAAGCCCTCGTAGATCTTGCGCGCGCCGTAGCCCTTGGTGACGCCGGCGAGCTTGGCCACGTCCTCGCCGGAGCGGGGCGCCTGGCGGAACTCGAACTCGACCGTCTTGCGCACCTTGGGCGGCTCGACCTTCTCGATCTTGTCGAGCTTCTTCACCCGGCTCTGCACCTGGGCGGCGTGGGAGGCCCGCGCCTTGAAGCGCTCGATGAAGGCCAGCTCCTTCTTGAGCATCGCCTGCTGCCGGTCGAACTGCGCCTGCTGGTGGGCGTCGGCGATCGCCCGCTCCTTCTCGTAGAAGTCGTAGTCGCCCGAGTAGCTGTTGAGCTCGCCGCCGTCGATCTCGATCACCTTCGAGATGATCCGGTTCATGAACTCGCGGTCGTGCGAGGTCATGAGGAGCGCGCCCGGGTAGCCCTTCAGGAACTCCTCGAGCCAGATGATCGACTCGAGGTCGAGGTGGTTGGTCGGCTCGTCGAGCAGCATGGCGTCCGGCCGCATGAGGAGGATGCGCGCCAGCGCGACGCGCATCTTCCAGCCGCCGGAGAGCGCGCCGACGTCGCCGTCCATCATGGCGTCGCTGAACCCGAGGCCGGCCAGGATCTCGCGGGCGCGCGCCTCGAGCCCGTAGCCGCCGAGCTCGTCGAAGCGGGCCTGCACGTGGCCGAACCGCTCGACCAGCGCCTCGAGCTCGTCGGCCCGCGCCGGGTCGGCGAGGGCGTGCTCGAGCTCGGCCAGCTCGGCGGCGACGGCGGAGACCGGGCCGGCGCCGTCCATGGTCTCGGCCACGGCGGAGCGCCCCTTCATCTCGCCCACGTCCTGGCTGAAGTGGCCCACGGTGACGCCGCGGTCGATGGAGACCTGGCCCTCGTCGGGCTCCTCCTCGCGCGTGACCAGCCGGAAGAGCGTGGACTTGCCGGCGCCGTTCGGGCCGACGAGCCCCACCTTCTCGCCGCGCTGGACGACGGCGGAGGCCTCGAGGAACAGGATCTGGTGGCCGTGCTGCTTGGCGATGGAGTCGAAGCGGATCAAGGCCGGCGCTTCGTAGCACGCCGCGGCGCCTGCGCGCCACCCGCGCCGCCCCGGGGCGCGACCGGCCGCCCGGCCGCCTTCTTGGCCACGAACACCACGTGCTTCTGTCCGCCGCCCTGGCGCGCCGGCACCACCTCGGCGCGGGCGTCGAAGCCGGCGCGGGTGAGCCGGGCCAGGTAGGCCTCGTCGGGCCCGGCCGACCAGACCGCCAGCACGCCGCCGCCGCGCAGGGCGTCGCGGCAGGCCTCGATGCCCTTGCGCAGGTAGAGCTTCTGGTTGCCGGCGTGGGCGAGCGCGGAGGGGCCGTTGTCCACGTCGAGGACGATGGCGTCGTAGGCCCCCTTCGCCTCGGCGATCCGGCCGAGCACGTCCCCGACCTGCAGCCGCGCCCGGGCGTCGTCGAGCGGCCGGCCGGCGAGGTGCGCGACGTGGTCGCGGTTCCAGCCGGCGAGCTCGGGGGAGAGCTCGGTCACCACCACCTTGGCGTCCGGCGGCAGCCGGTCGAGCAGCGCCCGCAGCGTGAAGCCGAGGCCGAGCCCGCCGAGCAGCACGGCCCGCGGGCGATCGACCCGGCGCAGCGCCAGCGCGGCGAGCGCCTCCTCCGAGCCGTGCACGCGCGACGACATGAGCACGTGCCCGCCGGCCCGCACCACCCACTCCTCCCCCCGCCGGGCGAGCACGAGCTCCGTCCCGTCGGGCGCGCGCGCGCGATCCACCGTCTCCCAGGGCTGCATGGCGCGGGTTCTACCACGCGGCTGGCGGAAGGGTGCGGGGCCGTGCCATGATCCCGGCCCACCCCGGGGAACAAGACCATGACCCTCGGTCCCGACTTCTGGCGCCTCGCCGACCGCTTCCTCGAGTTCCTCCGGGCCGAGACCGGCTTCCCCCTCATCATCTGCGACGAGACCGGCACCATCGTGAAGGCGGTGGACCGGAGCCGCATCGGCCAGAAGCACGCCGGGGCGCAGCGCATCCTCCGCGGCGAGGTGGACGAGGCGGCGGTCACCGCCGAGGAGGCGGCCGCGAACCCGCTGGTGCGGGAGGGCTACAGCTGCCCGGTGGTGGTGGACGGCCGGCGCGCCGGGACCTTCGGCATCACCGGCCCGCTCGCGCTGTCGAAGCCGCTCGCCCGGGTGGCCGCGACCGTGCTCGCCGCCTGGGTGGAGGAGCTCGACCAGCAGCGCCGGCTGCAGGACGCCGCGAGCAAGGTGTCGGGCGGGGTGCAGGGGCTCGTGGCGCGGCTCGGGACGCTCGCCCGCGAGTCGTCGGAGCTGGTCGAGGGCATGGAGAAGGCGGCCGGCGCCGCCCGCGAGCGGCTCGCCGCCACGGACGACGTGGTGAGCGGGGTCCAGCAGATCGCGCTCCAGAGCCGGATCCTGAGCATCAACGGGGCGGTGGAGGCGTCGCGCGCCGGGGAGCGGGGCCGGGCCTTCGCCGTCATCTCGAAGGACATGCTCCGGCTCGCCGAGGACGCCCGCGGCGCGGCGGGCGACGTGCAGAAGACCCTCTCCGACGCGCGCGAGGCGATCGGCAGCCTCGACGGCGCCATCGCCCGCGCCGCCGCGGGCACGAAGGAGCAGCTCGCGAGCCTGGCCGAGGTGGGCCAGCTCATCGGCGGGCTGCGGGCGGCGGTGGACGGGCTCGCCGCCTCGCTCCGGCAGGACGGGGCGCCCGGCGCGCCGCGCCGTTGACCGGGCGGGCCGGCCGGGGGTAGAGGCTCCGCATGTACTCCACCGCCCTCACCTTCCAGAGCGCCGCCGCGCACCGCGCCTGGCTCGAGACCCAGTCCCGGCTGCCGAAGGGCTTCCGCACCGGCACCGCCTCCCTCGAGTTCGCGCCGGTGGAGGTCCCGTCGAAGCGGGCCCGCATGAACCTCTCGCTCGTCGCCCTGGAGCGCCCGAGCGCGGCCTTCGCCGCGGCGTTCACGCGGAACGCCTTCCCGGGCGCGCCGGTCCTGGTGGGCCGCCGGCGGCTCGCCGAGCCCCGGCTCGGGGCGCTCGTCGTCAACAACAAGGTCTCGAACGTCTGCGCCCCCGGCGGCGAGGCGGCGGCGGAGCGGATCTGCGCCGAGGCGGCCCGGCTCCTGGGGATGGCGCCCACCGAGGTGCTCCCCTCCTCCACCGGCGTCATCGGCTGGCGGCTGCCGGTCGAGGCCATGCTCGCGGCGCTGCCGGCCGCGGCCGGCGCGCTGCAGGGCGAGAGCGCGCTGCCGCTCGCCGAGGCGATCATGACCACCGACCTCTACCCCAAGGTCCGCCGCGCCGAGCTGCCCGGCGGCGCGAGCCTGGTCGGGGTGGCCAAGGGGGCCGGGATGATCGAGCCCGACCTCGCCACCATGCTGGTCTTCCTCCTCACCGACGCCGACCTGCCGCGCGAGGAGCTGCGCGCCGCGCTCGCCGAGGCGAACGAGGCGAGCTTCAACTGCATCTCCATCGACTCCGACACCAGCACCTCCGACACCGTGGCGCTGGTCTCCTCCGCCGCCGGGCCGAAGGTGGACGCCGCCGCCTTCCGGGCCGCGCTCCGCCAGGTCTGCCGCGACCTCGCCGAGGACGTGGTCCGCAACGGCGAGGGGGTCCACCACGTCATCCGGGCGCGGCTCGAGGGCGCGCCCGACGCCCGGGCGGCCCGCGCGCTCGGCAAGTCGCTCGTGAACTCGCCCCTGCTCCAGTGCGCCGTGGCCGGCAACGACCCGAACCTCGGCCGGATCCTCTGCGCCATCGGCAAGCTGGCCGGGCGCGAGGGGATGCCGCTCGACCCGGCCCGCGTCCGCATCGCGGTGGGCGGCGAGGTGGTCTTCGAGGGCGGCGCGATGCGGCTCGACCCGGAGAAGGAGCAGCGGCTCGTGGCCCACCTCAAGGCCGCGGAGATGTACGCGAGCGCGCCGCCGCCGGACGGGCTCACCTTCCAGCCGCCGCACCGGCACCCGCCGCACGAGCGCTGCGTCGAGATCGCGGTGGCGCTCGGGATGGGCGACGGCGCCTGCGAGGTGCTGGGCGCCGACCGCACCCACGAGTACGTGACCGAGAACGCGGACTACCGGAGCTAGCCCAGCAGCTCCGCCGCCAGCGCGAGCTCGTCCCCGCGCCGCTCGGCGCCCGGCGGCGCGTCCTCGGGCGGGTGTGCGAGCCAGCTCGCCACGATCCGCCCCAGGTACGAGGCGAGCGGCTCGTGCCGGAAGCCGAGCGCGTCGCGGGCGCGCGAGGGATCGAGGAAGCTCATCCAGGCGCCGCTGAAGGGCGAGAGGAGGAGCGGGTCGAGCCCGCGCGCGCGGAGGAGCTCGGCCGGCGCGGCTGCGAGCGGCGACGCCGAGCCGAGGAGGTCGCGGAGCGCGGCCACGAGCTCGCGCAGGGTCGGGGTCTCCTCCTGGGCCAGGTTGTAGGCCTGCCCGAAGGTCTCCGGCCGCCCGGCGGCGAGCGCCAGGAACCGGGCCACCTCGCCGCCGTAGACGTGGCGCGTGGCGTGCCCGCCGCCGTCGGGGAGGAGCACCGGGCCGCCCTGCCCGAGCCGCCAGAGGTAGCGCTCGATGCGCCGGTAGTAGTCGCGCTCGCCGTTCACCATGGGGATGCGCACCACCGTGACCGGGAAGCCGCGCGCCGCGTGGGCGGCCCGGAGCGCGTCCTCGTAGCCGCGCTTGCCGACGCCGTACTCCCACTCGGCGAGCTCCTCCGCCTCGGCGGGGCGGGCCATCACCGGCCCGTCGTAGTCGGCCTCCCGCGCCGGCCGCGGCGCCCCCTCGCGCACCAGGTAGACCTGCCCGGTGGAGACGGCGAGGTAGTGGCCCACCCGGCCGTCGAGCAGCTCCGCCGCGCGCCGCCCGTCCTCGGCGGTGTAGCCCGCGAAGTCGAAGACGGCGTCGAAGCTCCGGCCCCGGAGCGCCTCGCCGAGGGCGGGCCCGGTCCGGTCGGCGCGGAGCTTCTCCACCTCGGGGCCGAAGGGGTCGGCGAGGGTGCCGCGGTTGAGCACCGTCACCTCGTGACCGCCGGCGAGGAGCCGGCGCGCCAGGAGGTAGCCGACGAAGCGGGTCCCGCCGATGAGGAGCGCGCGCATGGGGGGCGAGTGTAGCGGAAGGCGGCGCGGCGCGGCCGCCCCCGAGGCCCCAACGTCCTTGACCAGCCGGCCCGCCAGGCATACGAGTGTCGTTCTCGTGCTACGGCTCCCGCCGCGGCCGCCCGACCGACCATGCACATGGCCGACGCCCTGCTCTCGCCCTCCGTGGGCCTCGCGTTCGACGCGGCGGCCGGGCTGCTCGTGGCGGGCGCGGCGCGCCGGCTCTCGCGCGAGCCCGACCAGGCCCGCCGGGTGCCGCTCATGGGCGTGCTCGGGGCGTTCGTCTTCGCCGCCCAGATGGTGAACTTCGCCATCCCGGGGACCGGCTCCTCCGGCCACCTCGCCGGCGGGCTCCTCCTCTCGGTCCTGCTCGGGCCGAGCGCGGCGCTGGTGGTGATGGCCTCGGTGCTGCTGGTGCAGGCGCTCTTCTTCGCCGACGGCGGCCTGCTGGCCCTCGGCTGCAACCTCTTCAACATGGGCGTCTGGCCGGCCCTCCTCGGGCTCCCGCTGCAGCGCAGGCTCGCGGGGGACGCCCCCGGCCCGGCGCGGCTCACCCTCGCCTGCCTCGCCCCGGCCCTGCTCGCCGCCGAGCTCGGCGCGCTCGGCGTGATGGTGGAGACGCAGCTCTCCGGCCGCGCCGACCTCCCCTTCTCCCGCTTCGCCGCGCTCATGCTCGGCGTCCACCTGCCCATCGGCGCCGTCGAGGGACTGGTCACCGCCGGCATGATCCGCTTCGCCTCGCGCCTCGGCGCGACCGGCCCGGCGCCGGCCCCGGCCGCGGGGCGGCTGCCGCTCGCGCCCACCGTCCTCGCCCTCGCGGTGTTCACGGGGTGCGTGGGCGCCTGGTTCGCCTCGGCGCGGCCCGACGGGCTCGAGTGGGCGCTGGCGCGCTCCGGGGCCGCGGTGCGCGAGGACGGCGCGGCGCACGCGGCGCTGCGGGCGGTGCAGGCCCGCACCGCGCTCCTCCCCGACTACGCCCTGCCCGCGCGCGCGCCCGGCTCGGCGCGGCTCGGCACCTCGCTCGCCGGCGGGCTCGGGCTCCTCGCCACCCTGGGCCTGGTGGGCGGCGCCGCCGCGCTCCTGCGCCGCGGGCGCGCCGGCCGGAGCGACGCCCGGTGAGCCGGGTCGCCGCGCGCGAGCTCGATCGCCTCGGATACGCCGACAGCCCCGTCCACCGGCTCGACGCGCGCGCCAAGCTCCTCGTCGCCGCCGCGCTGGTGCTCGCGGTGAGCTCCTTCCCGCGCTACGAGGTGGCGGGGCTCCTGCCCTTCTTCGCGGTGCCGGTGGCGCTCGGGCTCGGCGGCCGGGTGGCGCCGCGCCCGGTGCTGCGGCTCGTGCTGGCGGCGAGCCCGTTCGCGCTGCTGGTCGGGCTCGCGAACCCCTTCCTCGACACCGCGCCGGCGGCGCACGTCGCCGGCGTGGCGGTGCGCGGGGGCGTGCTGTCGCTGCTCTCGATCCTGCTCCGGTTCGCCCTCTGCACGAGCACGCTCCTCCTCCTCGTCGCCACCACCTCCATGCCGCGGCTGGTGCGCGGGCTCCGGCTCCTCGGGACCCCGGCGGCGCTCACCACCCAGCTCCAGTTCCTCTACCGCTACCTCTTCCTCCTGGTCGCCGAGGGGGAGCGGCTCCAGGCGGCGCGGCTCCTGCGCGAGCCCCGGCGAAGGCTGCCCCGGCTCGCCACCGCCCGCGGCATGCTCTTCACCCTGCTCCGCCGGACCTGGGATCGCGGCGAGCGCGTCTACCGCTGCATGCAGGTGCGCGGCTTCCAAGGCGAGCTCCCCTCGCTCGCGACCGAGCGGTTCCGGGCCCGCGACGCCGCGTTCCTCGCGCTCGGGGTCACCTTCTGCGCCGCCGCCCGGCTCCTGCCGCTCTCGCGCTGGGCCGGCGAGGCGCTCCTCTCGAGGCTCTCGTGACCGGTCCCGCTCCCGCCCCCGGCGCCCGCCCCGCCGAGCTCGTCGCGCTCGAGGGCGTCGCCTTCCGCTACCCCGACGGCACCGAGGCGCTGCGCGGCGTGGACCTCCGGCTCGGCGAGGGGGAGCGGCTCGGCCTGGTGGGGCCGAACGGCGCCGGCAAGACCACCCTCATCTCGCTCCTCGCCGGGCTGGTGGAGCCCTCCGCCGGGACGGCGCGGGTGGCCGGGCTGCCGCTCGCGCCGGCGTCGCTCCCCGAGATCCGGGCCCGCACCGGCTTCCTCTTCAACGACCCCGACGACCAGCTCTTCATGCCCACGGTGCTCGAGGACGTGGCCTTCGCGCCGCTCGCCGCCGGGGTGCCGCCCGCCGAGGCCGAGGCGCGCGCGCGGGCCGCGCTCGAGGAGATGGGGGCGGGCCGCCTCGCCGGCCGCTTCCCGGGGCACCTCTCCTCGGGCGAGAAGCGGGCGGTGACGCTCGCCGGCGCGCTCGTCACCGGGCCCCGGCTCCTCGTGCTCGACGAGCCGACCGCCTTCCTCGACCCCTACGCCCGCCGCCAGCTCCTGGGGCGGCTCTCGCGGCTCGAGCAGGGGCTGCTCGTGGTGACGCACGACCTGGAGCTCGTGGTGGAGCTCTGCCCGCGGGTGGCGGTGCTCGACGGCGGCCGGGTGGTGGCCGACGGCCCGACCGCCGCGGTGCTCGGGGACGAGCGGCTCATGGCGGCGCACCGGCTCGAGACGCCGCACATCCTCAAGCACCGCCACCCGCACGGGGGCGCGCTGCGCGGCGGCTGAGCGAAGGCGCGGCGCCTCGCGTCAGCGCCCCAGCCCCGCCTTCACCGCCGCCGCGAGCGAGGTGGTGGGGCGGCCGATGAGGCGACGCAGCTCGCCCGTCCGGTCGTCGAGCTCGCCGCGGGAGGCGCCCAGGTCGGAGTCGACGAGCAGCTCCACGAACGGGCCGGGCAGCCCGGCCGCGGTGAGCACCTTGCGGTACTCCTCCGGCGGCAGGTCGGCGTAGGCGATGGTCCGGCCGAGCTGGCGCGAGACCTCGGCCGCGAGCTCGGCCAGCGTGAAGGGGGCGTCGCCGGCGAGCTCGTAGGCCTTCCCCTCGTGGCCCGCGCCGGTGAGCACCTCGACCGCGGCGGCCGCGTAGTCGGCCCGGGAGGCGGCGGCGATGCGGCCCTGCCCGGCGCAGCCGGCGATGGCCCCGTGCGCCAGCGCCGGCCCGAGGTTCTCGGTGTAGTTCTCGAGGTACCAGCCGTTGCGCAGGAAGACGAACGGCAGGCCGGAGGCGCGGACGAGCTCCTCGGTGCCCTTGTGCTCCGGGGCGAGCCCGAGGGTGGAGCGGTCGGCCCGGAGCAGGCTCGTGTAGGCGAGGAGCGCCACCCCGGCCTTCCGCGCCGCCTCCACCACCGCCCGGTGCTGCGGCAGCCGCTCGCCGACGGCGCTCGACGAGATGAAGAGCACCTTGTCGCCGGCCTGGAAGGCCGCCTGCAGGGTGCCGGGGCGGGTGTAGTCGGCCTCTCGCACCTGCACGCCGCGGGCGGCGAGGTCGGCCGCCTTCTCGGGGTGGCGCACGGCCGCCGCGATCTCGCGGGCGGGCACCTTCTGGAGCAGCGCCTCGACCGCGTGGCGGCCCAGCTTTCCGGTGGCTGCGGTGACGACGAACATGGGGTCTCTCTCCTTGCAAGGGGTTGGTCTGGAGCGGAACCTAACGCTGACACTCACTTTGCGAAAGTACCTACCTTTTGGTAAGTTACTGACATGATCGAGACGAGGCGCAGCGGCCACCTGGCCCGGGCGATGAACCGGAACGCATTGCCTCGCCGCGGCGATCTCTACGCGCCCGCCTGCCCGTCGCGGGGGGTGCTCGACCACGTGACCAGCCGCTGGGGCGTGCTGGTGCTGGTGGCGCTGCTCGAGTCCACGCACCGCTTCAGCGAGCTCCGGCGCAAGGTGGCGGGCGTGAGCGAGAAGATGCTCGCCCAGACGCTCCAGGCGCTCGAGCGCGACGGCTTCGTCCTCCGGGAGGTCTACCCGGTCATCCCGCCCCGGGTGGACTACAGCCTGACGCCGCTCGGGCGCGAGGTGGCCGGGCACGTGGAGGCGCTGACCGACTGGATCGAGGAGCGCCTCCCGCGCATCCTGGAGCACCGTGCGCGGCACGAGGAGCACCGTGCGCGGCACGAGGAGCACCGCGCGCGGCAGGAGGACGCCCGCGCCGGGCACGAGGCGCCGCGGCCCCGGCCCGCGCGGCGGGCCTAGCGGCGGGCTACTTCAGCTCCTGCCCCGTCGTCGCCGGGACCACCTTCCCGTAGCGCACGCCCTTGGTGCTCACCAGGCTCTCGCCCATCCGCAGGATCTCCTTGGCCTTGCCGCGGAGCACCAGCACCTCGAGGCAGTTGTGGTGGTCCATGTGGACGTGGAGCGCCGAGACCACCGCGAGGTGGTTCTCATGCTGGATGTGGGTGAGCTTCTGCGCCAGGCTCGACGAGTCGTGGTCGTAGACCAGCGTGACCACCGCCACCCGCTCCTCGTCGCCCCGCGCCTCCGACCAGCCGCGCGCCACGAGCTGCTCGCGGATGAGGTCGCGGATCGCCTCGGAGCGGTTCTCGTAGCCCTTCTCCTCGATGAGCCGGTCGAACTGCGCGAGCAGGTCGTGCTCCAGCGAGATGCCGATGCGCTCCAGCATGCAGGTGCCTCCGCGAAGATGCCTACCAGCGCCTCCGATCGGGCGCAACCGCGCGCCGGCTAGAAGAGCACCGCCACCGTGGCCCGGGCGCTCCGCGGCTCGGCGGGGTGGAAGTGGACGTCGGCCACGCCGGCGGCCGGCTCCCCCTTCGAGCGCGAGACGTAGAAGTAGGCGATGTCGTCCACCCGGCTGTCGAGCAGGTTGAAGACGTCGAGGGTGAGCCGGACGTGCTCCCCGAGCCGGTAGGCGAGCTGCGCGTTCACGGTGGTCGAGGCCGAGGAGCGCACGCGGTCGTCCTCGACGAGCGGGCGCGGGCCGAAGTGGCGCAGGAAGGCGCTCGCCGACCAGGGGCCGAGCGCGTGGACGGTCGCGCCGGCGGAGACCGCGGTCTCGATGGAGCCGGGGACGTGGTCGCCGGCCGGATCGGGGTCGGTGAAGCGGGCGCGCGACCAGGCGAGGTCGAGGTCGAAGAGGAGCCAGCGCAGGGGCTCGTAGCGCACGCTCCACTCGAGCCCCTGCCGGCGCGAGGGGCGCGAGGGCTCGGTGGTGCCGGCGTCGCCGGTGAAGAGGAGTTCCGAGTCGAGGTCGAGCCGCCAGAGCGAGAGCGAGGTCTGCATGCGCGGCACGAGCTCCGTCCGGATCCCCAATTCGCCGCCGCGCGTCTGCACGAGCGGGGTCACCGGCTGAACCCGCTCGCCGGTGGCGGGATCGACGGTGGTGGTGACGCCGCGGGCATCGTTGGAGTGGAAGCCGTACCCGAAGTTGGCGAAGAGCTCGGTCTGTGCCCAGGGGCCGAGCACCAGGGACGCCTTGGGCGACGCGCGGCCAGCGCTGGCGTGCCCGCCGTTGCGAGGATCGCTGCTCGCGACGTCGAAGAGGTAGCCGTCGTAGCGCGCGCCCACGATCGCCCGCAGCCAGGGCGTGAAGGCGGCGTCGAGCGACCCGTAGAGCGCCCCGCTCGCCTCCCAGACCCGGTCCTCGCGCGTGGTCTCGAGCCGGACGCGCGCCGCCGTGTGATAGAGCCCCACCGGCGCGATCCGCTCGAGCCGCCCCTCCCAGCCGAGCTCCGCCTGCAGCCGCGCGCCGGCGAGCGCGCCGAGCCACCGCCAGCTCCCGGAGGTGCCGTAATACCAGCGGTCGTCGCGCTGCTCGAACTGGTCCCCGTGCACGGGATCGTCGAGGAAGTAGGTGAAGTCGGAGAAGAGGTCGAGATCGTACTTCACCGCGTAGGCGTTGGCGCGCAGCACGCCGCCGAGGAGCGGCTCCTCCAGGCTCGCGGAGAGGCCGTACCGGTGTGAGCTGCCGCCGCTCGTCGGATCGACCGCGCCGTAGCGGTCGAGCGCGCCCGAGACCACGGCGCGCAGCGGGATCTGGTCGGTGGCGTCCCAGGTGCCGGCGTAGGCGGTCGCCTCGACCGAGACCTTCCCCGCGCCGAGCGGATGGGTGTAGCGCAGCACGCCGCTCACGCGCCGGTAGTCGTCGGGGTGCACCCAGGGCCCGTCCTCGTGGGCGTACTCGAACCCGTAGAGGAGCCGGCCGCCCGCGAGCTCCGGCGAGCCGGCGGCGACCGCCCGCCGGTAGCCGAGCGTGCCGAGGGTGGCCTGGAAGAGCGTCTCCGGGAGCGCCTCGGCGTAGTGGAGGTCGGCCGCCCCCGCGGAGGCGAAGTCGCCCTTCGAGGCGAAGTAGGGGCCCTTGAAGTAATCGACGTGATCGACGAGCTCGGGGATGAGCGGGTTCAAGTCGGTGTAGCCCTGGCCGTGCGCGTGGGTGCGCAGGTTGAGCGGCACGCCGTCCAGGGTGGTCGCGAAGTCGGTGCCGTGGTCGAGGTTGAAGCCGCGCAGGAAGTACTGGTTGGCCTTGCCGGCGCCGCTGTGCTGGGTGATGACCAGCCCGGGCACGAGCTCGAGCACCTCGCCCGGGCGCAGGATGGGCCGGTCCTCCACCAGCTGCTGGGTCACCGTCCCGGCGCTGGCGGCGTCGGAGCTGCCGATCCTGTCCTCGTAGTGCAGCACCACCACCGCCTCCGGCAGCTCGATCGGCTCACCCGAGACTTCGAGCGCCCGCGCCGGAACCGAGACGAGCGCCGCGGCCGCGAGGAAGAACAGTTCGGCATACGACTTCATGAATCGTGCTACTAACACGAAGCCGGGCGCCGGCTTCCATGGAATCCGCCCCCGCGATGCGCTCCCGTACCTACGGTCAATTTGTCCTTCCTCTCTCCCTCACCGGCCGGTACAAGGCGGCGAAGGGGGGAGTCTCATGCGCGCTGCGCTTCTCGTCGGGCTCGGCCTGGGCTGCTGCCTCGCGGGCTGTGGCGGCTCCAGCTCGAACGTTCCGGACGACGTCCTGGACCACGACGCATCCGGCCCGTTCGTCGGCCGCTGGATTGGCACCATGCATTCGGGCGCCAGCAGCGGGTCCGCAGCGCTGGACGTCTCGACCACGGGGCGGAACGCGCTCACCTTCCCGGGGTTCTGCCGGGACGGCAAGGGGCCGGCCGCGCGCGTGACCTCCGACACCGCCATCACCGTCGGCGCCCATACCTGCACGATTCCCGGCAGGAACTGCACGTACACCTGGGAGATCCACAGCGGCTACGGCAGCCTGACCGATGGGAGCTTCTCCGTCACGTTCGACGGTTCCATCGGGGGCTGCGGCATCACGACGCAGGTGGCGACCCTCACGTTCACGGGGCGGCAGGACGGCCCTCCGACAGCTCAGGTCGCAAACGCGAGCGTGACCACGCCGCCGGGCGCGCCGGTGACCCTCGACGCCAGCGCCAGCTCCGACCCCTACGGCCGTTCGCTCTCCTTCTCCTGGAACCTGACCCAGCAGCCCATGGGCGGCGATGGCGCGATCATCGGCGCCGCGACCGCCAAGCCCTCCTTCAGCGCCACCGTCACGGGGAGCTACACGCTCCAGGTGACGGTCACCGCTGACGACCACCAGAGCGCCACCGCCTCGGTGACGGTCATCGTCGGGCCGGCCGGGCAGAGGATGACCGCCCTCTCGCACGGGGTGCTGCTCGCCGAGTACAGCCGCGCCCTCGATCGCCTGGTGATGGCCGACGCGGCCTCTCGGGCGCTCTACGTCCAGGACCCGGCGACCGGGGCGGAGAAGAGCGTCGCGCTGCCGCTCGCGCCGCAGTGCCTGAGCCTGAGCCCGGACGGCCTTCATGCCGTCATCGGGCACGACGCCTGGCTCTCGTATGTGGATCTCTCGGGACCCGCGCTCCTGAACACGATCCCGGTCACCACCGACGTCGGCACCTGCGTGCTGGCCGGCAACGGATGGGCCTACCTCTTCCCGCGCAGCGACACCTCGGCCGGGATCCGCGCGATCGAGCTGGCCACCGGCGCCGAGACGAAGATCGGCGCGTACCTGACCGACCCGCCCGCCAGCGCGCGCCTCCACCGCGACGGGGACCGGATGTACGTCGGGATCAGCGGCGGGGTCCAGCGCTGGAACGTCTCCACCAGCACGGTGACGCACGTCTGGGACTCGAGCTGGGGGAACTTCTGGGCCCCCGCCAGGATCTGGATGAGCGGGGATGGCAACCGGATCTACACCTCCTCCTCCACGACGCTGCGCGCCGATGAGACCCAGTCCCTGGATCTTGCCTACGGGGGCGCGCTGCCAGGGCTCAGCGCGGTGACCCACCTCGACGACTGCGCCTCCGAGCTCGCGGCCATCCCGGCCAGCCCCTCCTACGGATCTTGGGCCCTCGACGGCACAGTCGAGCTCCTGAACGCCACCTACCTCGGCCCCACCCGGAGCATCACGCTGCCGTACTGGAACGTGGGCGCCAACTCGTTCCCGACGCACGGCCGCTTCGTCTTCTACGGAGCGGGCTGCTCGAAGAAGTACGTGGTCGTCCAGGCCGACCCGGCGGCCGGCCTGAGCCAGGACACGGCGGTGCTCACCTACTGAGCGCCGTCGCCGGCTACCGGATCCGGTGCGGCACGAACCGGCTCCGGTCGTCGGTGATGGGGCCGTCGCCCTCGCGGATCCCGATCCCGGCCGCCTCGCCCTGCACGAGCCAGCTCCCCACGACCGGCCACTTGCCGTCGTGCGGCTCGAGCCGGGCTCGCGCCTGGTAGACGAACCCCTCGCGCGAGAAGGCGGCCCGCTCGCCGCCGGCCACCGCGCGCCCGCCCTCGAAGAGCGTCACCTCGGCCCCCTCGCGGCCGTAGAGCGCCTTGCGCGCGTAGCGGTCCATGCCGTGCGGCTCGAAGAAGGCCGGGAGCAGGTTCGGGTGATCGGGGAAGAGCTCCCAGAGCACCGCCAGGATCCCCTTGCCGCTCAGGATCATCTTCCAGGGCGGCTCGACGAAGGTGGTCGCCGCCTCCGGGAGGTGGGCGCCGAAGGGCTCGGCGAAGAGCCACTCCCACGGGTAGAGCTTGAAGAGCGACGCGATCGGCGCGCCCTCGAGGTCCACGAAGGTGCGGCGGCGGGCGTCCCAGCCGAGGTCGCGGACCTCGATGAAGCGCGTCTCGAGGCCAGCCTGGGCGGCGGTATCCTGGAGGTAGCTCGCGGTGAGGACGTCCTCCGGGAGGTCGAGCGCCGAGAAGTGGAGGGGCCCGGGCAGGTAGGGGGCGAGGTCCTTCCAGCCGGCCACCAGCCGCTCGTGGATCGAGTCGAGCTGGTCGGCGCCGGGCGAGGTCTCCTCGAGCCAGCGCCACTGCAGCACCGCCGCCTCGATGAGGGCGGTGGGGGTGTCGGCGTTGTACTCGAGGAGCTTGGGCGGCCCCTCGCCGACCGCGAGGTCCATGCGGCCGTAGATGGAGGGCGCCCCCTGGCCGTCGAGCGCGTTCCAGGAGCGCTCGATGAGCGGCACCGCCAGCTCGGGGATCCCGAGCTTCGGGTAGAGCCGCTCGCCGATGACGTGCTCCACCGCCTCGAGGCAGCGGGCGTGCAGCTCGTTGGTGGCCGCCTCGAGCGCGTCGGCCTCGGCGGGCTCGAGCTCGTAGCAGGCCGACTCGTCCCAGTACGGGCCGTCGGGCGTGTGGATGGGAAAGCCGTCCCCCTCCAGCCGCGCCTGCCAGCCTGGGCGCGGCGCCACCTCCACCCGCCTCACGCGCCCGCCCCGTGCCCGGCGGCCCCCCCGTGGCCGGCGCCGGCGGCGTGCGCCGCGCCGGTGCCGCCGAAGCCGCCGCGCGACACGCCCCCCTCGCCCGCGTGGAAGCCGGCCGGCGCCGGCCCGCCGTACCCGCCGCCGCCCCAGCCGAAGCCCCACCCGTACCAGGGGCGCGGGTAGTAGACCCAGTGATAGCCGCCTCCCGCGGCCACCGGCGCGCCCGCGTCGGCGCCGTTCGAGGCGGTCCAGTCGTCGCTCGCGCCCGGGTGCTCGCAGCGCGCGTCGTCGGCGCGCCGCCCCTCGCCGTCCACGCAGGCCCGCCGCTGCGAGGGCCCGCAGCCGACGGCCGCGGCCGCGGCGAGGAGCAGCGAGAGCTCGAGGCGGGCGGTCCGGCGCCTCATGGATCGCAGACCAGCATGCCGTTCTCGCGGCGGCACTTCGGGTCCGGCGGGCGGTCCGCCGAGGGGCGGCCGGTCGCGAGGTCCACGGCGCGCTGGTAGTGGCTCTTCTCGGGCCCCTTGTCGGGCGCCGCCTCCGCGGGCTTCGCGGCGCGCTCGGCCGGCGCCGCGGCCGGCCCGGCGGCTCCGCTGCCGGCGGCGCTTGCCGCGGCGGCGGGCGGCGCCGCCGGCTCGACCGAGACGCTCCCCACCTCCGCGTCCACCGGCCGGGCGCGCTTCCGGAGCGCGGCGGGAACCTCGAACAGGTGGCCGTAGTGCACGCCGTCGGCGTCCTCCCACCGGTAGACGACGCCCTCGTCCGGATCGCCGGCGAGCCCCTTCGCCGGGGGCGCCGCGGCCGGCTTCGCGGCCGGCGCGAGCGGCTCGGGCGCGGCCGCCTCGGCCCGGGGCTCGCCGGGCGCCGCGGCGGGAGCGGGCGCGGCCAGGGCCGGCTCGGGGGCGGCCGCGGCGCCGGGCGGCGCAGCGTCGGGGGCGCTCGCGGCAGGCGCTGCGTCCGGGGCGGGCTGGGGTGAGACCGCGGCGGGGGCGGGCCTCTCGGCGCGGCGGCAGCCGGTGGCGCCGAGCCCCGCGAGCGCACAGAGGAGGAGGACGGGTCGGGTGGTCATCGGCCCCGCATCGTAGCAGCCCTACCCCATTTCCACCGCTCCGCCCGCCTCGCTGCGGGGCGGGCCGGTGGTTAGCTTCACCGACGAGCCGGGGGGCGGAGGAGCAGGGTGAGGGCGCTGGCGCACGTGTCGGACCTCCACATCGGTCGCGACGAGGCCACCGACGAGGCCGCCCGCCAGCTCTGCGCCGCGCTGCTCGCGGCGGATCTCGACGCCGTGCTGCTGACCGGCGACGTGACGCACCGCGGCCGGACCGCGGAGCTGCGCCGCTTCCGCGAGCTCTTCCGCCCGCTGCTCGCCACCGGCCGGGTGCTGCTCGTCCCCGGCAACCACGATCGGATGGGCGACGACGTGCGCCGGGCCTTCATGGACGGCGAGCGGGTGGCGGTGGCGCGCCTGCCGGGGCTCCACGCGATCCGCGTGGACTCGACCGCGCCCCACAACCGGAGCCTCGTCACCGGCCACGGCCGGCTCACCGCCGGCGACCTCGCGCGGGTGGAGCGCGCGGTGGCCGAGGCCGCTCCGGGCGCGCTCGTGGCGGTGATGCTCCACCACCACGTCATGCCGCTCCCCGAGGAGGACCTGGCGGAGCGGCTCGCCAGCTTCTTCGGCTGGCCGTTCGCCGACGAGCTGCGGCTCGGGGCGGCGCTCCTCGCCCGGCTGCGCGGCCGGTGCGACCTCGTGCTCCACGGCCACCGGCACGTCGCGAGCGGCGCCGCGATCGGCGAGGCGCGGCGGCCGCTGCGCGTGCTGAACGCCGGCAGCAGCACCGCCCTGCGGCAGGTCCGGGTCCTCGAGCACGAGGCGGGAGAGGTGGTGAGGGTGCAGTGGCTGGCGCTGCCCGGCGAGCACGCGCCGGCGCTCGCCCCCGCGGTGGCGTAGGCTGCCCCGGAGGCGGGGTCCCCGAGAGGTCCTTGGCCTGCGGCCCCCTGCCCGCCAGGTTACCCCCATGACGGCCGTGGGCGACCACTTCCGCTGGAAGCAGCGCTTCGCGATCGGCGACGACCGGATCGACACCGAGCACCGCTACTTCTTCCACCTCCTCGAGGAGCTCGACCTCGCCATGCGGGCGCGGCGGGGGGACGAGGTGCTCGGCGCGCTCTACACGGCCCTCCGGGAGTACGCGCGGATCCACTTCCGCGACGAGGAGCGGTACCTCGCGCAGGCCGGCTACCCCGAGCTCGACCAGCAGATCCGCGAGCACGGCCGGTTCCTGCACCACCTGAAGGAGCTCGAGGTGAACGGGCCGGGCGCGGCGGCGGCCCTCGCCTTCGTGCGCAACTGGCTCGTCGAGCACATCCTCGGGACGGACCAGCAGTTCGTGCGCTGGCGCGGGCGGCGCGAGGCGCATCACCCGGCGCGGAGCTGAGGCTCCCCCGGCCCGCGCGGCCGGGCGATCGGCGACCCCCGGCGGGGCGCCCTAGACCGGCCGCCCGAGCGCGCCCGCGATGACCCGCACCTGCGCCATGAGCCGCCCGAACTCTTCGGGCGTGAGCGACTGGTGGCCGTCGGAGAGCGCCTTCTCGGGCCGCGGGTGGACCTCGACGATGAGCCCGTCGGCCCCGGCGGCCACCCCGGCGCGAGCCATGGCCGGCACGTGCGCGCGCAGCCCGATGCCGTGCGAGGGATCGACCACCACCGGCAGGTGCGTGAGCTGCTTCAGCACCGGGACGGCGTTCAGGTCGAGGGTGTTGCGGGTCATGCTCTCGAAGGTGCGGATGCCGCGCTCGCAGAGCGCCACCTGGTAGTTGCCGCCGGCGAGCAGGTACTCCGCCGCCATGAGCCACTCCTTGATGGTGGCCGAGGGGCCGCGCTTCAGGAGCACCGGCTTGTTCGTGGCCGCCACCTTCCGGAGCAGCGAGAAGTTCTGCATGTTGCGGGCGCCGATCTGGATGAGGTCGGCGTACTCGGCGACGAGCGGGAGCGTCTCCGCGTCCATCACCTCGGTGACCACCTTGAGGCCGGTGGCGTCGCGCGCCTCGGCGAGGAGCTTCAATCCCTCCTCGGCCAGCCCCTGGAACTCGTAGGGGCTCGTCCGCGGCTTCCAGGCCCCGCCGCGCAGGAGGGTCGCGCCGAGCGCCTTCACCGCGCGGGCGGTCTCGAGCACCTGCTCGCGCGACTCGACCGAGCACGGCCCGGCCATCACCACGATCGACGGGCCGCCGAGCCGCACCCCGTCGCCGAGGTCGATGACGGTGTCCTCCGCCTTCACCTCGCGCGAGACCAGCTTCCAGGGCTGCGACACGCGGATGGTGTCGGCGATGCCGGAGAGGCCGTCGGAGAGGGCGGGATCGAGCGGCCCCTTGTTGCCGGTGATGCCGATCGCGACGCGCTCGGCGCCGGGGATGGGGTGCGGGGCGAGGCCGAGGGAGCGGATCTTCTCGGCCACGGCCTCCACCTCGGCCGCGGTCGCGCTGGGCTTCATCACGATGAGCATGGCGGGGCAGTCTACTCCGGGGAGCCCGCCGGGGCACGTCGGCATCCGCGGCGTTATGAGCCCTCCCCATGCTGACCCGACTCGGAGCGCGCCCGGCCGAGGGCGACCTCGTGGACCTCCTGCTCGACTGCCACCAGCGGATCCGGACCTTCACCGAGCTCGCGGCGCGGCTCGCGGCCGCCGAGCGCCCCGCGCCGGACGAGGTGCGCGACGCCGCCGCCCGGGTGCACCGGTACTTCTCCGAGGCGCTGCCGCTGCACGCCCGCGACGAGGAGGAGTCGATCCTGCCCAGGCTCGAGGGGCGGGACGCGGCGGTGGACCGGGCGCTCTCCGAGATGCGGGCCGAGCACGCGGCGCACGAGGAGCCGGTGGGCGCCGTGCTCGCGCTCTGCGCCGCGCTGCGCGACGACCCGTCCCGCCACGCCGAGCTGGCGCCGGCCCTGGCCCGGGCGGCGGCCGGGTTGCGGGGCCACTTCGAGCGGCACCTCGAGGCCGAGGAGCGGGTGATCTTCCCGGCCATCCGGCGGCTCTTCGACGCGCAGGCCGACGCCCGCGCCCGCGACGAGCTGCGGGCCCGGCGGGCCCCCCCGGGCCCCGGGCGCTGACGGGCCCTGCGGAAGCGCTGGCGATCGTCGCCCGGGCCCGGCAGGATCCCTCCGGGAGGCCGACCGCTTGGGCGACATCTCCACCTGGCTCGCCGTGCTCCTGGCGCTCGCGCTGGGTGGGATGCTGGGCCTCGCCGCCGGGCAGGCGCGGCACCGGCGCGCCCGGGCCGGCGACGCCCTCCGCCTGCGGCTCCTCGAGACGCTCGCGCGCGACCTGGCCGGCGCCACCACCCTGGCGGAGGCGGCCCGGGCCGCGTTCGACGCCTGCGCCGCCGGGGTGCGCCCCACCCAGCTCGCCATCCTGCTGCCCGGGGCCGGGGGCCAGCTCGAGGTGGTGAACGCGACCGGGTTCCCGGAGGGGACCGGCCCGAGCGAGCTGCCGCTCAGCCCACAGTCCGCGCCCATGGAGGTGTTCCGCTCCGGCGAGGTCGTCTGGCTCCCCGACCCCGCCGCCTGCGACGCGCGGTTCCCCACCCGCCGCGCCGCCCGGGAGCGGCTCGGGCTCGGCTCCTTCCTGGGGCTGCCGCTCGCGGTCCGCGGCGAGCGGATCG
Organism: Anaeromyxobacter paludicola; assembly: GCF_023169965.1. NCBI lineage: Bacteria > Pseudomonadati > Myxococcota > Myxococcia > Myxococcales > Anaeromyxobacteraceae > Anaeromyxobacter > Anaeromyxobacter paludicola. Next base: position 3,500,521 of record NZ_AP025592.1, on the reverse strand, counting down.
GGGTGCTCACCCTCGGGTTCGGCGCGCCCGAGGCGCTCGGGGAGGCGGATCGCTCCTTCGCCCGGACGGTGGCCGACCGCTGCGCCATCACGCTCGACCGGGTCCGGCTCCTGGAGGGGGAGCAGCGGCTGCGGACCGAGCGCGAGGACCTGGTGCGCGGCATCTCGCACGACCTGCGCACGCCGCTCTCGGCCATCGTGCTCCAGGCGCGGCTGGCGGCGCGCGAGGCGTCGAGCGTCCCGGCGGCGGCGCAGCGGGCCACGGCCATCGAGGCGAGCGCCCGGCGGATGGCCCACGCCATCGAGGACCTGGTGCAGATGGCGCGCTTCGCCGAGGGGCAGATCCCGGTCGAGCCGGAGCGGATCGAGCTGCGCGCCTTCGCGCTCGAGGTGCGCGAGCGGCTCTTCCCCGGGCCGGACCAGGCGCGGATCGCCGTCGCGGCGCCGCCCGGGCTCGCCGCCCGCGCCGACCCGCGCCACCTCGAGCGCATCCTCATGAACCTCGTGAACAACGCGCTCGAGAACTCTCCCGAGGGCTCGCCGGTCGAGGTGGGCGCGGCCCAGGCCGGGCGCGAGGTCCTGCTCTCGGTGCGCGACCGGGGCGCCGGCATCCCGGCGGCGGAGCTGCCCGGCCTCTTCCAGCGCTACGTGCGCGGGCAGGGGGCGCGGCGCAAGCAGGGGCTCGGCCTGGGGCTCTTCATCGCGCGCCTCCTGAGCGAGGCCCAGGGCGGGCGGATCGAGGTGGAGAGCGCCGAGGGCGAGGGGAGCACCTTCCGCGTGGCGCTGCCGGGCGACGGCGTGTAGAAAAGCGCCCCCGTGAACCTGCTCCTGCTCGAGGACGGCGAGCTCGACGACGCCGGCGTGGCCCGGCTGGACGGGCGCCGGGCGCGCCACGCCGGGGAGGTGCTGCGCGCCGCGGCCGGCGACACCCTGGCGGTCGGCGTCGTGGGCGGCCGGATGGGCCGGGCCACCGTGCTCGAGAGCTCGCCCGACCTGCTCGTGCTCCGCGCCGCGCTCGACGCGCCGCCGCCGCCCCCCTCGCCGGTGTCGCTGCTCCTCGCCCTGCCGCGGCCGAAGATCCTGCGCAAGGTGCTCCAGTCGGCGGCCAGCATGGGCGTGAAGCGGATCGCGCTCCTCGGCACCTACCGCGTCGAGAAGAGCTACTTCGCCTCGCCGCTGCTCGCGCCGGCGGCGATCCGGGAGCAGCTCCTGCTCGGCCTCGAGCAGGGGAAGGACACGGCGCTGCCGGAGGTGGCGCTCTTCCGCCACTTCAAGCCCTTCGTCGAGGACGAGCTCGACCGGCGCTTCGGGGGCGCGGCCCGGCTCGTGGCCCACCCCGGCGCGAGCCCCACGCTCGACGGGCTCCCGGCCCCCGCCGCGCGCGAGGTGCTGCTCGCCATCGGCCCGGAGGGCGGCTTCACGCCGTACGAGGCGGAGACGCTTGCCGCGCGCGGCTTCGCCCCCTTCTCGCTCGGCGCCCGGGTGCTCCGGGTGGACGCGGCGGTGCCGTTCGCGGTGGGCCAGGTGGAGCTCTGGGCGCGCGGGGGCCGGACGTGAGCGAGACCGCCGAGGGGCAGGGGCTCACCCGGACGCAGCTCGCGGTGCTCGCGGTCACCGCGGGCGTGAGCGTGGCGAACCTCTACTACCTGCAGCCCCTGCTCGCGCTGGTGGGGCGCGACCTCGGCGCCTCCCTGCGCGAGCTCGGCCTGGTGTCGATGCTGACGCAGCTCGGCTACGCCGCCGGCCTGTTCCTCTTCGTCCCCCTCGGCGACGCGCTCGAGCGGCGGGGGCTCATGCTCTGGCTCCTCGGCGCGGTGACGGTGTCGCTCTGCGCCTGCGCCGCCGCGCCCTCGGTGCCCGTGCTCGCCGGCGCCTCCTTCGCGGTCGGCTGCACCACGGTGGTGCCGCAGATCGCCGTGCCGCTCGCGGCCCACCTGGCGCGCCCGCAGGAGCGCGGGCGGGTGGTGGGCGCCGTCATGGGCGGGCTCCTCGTGGGCATCCTGCTCGCGCGCACCGCGAGCGGCGTCCTCGGGGCGCACCTCGGCTGGCGGGCGGTCTACCTCGCCGCCGCCGCCGTCATGGTGCTCCTCGCGCTCTCGCTCCGCGCGCTCCTCCCGCGCAGCCGGCCGGCCGAGCCGGTCCGCTACGGCGCGCTCCTCGCGTCCCTGCCGCGGCTGGTGCGCGACGAGCCGGTGCTGCGCGAGGCGGCGGCGCTCGGGGCCCTCGGCTTCGCGGCCTTCAGCGCCTTCTGGACCACGCTCGTGTTCCTGCTCGAGGAGCGGTTCGGGCTCGGCAGCCAGGCGGCCGGCCTGTTCGGCCTGGTCGGCGTGGCCGGGGCGCTCGGCGCCACCGTGACCGGCCGCTTCGCCGATCGGCTCCCGCGCCGGCGCATCGCCGGGCTCGGCCTCGTCATCACCCTCGCCGCCTTCGCCGTCTTCGCGGTGCCCGCCTTCGCGCTCGCGGGGCTCGTGGCCGGGGTGCTCCTGCTCGACCTCGGCGTGCAGGTGAACCACGTCGCGAACCTGTCGCGCGTCCACGCCCTCCGGTCGGAGGCGCGCAGCCGGCTCAACATGCTCTACATGGTCACCTACTTCGCCGGCGGCGCCTCCGGGACCGGGCTCGGCGCCTTCGCCTGGGCGCGGTTCGGCTGGACCGGCGTCTGCGCCGCGGGCGCGGCCCTGTGCGCCACCGGGCTCGGCGCGCTCGCCGCGCGGCGCGGCGCGGGCCCTACCTGAGCCAGAGGTCGCCGGCGGCGGCCGGGGCCTTGCCGAGACGGCGCTCCACCTCGGCCACGCCGTCGTCCACCCCGTAGACCTTGCCGTCGAGCTCCAGCGCCGGCGGGGCGGTCACGCCGTGCGCCCGGCCGAGCCGGAGGTCGTCCTCGACCGCGCGCGCCGCCTTGCCGGAGCCGGCGCAGCGCGAGAGCGCGTCGGGATCGGCGCCCACCCGCACCGCCGCGACCCGCGGATCGGCCACGCCGTCCTCCTCCGCCCGGTAGAGCGCGTCCTCGAGCTCCCAGAACCGCTCCTGGCGGCCGGCGCACCAGGCGGCGCGCTCGAGCGGGTCGTCGCTGGCGGCCCGGTGGACCACCCGCAGCGCCTCGGGGTGCTCGCCGAGGAGCCGCCGCAGCCGCCGGTGCGCGGCGCCGCAGTCCTCGCAGGCGTGCCCGTTCCAGAGGGTGACGGTGACCTTCGGGTGGGCGGCGCCGATCCAGGGCGCGCCGTGCTCCTCGCCGACGCGGTGGCCGCCCGGGCCGGTGCGCGCCTCCTGCCAGTAGCGCGGGTAGCGCGTCCAGAGGGCGCCGACCCCGGCCGCGAGCACCACCAGCGCGAGCGCCGCCTCGCGCCGCCGCCGCCACGCCGCCGAGAGATCCTGCCGGAGCGCGCTGCCGGGGCCGCCCAGCCGGCGCGCGGCGACGAGGGCGGTGGCGAAGAGCAGCAGGTTCACCGTCCAGGACGCCATGCAGAGGATGCACCAGGAGTGCAGGACGAGCTTGCTCACCAGCGCCAGCGCCACCGAGCCCCCCACCGCGGCGCCCGAGAGGAGCAGGAGGAGGCCCGAGGGCCAGCCGCGGCGCGCCGAGAGCCCGGTCGCGGCGAGCGCCCCCATGAGCGCGTAGCCCACGAGCCCCCAGACCGACACCGGCAGGCCGAGGAAGATCGACCAGCGGCTCCGCGCCACGCTGTCGCAGTTCACCGCCTCGCTGATGGAGCAGAAGCTGCGGTAGCTCTCGCTGGCGTGGACCCGGGTGTGGATGAGGGTCAGGTCCCCCGCCACCGCCAGCCCGGCGAGGCAGAGCACCGCGAACACGAGGAGGGGGCCGCGGGCGGGGTGGTTCACGTCGGCCGGGGAGACGGGCTCTGCTCGCAAGGGACCTCCGGGGCGCGACGGCGCCGCGGCGCGAAGATAGCAGCCTCGCGGCGGCCGCGGGCCCCTGCGGTGGCCCCGGGCGGACCACTTCGGGCGCTCGGTTCCGTGTAGGCGGAGGGATGACCAAACTCGCGTGAGGTGGCCCGGTCGCTCCCCGACCGCCAGCCAACCCGAACGGGAAGGAATCGGGTTTCCGAGTGGTTTCAACCGCGCTCACCCGGTGAGGGTCGCTCGACCGGGCGAGCACTCGCAGGGCCGGATAGGTGGTAGAGGAGCGACGGATCTAGAATCGCGCTTCGTGGAACTGGAGGAAGGCGTGGCAGCTCCCAGCAACGATAACCGCGCTCCGGGCGCGCCCGCGGCTCCGCAGGGGCTCGCGCAGCGGCTCGTCGGCCTGCTCTCGGCGAAGGTGGCTTCGCACAGCCTGCCGTCGCTCGATCTGCCGAAGTACAAGCGGATCAAGCCCCTCGTCCGGTCGCAGTGGTCGGCCTGGTGGCAGGCGTACCTCGCCGTCGGCGCGGGCGTGAAGCTCGAGGACTACCTCCGGTTCCGGCTCTCGCACTACGTCGGCGAGCTCCCGGTCCCGCAGGACGAGCTCCCCCTGCGCGTGTCCGTGGAGCAGGGGAAGGTGGTGGCGGTCGAGGCCGCCGCACCGCTCCCCGCGATCCAGCCCGCCGGCGCCCTGCCGCCCCCCGCCAGCGCCGACGCCTGGATCGACGCGCTGGTGCAGATCGAGGGTCCGGTCGCGGCCCAGGAGATCCGGACCGCCAAGGAGGACCTCGACCGGATCACCGAGCAGGCCGCCGAGCAGGCGGGCCGGGTGGACGGGCTCCTGCGCGACCTCGACCAGGCCATCGCGAGCGGCGCGGCGGCGGCCCCGCAGGTGGTGGAGGCCACGCCGGAGCAGATGGGTCGCCCGCCCGTCCCGAGCCTCGGCGGCGTGATGGCCATCTACGTCTTCTCCGCCCTCCTGCTCCTCGCCCAGGCCTGGCAGTTCGCGGTGCCCTACCTGTCGGCCATCGGCATCGACACCCTGCACCTCGGCGCCGAGGTGAGGCGGAACCCCATCGGCATCGTGCTCGGCTCGGTCTTCGCGCTCGGCGCGGCCACCAGCCTCTTCGTCTTCGCCCACGTGGCGCTGCGGCGCGGCCTCGACCTGTACCGCGGCGAGGGGGCCACCCGGCACAAGCTCTGGATCGGCTTCTCCATGGGCGGCGCGGCGCTGCTCGCGTCCATCACCGCCTGGCTCCTCGGCTCGCTCCGGCCCACCGCCGAGACCGCGGCCCAGATCTTCCAGGGGAGCGACTCGGTCCGCACCGCCCGCTTCGCCTTCTTCCTGCTCGCCCTCATCGTGCCGCTCGCCGTCGCCTGCCTCATCCAGGTCGCCGAGCGGCTCACCGCGCAGCGCGAGGCCTTGCTCGTCGCGGCGCGGGCGTGGGACGTGGAGCGGTTCCGCACGCTGACCGAGCGCGTCCGCCGCGAGGAGCTCCTCGAGCGGGCCGAGCGGGAGCGGGTGCACCTCGAGCTCGAGCGGCAGGCCGCCCAGGCCCGGCTGCGCACGCTCCACCGGCGCAGCGTGGAGGCCCGGCGCGGCGCGGCCGAGCTCGCCGAGAGCCGGCACGTGGACCTGCGCAACCTCGCCGCGAGCCTCGCGGCCGCCCTCGAGACCGACCGCTACGAGTTCGTGCGCCAGGCCAACGCCCGCGGGATGCCGACGCTCCTCGAGCTCGAGCCCCCGCCCGCCCCGGTGCCCGAGCCGCGCAACCAGCCGCGCCGCGAGGCGCAGGTGTCGTCGCTCGCGAAGGCGTAGCCGGACCCCGGCGAGCCGCGGGGGAGGGGCGGCCAGGACGACCCCGCGGCCTACTTCCTCCCGAGCCCCGCCTTCTCCCGGGCCGCCTGCTCGCGCGGCAGGAGCGCCGCCAGCGCGAAGCGGTGCGCCGGGGCGCCCACGCCCGACTCGGCCGCCATGCGGACCACGGCGCCGACCTGATCGACGAGCTCCGACGGGCGCCCGGCGGCGAGGTCGCGCTGCATGGAGGCCGTCGAGTCGGGCGCCAGCCGGTCGAACCAGGCGATCGTGCGGGCCTCGGCCTCGAGCGAGAGGTGGACCCCGCGCGCCCGCGCCAGCGTCCCGACCTCGTGGACCAGCTGCTCGAGGAGCGCCCGCGTCTCCGGCGTGGTGCGCACCGCGCCGATGGGCGCGGCCGCGAGCGCCCCGCAGGCGCCGAACGGGTCGATGAAGAGGAACTTCTCCCAGGCGGCCGCCTCGACGTCCTCCTGCGGGCGGGCGTCCACGCCGGCGCGGCGCAGCACCTCGCAGAGCGCCTCCACCCGGGCGCTGCGCCCCTTCGGCCACTCGCCGACCTTGACCCAGATCGGCGGCCCGACCATGCGGATGACGCCCGGCGCGTCGATCCAGGAGAAGACGGCGCAGAGCCCGCCCAGCACCGGCCCGGGCCAGAGCCCGCCGAGCAGCGTCAGCGCCGCCTCGACGCCGTTCTGGAGCGGGACCACCACCGTGCCCTCGCGCACGAGGCGCGCGAGCTTCGGCGCGACGTCCGCCACCTGCCAGGCCTTGGTGGCGACCAGCACCGCGTCGGCCGGCGCGAGCGCGTCGAGGGAGTCGGTCGCCTCCACCCGGGCCGTGAAGCTGCCCATGTCCCCCTCGACCCGGAGGCCGTGCTCGCGGATGGCGGCGAGGTGGGCGCCGCGGGCGACCACCGCGACCTCCTCGCCGGCCTGGGAGAGGAGCCCGGCGAGGAGCCCTCCGACGCCGCCGGCCCCGACGATGACGATGCGCATGGGCCCATCGTAACCGGGGCGGGGCGACATGGGGAGCCGGAGCGGCGGAGTCGGGCCGCACGGCGCGCGCCGCCCGCGCTACACTGCGCCCCCCATGACGCTCGCCCCACTCCTCGCGGCCCTCCTCGCCGCCCAGCCCACGCCACGGACCCTGCGCGTGGACTACGTCCACGGCGGCGACGCCGCGACCGAGATGTTCAGCCTCGACCGGCTCGTGCTCGAGCCGCTGCCCTTCCCGGGCAACCCGGCGCGGCCCATCGACGAGACCAACCTCGGCCGCTACCTGTTCGAGGTGCGCGACCGGGCCACCAACCGGCTCCTCTACTCGCGCGGGTTCGCGACCATCTTCGGCGAGTGGGAGACCACCCCCGAGGCGAAGCGGGTGCGCCGCAGCTTCTCCGAGTCGCTGCGCTTCCCCCGCCCGGCCGGGCCGGTGCAGGTGTCGGTGAAGAAGCGCGACGCCGAGAACGCCTTCCGCGAGGTCTGGACCTTCACGGTCGACCCCGCCGACCCGGCCATCGACCCGTCGCCCCCGCCCTCCCCCGGCCCGCTCGTCGAGCTCCAGCGGAGCGGCCCCCCCGAGCAGAAGCTCGACCTGCTCATCCTGGGCGACGGCTACACCGCCAAGGAGCGCGACAAGTTCGTGGCCGACGCGCGGAAGCTCACCGAGGCGCTGTTCCAGAAGTCGCCCTTCAAGGAGCGCCGGAAGGACTTCAACGTGTGGGGGCTCTGCCCGCCGGCGCAGGAGAGCGGCGTCTCGCGCCCCTCGAGCGGGGTGCACCGGCGCAGCCCCCTCGGCGCCGGCTACGACGCCTTCGGCGCCGAGCGCTACGTGCTCACGTTCGAGAACCGGACCTGGCGCGACGTCGCCTCGTACGCGCCCTACGACGCGGTCGAGATTTTGGTGAACGGCCGCACCTACGGCGGCGGCGGCATCTTCAACCTGTACGCCACCGCGGCCGCCGACAGCCTCTGGGCGCCGTACGTCTTCGTGCACGAGCTCGGGCACCACCTCGCCGGCCTCGCCGACGAGTACTTCACCTCCGATCCGGTCTACGGGCCCGCCCCCGAGGAGCGGGTCGAGCCCTGGGAGCGGAACGCCAGCGCCACCGCCGACCCGGCGAAGCTGAAGTGGAGGGCGCTCGTCACCGCCGGCACGCCGCTCCCCACGCCGTGGCAGGAGGAGCGCTTCTCGCGCGAGGCGCGGACGTTCCAGGAGGAGCGCAAGAAGCTGCGCCAGCAGGGCCGGCCCGAGGAGGAGATCGACCGGCTCTTCAGCGCGCAGAAGCGGGCCGAGGAGGAGCTCCTGGGGAAGGACCGCTACGGCCGCGCCGTGGGCGCCTTCGAGGGCGCCAACTACGAGGCCAAGGGCTACTTCCGCCCGCAGGAGGACTGCGTCATGTTCACCCGCGACGACGTGCCGTTCTGCGCCGTCTGCCGGGCCACCCTGGACGAGGTCATCGACCTCTACGCCGGAGCCCCGCGATGATCCGCGACGCCGCCCTCGACGACCTGCCCCGTATCGTCGAGATCTACAACGCCTCCATCCCCGGCCGCCTCGCCACCGCCGACCTCGAGCCGGTGTCGGTGGCGCAGCGCACCCCCTGGTTCCAGGCCCACCACCCCGCGCGGCGGCCGCTCTGGGTCCTCGAGGAGGACGGGCGCATCCTCGGCTGGGTGAGCCTGCAGGACTTCTACGGGCGCTGCGCCTACTCCGGCACCGCCGAGGTGTCGATCTACGTCGCGCCCGAGGCGGCGCGGCGCGGCGTCGCGCGCACCCTGCTCGGCGAGCTCCTGGCCCGCGCGCCGTCGATGGCGGTGAAGAACCTGGTCGCCTTCGTCTTCGGCCACAACGAGCCGAGCCTGGCGCTCTTCCGGCGCCACGGCTTCGAGCGCTGGGGCTTCCTCCCCAGGGTGGCGCTGCTCGACGGCGTCGAGCGGGACCTCGCCATCCTCGGCCTGCGGCTCGGGTAGCGGGCCGCGCCGGGGGGCTACAGGTCGCGGTGGCTCGCGACCTCGTAGACGCGGACGCGCTTCGGCGCGGCGAGCAGCGCGCCCACCGCCCCGTCGTAGGCCCTGAAGTGCGGCGTGCCGAAGTGGGCCTGGAGCACGTCCCAGCTCTCCCACTCCTCCACGAACACCACCTCGTCCTCTGCCTCGAGCGAGCGGTAGGCGGCGTAGCTCAGGCAGCCGGGCTCCGCGCGCGAGGCGGGGACCAGGGGCGCGAGCAGCGCCTCGAAGCGGGCGCGCGCGCCGGGCGCGAGCGTGAGGTGGGCGTGCAGCACGACCATCGGGGGTCCTCCGGGGAGTGGGGGCGGCGCCGCGGCGGCGCTCAGCAGCAGAAGCGCTCGACGGTCTGCATGAGCACGTCGAGGTGCAGCGGCTTCTCGAGCGCGCCGGTGAGGTGGAGGGTCGAGACGCGGAGCTCGAGCGCGTCGGCGGCCGAGATGACCACCGTGGGGACGCCGGCGAGCGCGGGGTCGGCGAGCTGGTTGCGGCGGAACTCCACGCCGTCCATCACCGGCATGAACAGGTCGAGCAGGATGAGGCGCGGCACGCCGGCGCGCAGCCGCTCGAGCGCCTCGGCGCCGTTGCGCGCCGTCGCGACCTCGAAGCCTTCGCAGGAGAGGATCTCCTCGACCGTCTCGCGGATGTCCGCGTCGTCGTCCACGACGAGGACGTCGTAGGAGGCAGGCCGGGTTACGGGCAGGGGATCGTGCCGGGGGGTGGATGCGTGCATCGGGGGCGCATCCAAGCACGAACCCGCGGGATGCGCCACGGCGAGGGAGCGAGCGAGCGCGTCCCTCTTGGGCTAACCAGAACTGTCCTCTCCGCGGGGCAGCTCCACCTCGAAGGACGCTCCCCGTCCCGGCGCGCTCTCGATGCCGACCGACCCCCCGTGCGCCTGGACGATCTGCACCACCATCCAGAGCCCGAGGCCGAAACCGCCGTAATGTCGGGTGGACACCGCCCGCGCGAACCGGTCGAAGACGCGCGACTGGAACTCGGGTGGAATGCCGATCCCCTCGTCCCGCACCGTGAGCAGCGCCCGCGGCCCCGCGCCCTGGACGGAGACGTGCACCGGCTTGCCAGCGCCGTACTTCACCGCGTTGCCGAGCAGGCTCACGACCACCTGCTCGAGCCGCGTCCGGTCGAAGCGACCCATCACGGGCTCCGGCGTGGAGAGCTCGAGCTTGCAGCGGGCGCGCTCGAGGTCGTCCGCGAAGCGCGCCACCACCGACCGGACCAGCTCCCCGAGGTCGAGCCGCTCGCGCGAGAGATCGAGCGTCCCGGTGTTCACCCGGACCACGTCGGAGAAGCCCTCGACGAGCCGCGTGAGCCGCTCCGCCTGCCGCAGCACCGACTCGAGCCGGGGGGCCAGCGCCGGGTCGGAGCCCTTGGCCTCGGCGTGGCGCAAGAGCGACTGGACCTGCAGCTGCAGCGCGGTGATGGGCGTCTTGAGCTCGTGCGAGGCGATGGCGAGGAACTCGTCGCGGGCGCGCACCGCCTCCTGGGCGCGCAGGAGCCCCTCGCGCTCCAGCTCCGCCTTGCGCCGCCCCGACATGTCCCGGGTCACCTTGGCGAAGCCGCGCAGCCCGCCGTCGGGGTCGCGCAGCGCGGTCAGCACCACCAGCGCCCAGAAGCGGGTGCCGTCCTTGCGGACCCGCCAGCCCTCGTCCTCGACCCGGCCGTCCTTGGCGGCCTGCGCGAGCAGCCAGGCCGGCTTGCCGCGCGCCAGGTCCTCCGGCGTGTAGAAGCGCGACAGGTGCGCGCCGATGATCTCGCTCGCCCGCCAGCCCTTGATGCGCTCGGCCCCGGCGTTCCAGGTGAGGACGTGCCCCGACGGGTCGAGCATGAAGATGGCGTAGTCGAGGACGCTCTCGACGAGGAGCCGGAAGAGGTCCCCCGAGAACTTGGGGCCCTCCCGCTCTTTGCCGCGCGCCGGCTCCGCCGACGAGGAGTGGCTCGCCTCCATCCTCGTAGTAGTAAGCCCGCGATCCGCCAGCCGCAGCGGCGCAGATGGTTTACCGCCCCGCGTTCACGTTCTGTCAACGGAAGCCCCCGAGGGGGCGCGCGCCCACGGCGAAGGGCTTCCCCGATGGTGGCAGCTTATACTCGCTCGGTTGGCCGCCGACGGAGCGCCCCTCCCCTCGCATGGACCTCGCCACCGCCTGGATCGTCGCCGCCTCCGCCGCGCTGGTCGCGGTCCTGGGCGCGGCGCACGTCGGCCGACGGCGCTGGCGGCAGGCGCGCGACGCGGCCGCCCTGGCCGAGCGGCGGGCGCGCAACCAGCACCTGCCGCGCTCGCTCCACCCCGTCATCGACCCGAACGTCTGCATCGGCTCCCTCTCCTGCGTGAAGGCCTGCCCGGAGGGCGACATCCTCGGGGTGGTGGACGGCGCGGGGGCGCTCATCCACGGCGACCACTGCATCGGCCACGGCCGCTGCGCCGCCGAGTGCCCGGTGGACGCCATCAAGCTCGTCTTCGGCACGCTGGAGCGCGGCGTGGACCTGCCGGAGGTGGACGCGTTCTTCGAGTCCTCCCGGCCCGGGGTCCACATCGTCGGCGAGCTCGCCGGGATGGGGCTCATCAAGAACGCCGTGCGGCAGGGCGTCCAGGTGGCCGAGCGGCTCGACCAGGTGCTCTCCCGCGAGCCGGCGAACGGCGCGGTGGACGTGGCGGTGGTGGGCGCCGGGCCGGCCGGCCTCGCCACCGCGCTGGCCCTCTCCCAGCGGGGCCGGAGCTGCCGGCTGCTGGAGCAGGGGAGCGTGGGCGGGACCGTGGCCCACTTCCCGCGCCAGAAGCTCGTCATGACCGAGCCGCTGGAGCTGCCGCCGCTCGGACGGTTCGACCGGCGCACGGTGGAGAAGGAGGAGCTCCTCGCCACCTTCCAGCGGGCGGTGCGCGAGGCGCGGCTCGCGGTGGAGGAGGGGGTGAAGGTCACCGGGGTCACCGGGGAGGACGGCGCCTTCCGGGTGGACACCGACCAGGGGCCGGTGGCGGCGCGCAAGGTGGTGCTCGCGGTGGGGCGCCGCGGCAGCCCGCGCAAGCTGGGCGTCCCGGGCGAGGAGCGCGAGAAGGTGGTGTACGCGCTCGACGACCCGGCGCAGTACGAGGGGGCGCGGGTGCTCGTGGTGGGCGGCGGCGACGCCGCGGTCGAGGCCGCGGCCCAGCTCGCCGAGGAGTCCACCGCCGAGGTCACCCTCTCCTACCGCGGGCCGGAGCTCACCCGCTGCCGCGAGAAGAACCGGGCCCGGCTCGCCGCCCTCGCCCAGTCGGGCCGCGTCCGGCTGCTGCTCGAGTCGGAGGTGACGGAGGTGGGCGAGACCCGGGTGGCGCTCACGGTGAAGGGCCACCGGGAGGTGCTCGCCAACGACCACGTCATCGTGAACGTCGGCGGCGAGCTGCCGCTCGACCTCCTCGAGCGATCCGGCGTGGCGCTGCGGCGCTACCACGGCGAGGCGCCCGGCGGGCCGCGCGGGGCGGAGCCGCCTCCCCCGACCGACGAGCGGCGGCGCGAGACGCGGGCCCGCTGGGCGGCCGCGTCGCTCTACGTCCTCGCCGGCGGCGCCATCCTGGCGTGGCTCGCCTGGCACGGCGCCGACTACTACCGGCTGCCCCGGCTGGCGCGGCTCCACTCGCCGCTCCACCCCTCGCTCCGCTCCTCCGGCCCGTTCGGCCACGGGATCGGCATCGTCGCGACCGGGTTCATGCTGTCCAACTTCCTCTACGCCGCGCGCAAGCGCTCGCGCGCGCTCACCGGCTTCGGCTCGATCCGGGCCTGGCTCGACTTCCACGTCTTCGTGGGGTTCATGAGCCCGCTCGTCATCGCCTTCCACGCCGCCTTCCAGTCGAAGAACCTGCTCGCCACCGGCACCGCCTCGGCGCTCGGGGTGGTGGTGCTGACCGGCGTCGTGGGCCGGTTCATCTACGGCCTCGTGCGCCCCGACCTGGGCGAGGCCGCCCGCGCCACCCGCGGGCTGAAGCAGCTCATGCGCGCCTGGCGCGTCTTTCACGCCTCGCTGGCCGGCTTCCTGGTGGTGGCCATCGCGGCCCACATCGCCGTCTCCCTCTACCTCGGCTATGGCCTCCAGTAGGCTCCCGCTCCTCGCCCTCCTCGCCGCGGCGCTCGCCGCGCCCGCGCCGGCCGCCCGCGCCGACGTCTTCTCGCCCGGCCCGCTCTCGCGGGCGCACGAGAAGCTCGAGGGGCTCCAGCAGTGCACCAAGTGCCACGTGGTGAAGGGGCAGCTCTCGGCGGCGCGCTGCCTCGAGTGCCACCAGGAGCTCGCCGGGCGCGTGAAGCAGGGGCGCGGCCTCCACGGCCGGCTCCCGGCGGCGGACCGCGAGGCCTGCAACCGCTGCCACCTCGAGCACCAGGGGCGCGACTTCGCCCTGGTGGACTGGGGCGGCCCGAAGGAGCGGTTCGACCACGCGCGCACCGGGTACCGGCTCGAGGGGAAGCACGCCGCGGCGAGGTGCGACGGGTGCCACGCGCCCGCGCGGATCGCCGACCCCGGCGTGAAGCAGCTCCTCGCCCGCGAGCCCGGACGGCGGACCTTCCTGGGCGCCCCGCAGGCCTGCGCCTCCTGTCACTTCGACGAGCACCGCGGCCAGCTCTCGCAGGACTGCCAGAAGTGCCACGGCCTCCAGGGCTGGAAGCCGGCGTCGCTCTTCGCCCACGACCGGACCGGCTACCCGCTCGAGGGGAAGCACCGGCCGGTCGCCTGCGCGAAGTGCCACAAGGTCGAGCGCGAGCCGGCGCGCGACCCCGGCGCGCTCACGCGGCCGGCGAGCCCGGAGGCGTTCACGCGCTACCGGCCCGTCGCCCACGGCGGGTGCCAGGACTGTCACAAGGACCCGCACCAGGCCCGCTTCGGCCAGGACTGCCAGCGCTGCCACGCGCCGGCCCTCGCCTGGACGGAGGTGCGCGCCACCGCGAAGGAGCGCGCCTTCCACCAGAAGACCCGCTACCCGCTCCAGGGCGCGCACGAGACCGTCGCCTGCCAGGCCTGCCACGGCCCGTTCGCCGGCCAGCCGGCGCGGTTCCGCGGCCTCGCCTTCCAGGCCTGCCGCGACTGCCACCTCGACGCGCACGTGGGGCAGCTCACCGGCGGGAGCCGCGCCGGGGCCTGCGAGCGGTGCCACACCGTGCAGGGCTGGCAGCCGGCCCGCTTCGACCTCGAGGACCACACGACGAGCCGCTACGCGCTCCAGGGCGCCCACCGGACCGTGGCCTGCTCGCTCTGCCACGTCCACGACCCGCGGCTCGCCGACCGGGTGCCGGCGGAGGCGCGCGCCCGGCTCGCGCGCGAGAAGCGGCCGGCGCGGGTGAGCCCGGCCCTCTTCTCCCTCGGCCCGTCGCAGCGCTGCGAGCAGTGCCACGCCGACCCGCACGCCGGCCAGTTCCCGGAGCGGATGGCGCGCGAGAGCTGCGCCGCGTGCCACGAGCAGCAGAGCTTCCTGCCGGCCCGCTTCGACCACCAGAAGGACAGCCGGTTCCCGCTCACCGGCAAGCACGGGAAGGCCGCCTGCGCCTCGTGCCACGCGCCCGGCGCGGCGGGCGCGGTGCGCTACAAGCCGCTCGAGACCGCCTGCGCCGCCTGCCACCGGGACCCGCACGCCGGGCAGCTCGCCGTGAACGGACGGGACGACTGCGCCCGCTGCCACGACACCCGCGACTGGAAGCAGACCTCCTTCCAGCACGCGCCGCCCTTCACCACCTTCCTGCTCCAGGGGAAGCACGCCCGCGCGAAGTGCGAGGCCTGCCACGCGCCCGTCGCGGTGGGCGGGGGCGCGCCGGTGCGCCGCTACCGCGGCCTGCCGCGCACCTGCGAGGGGTGCCACGCCGACTTCCACCAGGGCGCCTTCCGGGGGTTCACGCCGTGACCGCTGCGCTCCTCGCCCTCCTCCTCGCCGCGCCGGCGGCGGCCCTGCCCGACCTCTCGGCGCGGGCCCCGGCGGTCCCGCAGGCGTCGCCCGGCCACGCCACCGGCACCGACTGCGCCGCCTGCCACACCAGCGAGAGCTGGAGCGACGTCGCCTTCGCGCACGAGCGGACCGGCTTCCCGCTCGAGGGCGCCCACCGCCGGGCCACCTGCAAGAGCTGCCACCCGGGCTCCTTCCAGCAGAAGCTCCCGACCGCCTGCGCCGCCTGCCACCGCGACCCGCACGCCGGCCTCGCCAGCCTCCGCTGCCAGGGCTGCCACTCCACCGAGGCGTGGCGGCCCGCCTTCGGGGTCGAGGCGCACCGGCGCACCAACTTCCCGCTCACCGGGCGTCACGCGCTCATCCCCTGCGAGGAGTGCCACGGCGACCGGCGCGACCGCGCCTTCGCCCGCGCCACCGTGGACTGCGCGCAGTGCCACCAGAAGGACCTCTCCCGCGCGGCGCGGACCGGCCTCGACCACCAGGCCGCCGGCTTCACCGGCCGCTGCCTCGACTGCCACGGCCCGTGGCGGTTCCAGGGCGCCTCCTTCCCCGGCCACGACCGCTGCTTCCAGCTCTCGGGCGGCCCGCACGCCGGGGTGCGCTGCCTCGACTGCCACACCACCCTCGCCGGCGCCTTCCAGGGCGGCGCGAGCGGCGCCTGCTCCACCGGCACCGCCCAGTGCACCCGCTGCCACTCCTGCGCGGTGACCTCGGCGCGCCACGCCCAGGTGGCCGGGTTCCAGTGCAAGGATCGCAAGTGCTACGAGTGCCACCAGTTCTCGGGCGCCTCCCAGGCGCTGCGGAGGTCGGCGCGATGACCCGCTCCCCGAGGCCCCTCGCCGCCGCGCTCGCGGCGCTCCTCCTCGCCGCGTGCGGCGGCAACGCCCGCGCGCCCTGGCTCACGAGCGCCACGCCGGCCACGCACACCAAGTTCCCCATCGCGGGCGGCGTCCACGCCTCGCCGGCCGTGGCGAAGTGCGACGACTGCCACGGCCCGTACGACACCTTCCGGCAGTTCACCTGCGTCGGCTGCCACACCCAGGCCCAGACCGATCCCTGGCACACCGGCGTCACGGGCTACGCCTGGTCGAGCCCTTCCTGTTACCAGTGCCACCCCGACGGCACCGCGGCGGGGATCGACCACACCACCAAGTTCCCCATCGGCTCCACCTCCAAGCACGCCACCGTCGGCTGCTCCGACTGCCACGTGAACGCGGCCGACCGGACGCAGGTGACCTGCACCGGGTGCCACGGGGGCAGCCACGACCAGGCCACCGCCGCCGGCCAGCACGCCAGCGTCGCCGCGACCTCGTACGGCTACACCGACGCGCTCTGCCTGCGCTGCCACGCCGACGGCGGGCTCACCCTCGCCGGCCACACCCCGTTCGCGATCGCGCCGGGGACGCGCCACCCGACCGACTGCTTCAGGTGCCACGCGCAGCTGAGGACCGACACCAAGCCCTACGGCGCCGACTTCGGACAGGCAGCGCTCTCCTGCTACGTCGCCGGCTGCCACGACGCGGCCCAGGTGGCGTCGATCCACGTGGGCCGGGTGACCAACTTCCCCACCGGGAGCTCCTCGGCCTGCGCCGGGTGCCACCCGAGCGGCCAGGGAGGAGGGTAGCCCATGAGCACCTCCGCCCTGCTGCTCGCGCTCCTCGCCGCCGCGCCCCCCGGGACGCTGCCGCGCAAGAAGGCGGCCCCGGCCGTCGAGGCGGCGCCGGCGCTCCAGCCGCCCGCGCCCCGCAAGCCCCACCGGCACGCGCCGGGCCGGGGCGAGGTCCGCTACGTCACCGCGCACCGCGCCTACCTCGACGCCGGCGGCCGCGACGGGCTCCAGCCGGGCCAGACCCTGGCGCTCAC
Organism: Anaeromyxobacter paludicola; assembly: GCF_023169965.1. Lineage (NCBI taxonomy): Bacteria > Pseudomonadati > Myxococcota > Myxococcia > Myxococcales > Anaeromyxobacteraceae > Anaeromyxobacter > Anaeromyxobacter paludicola. The sequence goes on along the minus strand of NZ_AP025592.1, from coordinate 3,484,057 downwards.
GCGCAACGGCCGGCCGGCCGGGAGCTGCGAGGTGGAGGCGGTGAGCCCCGACCACGCCACCTGCACGGGCCCCGGGCTCCGCCCCGGCGACGCCTTCGCGCTCGCCGCGCCGCCGCCGCCCTCCGGGACGGCCCCGGCCAGGCTCCCGCCGCCGCTCGCGCCGGCCGAGACGGCCGCGCGCCAGGCGGCGCTCGCGGCGGCGCCCTTCCCCAGGATCGAGTGGAAGGGCACGCCCTCGGCGCCGCGCCCGGCCGGCGGCGCCGGGGTGGCCGAGGTGACCGTCTCGCACGCGCTCTGGAGCTCCACCGGCGCCACCGCCTGGAACCGGGAGCGGCTCGACGCCGCGCTCCGCGGCGCCGACCTCGGCGCCGGGTACCGGCTCTACGCCGACCTCTCCGCCATCCACGAGACCACCCGGCCCGACGACGCCCGCTTCCGCCCCGGCGACCGGACCCAGCTCTACGTCTGGGAGGCCGAGGTGGCGCTGCGCGAGCCGGAGCGCCCCTGGGCGGTGGCGGTGGGCCGGGTGCTGCCGTGGCGCATCCCCGGCGCCACCCTCTTCGACGGCGCCCAGCTCGGCTGGAAGGGGGCGCGCGGCGAGATCGGGATCTTCGGCGGCGGCGTCCCCGACCTCGCCACCACCGAGCCGACCACCAAGCGGAGCACGGCCGGCGTCTACCTGGCGCAGGACGGCCAGCTCGGCCCGGCCTGGACGCGGGGCCAGGCGCGGCTCGCGCTCGTCTCCTCGCCGGAGCTCGGGAGCCGCTTCGAGGGCGAGGCGCTCGCCCAGGCGGTCTTCGGGCGCGACCTCGACCTCGCCGCCTCGGCCCGCGTCGGCGCCGGCGGCAACGTCACCGCCCCGGCGCTCCTCGACCTCGTGCGGCTCGACCTCTCCGCGCGCCCCCTGGAGCGGCTCTCGGTCTCGGCGAGCTACCGCTACGAGGGGCTCGCCACGCCGGACCTCGCCGCCCCCGCCCGCTTCCCCGGGCCGTCGCGGCACGGCGACGCCTCCCTCACCCTCGACCCCTGGGGCTGGGTGAGCCTCACCGCCCAGGGCGGGCTCGCCGACGACCTCACGAGCGGGCTGTCGCGCCAGTGGGTGGGGCCGGAGGTCTCGGTGCCGCGCGCCTTCGGCCGGCGCGGCGGCGTCTCGGCCGGCTACCAGGAGGAGTTCGGGTGGCTGGCGGGGCGGAGCGTGTACCTGCAAGCGGTGACGCGGCCCACCGACGGGCTGCGGCTCCTCGCGCGGACCTCCTACGAGAGCGCGGCCGCGCCGGCCGGCGCGACCGACGGCGACGTGGCGCTCTACCTGAGCGGCTCGGCGGACCTCGCCTCCTGGCTCTCGATCCGGCTCTCGGCCCTGGGGCGCGTCTCCACGCAGGGCGGCCAGTCGGCGCTGCCGGCGGGGCTCGCCGGCACCCTCGGGCTCTCGGCGCGCGACTGACGGGCGCGGGAGGCGGCTCCGGGCAGAAGGCGCCGCGCGGACTGACGGCAATGCCAGTCACTCGCCGAGCTTCCCTCGGTCGAACGGCGCTCGCGCGCCGAGCCCTGAGCTTCTTCGGGCCGTGACGCGAGCGGAGGGGCACGCGCGACCCGACCTCTGGCAGAGAGACACGGCGGAGGTCGCTGGGTGAATGGGATCGCCGCCTACCGCCGGCGCACGCCCCGCAGCCGCGGCGGCTTCCACCCCTGGGCCGACCGCCAGCGCGCCGCCCGGCGCAGGTCCGGCGCGCCCGCCTTGTTCTCCGGCTGGGCGGGGTAGAGGCTGACGCCGCGCAGGGCGACGAGCGCGACGCTCACCGCGAGCATCATGGGCACGAGCAGGTCGTAGCTGCCGGCGAGCTCGGCCACGAGGACCAGGGCGGCGAGCGGCGCGTGGGCCACCCCGCCGTAGAAGGTCCCCATGCCGACGAGGGCGAAGGCGGCCGGGTCGAGGCGCGGATCGCGCACCAGGAGCGCGGCGGCGTGGCCGAAGGCGCTGCCGAGCAGGCCCCCCACCACCAGCGAGGGGGCGAAGTCGCCCGCCGCGGCGCCGCTGCCGATGGTGAGGGCGGAGGCGACCAGCTTGGCGGCGCAGAGGAGCAGGAGCAGCGCGACGAGCTCCCAGCCGCCGGGCAGGCCGCGGTGGCCGGTGAGCGCCGCCTGCGCCACGCCGTAGCCGCCGCCGAACACCCCGAGCCGCGCCGCCTCGGGCCCGTACCGCGCCCCGAGCCGCCACGCCACCATCGCCCCGAGGGTGCCCATGGCGAGGCCGCCCAGCGCCGGGCGGGCCCACTCCGGCCCCGGGAGGCGCGCCGCGGCCCCCTGCGCCAGCCGCAGCGCCCGCACGAAGGCCGAGGCCCCGACGGCGGTGGCGACCGCGAGGAGCGCGTAGAGCGGGAGGTGGGCGGGCACGAACGGGAAGGGCTGCAGCCGCCCGAAGAGCGTCGTCTCGCCGTAGAGCGCGATCACCACCGAGTAGGCGATGACGCTCGAGAGCACCGCCGGGACGAGCGCCTCGGCCTCGAAGTCGTCGCGGTAGAGGAGCTCCACCGCCAGCAGCGCCGCGCCGAGGGGGGTGCGGAAGACCGCGGAGATGCCGGCGGCGATCCCGGCCACGAGGAGGATGCGCCGCTCGCGCCGGGTGGCCGGCAGGGCGCGGCCCACGAGCGCGCCGATGGCGCCGCCGATCTGCATCGTCGGCCCCTCGCGGCCGCCCGAGCCGCCCGAGGCGAGCGTACCGAGCGCCGCGAGCCACTTCACCCAGAGGACCCGCCGGCGCACCCGCCCGCCGTGGTGGTAGGCGTGGATGATGGCGTCGCCGCCGCCGCCGGCCGCCTCGGGGGCGAGCCAGGTGGTGAGGACGCCGCTCAGGAGCCCGCCGGCGGCCGGGAGGAGCGCCAGGACCAGCAGCCGGGGCGGGCCCGCCGCCCCCTCCTTCAGGAACGTCTCGCCGAAGGCCCGCAGCGGGGCGTAGCCGGCGAGGCCGGCCAGGAGCCCGCGCTGGGCCACCTCGAGAGAGGCGAAGAACCCGGCGCCGACGAGCCCCGCCGCGCCGCCGACCAGGGCGGCGTGCAGGAGCGTCCGCCCGAGGATGGGCAGGTCGAGCGGCGGGGCGGCGCGCCGCAGGAAGGAGAAGCCGGCCCGGGCGGCCCGGCGCGGGCCGGGCAATGGTCGGGGGTCGGCCGCTCCGGCCACGGCCGGCCCGGGGTCAGGGCTTTCGTCCGCCGGGGGGCGGGATCTCACCGGCGGCCTCCTCCAGCTCCTCCTCATGGGCGATCTCGCCCTCCTTGAAGAGCTTGGCGCGGAGCTGCCGGTCGAAGGCGGGATCGTGGCGCCGGATCCACTCGAGCACCATGGCCGCGTGCTCCTTCTCCTCGTCCCGGTTGTGCTCGATGACCCGCTTCAGCTCCGGGTCCTTTATCGCATCGACCCGCTGCTGGTACCAGTCCACGGCCTCGAGCTCCTCCATGAGGGAGGTGAGCGCGCGGTGCAGGTCGCGGGTCTCGCTGGAGAGCTCCTCGACGGGCTCGTGGTAACCCTGTGAGTTGGCCATGCGTCCTCCCGGTGGCGCTTGAAGGGATGCGCCCCCGCGGCGCGCGGCGCCAGCCCTGGGCGGGGCCACCAAAGAGAAGAGGGCCCGCGGCGCTGGCCGCGGGCCCTCGAGGACTTCGGCGGGCTCCCGGTCCGGGAGCGCTCGCGGCTAGCCGACCTTGCTGGTCCGCCCCTCGGCGACGCGCTGGGCGTAGCCGCGGAGCTTCTCCTGCAGGTGGCTCTGCTGCTGGAAGAGGTCGTGGATCGTCTCGTGGCCGGGCACGGTCACCGGGCTCTTGAAGAAGAACGAGAGCCACTCCTGCGGCCCCTTCTCGCCGGCGCGCTGCGCCAGGTCGGCGAGGAGGGCGAGGTCGATCGCCAGCGGGGCCGCCAGGATCGAGTCGCGGCACTGGAAGTTGATCTTGATCTGCATGGGGTAGCCGAGCCACCCCACGATGTCGATCGCGTCCCACCCTTCCTTGTTGTCGCCGCGCGGCGGGTAGTAGTGGATCGTGACCTTGTGCTTGATGTTGCTGTAGAGCGCCGGGTGCTTCTCGGGGTCGAGGATGGTCTCGAGGACCGAGAGCTTCGAGACCTCCTTGGTCTTGAAGCTGGCGGCGTCGTCGAGCACCTCGCCGTCGCGGTTGCCGAGGATGTTGGTCGAGAACCAGCCCTGGAGACCGAGCAGGCGCGCGTGGAGCATCGGCGCGATGGTGGTCTTCATGAGCGTCTGGCCGGTCTTGAAGTCCTTGCCGCCGGTCGGGACGCCCTGGATCTCGGCCAGCTCGCGGAGCGCCGGGATGTCGGCCGAGAGGTTCGGGGCGCCGTTCAGGTAGGCGCAGCCGGTCTTGATGGCCGCGTAGGCGTAGATCATCGACGGCGCGATGGTCGGGTCGTCCTTCTCGAGCCCGGCCTCGAAGGCCTCGATGGTCAGGTGCGCGGGTCCGACCTCGGCGTACACCTCGGTCGAGCCGGTCCAGATCATGACGCCGCGGGCGCACTTGTTCTTCTCGAGGAAGCCGCGGATGTCGGCGATGAGCGCCTCCGCCTGCTGCTTCTTCGTGCCCTTCTTGACGTTCGGGCCGTCGAGGCGGCGCACCCAGTCGGTCGAGAAGACCGCCGGCATGGGCTTGATGGCCTCGAGCTGCGGCCGGAGCTCGTTGACGAGGTCCTTGTCGAGGACCTTGGCCCGGAGGGCGGCCTCGTAGACGTTGTCCGGGATCGGGTCCCAGCCGCCGAAGACGATGTCCTCGAACGGCACGATGGGCAGGACGTCGCGGACGGCCGGGCCGTGCCCGCCGTTCTCGTCGAGGAGGTGCCCCAGCTGGGTGAAGCTGCCGATGGGCTGGGCGAGGCCGCGCTTCACGGCCTCCACGCCGGCGATGGCGGTGGTGGCCACGGCGCCGAGACCCGGCATGAGGACGGCGAGCCGTTCTCCCTTGGGCTGCGGACGGATGATCGAGTTCTTTTGCATGTGCACCCTCTGACGGTGGAGCCCTGCCCCTTACCGGCGGGCACCCATCTAGTCCCTCGAGAAAAAAGCGTCAACCGGCACGGCGGCTGGCGGCACGGCGTGGCAAGGGGTCGCTCTTCGTGCTCGAAACCCCGGGCTCTCCAAAATCCGGCGCTGGCCGGGAGGTTTTCACCGGTACGCGGGGAAGCGGCGCAAGTCGTCGCCTTCCTGCCCGCCGGGGGGCCGGCGTGACGGACCTTTTACTCCACCCCGGCCGCCAACGGAAGATGGGCTAGACTCGATGGGGTCCGGAGGGCCTTCGTGACCGAGGTGCTGGCGGCGATCGACGTGGGAACGAACGCCGTGCGGCTCGAGATCGCGCGCTCGCTGCCGGACCACACCCTCGAGACCCTCCACACCGAGCGCGACCCGGTCCGCCCGGGCGAGGGCGTGTTCCTCACCGGCAACATCCCGCGCCCCGTCGCCGACCGGCTCCTCGCCGCGCTGCGTCGCTACGCCGCGCTCTGCCGCCGCCACCGGGCCCGGGTGCGCGCGGTCGCCACCTCGGCGGTCCGCGAGGCCCGCAACGGCCCGGAGATCGTGAAGCGGGCCAAGCGGGAGGCCGGGCTCGACCTCGAGGTGGTCTCCGGCCGCGAGGAGGCCCGGCTCATCTGCCTCGGGGTGCTCCAGGGGGCCGCGCCGCGCGCCCGGAACCTGGTGGTGGACATCGGCGGCGGCTCGACCGAGGTGGCCGCCGCGGTGGGCGAGTCGCCCGACAGCCTCTGGAGCGTGGCGGTGGGCGCGGTCCGGCTCACCGAGATGTTCGCCGCCGCCGACAAGGTGCCGCCCCCCCGGCTCGACCTCATGCGCGCCTACGCGGCCGAGGCCTTCCGGGAGGCGCTCCCCGAGAGCTTCCCCCGCTTCCGGACGGCCCTCGGCAGCTCCGGCACCATCAACGCCCTCGTGGCCTTCGCCGCCGAGCGGGGGGCGAGGCGGGCCTCGCTGCGGGAGGTGGGGCGGGCGGTGGACGCGCTCGCGGCCATGCGGGTGGACCAGCGTCGCAAGCTCTTCGAGCCGCGCCGGGCCGAGATCGTGGTGGCCGGGGCGGTGATCCTCGAGTCGGCGATGCGCCACCTCGGGCTCGCCTCGATCACCTCGGTGGACACCGGGCTGCGCGACGGGATCCTGGTGGACCTGGTGCGCCGCACCCTGCCGCCCAGGGCGAGCCAGGGGCAGGCGGCGCTCGCGGCCGAGGCGGCGCTCGCCATGGGCCGGCGCTTCCAGTTCGACGAGGCCCACGCGCTCAAGGTCCGGGACGTGGCGCTCTCGCTCTTCGACCAGCTCCCGGCGGTGCACGGCCTGCCCGCGGCCGCCCGGCGCATCCTCGAGACCGCCGCCCTGCTGCACGACGTGGGCAACGCCGTGAGCCACCAGCGCCACCACAAGCACACCTGGTACCTCGTCGCCAACGCCGACCTGCCGGGCCTCTCCGACCAGGAGCGGACGCTCGCCGCGCTCACCGCCCGGTACCACCGGCGCTCGGCGCCGGAGCGCCACCGGGCCGACCTCGCCCCGCTCTCCGACGACGAGTTCCAGGCGGTGCGCCGGCTCTCGACCCTGCTCCGGGTGGCCGACGCCCTCGACCGCAGCCACCACCAGCCGCTCCGCTCGCTCTCCGCCCGCGGCCGGACGGGCGCCGTGAAGCTCACGCTCAAGGCGCGCGCGCCGCTCGACCTCGAGCTCTGGGACCTCGACCGAGAGACGGCCCTCTTCCGGCAGGTCTTCCGCCGCAAGCTGGCCGTCGAGGTGGCCGGACGGCGCAGGTAGGAGCGACGCCTACCCCTTCAGCTCGCAGGCCGCGATGAGCGCCTCCGCCTCCGCCGGCCCCCTCCAGCCGAGAGCCGACGGGTTCTTCTGCTCGAAGAAGACCGAGGAGAGGAAGAACTGCTGGATCTCCTCCCGGACCCGCTGCGGCAGGTCGTCCACCGACTCGAGGTCGTCACCGCGACGGTAGCGGAGCGGCAGGAGGATGAGCCGGTCGTTCCGGGTGCGGTGGCCGTTCTTGCCGTCCTGCTCGAGCTGGAGGAGCCCGAGCGGCCGGCTCGGGATGACCACGCCGGGGAAGCTCGGGACGTCCCAGCACAGGAGCGCGTCCACCGGGTCGCCGTCCGGCGCGCGGGTCCCGGGGATGAAGCCCCAGTCGTAGGGGTAGGAGAGGCCGAGCGGGAGCGGGCGCGAGAGCCCCATCACCCCGAGCGACGGGTCGTACTTGAGCTTCACCCCGGAGCCCCGCGGCGACTCGATGACCATGTGGTAGCCCCCTTTCGGGGACTTCGGGGGGAGCAGGTGCAGGTCCATCCGCCATCCATGCGGCGCGCCGTCCGCCCTGTCGAGCGCGGAGGAATGGGCCACTCGGGGCGCGGCGCCCGGGGCGGGACTCCCCGCCGCCCCGGGAACGCCCGGCCGAGGACCCGTAAGCGAGCGATCTTCCTGGTTCCGCCCGGGGGCCGGGGATCGGCACGCGGCTTGTATTCTCTCCAGCCGTCTGCGTGCATCAACGCCCGCGACCCCAAGGAGATTACCCATGAAGAAGATCCTGAGCGCCATCGTCGCCGTCGCCTTCGTTGCCGTCGCCGCCCCGACCTTCGCCGAGGAGGCTGCTGCCGCCGCTCCGGCCGCCGCCCCGGCCGCCGAGGCCCCCAAGGCCGAGGTGAAGGCCGAGAAGAAGGCCAAGAAGGCCAAGAAGGCCAAGAAGGCCGCCAAGAAGGCCGAGAAGGCCGAGGCCGCCCCGGCCCCCGAGGCCGCTCCCGCGAAGTAAGTTCGCGAGAACGCATTTCGAAGGAGGCCGGTTCCGAAAGGAGCCGGCCTTCTTCTTTTTCGGGGTTCCGCGTCCCCGGCGCGGGCCAGCGGTGCAGGGCGCACGGCCTCCTTGTTTGTCGATGGTCCATCGGCGCCGCGGGGCCGCCGGGCGCGCGGCTCACCCCGCCCGCGCGACCAGCCGCACCGCCGGCGCCTTGAGCAGCGCCAGCACCGGCCGCCCCGGGGCGAGCTCGAGCTCCTCCACGCTGCGGCGCGTCACGAGAGCCACGAGCGGGAAGCCGCAGTCGAGCGTCACCCGCGACAGCGGCCCCTCCGGCGCGAGCGCCCGCACCGTGGCCGCGAGCCGGTTGCGCGCCGAGGTGGGCGAGCCGCCCGGCGCCTCCAGCAGCACGTCCTCCGCGCGGAAGCAGGCGAAGCACCGCCTCCCAGGCGCCGGCCCGACGGCCGAGAGCTCGGCCGGACCGACGCGCAGGTGCACGAGCCCCCCCTCCTCGCCGGCCACCTCCGCCGGCAGCACGTTCTCGGTCCCGACCACCGCCGCGACCTCGAGGTCGGCCGGGCGGGCGAACACCTCCGCCACCGGCCCGCACTGCCGGATGCGCCCCTTCGCGAGCACCGCCAGCCGGTCGCCGAGCGCGAGCGCCTCGATCCGGTCGTGGGTGACGAGGAGCGCCGGCAGCCCCACCGCCGCGAGGAGGTCGCGCAGCGTCGCGCGCAGCGCCTCCCGGGTGGGGGCGTCGAGGGCCGAGAGCGGCTCGTCGAGGAGCAGGAGCCGGGGGCGCGAGGCGAGCGCGCGCGCCAGGGACACCCGCTGCCGCTCGCCGCCGGAGAGCTCCGCCGGCCGCCGGTGCGAGAGGAGCGCGAGCCCGAGCCGCTCCAGCGCCTCGCCGGCCGCGCCGGGCGGAGCGCCGCGCGCCCGCGCGCCGTAGCGGACGTTCTCCTCCACCGTGAGGTGGGGGAAGAGCGCCGCGTCCTGGAACACGTAGCCCACCCGGCGGGCCTGCGGCGGCACGTCCACCCCGTGGGCCCGGTCGAACCAGGTCTCCTCGTCGAACCGGATCACCCCCACGTCCGGCGCCTCGAGCCCGGCGACGCAGCGGAGCACGGTGCTCTTGCCGGCGCCGGAGGGGCCGAAGAGGACCGTGACCCCCTCGGGCGCGGCCTCGAGGCTGGCCGCCACCGCCGCGCCGCCCGGGAAGCGGCGCACCAGGTCTAGCGAGAGCGCGCCGGCCATTTCTCGAAGGCCCCGCGCTGCAGCCCGTAGGTCACGGCCAGCACGGCGAAGGAGAGGACGAGCAGGAACAGGGCGGTGCGGCCGGCCGCGGCGTACTCGAGCGCCTCGACGTGGTCGAAGATGGCGATGGAGAGCGTGCGGGTCTCGCCCTGCAGGTTGCCGCCGACCATCAGCACCACCCCGAACTCGCCGAGCGTGTGGGCGAAGGTGAGCACCGCGCCGGCGAGGACGCCGCGCGCCGAGAGCGGCAGGCTGACGCGGAGGAAGGTGGCGAGCGGGGAGGCGCCGAGCGTGTGCGAGGCCTCGACGAGGCGCCGGTCCACGGCCGAGAGCGCCGCGGCGAAGGGCTGCACCGCGAACGGCAGGCTGTAGAGGATCGAGGCGATGAGCAGGCCGTCGAAGGAGAAGGCGAGCCGGTGGCCGGTGAGCCGCTCCCAGGACCGGCCGAGCGGGCTCTGCGGCGCGAAGGCGAGCAGGAGGTAGAAGCCGAGCACGGTGGGCGGGAGCACGAGCGGCAGCGCCACCACGGCCTCGACGAGGAACTTGAGCCGGAAGGTGCTCCGGGCGAGCCAGGCGGCGAGCGGCAGGCCGAGCACGAGCAGCGCCAGCGTGGTGAGCGCCGCGAGCTCGAGGCTGAGCCGGAGGGCGGCGTAGTCCAAGCCGCTACCTCGGGGGCAGGCCGTAGCCGTGGCGGGCCAGGATCGCCTGGCCGTGGCCGCCGCGGACGAAGCGGGCGAAGGCCTGCGCCAGCTCCAGCTCGCGGGCGCCCTTGAGCACCACCCCGGCCTGGTCGATGGGCGGGTGGGCGTCGTCGGGGAGCACGAGCCGCTTGCCGGGGGCGAGAGGGCCGGTGAGCACCATCGAGAGCGGCAGGAGCGCCGCGTCGGCGGCGCCGCTCTCGGCGAACTGCGCCGCCTGCGCGACGCTCTCGCCGTACACCAGCTTCGGCCGGACCGCGTCGAGGAGCTTCGCCGCCCAGAGCGCCTCCTCGGCCGCCTTGCCGTAGGGGGCGAGCTTGGGGTTCGCGACCGCCACCTTGCGCACGGCGGGGGAGGCGAGCACCGCGAGCCCCTCCTTCTCGACGGCGAGCGGCGAGCCGGCGGGGGCCCAGAGCGCCAGCCGCCCGAGCGCGTACGTGAACGGCCCGCCCGCGTCGGCGAGCCCGGCCTCCGCGAGCTTGCGCGGGTGGAGGTCGTCGGCCGAGAGGAACAGGTCGAACGGCGCACCGGCGCGCGCCTGCGCGGCGAGGTTGGCGGAGGCGCCGAAGGTGGTCCGCACCTTCACGCCGGGGCGATCCTCCTCGAAGGCGGCGACGAGATCGGCCATGGGCGCCTTGAGGTTGGCGGCGGCGGCGACGGTCAGCGTCCGGGGGGGCGCGCCGGCGGGCGCGGCGGACGCCGGCCGCGTGAGGAGCGCGGCGAGCGCCAGGGCGAGGAGCGGGCGGGCCATCCCGCGACCATAGCCGCCGCCCCGCCCGCTTTCCAGCGCCGCGGAGCGTTGCCGGGCCGCGCGGGGGTCCCGACATTTCCCCGGGAGGCGGAGGCATGACGACGATCGACGCGGCGGGGATGATGACGGGGCGCAGCGCGGTCCGCGACGCGGCGACGCTGCCGGCGCGGATGGCGCTCGGCGCGAGCATGCTCTACCACGGCACCGGGAAGCTCCGGGCCGAGGGTCGGGCGCAGACCGGCCAGTTCATGGAGAGCGTCGGCATCGCGCCGGGAGAGCGCTGGGCGCTCGCCACCGGCATCGCCGAGACGGCGGCCGGGGCGATGGCGCTGCTCGGGTTCGCGACGCGGCCGGCGGCGCTGGCGGTGCTCGCCACGCAGGCGGTGGCGGTCTGGCGGGTCCACGCCCGGAACGGGTTCGACATCACCAAGGGCGGCTACGAGTACAACCTCGCCCTCATGGCCATCGCCCTCGGGCTGCTCGTGGCCGGGCCGGGGCGGTTCTCGGCGCACGAGGCGGTCGAGGAGCTCTCCTACGGGCGGGGGCGGGCGCGGCGGCTCTTCCGGCGCGCGCAGCCGAGCCTCCTCACCCGCGCGCTCAAGCTCCTGAAGTGAGCGCCGGGCCCGCGGGCCGGCCGGCGCGGTCGAGCGGGCCGGCCAGGGTATTCCGGGCAAGGCTTTGACTCCTTCGGCGGTCTGGTTGAAATACGGGCGCCCCCTGCCCCGTAGGGCGGGGCGGCACCCACATGACCGCCGACCTCCTCCTCGACACCTTCCGCAGCCCGCCCGGCGCGCTCGCCCGCGCCGCCGGGCGGCGCGCCCTCCTGGCCCCGCTCCTCGCCGCCACCGCCGCCGCCCTCCTCGCGACCGCGGTGGCGCTGCCGCGCCTCGACCTCGAGCGGGCCGGCGTCGAGCGGCTCGACAAGGAGCAGCAGCCCGGCCAGCCCGAGCCGACCGACCACCAGCGCGAGGAGGCCGCCGCGCAGGCCCGCAAGGTCGGCGCCCTCTCCGGCTGGGCGGGCGCCGCGCTCGGCCCCTCCTTGCAGGCGCTCGCGGTGGCGGCGGCGCTGCTCGCGGGGCTGCGCACCGCGGGCGGCCGGCCCGCCTTCCGGCCCACCCTCGCGGTGACGGCGCACGCCCTCCTGCCGCTCGCGCTCGAGCGGCTCCTCGCCATCCCGGCCCTGCTCCGGGCCGGGCGGCTCCGGCCCGAGGCGCTCGATACGGTCCTCCCCGCCAACCTCGCCGCCTGGCTGCCGCCGGGCGCGCCGCCGCGCTGGCTCGCGCCGGCCGCGAGCCTCGACCTGTTCGCGCTCTGGGCGGCCGCGCTCCTCGTCCTCGGGCTCGCCCCGGTGGCCGGCGTGTCGCGCCGCCGCGCCGCCGCGGTGGTGGGGGCGCTCTGGGCCGGGTACGTCGTGACGGCGAAGCTCGCCCTCCCCGCGCTCGCCGGAGGTGCGGCGTGAGCGCCGGGGCCCTCTGCCTGCTCGCGGTCCTCGGCGCGGTGGCCTCCCCGGCCGCCGCGGCGCCGGCGGGCGGCGCGCTCACCCTCGACGACGCCCTGGCCCTCGCCGGGCGGCAGAACAAGGACCTCCGGCTCTCGCGGTCGCGCCGCGAGGCGGCCGGGGTGGACGTCACCGCCTCCTGGGCCGGCGTGCTGCCGCGCCTCGACCTCTCCGCGAGCGGGGGGCGCGACTTCGTGGGGGCCCGCCAGTCGGTGCAGGTGGTCCCGACCGGCGTCGGGCCGGACGGCCTGCCCACCTTCCAGCAGCAGGCCATCAACATCCCGGCGACCGACTTCGCCGACTGGTCGCTCGGCCTCAAGCTGTCGCAGCCGATCTTCGACGGGCTCCGCTCCTGGAACGCGATCCGGCGCGCCGAATCGATGGAGCGCGCCTCGGCGGGGCAGCTCGACGAGGCGGCGCTCACCACCGCCTTCGACGTCACCCGCAAGTTCTACGAGGTGGTGAAGGCGGAGCGGAGCCTCGCCGTGCTCGAGGAGACGGTGGCGCGCAGCGAGGAGCTGGTGCGGCGCGCCGACGCCCTCTTCGCGGAGGGGCGCGGGCTCAAGGGCGACGCCTACGCCGCCCGGGTGAACCTCGCGAACGACCGGATCAACGTCGAGTCGCAGCGGGCGCGGGTGGCGCAGGCCCGGAGCGACCTCGCGGTGGCGCTGGGCGGCGAGGGGGTGGACGTCCCGGCGGTGGTGGCCCCGGCCGCCGTGGACGCGCCCGGGCTCGGCGGCGCCGCCGAGCCGCCGCCGGCCGAGGCGCTGCTGGCGCGGGCGCGGGCGGCGCGGCCGCTCCTGCGCAGCCAGCGCGAGCTGGTGGCCGCGAGCGGGCTCGACGTGGCCATCGCGCGCGCCGACTGGTGGCCGGCGCTGAGCCTCCAGGCCGCCTACAACCGCGAGGGGCCGAGCCTCACCGGCTCGGAGGGCGTGCTGGGCGACCCCACCCGCCAGTACACCGCGGTGGCGCAGGTGGCGCTCACCTGGAACCTCTTCGCGGGGCGGCAGACGCAGGCGCAGGTGGCGAAGGCCGGGATCGCCGAGGCCCAGGCCCGCATCGGCGCGGAGCAGGCCGATCAGCAGGTCGCGAGCGAGATCGCCCGCGCCCGCTCGGCGCTGGTGGCGCTCTCCCGCTCGGCCCTGCTCGCCGCCGAGAGCCTCGGCAGCGCCGAGGAGAACGTGAAGCTCGCCCGGGCCCGGCTCGACGCCGGGGCGGCGAGCCAGCTCGAGGTCCGCGACGCGCTCCTCAAGCTGACCCAGGCGAAGCTCACCCTCCTGCAGGCGCGCGTGGACGAGGCGGTGGCGCGCGCCGATCTCAACCGCGCCGTCGGAGGCGTCCTGTGACCGAAGCCGTTCCCGCGAAGCCCGTGTCCATGTCGTGGGGCCAGCGGCTCCTCGCCCTCGCGTTCTGCGCCGCGGTGCTGGCGCTCCTCGCCTTCTCGCTCCGGCCGCGGCCGGTCCCGCCGATCGGCGTGCAGACCGCCGCGGCGCGGCAGGGAGCCATCACCCGCAAGGTGACCGCCGCCGGCAAGCTGCAGGCGGCCACCGAGGTGAAGCTCAGCTCCAACCTCTCCGGCGACCTGCTCGACCTCACGGTGCACGAGGGCGACCGCGTGAAGAAGGGGCAGTACCTCGGGCGCATCGACTCGCGCCGCTACGCCGCCCAGGTGCGCCAGCAGGAGGCGGCCCGCGCCAGCGCCGCCGCCGACCTCGGGCTCGAGGAGGTGCAGGTGCGGAAGCTCGAGGCGGAGCTGGCCCGGGTGCGCCGGCTCGCCGGCTCCGGCAACGCCTCGCAGGCGGAGCTGGAGCGGGCGGAGTCGGACGTCGCCGCCGAGCGGGCGCGGGCCCAGGCGGCGCGGCAGCGCATCGCCCAGGCCGAGGCCGCCCTCGCCGAGGCGCGCCACTTCCTCGACCTCACCACCCTCTACGCCCCCATCGACGGCATCGTCACCTCGCGCCAGAAGCAGGTCGGGGAGCGGGTGCGGGGCTCCGACTTCAGCGAGGACGTGATCGTCATCGTGGCCACCCTCTCCTCCATGGAGGCGAAGGTGGAGGTGGGCGAGCACGAGGTGGTCTACCTCCACGAGGGCGACCAGGCGGAGGTGGAGATCGACGCCTTCCCCGACCGGCGCTGGCCGGCGCAGGTGGTCGAGATCGCGAAGAACGCCACCATCAAGAACGCCGGCACCGAGGCCGAGGTGACCACCTTCCCGGTGCGGCTCGCCCTCACCGCCCCGGTGGCGGGCGCGCTCCCGGGCATGAGCTGCCAGGCCGGCATCTCCACCGAGACCCACGAGAAGGCGGTGGTGGTGCCGATCCAGGCGGTGACGGTCCGGACCGAGAAGCAGCTGCGCGGCCCGGCCGAGCGGCGCGACGAGCGGCCGGTGGCGCCGGCCCCGGGCGCCAGGGCCCGGCGCGAGCCCACGCAGAAGGTGGTGTTCGTGGTGGAGCGCGGGGTGGCGCGCGCGCGCCGGGTCGAGACCGGGCTCGCGAGCGAGAGCGAGATCGAGATCCTCGACGGCGTGAAGCCGGGCGAGACGGTGGTGGAGGGCCCGTACAAGGTCCTCGCGCGCGAGCTCGAGGACGGCAAGCCGGTCAAGGACGCGGTCCCCGGCGAGGGCGGGAAGAAGTCGTGAGCGGCCCGGGAGCCGGCCCCGACGCGCCCCTCCTCTCGCTCGAGGGGCTGCGCCGCCACTATCTCGTCGGCGGCGAGGTGGTGCACGCCCTCGACGGCGTCTCCTTCGAGGTGCGGCGCGGGGAGTGGGTCGCGGTGGTGGGCCAGTCGGGCTCGGGCAAGTCCACCCTCATGAACATCCTCGGCTGCCTCGACACCCCGACCGGCGGGCGCTACCGGATCAACGGGCAGGACGTGGCCGGCCTCTCCGACGACGCCCTCGCCGACCTGCGCAACCGCGAGATCGGCTTCGTCTTCCAGACCTTCCAGCTCCTCCCGCGCGCCACCGCGCTCGCCAACGTGGAGCTGCCGCTCGTCTACCGCGGCGTGCCGCGCCGCGAGCGGCGGGTCCGCGCCGAGGCGGCGCTCACCGCGGTGGGGCTCGCCCAGCGCATGCACCACCGGCCCAACGAGCTCTCCGGCGGGCAGCGGCAGCGGGTCGCGGTGGCCCGCGCCCTGGTGGGCGAGCCGTCGCTGCTCCTCGCCGACGAGCCGACCGGCAACCTCGACTCGGCCACCGGCGAGGAGATCGTCCGGCTCTTCTCCGAGCTGCACGCCCGGGGGCACACCATCGTGCTCGTCACGCACGAGCCCCGGCTCGCCGCGCGCTGCCCGCGCGCGGTGCGGCTCTCGGACGGCCGGGTGGTCGCCGACGGCCCCGGCGAAGAGGTGGCGGCGCTCTCGGTGCCGCGGGCGGTGGGCACGTGAGGGGGAGCCGCGCGCTCGCCGAGGCGTCGGAGGCCCTGCGCATCGCCGCCGGCTCGCTCGTGGCGGCGCGGCTGCGGAGCTTCCTCACCACCCTCGGCATCGTCATCGGCGTGATGACGGTGATCGCCATCGTCGCCATCATCCAGGGGCTCGACCGCAGCTTCGAGGCGCAGGTGGCGACCCTCGGGTCGCACACGCTCTACGTGGACCGCTGGAAGTGGCTCAGCGGCGCCGACGAGTGGTGGACCATGCGCAACCGGCGCCCCATCGGCCGCGCCGAGGTGGAGGCGGTGCAGCGCGAGTGCACGCTCGCCCAGGCCATCGCCCCCACCGCCCGCGCGCGGGCGGCGGTGCGCCGCGGCGACGTCGAGCTCACCGGGGTGGCGGTGAACGGCACCAACACCCGCTACCTCGAGACCGGCGGCGGCACCGTCGGCGCCGGCCGCTTCCTGGTGGAGAGCGACGTGGAGCTCTCGCGCGCGGTGGCGGTCCTCGGCGCCGACGTGTCCGACCGGCTCTTCCCCGGGGCGCGGCCGGCGGAGGTGCTGGGGCAGCGGGTGCTTCTCTCCGGGCGGCCCTTCACGGTGGTGGGGCTCCTGGAGCGGCGGGGGCGCTTCCTCGGCATGGCCATGGACAACAACGTGACCGTGCCGCTCGGCGCCTTCGAGCGGATCTTCGGCACCAAGCGGTCGCTGCAGATCGCGGTCACCGCCGCGCCGGGCGACCTCCCCGCGCTCGAGGACGAGCTCACCGGGATCCTGCGCCGCGCCCGGCGCGTCCCCGCCGGCAAGGCGGACGACTTCGCCATGAACCGGCAGGAGCAGTTCCTCAAGGTCTACGGCCAGCTCACCGGCGCCCTCTACGGCGTCGCGGTCGGCGTGGGGCTCATCACGCTCGTGGTGGGCGGCATCGGGATCATGAACATCATGCTGGTGTCGGTCCACGAGCGGACCCGCGAGATCGGCGTCCGGCGCGCCCTCGGCGCCCGGCGCGGCACCATCCTCTTCCAGTTCCTGCTCGAGGCGGCCTTCGTGGCGGCGCTCGGCGGCGCCGTGGGCACCGCGCTCGGACTCGGGGCGGCGCAGCTCGTGGCGCTGGTGTCGCCGCTGGCGGCGGCCGCGACCCCCTCGGCGGTGCTGCTCGGGCTCGGCTTCTCGACGCTGGTCGGGCTCGCCTTCGGCTCCTGGCCGGCCTGGCGCGCCGCCCACCTCGATCCGGTGGAGGCGCTGCGCTACGAATGACCGGCTTCCTCGACACGCTGGCGCTCGCCCTCGGCACGCTGCGCGCCAACCCGCTCCGCTCGCTCCTCACCCTGCTCGGCATCGTGATCGGCGCCGCCACGGTGGTGGCCATGATGTCGCTCACCGAGGGGCTCCGGCTCAAGGTGACCACCGACCTCGCCCAGCTCGGCGCGGCCTCGTTCCAGGTGCAGAAGTTCCCGGCGGTGAGCTTCGGCGACCACGACCGGGCGAAGTACGCGAAGCGCAAGGACCTCACCCGCGAGCAGGGCGAGGCGATCCGGGCGCTCTGCCCGCACGTGGCCCACGTCTCCATCGAGGAGTACCACCAGGGCACCGCCGAGCGGATCTGGACCGCCGAGCGCGCCACCCGCCCGAACGTGGGGGTGGCCGGGGTGGTGCCCGACTACGAGTACGCCAACGCGGTCACCGTGGCGGAGGGGCGCTTCGTCAGCCAGACCGACATCGCGCTCGGCCGGCGGGTGGCGGTGGTCGGCACCGACGTCTCCGACCTCCTCTTCCCGGGCGAGAGCGCCGTCGGCCGCGAGATCCGGATCCGCGGCGCCTCCTTCGAGGTGGTGGGGGTGTTCGAGCGGATGGGGAGCGTGCTCGGGCTCGAGTCGCGCGACGCCATCGTGACCATCCCCTGGCCGGCGTTCGAGCAGGTGCTCGGGAAGGCGAACAACGACAACATCGCCATCCAGGCCACCTCCAACGAGGACGTGCCGCGCGCCATCGACGAGGTGGTGGGGCAGCTGCGGCGGCTGCGGGGCCTCGCCCCGGACGCCGAGAACGACTTCGAGATCTTCTCCAACGACTCCATCGCCGAGGTGTTCAACAACATCGCCGCCGTGGTCACCGCCGCCACCTTCGGGGTCTGCGCGCTGGCGCTCCTCGTGGGCGGCATCGGGATCATGAACATCATGCTGGTCTCGGTGGCGGAGCGGACGCGCGAGATCGGGGTGCGCATGGCGCTCGGCGCGCGGCGGCGGCGCATCCTGTCGCAGTTCGTGGTGGAGTCGGTGACGCTGTCGCTCCTGGGCGGCCTGCTCGGCGTGCTGCTCGGGGCCGGCATCGCGCTCGGGGCCCGCACCCTCTACCAAGTTCCGGCGAGCGTGCCGGCGTGGGCGGTGCTACTCTCCCTCGTCTCGGCGTCCGGCTGCGGGCTGCTCTTCGGCATCTACCCCGCGGCCCGGGCGAGCCGCCTCGACCCGGTCGAGGCGATGCGCACCGAGTAGGCTCCTGGTCTCGAAGGGTGAGCTAAGCGTGGACAGTGACAAGGTGAAGCGGGAGGTCCGCGGCTGGGTCCTCACCATCCTGGCGGTGCTGGCCTTCCGGACCCTCCTCTACGAGGCGGTCTACATCCCCTCGGGCTCGATGATCCCGACCCTGCAGATCGGCGACTACGTCATCGTCGAGAAGTGGGCCTACGGCGCGCGGCTGCCGTTCACCGAGAGCACCCAGCTCCAGTGGTCGGCGCCGAAGCGCGGCGACGTCGTGGTGCTGCTCGCGCCCCCCGGCAACCCGCGCTCCGACGACCTCATCAAGCGGGTGGTGGCGGTGGGCGGCGACCGGGTGGAGATCCGCGACGGCGCGCTCTGGCTCAACGGCCAGCCGGCGCCGCGGCAGCGCGTCCCCGGCCCCTGCGCCTACTGGAACAAGCCCGAGGGCGGCCCCTGGACGGAGGAGCCGTGCGTGGCCTTCGAGGAGCAGCTCGAGCGGCACCGCTACGGGAGCTACTGCACGCCCTCGGCCTACTGCGGCGACGTGCCCGAGGTGGTGGTGCCGCCCGGCACCGTCTGGCTGGCCGGCGACCACCGCGACCACAGCGCCGACAGCCGCGTCTTCGGGCCGGTGCCCATCGGGCGCATCAAGGGGCGGGCGGTCATGGCGCTGGCGTCGTGGGGCCCCTCGGGCCCGCGGTGGACGCGCCTGTTCCACCGCGTGGATCATTGACACGGGGCTGCGCCCCGCCCCGCCAGGCGAAGCCCGGCGGGGCCTCACCCTGCTCGCCGGGTCCCTTGCGCCTGGGCTGTCGCCTTCGCGACTGCCCAGGCTCGCCCGGCATGGAGGGGCTGCGCCCCTCCCCGGCGGCGCCGGGGCCCCTCCCCTCCGCCCCGCGCGAGGAGAGTGCAGCGCGGCGCGTCTGAGATTGCTCCCGCGGGCCGCTCTTCCCCTCTCCCGCGAAGCGGGGGAGGGACAGGGAGGGGGCAGCGGCACCGCGAAGAAGAAGCGGCGGGCCCCGCGAGGAGCCCGCCGCTCGGTGACGCGGGGAATGGGCGGGCGCGGACCTACTTCGCGCCGCTCACCTTCGGCTCGGCCGGCGTGGCGGCCTGCTGCGGCTGCAGCGGCGCCGGGTGGCCCACGCCGATCTGCAGCGCCGGCTCGGCGACGTAGCCCGACTTGCCGTCGGCGGTCTTGATCCGGCGGTAGCCGTGCACCGCCTTGTCGGCGGCCCAGACCTCGGCGCCGCGCGGCAGGGTGGCGAGGGTCGGCGCGGCGTCGGCCGGGCTCGACTGGACGGCGGCGTCGCGGGCCAGCGTGGCCGGGACGGTGGTGCCCTGGACGGTGAGGGTCTTCTGGCGGAGCTCCGCCTCGCTCCGGAAGAGCGGCTCGTGCGAGCAGGCGGTGACGCTGAGCGCAGCGGCGAAGGCGGCCGCGCGGACGTGGGTGCGATTCACGGGTGCTTCCTCCCTGGGTGCGGGCGCGGCGCGCGGGCGGAAGGTCCGCCCGGGTGCGGCTCGCGACGGCGTTCTACGAATGGCCGCGAGGTATATTTCCTTTTGCGCCCCTGTCAACGGGTCCCGGCGGCGTCACGCCACCGAACCAGCACCTCGAGCACGCGGGCGACCGCCTCGGGGACGGCCGCCTCCACGGCCGCCGTGAGCCCCTCGCCGAGGGTGGTCATGTCGGCCACCTCCACCGTCACCACGTGGAGCGCCCGGGGCACCGGCGCGCCCATGGCCGCCGCGGCCCGCACCGCCGTGGGCAGCCCCAGGCCGTGCGGGGTGGGGCTCGCGGTGGCGGGGAGGTCGGAGAGCGGGAAGTCGCGGACCGTGCCCGGCTCGGCGCGGCCGCTCGCGACCGCGTCCACCAGCACCACCTCCTCGAACCCCTCCATCTCGTCCAGGAGGTGAAGCCCGGAGAGCGCCGTCTCGCGCACCTCCAGCCCCGGCGGCGCGGCGGCCCGGAGCGCCGCGGCGACGCGCCAGCCCACGCCGTCGTCGCGACGGATCCGGTTCCCGAGGCAGAGCGCGAGCACCGTCACGCGCCGTCCGGCCCGGCCCCGCGCGCGAGCCGCCGCACCACCTCGCCGCCCGGCCCGCGGATCGTCACCGCGAGCGCCAGCTCGCCCGGGAGCGCGTGGGAGGCGCAGGCGTTGCACGGGTCGTAGGCGCGGAAGGCCATCTCGAGCGTGTTCAGGATCCGGTCGTCCACCCGGCCGCCGTGGATGAGCTCGGCGGCGGCGCGCCGCACCGAGATCTGGATGGGCGCGGCGTTGTGCTGGGACGCGACGAGCAGCGTCGCGCCGGTGAGCAGGCCGTCCGGGCCGGCGCGGTAGTGGTGGACGAGCGTGCCGCGCGGTGCCTCGACCACGCCCACCCCCTCGAGCTCACCGCCGGGCGGGCAGCGCGCCTCGAGCGGCTCGGGCACGCGCCGCACCTCGGGGCTCTCGAGCAGCGGGTCCGACGCCGCGGCCGCGATCGCCTCGGCCGCCTGGAGCGCCTCGACGAGCCGCGCCCAGTGGAACGCCAGGGTCTGGTGCACCGGCCGGCCGCCGAGCGCCTCGAACAGCCGCTCCCGCTCCGCCCCGGCCCGCGGGGTGGCCATGCGCGGGGCCGCGTTGAGCCGCGCCAGCGGGCCCACCCGGTAGAGGCCGCTCGCGGCGCCCTCCTCGAAGCCGCGCCAGCCCTGGGCGCGCAGGTAGGGGAACTTCACGTAGGTCCAGGGCTCGACGTGCTCGGCGAGGTGGCGCGCGTAGTCCTTCCCCTCGAAGGAGAGGAGCTCGTCGCCGCGCGGATCGACCACCCGGAGCCGCCCGCCGTAGAACGAGAGCCGGCCCTCGCCGTCCACCTGGCCCATCGAGTGGGTCTCGAGCCGGAAGGCGGGGCTCGCGAGGAGCGCCTCGTACCCCGCCGCGCCGCGGACCCGGCGCGCGAAGGCGTCGAGGGTGAAGCCGGCGAAGTCGAGGAGCATGGGAGCGGCGCGGCGGAGCCGCTCCAGCGTCTCCTTCGCGAGCGGCCGGGAGATGCCGCCGGGCAGCGCGAAGACCGGGTGGACCGTGCGGCCGCCGATGGCCTGCATGAGGCCGCGCGCCTCCCGGCGGGCCGCCACCACCCGCTCGCCCACCTCCTTGCCGAGCGCGGCCACCACGCCGAAGAGGCTGCGCATCCCCTGCGGCGCGTCGGCGCCGAGCAGGAGGTCCGGGCCGCCCAGGTAGTAGAAGTGGAGCGCGTGGTCCTCGAGGAGGAACAGGTGGTAGTAGAGCGCGCGGATGGCGTGCGCCGCCGGCGGCGGCTCGGCGCCGTAGAGCGCGTCCAGGGCCCGCGCGCTCGCGAGGTGGTGCGCGGC
Organism: Anaeromyxobacter paludicola; assembly: GCF_023169965.1. Taxonomy (NCBI): domain Bacteria; kingdom Pseudomonadati; phylum Myxococcota; class Myxococcia; order Myxococcales; family Anaeromyxobacteraceae; genus Anaeromyxobacter; species Anaeromyxobacter paludicola. The sequence goes on along the minus strand of NZ_AP025592.1, from coordinate 3,462,896 downwards.
GGGGCAGACGCCGCAGACGTGCGCGGTGAGCTGCGGCATCTCCTCGGCCGGCCGGCCCACGCAGAAGCGCTCGAACCCGCGCAGCTCCGGGACCTGCAGCCAGGCGTCGCGGACCTCGCCCCGCTCGTCGAGCGCGATCTCGATCCGGCCGTGCCCCTCGAGCCGGGTCACGGGATCGATGGTGATGCGGCGGCTCATTCCTCCGCCTCCCTGCGCCGCGCCCCCTCCCCGTCCCTCCCCCGCTCACGCGGGAGAGGGGGAGACGTCGGGTCTCCGGCGGCGCTCCCTCCCCGCTCGGGCGGGAGAGGGGGAGACGTCGGGTCTTCCGCGGCGCTCCCTCCCCGCTCGGGCGGGGAGAGCTGGGGAGGGGCGGCCAGCGGCGTCCGCGCCGGCAGCGTCGCCGCCGCGAGGCCGTAGCGGTAGAAGGTGCCGGCCGGGTCCGGCACGGTGCGCGCCAGCGCGCGCAGGCCGCGCTCCCCCGGCGCGGCGAGGAGCGTGCCGAGCGCGGCGAGGAAGGCGGCCCCCTGGTCGCGGACGCCGTCGAGCGGGCCGAAGCAGCCGCGGCAGGGGACGTTGGCCCCCACGCAGCCGCAGTCGTCGCCGCAGCCCTGGCGCGTCGCGGGGCCCATGCAGAGCAGCCCCTGGGCGAGGAAGCAGGTGGCGGGGTCGGGCTGGGTGGTGCCGAGCCGGCGCAGCGCCGTGAGCTCGAGCCGCTCCGGCATGGTCTCGCGCCGCGGGCAGCGCTCGCAGAGCGCGAGATCGGGCGCGAGCACCTCGGCGGGCCGCAGCGGCGCCGGGTCGAGGAGGCGGCGCACCGCCGCGAGGACCAGCTCGGGAGAGGGCGGGCAGCCGGGGAGGATGGCGTCCACCTCCACCACCTCGGTGAGCGGGACCACGCGCGCCAGCACCGGCGGGAGCCGCGGCTCGCCCGGGCGCGGGGCGACCGGCTCCGGCGCCGCCGCGCCGAGCGGCGTGCGCGCGGCGGCCTCGATCTCTCCCGGCCCGGTGAGGTTCCCGAGCCCGACCACGCCCCCGAGCTGCGCGCAGGCGCCGACGGCGACGAGCCGGCGCGCCTTGCGCCGCAGCAGGCGCGACCACTCCAGCTGGTCCTCGAGCCGCACCGCGCCGTTCAGGAAGGCGACGTCGATGCTGCCGTCGGGGAGCGCCTCCACGTCCCTGCGCTTGTAGTCGAGCGCGAAGGGCCAGAGCACCACCTCGCACTCGCCGAGGAGCGGCGCGAGGTCGGGGCCGAGGTCCACCACCGCCTCCTCGCAGCCGCCGCAGGAGCTGTTCCACCAGAAGGCGACGCGCGGCCGGCCGGGCGCGCGCGGGGCGGCCTCCGGGACCGCCAGCGGCGCCGCCGCCGGGCCGAGCCGGCCGGCGTACTCGAGCGGCCCGAGCGCGCGCAGCCCCTCGACCATCTCACGCGCCACCAGGGCGAACCGATCCGGCTGGCCGGCCCCGATCCACTCCAGCCGGAACCGCCCCTCGGGCACGCCGAGCTGGCGGAGGGTGGCCGAGAGCAGCTCGAAGCGCGAGGCGGCCGCCAGGTTCGCGCCGCCGTGGTGGCACTCGCCGGGGTGGCAGCCGGCCACCAGCACCCCGTCCGCGCCCTCGCGGAACGCCTGCAGCACCAGCGCCGGCTCGACCCGGCCGGTGCAGACGACCCGGATCGAGAGCAGCTCGTGCGGCACCTCGAGCCGGGCCCGCCCGGCCGCGTCGGCGGCCGCGTAGGCGCAGCCGTCGCACAGGAACGCCACCAGCCGGGGGTCGCGGGGCACGCGCTAGTACCGGATCTGGATGGTGAGCCTGGGCGGCGTCCCCTGCACCGCGAGCACCGTCTTCTTGCGGCGCTCGCAGAACTGCCGGATGTCCCGCTCGAAGGTGTCGCAGTCCCCGGTGATCTCCACGATGGTCCCGGGCGGCGTGTGCACGGTGGCGTTCGACAGCACCAGCACCGGGTGCGGGCAGCGCATCCCGACCGCGTCGAGCCGCACGACCTCTCCGCTCGTCTCCTCGCTCATCGTCTCTCCTCCAGCGGGTTCGTCGCCGAGAGCAGGCCGGAGAGCTCGGCTCCCAGCTGCTCGGCGGTGTGGTGCGGCGCCGAGATGGCGCCGGAAGGGCAGGCCGCGGCGCAGCTGCCGCAGCCGGTGCAGTGGACGGGCTCGACCCGGGCGCGCCCGCCCTCCCCCCGCGACAGCGCGCCCGCGGCGCAGGCCGGCAGGCAGACGCCGCAGGCGGAGCAGCGCGACGGCTCCACCTCGGCGGCGAGCGGGTCGATCTCGAGCCGCTCGCCCGGGGGGAGCTCGGACAGCACCAGGCCGGCCGCCGCGGCCCCCTCGCCGATGGCCTGCGCGATGGTCCGCGGGCCGGCGGCGGCGCCGGCCACGTGGAGCCCGGGGGTGCGGGTGGCGGTGGGGCGGAAGGGCGCGCCGGCGGTGGCGACGAACCCGCGCGGATCGAGCGGCAGCCGGAGCGCGGCCGCGAGCGCCGCGCTCCCCTCGGCCGGCCGGACCGGCGTCCAGACCACGACCAGGTCGGCGCGGCGCGGCCGGTCCTCCCAGGCGAGGCGCACCCAGAGCCCGTCCTGCCCCGGGGCGACGCCGTCGGGCGCGAGCGCGCCGGGCGCGAAGCGGACGCCCTCGCGGGCGAGCGCGCGCGCGGGCTCGGCGGCGCCGGCCGCGAGCTCGCAGCCGCCGGCGACGGTGAGGTGCAGCTCGGGGTGGCGGGCCCGCAGCTGGCCGGCGAGCTCGAGCAGCACGCGCCGGCCGAGGTCGCCGTCGGCCTCCTCGGCCCCCTCCGCGAGCGCCAGGAGCACCGCCTCCGGCACGCGCCCGCCGGGCCCCCGCAGCGCCCCACCGGTCGGGCCGGACGGGTGGAGCAGGCGCTCGAGCTGCCAGGCCGAGATCACCCCCGGCGAGCCCGGCGGCGCCCCGGGGGCGAGCCCGGTCGCGAGCACCACCGCGCCCACCTCGACCACGTCCTCGCGCGGAACGGCGTCGAGCCGGATCGCGCCGCCCGGGCAGGCCTCGGCGCAGGCCCGGCAGTCCTCGCCGGCGCCGCGGAGGCAGCGCGCGGGATCGAGCGACGCCGTGTGCGGCAGGGCGCCCGAGCTTGGGAGCGCGATGGCCTTGCGGCGCGAGAGCCCGCCGTCGCGGGGATCCGGCGCCTCCGCCGGGCAGGCCGCCTCGCAGCAGCCGGAGGCGACGCAGCGGCCGGCGTCCACGAAGGGCGCCTGCGCCGAGAGCCGCGCCTCGAAGCGCCCGAGCCGGCCGTGCAGGGAGGAGAGCTCGCAGCGCGTGCGCACCCGGATGCGCGGGTGGTGCAGCACCTCGTCCACCACCGGGTCGAGGAAGCAGGAGGCGCAGGCGCCGCCGGGGTGGACCCGGTCGAGCTCCCAGGCGAGCCCACCGAGCGAGGCCGACCGCTCCACGAGCGTGACCTCGCGGCCGGCGCGGGCCAGCGTCAGCGCGGCGGAGAGCCCGGCCGGCCCGGCGCCGACCACGAGCACGTCGAGCGAGGCCGCCACCGACCGGAGCGGCAAGGCCCGGTGGCGCTCGACGCGGGCCAGGGCGGCGCCGACGAGGGCGCGGGCGGCGGCGGTGGCCGCCTGGGGGTCGCCCCCGCGCCACTCGCCCTGCTCGCGCAGGTTCGCCATCTGGAGCAGGTGCGGCTGCAGGCCGGCGCGCGCGAGCGCCCGCTCGAAGGTGCGCTGGTGCTCGCGCGGGGAGCAGCCGGCCACGACCACGCGCGCGAGCCCGCCCTCCCGGACGCGCTCGACCAGGAACGCCTGCCCCTCCTCGGAGCAGAGGAAGGCGTGGCGGTGGACCGCGGCGCCCGGCCAGGGCTCGCGCTCGAGCTCACCCACCCGGACCACGGCGCCGAGGTTCGGCCCGCAGCGGCAGAAGAACAGGCCGGTGGTCGGCCCGGGGTGCGCGGATCTGTCGGCGCTCATCGCGACCCGCTTGCTCCTGCAAGAGCGGCACCGCCGGCGCCCGCCGCCCGGCCGCGCGCAAGTGCTCGACGAGACTCGCCATTCCGGCCTGGGTGGGCGAGGGGAGCGGCCAGAGCGAAGGTCTCCACGGGTCCCGACACACCCCGACGGTACACCCACCGCCGGGGTGGGATGCAACCGGGCGGGGCGGAGCCCAGGTCCGGCCGCGCGCGGCGGCCGGGCGGGCTAGTAGCGCCCGTCCTCGGTCTCGATGAGCCGGTAGATCTCGGCCGCGTCCTTCGCCTCCAGGATGGCGGCGCGGAAGCCGGCGTTCTTGAAGAGCCGGCTGATGCGCGCGAGCGCCTTGAGGTGGGCGCCGGCGCTGTTCTCGGGGGCGAAGAGGGTGAAGAAGAGGTGGGTCGGCTTCCCGTCGATGGCGCGGAAGTCCACCCCGGCCCGCGAGCGCCCGAAGCTCGCCACCAGCGCCGGCAGCCCCGGCACCTTGCCGTGGGGGATGGCGACGCCGTCGCCGATGCCGGTCGAGCCGAGCTTCTCGCGCTCGACGAGGATGTCCACGAGCCGCTGCGGCTCGAGCTTCAGGCCGGCGGCGATGGGCTGACAGAGCTCCGCGAGCACCGCGGGACCGGACTGGCCCGCGATCTCGCCGACGACGGCGTCCGGGCGGAGGAATTCGACGATCTTCATGGGCGACCCGAGTGCGAGAGACTTTTGACGATCCGCCGCCGAGAAAGCAAGCGGAACGGGAGGGGCTGCGCGGCCCGCGCGGCGGGCCGCGCGGCGGCCCCGAAACACCACCGCCGCCCCGGGTCTCCCCGGAGCGGCGGCGCGAGCTGCGGCGGCGCTCTGGCTAGCTCGCCTGGGCCTTGATGAGCCCGAGGTTGCCGTCGTCGCGGCGGTAGACGACGTTGATCGTCCGGTCCTTGGCGCTCTGGAACACGAAGAAGTGCGAGTCGAGCAGGTCGAGCTGCATCACCGCCTCGTCGAGGCTCATCGGCTTCGCCTGGAAGCTGACGCTCTTCACGATCCGGTCGCTCGGGTGCTTCTCGGCGTCGAACACCTCGTGGCTGATCGCCACCGGCTCGACCGGCGCGGCCGGGGCCTTGTGGTTCTTCAGCTTCTCCTTGTGCTTCTTGAGCTGCTTCTCGATCTTGTCCGCGGCGGCGTCGATGGAGGCGTACATGTCCTCCGAGCGGGCGCGCCCGCGCAGCAGGTAGGGCCCGGCCTTCAGGGTGATGTCGGCGTGGTGGTCCAGGTTCTCCACGTAGAGCACCACGTGCGCGTCGCTCGCGTGGTCGAGGTACCGCTGGATGTGCTCCACCTTCTCCCGCGCGTGCGCCTTGAGCGCTTCCGTCGACTCGATGTGCCTGAAGGTGACATTGACCTGCATGAACGGCCTCCTGCTCGTTGTGGAGTCGTGAGACGCGACGGCCGCGTCCGGCGACCCCACGCTGAGGTGGAGCGCGCCGCGCCGCGGCCGGTGATCCAGGTGCTGCAGACTGGGCGAAAGGCCCACGAGAAAAGCGTAACAGACCTCCGCCCGGCGATCACGGGCGGATTCGCCCCGGAGGGGGCTAAAAATACTTCTTACGCTTGGAGCTCGGCAGGATGCCCAGCACCTCGCGGTACTTGGCGACGGTGCGGCGGGCGATCTCGATCCCCTGCCCCTTCAGGATCTCCACGATCTTCTGATCCGAGTGGGGGTGCTTCGGGTCCTCGCCGGACACGATCTGGCGGATGTGGTTCTTCACCGCCTCGCTCGCGATCTCGTCGCCGCCGGTCTTGTTGATGGCGGAGTTGAAGAAGAACTTGAGCTCGTAGATGCCCTGCGGCGTGTGGACGTACTTGTTGGTGGTGACGCGCGAGACGGTGGACTCGTGCATCCCGATGTCCTCGGCCACGTCGCGCAGGATGAGCGGCTTCAGGTGGGCGATGCCCTTGTCGAAGAAGTCGCGCTGGAACTTCACGATCGACTCGGTGACCTTGTAGATGGTCCGCTGCCGCTGGTGGATGGAGCGGATGAGCCAGACCGCGCTGCGCAGCTTGTCCTGGATGTACTCCTTCGCCTCGCCGGCCCGCCCGTTCTTCAGGGCGGCGCGGTAGGTGCCGCTGATGCGCAGCTTCGAGAGCCCGTCGTCGTTGAGGACGGTCACGTACTTGTCGCCCATCTTGTAGACGTAGACGTCGGGCGTGATGTACTGCGGCTCCTCGCCGGAGAAGGCGCGCCCCGGCTTCGGCTCGAGGTGGCTGATCACCTTGACCGCCTTCACCACCTCCTCGACCGAGATCTTGAGGTCCTTGGCGATGGCGCCGTAGTTCTTCGACTCGAGGTGCTTCAGGTGGCGCTCGATGATCGCCACGATCTCGGGCGTGTCGGCGTTGAGCGCGCCCACCTGGATGAGCAGGCACTCGCGCAGGTCGCGCGCGGCGACGCCCAGCGGGTCGAAGGCCTGCACCCGGCGCAGCACCTTCTCCGCGAACTCCATCCCCATGCCCGACTCGAAGGCCACCCGGACCAGCGGGTCGCGCGACGAGCCGCCGTCCTCCTCGCCCTCCACCGCCGGCATCTTGAAGTAGCCGTCCTGGTCGAGGTTCCCGATGATGAGCATCGCCACCTTCTCCTCGTCGGGGGAGAAGTTGGAGAGCCGCAGCTGCCAGGTGAGGTGATCGACGAGGTCGCCCTTCTTGGTGAGCGTGGCCTCGTACCCCGGCAGCTCCTCGTCGGCGAGCCCGCGGTTCGACGGCGCGGTGTGGCCCTGGAGCTGGTAGTGGTCGAGGTACTGGTCCCAGTCGATCTCGTTGGCGCCCTCCTCGCCCTTCACCTCCTCGGCGCGCTCCGCCTCCTTGTGCACCGGCTCCGCCTCGGCCTGCTGCTGCTCGGCCGGGCTCGCGCCCTCGGCGCGGGAGTCCTCCTCGCCCTCGCCCGGGTCCTCGAGCAGGGGGTTCTCGGTGATCTCGGTGCGGATCAGGTCCACCAGCTCCATCCGCGAGAGCTGCAGGAGCTTGATCGCCTGCTGCAGCTGGGGGGTCATCACCAGCTGCTGCGTCATCTTGAGGTGCTGCTTGAGCTCGAGACTCATGGTGCGGGAGACCCCTCCGCGGCGTCGGTCGCCGGTTCAAGCCTGAAGCGTTCGCCCAGGTAGGCGGCGCGGGCGCGGGCGCTCGCGGCGATGTGGGCCGGGGTCCCCTCCTCGAGGATCCGCCCGGCGGCGAGGACGTACGCGCGATCGCAGATGTGGAGCGCCTCGCGGACGTTGTGGTCGGTGAGCAGCACGCCGATGCCGCGCGCCTTCAGGGAACCGATGAGCCGCTGCAGTTCTGCCACCGCGATCGGATCCACGCCGGCGAAGGGCTCGTCGAAGAGGACGTAGTGCGGGGAGGCGAGCAGGCTGCGCGCCACCTCGGCCCGGCGGCGCTCGCCGCCCGAGAGCTGCTCGCCCAGGCTCTCCGCCACCGCCTCGAGCCGGAACTCCTCGAGCAGCGCGCGGGCGCGGGCCTCGCGCTCGGCGCGGGCCACCCCGAGCGCCTCGAGCACGGCGGTGAAGTTCTCGCGCACCGTGAGCTTGCGGAAGATGGACGGCTCCTGCGGCAGGTACCCGAGCCCGAGCCGGGCGCGGCGGTGCATCGGCAGCCGCGTCAGCTCCCGGTCGCCGAGGAGCACCCGCCCCGCGTCGGCGGCCACGAGGCCGACCGTCATGTTGAAGCTGGTGGTCTTCCCGGCGCCGTTCGGCCCGAGGAGCCCCACCACCTCCCCCGGCGCGACCTCGAAGGAGACGCCGTCCACCACCTTGCGGCGGCGGTAGCTCTTCGCGAGCCCCTCGGCCCGGAGCGTGCGGGGCGCGGTCACTTCGCGCCCTCCCCCGCCGACCGCTTCTTGCGGCGGCCGGTCGCGTCGCCCTCGCCGGGCCGCTGCACCACCGTGCCCTTGGCCTTGGTCATGACGGCCCGGTCCTGGTCGAGGTCGTAGGTGAGCAGCTCGCCGTGCAGCACCGAGTCGCCGTCGTGCAGCACCGGGTGGCCCTCGCAGACGATGGTGCCCTTGGCGTCGTCGTAGGTGGCGACCTCGCAGGTGGCGAGCTTCTGCCCGCGGGTGAAGCGCACGTCGCCGGTGCAGACCGCGTGGCTGATCCGCCCCTCGGCGTCGTTGTCGGCGACGAGCCGCTTGCAGAGGAGGACGGAGTCCTCGCGGGTGAGCTTGACGAGCGGCCGCCCGACGAAGACCGCCTTGCGCTCCTTGTAGCGGTACTCGACCTCGTCGGCGGTCACGTGCACCGGGGGCGCCGCGCCGCCCGGCGGGGCCGCGCGCGGACCGGTGCGCGGGGCGCCCGCGAGGAGCGCCAGCGCGAGGGAGGCGGCGCCGATCACCTCGAGCCGCCCTCCCCGGCGACGAGGTGGGCCCGGCCGCCGATGGTGAGGGCGCGGGTCGTCGGGTCGAGCGCGTAGCCCTTGCCGGAGAGCTGGTACCCCTTGCCGAAGACCTCGACCTGCTCGTCGCCGCTCAGGAACCCGGTCCGGCTGCTGTAGCGGCCGGAGGGGCTCTCGATCCGCTCGGCGCCCTGGCTGGCCACCAGCCCGCCGGTGGCGGCGAAGTCGTGGGTGCGGAGGCTGCCGGTCATGCGGGCCGCGGTGACGCTGGCGGCAGGACGCCCCTCCGAGGGAGGGAAGTGGGCCACGACCTGCTCGGCCGAGAGCCCGGCGCTGCCGCGCTCCCAGGTGGCGCTCCGGGCGGTACCGGACACCTCGAGCTCGGCCCCGCGGAACACGCGGAACGAGAGCCCCTCGAGCTTCACTTCCGGTGTCACTCGCCGCGCCTCCGACTCTCGACCAGGGCCGCAACCGCTGCCGCCAACGCCCGTTCCCAGCGCCAGCGCCAGGGCCGCCAGCCGCGTCCAAATCCGCTTTTTCATAGCATTATTGGGCAGGGTCGATCTAGTGGCACAGCCCTTGCTACGGGACTTGCGCGAAGGAGGGGCGCTAGACCCCCGTCATTTCACGCGTTTTCGGCACCGCAATTGCTTGGGGGGTGTTTTCCCCGCCGGGGCGGGTCTTCCAGCGGTCGTGCATCCAGACCCATTCGGCGGGGTGGGCCCGGATCGCGTCCTCCAGGATCCGGGTGCACTCGAGGGTGATCCGCTGGACCTCGGCCTCGGGATCGGCCGGGTCGGGGTCGTACCCGACCTCGGTCAGCTCGAGCACGTGGCCCGGCCGGTCGCCGGCCCGGTGGCAGGTGCCGACCACCACCGGCGCGCCGAAGCGGAGGGCCAGGTCCGCCGCCGCCCGGGGGGTGAAGGCGAGCCGCCCGAAGAACGGCACGAACACCCCCTGCACCCGGGTGTCCTGGTCCACCAGGATCCCGAGCAGCTTGCCGGCGCGGAAGTTCCGGATGAGGGCGCGGGCGGTGGCCGGGTCCTCGCGCCACAGGGTGGCGACCCCGCCCTCGGCCCGGAACCGCTCCATGAGCGCGTTCACCCGCTCGTCGGCGCTCCGCCGCGCGATGACCGCGTTCGGCACGCCGGTGCGGCCGATGCGCCGGGCGAGGAGCTCCCAGTTGCCGACGTGGCCGGTGACGAAGACCAGGCCGCGCCCGCGCGCCATCGCCTCGGCCAGGAGCCGCTCGCCCGCGCCCGCGAAGGTGACGTACTCCTCGAGCCGCGCGTCGTAGGCGCGGACCGCGATCACCTCGAGGGCGAGCTGGGCGAGGTGGACGAGCGAGGCCCGCGCGATCGCCTCGTGCTCCTGGAGCGGCTTCTCCGGGAAGGCGCGGGCGAGGTGCGAGAGCATCTGCCGGCGCGTCTCGCCGCCGAAGCGGTACGCGAGCCGCCCACAGAGGGCGCCGAGCGCGAGCGCCCAGCCGAGCGGCAGCCGCGACAGGGCCCGCGCCAGGAAGCCGATGGCGGCGGAGCGGAGCCGCCGCCGCGCCCGCTTGTGCCAGGGGATCGACATCGGCGGCGGAAGCTAGCACGCCGCCGGACGGGGCGGGTACCGCGCGAACGTGGGGTTGCGCGGAGCGGCGCCGGAGGGCACGGCGCCACCAGGCCCCGTCTCCCGCTCCCGCGAAGCGGGGGAGGGCCGGGGCGGGGGCGCGCTCAGTACTCCCAGGCGCCCCGCGCCCGGAGCAGGAGCTCGCAGAGCTCGCGGACCGCCCCGCGACCGCCGCCGGCTCGCGCCACGAAGTCCACCTGGGCGAGCACCTCGGGGCGGGCGTCGGCCGGCGCGGCCGAGAGCCCCACCTGGGCGAGGAGGGCGAGGTCGTTCACGTCGTCCCCCATGTACGCCACCTCCTCGTCCGCGAGCCCGAGCCCGGCGCGCAGGTCGGCGTAGGCGGCGAGCTTGTCGCGCTGGCCGAAGACGAGGTGCGTGAAGCCGAGCTCCTCGAGGCGGCGCCGGGCGAGGCCGGGCCGGCCGGAGATGACGCCGAGGGCGAGGTGCGAGCGCAGCAGGACGATCCCGTGGCCGTCCTTCACGTCGAAGGCCTTCAGCTCCTCGCCCCGCTCCGAGTAGAAGAGCCGGCCGTCGGTGAGGACGCCGTCCACGTCGAGGAGGAGGAGCTTCACCTTCGCGGCGCGGGCGAGGAGCGAACGCTTCGCGTGGGCCGCGCCACCCCTCCCTGTCCCTCCCCCCCTCCGGCGGGGAGGGGAAGCGCTCGCCGCGCGCCGGGCCGTCCGGCGGCGAGGGGAAGAGCTCGCCGCGCGCCGAGCCGTCCGGCGGCGAGGGGAAGAGGGCTCAGTGGGGGGAAGGGGCGGAGCCGATCCACCCTCCCCCCGCGTGCGGGGGGAGGGCCGGGGAGGGGGGCCCCCCCGCCGCCTCACCGCTGCCCCAGCGCGCGGCGGATGGCGAGGACGTCGGCCAGCACCCGGTCGGCCTGCGCGAAGTCGAGCGAGTTCGGCCCGTCGCTCTTCGCGGTCGCCGGATCCTCGTGGACCTCCATGAAGAGCGCGTCGATGCCGGCCGCCGCGGCGGCGCGCGCCAGCGGCGCCACGTACTGCCGCTCGCCGCCGGTGACGTCGCCCCCGGCCCCGGGGAGCTGCACGCTGTGGGTGGCGTCGAAGCAGACCGGCACGCCGAGCTCGCGCAGCTGCGCGAGGCCGCGCATGTCCACGACCAGGTTGCCGTACCCGAAGCAGGCGCCGCGCTCGGTGAGGAAGACGTTCGGGTTCCCGGCCTCGCGGCACTTCCTCACCGCGTGGCGCATCTCGCGCGGGGCGAGGAACTGCCCCTTCTTCACGTTCACCGCCCGGCCGTGGCGGGCGCAGGCCATGACGAGGTCGGTCTGCCGGCAGAGGAAGGCCGGGACCTGCAGGACGTCCACCACCTTGCCGCAGGGCTCGGCCTGCCAGGGCTCGTGGACGTCGGTGAGGCAGGCGAGCCCGGTCTCGCGCTTCACCGCCTCGAAGATGGCGAGCCCGGCCTCGAGCCCCACGCCGCGGAAGCTCGCGACCGAGGAGCGGTTGGCCTTGTCGAAGCTGGCCTTGAAGATCACCGGGAGGCCGTGGCGCGCGGCGAGCTCCTTCACGCGCCGGGCGTGCGAGAGCGCCTGCGCCTCCGACTCGAGGACGCAGGGGCCGGCGACGAGCAGCAGCGGCTGCCTCTCGCCGACCTCGAAGCCGCCGGCCCGGATGGCGATCACCCCTGCTTGCCCACCTGGAGCTTGGTGACCGTGCCGCCCTCCCTGGCCCGCCGGTCGCGGTGCGCCAGCGCGGCGGCCACGAACCCGGCGAAGAGCGGGTGCGGGCGGAACGGCTTCGACTTGAACTCCGGGTGGAACTGGCAGCCCACGAAGTGCGGGTGGCTCGGGAGCTCGATCATCTCCACCAGGTTGAGCTCCGGGTTCACGCCGGAGAAGACCATCCCGGCCTTCTCGAACCGCTCGCGGTAGTCGTTGTTGAACTCGTAGCGGTGGCGGTGGCGCTCCTGGACGTCGGGGGCGCCGTAGAGCTCGCGGGCCTTGGTGCCCTCGGCGAGCCGGCACGGGTAGGTGCCGAGCCGCATGGTGCCGCCCTTCTCGGCGACGCTCTTCTGCGCCTCCATGAGGGTGACCACCGGGTGCGGCGTCTTCTCGTCGAACTCGAGCGAGTTGGCGTTGTCGAGCCCGAGCACGTCGCGGGCGTACTCGATGACCGCCATCTGGAGGCCGAGGCAGATGCCGAAGAAGGGGATCTTCTTCTCGCGGGCGTGGCGGACCGCCAGGATCTTGCCCTCGGTGCCGCGCACGCCGAAGCCGCCCGGCACGAGGATGGCGTCCACCTGGTCGAGCTCGGTGAGGTCGCCCTGCTCCAGCTTCGTCGAGTCGATGAACTGGTGGACGAGCCGCACGTCGGAGGCGATGGCGCCGTGCACCAGCGCCTCGTTGAGGCTCTTGTAGCTCTCGTGCAGCTCGACGTACTTGCCGACCACGCCGATGCGCACCTCGCCCTTCTTCGGGTGCGTCACCTTCTCCACGATCTGCTCCCAGCGGTCGAGGCGCGGGGCGCGGCTCCAGATGTTGAACAGCTCGGCGAGCTTGTCGTCGAGCCCCTCCTGGTGGAGCGACAGCGGCACCTCGTAGATGGAGGGCACGTCGCGCGCGGTGAACACCGCCGAGGGGTCCACGTTGCAGAAGAGCGCGATCTTGTCCTTCATCTCGCGCGAGATCTCGCGGTCGGAGCGGCAGAGCAGGATGTCGGGCTGGATGCCGATCTCGCGCAGCTCCTTCACGCTGTGCTGGGTCGGCTTGGTCTTGAGCTCGCCGGCGGCGGCGATGTACGGCACGAGCGTGAGGTGGGCGTAGATCACGTTCTCGTCGCCGACGTCGTACTTCATCTGCCGGATGGCCTCGAGGAACGGCAGCGACTCGATGTCGCCGACGGTGCCGCCCACCTCGACGATGATGATGTCGGCCTCGCCCGAGGCCTCGCGGATGATCGCCTTGATCTCGTCGGTGATGTGCGGGATCACCTGCACCGTCTTGCCGAGGTACTCGCCGCGCCGCTCCTTCTGGATGACGGCGTTGTAGATGCGCCCGGTGGTGAAGTTGTTCCCGCGGGTCATCTTGGCGCTGGTGAAGCGCTCGTAGTGGCCGAGGTCGAGGTCGGTCTCGGCGCCGTCGTCGGTGACGTACACCTCGCCGTGCTGGAACGGGCTCATCGTGCCCGGATCCACGTTGATGTACGGGTCGAGCTTGAGGTGGGTCACCGCGAGGCCGCGGTTCTCCATGAGCGCGCCGATGCTGGCGGCCGCGAGCCCCTTGCCGAGCGAGCTGACGACGCCGCCGGTGACGAACAGGTACTTGGTCTTCTTCGTCCTCTTCACCATGGATTACCCCTCTCGTCCCGGCCGGTGGCAAGGATCTCTCGGGCGCGGGCCAGGTCCTCGGGCGTGTCCACGCCCAGCCCGCGGTAGGTTGTGTCGACCACGCGGATGCGGTGGCCGTGCTCCAGCGCACGGAGCTGCTCGAGCGACTCCTCCTGCTCGAGCGCCCCCTGCGGCAGCGCGGCGAACGTCTCCAGGAACGCGGCCGTGAAGGCGTAGATGCCCACGTGGGCCCGGGCGAGCGCGGACGTCCCGCCCTCGCGCCGGTGCGGGATGCCGGCCCGCGAGAAGTAGAGCGCGTCGCCGCGGCGGTCCGTCACCACCTTCACCACCTGCGCCCGGTCGAGCTCACCCTCGTCCAGCGGGCGGGCGAGCGTGCCCATCTCGGCGCCGCTCCCGGCCATGGCCGCTACGAGCGTCGAGATGGCCTCGGGGGCGATGAGCGGCTCGTCTCCCTGGAGGTTCACGACGATCTCGGCCCTCGGCGAGAGCTGCCGCGCCGCCTGGGCGACGCGGTCGGTGCCGGTGCGGGCCGGACCGGTGAGGATGGCCATCGCGCCGCAGCCCTTCGCCGCGGCGGCGATGCGGTCGTCGTCGGTGGCGACGGCGACCACGTCCACCCCACGCGCGCGGGCCGCCCGCTCCGCCACGTGGCAGATGAGGGGCTTGCCAGCCAGATCCGCGAGGGGTTTCCCGGGGAACCGCACGGCTCCGTACCGGGCCGGAATGATGACGGCGACTCGTCTCAAACCGGGACCACTAAGTACGATGCCGGGGATCTCCCGTCAATCGCCCCCTGCCGAAAGTGCGCCCGCGCCGCGAGGGAGCGGCCGGGCGCGCGCCGGGGACGCGAGGGGCGCGGCGCCATCCCCCAAGGAAGGCACTCTCCCGACTGGCCCGCCGTCCCTAGCTTTTCGGGCGACATGCCGCTCGTGGTCCACGTCGTCGGCACCCGCCCCAACTTCATGAAGGTCGCCCCGGTGATGCGGGCCTGCGCGGCGCGGGGGCTCGAGCAGCGGCTCGTGCACACCGGGCAGCACTACGACGCCAGGATGTCGGACGTCTTCTTCGAGGACCTGGGCCTGCCGCCCCCGGACCTCCACCTCGGCGTCGGGTCGGGCAGCCACGCCGCCATGACCGCCCGCTGCATGCTGGCCTTCGAGGAGGCGCTCGGCCGCCTGCCGCCGCCGGACTGGGTGGTGGTGCCCGGTGACGTCAACTCCACGCTCGCCGCCGCGCTCGTGGCGGTGAAGGCCGGGATCCGGGTGGCGCACCTCGAGGCCGGACTGCGCAGCTTCGACCGGACCATGCCGGAGGAGCTGAACCGGGTCGCGACCGACCACCTCGCCGACCTGCTCCTCACCCCCAGCCCCGACGCCGACCGGAACCTGGCGCGCGAGGGGATCCCGGCGGCGCGGGTGGCCCGGGTCGGCAACGTGATGATCGACTCGCTGCTCGCGAGCCTGCCGGCGGCCCGCGCCCGCGAGGTGCCGGAGCGGCTCGGGCTCGCGCGCGGCGGCTACGCGGTGCTCACGCTGCACCGCCCCTCCAACGTGGACGACCCGGCGGTGCTCGCGCGCCTCCTCTCGGCGCTGGCGCGCGTGGCCGCGCGGGTGCCGGTGGTCTTCCCGGTCCACCCGCGCACGCGGGCGCGGCTCGAGGTCCCGGGGCTCGCCGGCCTCGCGGGCGCGCTCCGGCTGGTGGAGCCGCAGGGCTACCTCGACTTCCTCTCGCTCACGAGCGGCGCGGCCCTGCTCCTCACCGACTCGGGCGGGCTGCAGGAGGAGGCCACCGGCCTTGGCGTCCCCTGCCTCACGCTGCGCGAGAACACCGAGCGGCCCATCACCGTGGACGAGGGGACCAACACCGTCGTCGGCACCGACCCCGTGGCGATCGTGCGCGAGGCCGAGGCGGCGCTCGACGGGCGGGGCAAGCGCGGCCGCCGGCCGGAGCTCTGGGACGGCCGCGCCGCGGAGCGGGTGGTGGACGCGCTCCTGCGGTGAGGCGGCGGCTACCTGGGGGCGTCGGGCCGGGCCGCGGCGGGCGCCTCGCCGCCCCGGAGCAGCCGGCGGGCCACCTCGGCCAGCTCCGCCTGGAGCCGCTTCGTCCCGAGGGGCAGGTCGCGCTCGACGCTCCCGAGGACCCGCTCGTCCTTCACGCGCACCAGCACGAGCCGCGCCCGGTAGCGGCCCTCGCCCTGCTGGAGCTCGCCCCCGAGCACCCGCTCCACGCCGAGCGGCGCGGCGGCGCCGGCGAGGCAGTGGGCGTCGGCGCCGCAGGCGGCGAGCAGCTCGGTCCGCTCGCGCCCGAGCCGCGCCTCGGCGCGGTCCGGCCCGAGCACGGCGACGCCGTCGCTGGCGAGGGCGCGGGCGACCTCCTCGGCGGCGCGCCGGGCGCTGAAGGAGAGCTGCGGGGCGGCGCCGAAGGGCGCCACGCCGAGCGGCGGGGAGGCGGGGTCCGGGGCGGCGCCGAGGAGCAGCGCCGCGGCGAGGAGCGCGGGCGTCGTCATCTGCGGGCCAGCCTAGCAGCCGGCCCGGGGGCGGCCAATGGTATGTTCGCCGACCCATGTCCGAGGTCCGCGTCCGCTTCACCGTCGAGGAGAACTACGCCGGGTGGCGGCTCGACCGCTACCTTCAGGAGAAGATCCGGCGGCTCTCGCGGGCGCAGATCCAGCGGCTCATCGAGGAGCGGCTCGAGGCCGAGCCGGGGCGCTCGCTCAAGCCCTCGAGCAAGGTGAAGGCCGGCCTCTCCTTCGTGCTGCTCAAGCAGGCCGATCCCGAGCCCGACACGCCGCTCACGTTCGACGTGGCCCACGACGACGGCGCGCTCTTCGTGGCGCTCAAGCCGGCCGGGCTGCCGGTCCACCCGACGGCGCGCTACCACCACCACACCTTCACCGCGCTCGTGCGGGAGCGCTTCCCGGAGCGGAAGATCGACCCCGCCCACCGGCTCGACCGCGAGACCTCGGGGCTCCTCGCCTGCGGCGGCGCGCCGGAGCACACCGCGGCGCTGAAGCGGGCCTTCGCGCAGGGCAAGGTGAAGAAGACCTACCTCGCCCTCGCCCTCGGCGCCCCGGCCGAGGAGGACTTCCTCGTGGACGCGCCGCTCGCGCTGACGCAGGCCTCGGCGGTGAAGGTGCGCATGCACGTCGATCCGGCCGGCGCGCCGTCCGCCACCCGCTTCGAGGTGCTCGCGCGGCGGCGCACGCGCGACGGCGCGCCGGTCTGCCTGCTCGCCTGCCACCCCCGGACCGGCCGCCAGCACCAGATCCGCGCCCACCTGCACCACGCCGGGCTGCCGATGGTGGGCGACAAGATCTACGGCGCCGACGAGACCATCTTCGACCGGTTCACCAAGCGCGCGATGACCGACGCCGACCGCGCCGCCCTGCGGCTCGACCGGCACGCGCTGCACGCCTGGCGGCTCACCGTGCCGCACCCGGTCACCCGGGAGCCGGTGGCGCTCGAGGCGCCGTGGCCCGAGGACCTGCGGGACTTCTGGGAGGGGTGCGCGCCCTAGCGCCAGGCCGCCGCGACGGTCGGACCGTCGAGCAGCTCCTCGATGGCGCGCGCGAGCGCGGCCGTCTCGTCCCGGTCGGTCCAGGGCTCGAAGGCGGCGAGCCGGTGGTCTGGCCCGGCGAGCCCGACCGCCGGCAGCGGGAAGGTGCCGAGCCGCGCGTGCAGGGCGTCGCCGCGGTCCACGAGCACCGTGAGCCCCGGCGAGTCCCGGAGGAGCGCCCGGACCCGCTCCGGCCCATCCGCGGGCGAGACCACCGCGACGAGCCGCACCGGCTTGCCGGCCAGCGCGGCGCGGAGGGCGAGGAGCCCCTGGAGCGCCTCGCGCGAGCCCTCGTCGCCGGGGCGCAGGAAGAGGAACACGGTGGGGGCGCGGTCGGCGAGGAGCCGGACCGGCCGGCCGTCGAGCCCCATCAGCCGGGCGTCGGCGAGCGGGTCCCCGACCGAGACCCGCAGCGAGAACCGGCCCGCGGCGGCCGAGGCGGGGAGGGCGCAGAGGAGGGAGGCGAGGGCGAGGACGGCGAGGCGCGCCATGGCGACGGGGCGGAGCACGCGCCGTGCCCGCGCAAGGCCGCGAAGCCTCGGCAGCGCGGGCCGGGTGCGCCGCGACTCCGGCGCGGCGCGGCCCCAGCGACGGGCTCCGCCGCCGCACCCCCTCCGGGGAACCTCGGGGGGCTCAGCGGTCCCGGAGCGCCCGCGCGATCCGCGAGCGCTGCTTCACGGCCTGCACGTAGAACCGCTCCCGGAGCGCCCGGGCCTCGACCTCGGAGAGGTCGCCGTGGCGGCCGCGCTCCACGGTGCGGCGCTCCACCGCGCGGGCGAGGCTCACCGCCGCGGCCACCGACACGTTGAGCGACTGCACGAGGCCGAGCATGGGGATGACGTAGCGGGCGTGGCAGCGCGAGAGCGCCTCCGGCGACACCCCGGCGTGCTCGTTGCCGAAGACCAGCGCCACCTTGTCGGCGAAGGAGAGCTCCGCGAGCGGCACGGCGCCGTCGTCGAGGTGGGTGGCGTAGAGGGTGAACCCCTCGCCCGCGAGGTGGTCGAGGCAGTCGGCGGTCCGCTCCCACCGGCGCACGTCGAGCCACTTGTCGGCGTTCTGGCTGATCTTCTTGTTGCGATCGAAGGCCTTCATCACCCCCTCGATCACGTGGACCTGCTGCACGCCGAAGGCCTCGCAGGTGCGCAGCACCGCGTTGACGTTCTGCGCGTCGCAGAGCGCCTCCATCACCACGGTGAGGGTGCGGGTGCGGTTCGCCACCGCCCGGTCGATGCGCGCCTTGCGCTCGGGCAGGAGGAACTCGGCCTCCTCGACGGCGCGGGTCACCGCGCCGCCCTCGGCTTCCCCACCTTCTTGCGCGGGGCCGCCTTCTCGCCGCCCTCCCCGCCCCAGAGCACGCCGGCCACGGCGTCGAGGAGCGCGTCGAGCCCCTCGCCGGTGACCGCCGAGAGGGCGAGCACCGTCGGCTTCACCTTGCGGCGGGCGAAGAGCTTCTGGAACGCCTTCACCTGCTCGCGCGCCTCGGGGAGGTCCTGCTTCGAGAGCGCCACGATCTGCGGCTTCGTCGCGAGCTCGGGCGAGTAGAGCTTCAGCTCGCGGTTGATCGACTCGTAGTCGGCCTTGGGGCTGCGCCCCTCGCCCGGCGCGGCCGGATCCACGAGGTGCACCAGCACCCGGCAGCGCTCCACGTGGCGCAGGAACTGGTGGCCGAGCCCGGCGCCCTGGTGCGCCCCCTCGATGAGCCCCGGGATGTCGGCCACCACGAAGCTGCGCTCGTTGCGCCACGAGACCACGCCCAGGTTCGGGGTGATGGTGGTGAACGGGTAGTCGGCGATCTTGGGCTTGGCCCGCGAGATGCGGCTGATGAGGGTGGACTTGCCGGCGTTCGGGTAGCCGATGATGCCCACGTCGGCGAGGAGCTTCAGCTCGAGCTGGAGGTTCTTCTCCTCGCCCGGCGTGCCCGGCTCGGCGTACTTGGGCGCCTGGTTGGTCGAGGTGGCGAAGTTCATGTTGCCGAGGCCGCCCTTGCCGCCCTTGGCCACCACGAACCGGTCGCCCACCGCGAGATCGGCGAGCACCTCGCCGGTGCCGAGGTCCTTCACCACCGTGCCCGGCGGGACCTTCACCTCGAGCGGCGCGCCGTCGGCGCCGTTCTGGTCCGACCCGCGCCCCTTCTCGCCGTTGCGGGCCTTGTGCTCGCGGACGTAGCGGAAGTCGAGCAGCGTGGAGAGCTGCGGATCGACCACCAGCACCACGTCGCCGCCGTTGCCGCCGTCGCCGCCGGCCGGGCCGCCGCGGGGGATGAACTTCTCGCGCCGCCAGGCGATGGCGCCGTCGCCGCCGTCGCCGGCCTTCACGTAGATCTGGACCTGGTCGACGAACTTCACGCGCGCACCGCCTTCATCGGAGGGACCCCGGAAACGCAGACGCCGCGGCGCCCCTTCGAAGGGCCCGCGGCGTCGCGCCGGCTGCTCTGCCCGAGGCCTAGGAGGCCTTGGGGAGCACCGAGACCACGCGGCGGTCGCCGCGCTTGGTCTCGTACTTCACCTCGCCGTCGATCGTGGCGTAGATGGTGTAGTCACGCCCCATCCCGACGTTGGCGCCGGGGTGGAAGAGCGTGCCGCACTGACGCACGATGATGTTGCCGGCGAGCACCTGCTCGGAGCCGTACACCTTGACGCCGCGGCGCTGGCCGGGAGAGTCACGGCCGTTGCGCGAGGAGCCCTGTCCCTTTTTGTGAGCCATTTGCTTCTATCCTTCCTTGGCGGCGCCTAGGCGCGGACCGCGGTGATGCGGACCTCGGTGAACGGCTGGCGGTGGCCGCGCTTCTTCGTCCAGCCTTCCTTCTTCTTGCGGAAGTTGATCACCTTCTTGTGCTTGCCGTGGGAGACGACCTCGCCCTCCACCGCAGCGCCCTCGACCACGGGGCGGCCGACCTTGGCCTCGCCCTCGCCGCCGACGAGCAGCACGTCGAACGTGAGCTTCCCGCCGACCTCGGCCTCGACCTTCTCCACCTTGAGACGGTCGCCCTCGGTCACGCGATACTGCTTGCCGCCGGTCCTGATCACCGCGTACATCGGATGCTCCTTGGATTTCCTTGGGAGTTTCGCCGACCTGGCAACCTTTCGCGCCAACGCGCGGCCGAGCCGGTTCTCCGGAAGGGCGGTTCTATACGATCGCCGCGCCGGGGCTGTCAAGGATTCCGGCCCCTTGATCGCACGTGGGGGAGTCGAGGTAGCCTCCCCAGATCATGGGACACTCACTCAAGCTCCTCCTCCTGCCTCCCCTCGCGGTCCTCCTCCTCTCCAGCGCCGCCGAGGCGCAGGTCAACGTCGCCGTGCAGCTCGGCGTACCGGTGCCGGTCGCCCCTCCCCTGGTGGTGGTCCAGCCGGGCGTCCAGGTGATCGAGAACTCCGATCAGGAAATCTTCTTCCACCGCCGCTACTGGTGGATGCGGCAGGACGGCCGCTGGTACCGCGCCCGCGACCGGCGCGCCGGCTGGGTGGTGGTCGAGGACCGCGCCGTCCCGGCGCCCATCTACCGGCTGCCGCCCGGCCAGTACAAGCACTGGCGCAAGGAGGAGCGGAAGGAGGCGCGGCGCGAGGAGAAGCGCGAGCGCAAGGAGTGGAAGCACGAGGGGCACGGCCACGGCGAGGGACACGGCCACGGCCACGGCCACGATCGGGACTAGCCGGTCGAGCCCGGGGACGGCCAGCTGAGCGTCCCCGGCTCCGTGTCGTGGAAGCGCCGGTAGTCGATGGTCCGCACCCCGCTCTCGCCGAAGGCGAACAGGTCCACGAAGCGCCGCCCGAACAGGATGGCCTCCGGCCGGTAGGAGTGACGGGCGTGGACCGTCTGCGAGAGGCTCTCGTCGAAGCCGATGAGGGTGACGATGAGGTCGGTCTCGCTCTCGCGGCAGAGCTCCGCCGAGCTCCCGTAGAAGGGGCTCCCCGGGTCGATGGGGTGGATGGCCGTCCAGGAGATGGCGAACATCGGCGACTGGCTCCGCCGCAGCGCCAGGTCGCGCACCCGCCGCACCCGCTGCCCCTCCGCCGTCACCTCGTCGCGCACCAGCGAGAGGTGCACCTGGGCCTCCACGATCTGGTTGGCGCGGGCGTTGGCCATCCGGAGCATGAGCGAGGGGACCCCGTCGTAGTCGCTCACCACCACCACCTCGCTGAAGAGCACCCGCGCGCTCGGGCGGGCGAACTTGGCGAAGAAGAGGCTGGTCATGAAGGCGAGCGCGAAGAGGCCGCTGAAGGCCTCCAGGGCCACGAGGACGTGGGCGCCGAGCGACACCGGGGACATCCGGCCGTAGCCGATGGTGGCCATGGTCTGGATGCTGAAGAAGAAGGCGTCGCGGAAGGAGCCGGGGCGCGCCCCCTCCACGCCGCCGCAGGTGAAGTACCCGACCGCGAAGAGGCCGTTCGCCCCCAGGAACACCGCCAGCGCGAGCGAGATGAGCCGCGGCCAGGAGGCGGTGAGCAGGTGGTGGTAGGCGTCGAGGAAGGGGTGGCGGGGGATCCCCAGCACCTCGATCTCGCGCCCGGCCCCGTACTCCGACCGCATCCGGCCGACCCGGTCGCCGATCGGGGTGGTGCGCTCGCGCCGCATCCGGTCTTCCTAAGCGGCGGGCGCGCGGTTCGCCCCACTGCGCCCGATCGCCCGGGAGGAGCCCACGTCGCCCCCTCCCCGCCGGCGGGGAGGCCCGGCCAGGAGCCCCGCGCCGCTCAGGCGCCGGCGAGCCGCCGGAGCGCCGCGGCGAGGTCGCCGTCGGCCACCCCGCGCTCGGTCACGATCGCGGTCACCAGCGCCGCCGGCGTGACGTCGAAGGCCGGATAGCGCGCCGGCACGCCCTCGGGGGCGATGAGGGCGCCGTTGATCCGCACCACCTCGTCGGCGCCCCGCTCCTCGATGGGGATGTCGGCGCCGCGCGCGGTGGCGAGGTCCACGGTGCTCCAGGGGGCGGCCACGTAGAACGGCAGCCCGTGGTGGCGCGCCAGCACCGCGAGCGCGTAGGTCCCGATCTTGTTGCAGACGTCGCCGTTGGCGGCGATCCGGTCGGACCCGACCACCACGCAGGAGATCTCGCCCCGCTGCATGAGCCAGCCGGCCATGCCGTCGGTGAGGACCGTCACCGGGATCCCGTCGCGCTGCAGCTCCCAGGCGGTGAGCCGCGCGCCCTGGAAGAAGGGGCGGGTCTCGTCGGCGAAGACGGTGACGGGGTTCCCCGCCTCCACCGCGGCGCGCACCAGGCCGAGGGCGGTGCCGTAGCCGGCGGTGGCGAGCGCGCCGGCGTTGCAGTGGGTGAGCACCCGCGCGCCCCGCGGGAGGAGCGGCGCCCCGAGCGCGCCCATGCGGCGGCAGGAGGCCTCGTCCTCGTCCCGGATGGCGTGCGCCTCGGCGAGGAGCGCCGCCGGCCCGGCCTCGAGCCGGCGGGACATCCGCGCCACCGCCCAGGCCAGGTTCACCGCGGTGGGCCGGGCCGAGGCGATGAGCCGCGAGGCCTCGCGCAGCCGCTCCGGGGAGGCGCCGCGCCGGGCCTCGACCGCCACGCCGTAGGCCGCCGCCACGCCGATGGCCGGGGCGCCGCGGACGGCGAGGGTCCGGATGGCGTCCGCCACCTGCTCCGCCGTCTCGAGCTCGAGCCAGGTCTCCACGGCCGGCAGCTTGCGCTGGTCGAGGAGCCGCACCCGGTCGGCGGCGTCGTCGTAGCCCACCGGGCGCAAGGGTTCGCGGGGGGTCATTCGTCGTCCTTCCGTGGCCCGAGCACGCCCGAGGCGCGCAGGGCGAAGTAGGCCGCCGCAGCGGCCGAGAACAGGGCGCCGGAGGCCCGGCCGTCCTTCCAGAGCGCCGCCGCGATGGCGGCGCCCACCGCCGCGAGCGCCCAGAGGAAGGCGCGCGACGGGCCGCCGGCCGAGCCGGCGCCGGCGGGACCGGCGCCCCAGCCCGCCCAGGCCATCAGGCGCCCCCGAGCTTCTTCTCGAGGAGCGCGTTCACCACCGCCGGGTTGCCCTTGCCGCGCATGCGCTTCATCACCTGCCCGACGAAAAAGCCGATGAGCTTCCGGTTCCCGCCCCGGTAGCGCTCCACCTCGACCGGGCTCGCGGCCAGCACCTCGTCCACCGCCGCCTCGATGGCCCCCTCGTCGGAGACCTGCGCGAGCCCCTTCTCCTTCACCACCGCCTCGGGGTCGCCGCCCTCGCGGAAGAGCACCTCCAGCACCTGCTTGGCGCCGGGGCCGCCGAGCGTGCCCGCGTCGAGGAGCCGGAGCAGGGAGGCGAGCGCCGCGGGGGCGAGCTTCCAGTCGCGCGGCGCGAGGCCGGTCTCGTTGGCGAGCCGGGCCACCTCGCCGTTCACCCAGTTGGCGACCTTCTTGGCCCGCTCCGGCCCGCCGCCGTACGCCGCGAGGGCGGCGTCGAAGAAGCCGGCCACGCCGGCGTCGGCCACCAGCACCCCGGCGTCGTAGGCCGAGAGCTGCAGCGCCTCGCGGTAGCGGGCGGCGCGGGCGCGCGGCAGCTCCGGCAGCGTCCCCCGCACCCGCTCCACGAAGGCGGCGTCCACGAGCAGCGGCGGGAGGTCGGGCTCGGGGAAGTAGCGGTAGTCGTGCGCGTCCTCCTTGCTGCGCATGGCCCGCGTCTCGCCCCGGTCCGGGTCGAAGAGGCGGGTCTCCTGCTCCACCTTCCCGCCCGCCTCGACGAGCTCCACCTGCCGCGCCACCTCGTACTCCACCGCCTGCTTGAGATAGCGGAAGGAGTTCATGTTCTTGATCTCGCAGCGCTGCCCCAGCGCCGCCTGCCCGCGCGGCCGGACGCTCACGTTGGCGTCGCAGCGGAACGAGCCCTCCTCGAGGTTCCCGTCGTTCACGCCGAGGGCCATGAGGATCGCGCGCAGCTCCTTGAGGTAGGCGACCGCCTCGTCCACCGAGCGCAGGTCGGGCTCGGAGACGATCTCGAGGAGCGGCACGCCGGCGCGGTTCAGGTCCACCGCCGAGCCGCCGAGCGCGTCGTGCACGCTCTTGCCGGCGTCCTCCTCCATGTGGATGCGGGTGAGCCGGATCCGCTTCGGGACCCCGTCCACCTCGATGTCCACGCCGCCGCCGAGGCAGACCGGCAGCTCGTACTGGCTGATCTGGTAGCCCTTCGGCAGGTCCGGGTAGAAGTAGTTCTTCCGCGCGAAGACGCTCTTGGGCTGGATCTCGCAGCCGAGCGCGAGCCCGGTGCGCACCGCGAACTCCACCACCTCGGCGTTGAGGCGCGGGAGCACGCCCGGGAGCGCCAGGCAGACCGGGCAGACGTGGTGGTTGGGCTCCGCGCCGAAGGCGGTGGAGCAGCCGCAGAAGATCTTGGTCCGGGTGAGGAGCTGGGCGTGCACCTCCAGCCCCATCACCACCTCGAAGTCGGAGACGGGCATGTCGCTATCGCACCATTCGCCCCGGGCCGGCCATGGGAACGTCGGGCAGGTCGGCCATGAGGGCCCAGCGGCTCGGGCTGGGGTAGAGGGTGAGGACGCCGAACTGGCAGAGGACGAACACCCCCACCAGCCGCGGGTCCGCGGAGGCGACGCGCGCCAGGAGCGCGAAGGCCCCCGCGCCGGCGCAGAGCGACCAGCCGACGAGCAGGCGCGCCGTGGCGACCACCTCGGGCCGCCCGCCGGCCTGGCGCGGCGTGATCCGGAGCGGCAGGTGGCGAGAGAGCACCACCGCGGCGGCCGCCACCGCCACCGAGACCCAGAACAGCCAGGGGGTGGCCCAGGCGGCGACGCGCGGGGGCACCGCCAGCGTGAGGGTGGTGACGAGGAACGCCGCCGACATGCAGAGCATGCCGGTCCAGATCCAGACCGCCACCTGCCGCGGGGCGCGCCGGTCGAGCGGCATCTTCGGCTACACCCCCGCCGGCGCGGGCAGCGGGCCCTGCTCGCGCTCCAGCGCGCGGGCGGCGCGGAGCAGCGTCGCCTCGTCGAAGGGGCGGCCGACGAGCTGCAGCCCCACCGGCAGCCCCTGCCCCTCGTGCAGGCCGCACGGGAGCGAGAGGCCGGGGAGCGCCGCCAGGTTGCAGGGGATGGTGTAGATGTCGGCGAGGTACATCTGCAGCGGGTCGTCCACCTTCTCGCCGAGCCGGAAGGCCGCGGTGGGCGTCACCGGGCCGGCCACCACGTCGCAGCGCGCGAAGGCCTCGTCGAAGTCGCGCCGGATGAGCGTGCGGACCTTCTGGGCGCGCAGGTAGTAGGCGTCGTAGTAGCCGGCGCTGAGCGCGTAGGTGCCGAGCATGATGCGCCGCTTCGGCTCCGGCCCGAAGCCCTGCTCGCGGGTCTCGGCGTACATCTCCTTGAGCGCGGAGGCCTTGGCGCGCAGGCCGTAGCGCACGCCGTCGTAGCGGGCCAGGTTGGAGGAGGCCTCGGCCGGCGCGATGAGGTAGTAGGCCGCCACGGCGTACTTCGCGTGGGGCAGCGAGACCTCGACGAGCTTCGCGCCGAGCCGCTCGTAGGCGGCGAGCGCGCCGCGGACGGCCCGCTCCACGCCCGGCTCGAGCCCCTCCTGGAACCACTCGCGCGGCACGCCGACGCGCAGCCCGGCGGCGCCGCCCTCGAGGCCGGCGAGGTAGTCGTCCACCGGCCGGGTGCTGCTGGTGGCGTCGCGGGGGTCGTGGCCGGCGACGGCGCCGAGCAGGAGCGCCGCGTCGGCGACGGTCTTGCCGAACGGGCCCGGCTGGTCGAGCGAGCTCGCGAAGGCGATGACGCCGAAGCGCGAGACGCGGCCGTAGGTCGGCTTCACCCCCACCACGCCGCAGAAGGCGGCCGGCTCGCGGATGGAGCCGCCGGTGTCGGTGCCGAGCGTGCCGAAGACCTGGCGCGCCGCGACCGCCGCCGCGCTGCCGCCGGAGCTCCCGCCCGGCGTGCGGGCGAGGTCCCAGGGGTTGTGGCAGGGCTTGTAGGCGCTGTTCTCGTTGGACGAGCCCATGGCGAACTCGTCCATGTTGAGCTTGCCGAGCGAGACCGCGCCGGCGGCCTGGAGCCGCTCCACCACCGTCGCGTCGTAGGGCGGGACGTAGCCCTCGAGGATGCGCGAGCCGGCGGTGGTGGGGACGCCCTGGGTGAGGAAGATGTCCTTCAGCGCCACCGGCACGCCGTCGAGCGGCCCGCGCGCGTCGCCGCGGGCGCGGCGGGCGTCGGAGGCGCGGGCGGCGTCGAGGGCCCGCTCCGGCGTGACGGCGAGGAAGGCCCCGAGCCGCCCGTCGGTCTCGGCGACGCGCGCGAGCGCCGCCTGGGTGAGCTCGAGCGAGGAGACGGTCCGGTCGTCGAGGGCGGCCGCCGCCTCCTGGATCGATCCCGAGAGAAGCTCCGCGGCGCTCACTCGATGATCCTCGGCACCTGGAAGGCGGTCCCCTCGCGCGCCGGGGCGGCGGCGAGCGCCAGCTCCGGGTCGAGCGACGGCGCGGGCTCGTCGGGGCGCAGCGCCCCCACCTCGCCCTGGGCGAGGGCGTGCGTCATCGGCTCGACCGCCGAGACGTCGAGCGCCTCGAGCTGCTTCACGTGGTCGAGGATGGCGGAGAGCTGGCCCTGGAAGAGCCGCTCCTCCTCCGCCGAAAGGCGCAGCCGGGCCAGGGAGGCGACCCGGCGCACCTCCTCGAGTGACAGCGACATCGGGCGCTCCCTCACTTCACCGGGTGGTGGGTCTCGGCCTTGAACCAGTTGAGGATGGCGCCCATGACCGGGTGGCGGTCCCGCTCGATCTGCTCGAGCTCGCCCTGGTCGAGGAAGATGCCGTTGCAGGCGAAGCAGACGTCCACGTCCACCTTCCCGTACTTCACCTCGGTCATCTTCAGGCCGCACTTGGGGCAGTGCATGTAGTGCAGGTCCTTCAGCCGCTGCAGCTCGGCGGCGGCCGTCTCCTGCTTCACCTGGAGGGCGATCCGCCGCTTCTTCTCGGCGTCTTCCTTGACGAAGTACTCGTCCTCGGTCTGCGAAGGCGTCGTGATTCCCCTGTCGGACATGCGCGCTCCTCGTGCGGGCGTCGGGTCGATGTGGGGCCGTCCGGACTCTCGCCGGAGGGCCTCCCCCTCCTCATACCTCAGCCCGGCGGCGATGCGAGGTTTCATAACGGCCATCCGCCGCTCGCGCCCGGCGGGGATGTGGCCGGGATCACGGGGGATCCGGCCCGCCGGCCCGTCCGTCGCCGCCCCTCGCCGGGCCGGCCGGAAAATGGCTTTTCGGCCACCCCCCGATACCATCTGGCATCGCTGGCCGCAGGATCCGAAAAAGGCCACGCATCAGGAAGGGTTGGGCGATGGGCAAGGGGAAGAGCCGCAAGGAGAAGGACACCGCGAAGCGGGGCGAGCGCGCCGAGGGGGCGCGCGGCACCGGGATGAAGAAGGACATCGCGGCGGTCCTGCTCTTCACGGTGGGGCTCGCGCTGTTCCTCGCGCTCGTCAGCTTCTCCTCGCAGGACCGCCTGTTCCTCGACCGGGGGCTCCCGCCGGCGGGCAACCTCTGCGGCAAGGTCGGCCACTACGCCGCGCTGGGGCTCTACGGCGTCCTCGGCTTCTCCGCCCTGGTGCTGCCCATCGCCGTCTGCACCGGCGCCATCCGGCTCTTCCGCGACGCGCCGCGCCGCCTCACCGCGGTGGCGGCGGCGGCCTACGCGGTGCTGACCCTCGCCGTCGCCACCCTGGCCCAGCTCTTCCTCGGCCGGACCGAGCTCGCGAGCTTCCCCGCCGGCGGCGCGGTGGGCCGCGTGCTCTGCCGCAACGCCGAGGCGCTCTTCGGCGCCGTCGGCACCGCCCTCGTGGTGGGCGCCTGCGCGGTGGTGGCCCTCATCCTCGCCGCCGACCTCGACGTGGTCGCGGCCGCCGCCGCGGTCGGCCGCGCGATGCGCGCCCTGGGTGCCTTCCTGTTCCACCAGACCCGCGAGGCGGTGGACCGCCACCGCGAGGCCGTGGCCGAGCTGCGGGAGGCCGAGGCGGCCGAGAAGGCCCGCCGGGCCGAGGAGGAGGCCGCCGACGAGGAGGCCCGCGCCCGCGCCGCGGTGGCGCTCGCCGCCGGCGCCGTGGAGGTCGCGGCGGAGGAGGGGCCCGCCGGCGACGACGATCCGGCCTGGGCGCGCGAGCTCAACACCGCGCCGCTCCCGCCAGAGGAGCCGAAGGAGAAGCCGCGCCGCAAGAAGAAGGAGGACGCCTGCGAGGCGCGGCCGCTCGTGGTGGTGGCGCCGGCCGAGGCCGCCGCGCCCGCCGAGGAGCCCGCGGCGGCCGCCGAGCCCGCCGCGAACGCGCCCGCCGCCGAGCCGGCGCGCCCCGAGATCGTGCTCTCGGCGGCCATGCAGGAGAAGAAGAAGCGCAAGAAGGAGGACGAGAAGGAGGAGCCGTCCTTCGCCTACACCCAGTCCGGCGCGGTCTTCACCCTCCCCGCCCTCGGGCTCCTCGACAAGCCCGAGGTGGTAGAGAAGGAGGTGGACGAGGGCGGGCTGCAGCGCACCGCCGGCATCATCGTCGCCACCCTCAAGACCCACGGCGTCGAGGGGGTGATCCGCCACATCCGGCCCGGCCCGGTGGTGACGCTCTACGAGTTCAGCCCGGTCGCCGGCGTGAAGCTCGCCAAGATCGAGAACCTGGACAAGGAGCTCACCATGGCCCTGTCCGCCACGCGCATCCGCATCATCGCGCCCATCCCGGGCAAGGGCGTGGTGGGCATCGAGGTGCCGAACCGCGACCGGGCCACGGTGTTCCTGAAGGACGTGCTCGAGTCGGAGACCTTCGCCCACGCGGGCGGCCTGCTCCCGCTCGCGCTCGGCAAGAACATCGAGGGCATCCCCTACTGCGTCGACCTGCAGCGGATGCCGCACCTGCTCATCGCCGGCACCACCGGCTCGGGCAAGTCGGTCGGCCTCAACACCATGATCCTGTCGATGCTCTACCGGCAGGCGCCCGACCAGGTCCGCATGATCATGGTGGACCCGAAGATGACCGAGCTCTCCATCTACGAGGACATCCCGCACCTGCTCCTGCCGGTGGTGACCGACCCGCAGAAGGCCACCCGGGCGCTGCAGTGGGCGGTGGACGAGATGGAGCGGCGCACCCAGATCCTGGCCGACACCGGCTCGAAGGACCTCAAGAGCTACAACGCCAAGGTGGAGAAGCAGCGGGCGCAGGGCACGCTCTTCGAGGAGGCGGAGCTCGCGCCCCGGCCGAAGAAGCTCGTGGTGGTGGACGTCGCCCAGGGCGAGACCGAGGAGGAGGCCGAGGCGCGCCTCGCCCGCGAGGCGGTGGACGCCGCCGGCGGGACCGCCGCGCCGGGCCGCCCCGCCAGCGAGGTCTTCGCCGCGCGCGACGCGGCCTCCATGGGCGAGCCGCCGCCGGAGTTCGAGCCGATCGAGGCGAGCGCCGAGTACGAGGACCCGACCGCGCCCCCGCCGGACGATCCGGTGGCCGCCCGCGACCAGAAGAAGCAGCCGCAGAAGCTGCCGTACATCGTGGTCATCATCGACGAGCTCGCCGACCTCATGATGACCGCGCCGCGCGAGGTGGAGATCTCGCTCGCCCGCCTGGCGCAGAAGGCCCGCGCCACCGGCATCCACCTCATGGTGGCGACGCAGCGCCCGTCCACCGACGTGGTGACGGGCATGATCAAGAACAACTTCCCGGCCCGCATCACCTTCCGGCTCGCCAGCCGCCACGACTCGGCCACCATCATCAACGGCCCCGGCGCCGAGAGCCTGCTCGGCGACGGCGACATGCTGGTGCTCACCGCGACCCAGCCGGTGACCCGCGTCCAGGGCGCCTTCGTCTCCGAGGGCGAGATCGAGCGGGTGGTCTCCTTCCTCAAGGAGCAGGGGCGCCCGGTCTACGACCCGTCGATCCTCAAGGCCCGCGACTCGGGCGAGGGGGCCGGCCGCGGCGAGGACGAGGACGATCCGGTCTACGACCAGGCGGTGGACCTCGTCTCGCGCATGGAGGAGGTCTCGGTCTCGAAGCTCCAGCGCGAGATGCGGCTCGGCTACAACAAGGCCGCCAAGATCATCGAGCGCATGGAGCGCGAGGGCGTGGTCGGCCCGCCGAACGGCGTGAAGCCGCGGCAGGTGCTGGTGCGCCCCATCGGCGAGGCGCGGGCGGAGACGAACGTCTAGCGCGGCGCCCGGGTCCGGCGTCCCCGGGCAGCGCGCGCCGCGACCGGGTATGCTCCCGCCGTGCCCCTCTTCTCGAAGCGCCTGCCGCACCTCTTCCCGCGCAAGGACCTCGTCACCCTCGTCGCCCCCACCTACGCGGCCGCGATGTCGGTGGACGAGGAGGAGGCGCGCGAGCGGCTCGCCCTGGCGCTCGCGGCGCCGGAGCTCCTCGAGGATCTCCACTGGGGGATCTCGGAGGCGCTCTTCGACCAGCAGGGCCCGCGCACCAGCGAGGACGCCCTCCTGGATCGGATCGCGAAGGCGATGCAGGAGCGCGGCGGCAAGGTGAAGGCCGCCGCGGCGGGCCCGGCCCTCTCGGCGGTGCTCGTCCGGGTGAACCTCGAGCTCGGGCTGGCGCCGGAGGCCCTGCGGGCGACGCTCCAGTCCGAGAAGGGCAGCGCCGCGCTCGACGCCGGGCTGCGCGAGCTCGGGGCGCACCTCGTGAAGTCGCTGCTCCGCTGAGCCGGAGCCGCGCGGCGCAGGTAGCCGCCATCCCGTTCACGGAGCGCCTTCCGCCGTGCCTCTCTGTCAGTGGTCGGGGCGCGCGCACTCCGGCTCCGGCGCCGGCCAGCGCGACGGGGCCAGTCTGCTTCGACCGCGGCCCTGTCCGGCGAGCCGCCTTCGGGCCAGGACGACGAGGGGAGGGTCGCGCGCGAGCGCTCCCGCGAGCTCGGCGGCGGCGCCGCCGCCTCGCCGGGCGGAGCCTGCACGCGCGAACGCGGGGGCCCGTGCGACGAGGCCGCGCCCGCGAGGTGAACAACCCTCACGGAAGCTCGCCGCATCGCGCCCGGTGGGAGGGACCGGCCGGGTGGAGCACGGAAGGCCCGCCCCGCCGAGCCATCGGTCAGGTCGGGCCGAACGCGAACGATGAGGGAGTGCTGGCCGTTCTCGCCGTTCCCGGGGACGGTGGCTTGGCCTCGCGGCGGCGCTCGCGGGGGGTGCTCGCCACTCCCGGGGAAGGCGCCTTGGCACCGCGGAGGCGCTCGCGCGCTAACCGGGCCTCGGCGACCCGTCGGGCGACGTGCTCGCGGCCGAACTCCTGCTCCGTCGCGAGCCCGTGGTGGGCGGTGCAGCGGAGGCAGAGGTTGTCGGCCGACCCCTCCCCGCCCTTCGCGAACGCGACCCGCTGGTGGTGGAACTCGAGCCTGCGGCGCGCCGGGCAGCGCCGTCCGTCCTCGGCGACAAAGGTGCACTGATTCCCGTCGCGAAGCGCCACCTCGCGCCGGACGTGGTGGGGAATGTGCCGTGAGCCCTCGGTCGCCGGGGCGGACCTGGGCGCGCGCGGCGTTCGGGTCTCGGCGAACTTCCGCTTGCGAAGCTCCCGGACCAGGAGCTCGAGCGCGCGGTCGACCACCTCGGCGAGATCTCCGGCCGGCATCTGATGGCCGAGCAGGTCCCGGGCCTCCTCCAGCCGGTCGCGGGTCTGGCGAGAAATGGTGAGCTGGAGCCTGTAGCGCTCGGGCGCGAGCGGAGCGAGCACGGGGCGCGGAGGAGGAGGCGGCGCGACGACCGGTGCGGAGGGCGCGAGCGCAGCGGGGGGAATGCGGCGCGACGGCGCTTCGGGCGCAATGAGGAGTGATGGCGCTTCGGGCCGAGGGAGAAGCGAGGGCGCTTGCGGCGGAGCGACAAGCGGCGGCGCTTCGGGCGGCGCCGATGGCGCGAAGCGCGGCAACGGGCTCGGGAGCTTGCGCAGCGCCGCGGGCACGTCCGGCCGGGGGAATCGCTCGGCGAGGAGCTCTTCGATGTCGCGCTTGCTGCGGTGGACCGCGGCGTCGAGGAGGGCTCCGTGGTTCTCCTCGGTGAGGTGCTGCGCAAGGAGGCATACGGCGGAGAGGTGGAGCCTGCCGTCGGCGAGCATCTCCAGGACGGCAGGGAAGCGGCGCGCCGTACGGGCGGCGTTGATGCGCTTGTAGGCGGCCTCGTCGGCGAGGTGGAGCACGCCCACGCAGTAAGCGTGCATCGAGGGACAGGCGTGGTCGCGGTAGAGCCTGCGAGCATCGACCTCGGCGAGGTGCGCGACGACCTCGGCGGTGACCTCGCGCTCGCGCCGGACGAGCGAGGTGAGGGCCTCGAGGAGCGCGCGGTCGGACAGTGCGGTCAGGTCGAAGGAGAGCGGAGCGTTCATGGACTCCGTTGTACCAGCGGTTTTCGAGCCCTCCGGGAAGGGGTCTGGGCGGTCCGTGGCCGGGCTTTCCCGGAGCAGCCTCCGCGCTCCCTCGGACACGGCGGGCGCGCCGCGCAGGGGAAGCCGGATGCGTCCGGAGGGGCCTGCCCAGCGCGCGGGACCGCCGCGAGGCGGAAAAGCCCGCGGCCCTGTCAAGCGAACACGGGGTCCGGATTGGGTGCATGGGTAACGAGATGGATCGGCAGCAGGCGACACAAGCTGCGGGAGCTTCCGGCACGAGCTTTCCCCGGGGACGGCTGGCCGATCCTCCTCGCGGGCGCGGCCTCGTTTCGCGCGCCCCTGGCCCCGTGCGTTCGGACCCGTCCGGCGAGGCGGCGGCGCCGCCGCCGAGCTCCACGAGATCGTTCGCGCGTGCGCCCTCCGCCCGCGTCATGGCCCGAAGAAGGTCAGGGCTCGGCGCGCGGGCGCCGTTCGAACGAGGGGAGCTCGCTCGGTGACTGGCATTGCGCCCTACCCGCGCAGCACCTGCCGCTCCACCAGCCGGGCGTAGGCGCCGCCGCGCGAGACCAGCGCGGCGTGGCCGCCCGACTCGATCACCCGGCCGCCGTCGATCACCACCACCCGGTCGGCGCCCACCACCGTGGAGAGCCGGTGGGCGATGACGATCGCGGTGCGGCCGCGCATGAGCCTCGCGAGCGCCTCCTGCACCAGCGCCTCCGAGCCGGCGTCGAGCGCGCTCGTCGCCTCGTCGAGGAGGAGGAGCCGCGGGTCCTTGAGGATGGCCCGGGCGATGGCCACCCGCTGCTTCTGGCCGCCGGAGAGCTGCTGCCCCCGCTCGCCCACGCGCGTGGCGAGGCCGTCGGGGAAGCCCTGGACGAAGTCGAGCGCGTTGGCGCCGGCGAGGGCCTCGCGCACCTCGGCGTCGCTCGCGCCGGGGCGGCCGTAGCGGACGTTCTCGGCGACGCTGGTCGAGAAGAGCACCGGCTCCTGCGACACCACCCCGACCTGGGCGCGCAGCCAGGAGGGATCGAGCTCCCGGAGGTCGTGCCCGTCGAGCGTGACCCGGCCGGCGGAGGGGTCGTAGAGCCGGACCAGGAGCGCGCCGAGCGTGGACTTGCCGGCGCCGGAGGGGCCGACGAGGGCCACCACCTCGCCCGGCTCGACCACCAGCTCGATCCCGTGGAGCACCTCGGCCTCGGGCCGGAGCGGGTACGAGAAGCGGACGTCCTCGAAGGCGACGCGGCCGGCGACGCGCTCGAGCCGGCGCCCGCCCCGCAGCGCCATCGCCGGGGCGCGGTCCACGAGCTCGAAGACCCGCTCGGCGGCCCCCAGCCCGCGCATCGCCTCCGCCCAGTTGTCGGCCAGGGTCCCGAGCCCCATGGCGATGAGCAGCGTGTAGACGAGGAAGGCGGTCAGCGCGCCGGCGGTGAGCGCGCCCTGCGCCACGAGGGCCCCGCCGTAGCCGAGCACCACCGCGATGGCGGCGTAGACGCCGGCGTAGGTGGCGCCCAGGAAGACGGAGCCGGCGAGGACCCGGGCGCGGGCGAGCGCGAAGGCCCGGGCCACGGCGGCGCCGTAGCGGCGGTCCTCGGCGTCCTCGGCGGCGAAGGCCCGGACGGTGCGGATGGCGGAGAGCGACTCCTCGGCGACGTGCCCGGCCTCGGCGAGGGCGTCCTGCGAGCGGCGCGACAGGCCGCGGATCTTCCGCCCGTAGAAGACCGCGCCGAAGGCCACCGCCGGGATGACCGACAGCATCACCGCGGTGAGGCGCGGCGAGGTGTAGACGAGGAGCGCCAGCGCGCCGGCCACCTGCACGCCGTTGCGCAGCGCCATCGAGAGCTGGGACGAGAGGAGCGCCTGCAGCGCGGCGGTGTCGGAGGCGAGCCGGGACTGGAGGGCGCCCGTGCGCTGGCCGTCGAAGAAGGCGACCTCCTGCGAGACCAGCGAGCGGAAGAGCTGCTCGCGCACGCGCCGGACGCCGCGCTCGCCGGCGACGCCGAAGAGCCAGGCCCGGCCGGCCACGGCGAGCCCCTGCAGCACCGCGAGCGCCCCCAGCAGCAGCGCGGCGTCCCGGACCGCGGCCGGGTCGCGCCGGGAGGTGGCGCCGTCCACGATGATCCGGACGCCCTGCGGGTAGGCGAGCGCCGCCAGCGAGCCCACGAGGAGGAGCAGGGTGGCGAGGGCGAGCGCCGGCCGCTCCTCGCGGAACAGCGGCCAGAGGCGGCGGAGGGAGGCGCGGGGGGCGGCGGCGCGGGCGCCGGACGAAAGCTCGGGGGCGGGCAAGGTGCCCTCGTTCTAGCGCCCGCGGGGCCTCAGATCACCCGCCCCGCGCGCGCCTCGATCTCGCGGATGCGCGCCTTGAGCGGCTCCGGGAGCGGCGCCGAGCGGCCGGTCTGGAAGTCGTAGAAGACGAGCACCGCGCTCCCCTCGGCGATGGGCTTGCCGCGCACCTCGAGCCGGTACTGCTGCTCGCAGGAGCTGGTGCCGAGCCGAGCGAAGCGCGCCCCGCACTGCACCACGTCGCCGTAGTGCCCCTCGGCGAGGAACCGGCAGGAGGTCTCGCCGACCACCAGGTTCTGCTCGCCGCGCCCCATGCGGCTGAAGATCCCCACCTCCTCGAAGTAGGCCACCCGCGCCTGCTGGAAGAGCTGGAAGAAGACCACGTTGTTGAGGTGGTTGAAGGCGTCGATGTCCGAGTAGCGGACCTTCTCCTCGACCACCACCGGATAGCCTTCCATGGCCGCTCCCTGGCCCGCCGCGCGCCCGCCCCGGGCGCGCCGCTAGACCTTGATCTCGCGCTTCTGGAAGAGCCTGGCGAGGTTGCCGCGGTGGCGCCAGAAGATGAGCGCGGCGATGAGGAGCGCGCCCCAGGCCACGTCGGTCCCCCACCCGTGCACGAGGATGGCGCCGCCGGCGCAGACGGTGGTGCCGACGAGCGACGACACCGAGGCGATGCGGGTCACCGCGAAGACGACCCCGAAGGACACCAGGGCCGCCAGCGCGGCGAGCGGCGCGAGCACCGCGAAGACGCCGAGCCCGGTGGCGACCCCCTTGCCGCCCTTGAACCGGAGCCAGACCGGGAAGCAGTGGCCCACGAACGCGGCCACGCCCACGTAGAGCTCGAGGTGGCCGGCCGCCGCGTCGCCGTACGAGCCGCGCAGGAGCGAGCGGGTGAGGATCATCGGGAGCGCCGCCTTGCCGGCGTCGAAGAGGAGCGTCACCACCCCCGCGAGCTTGCCGGCCGCGCGCGAGACGTTGGAGGCGCCGATGTTGCCCGACCCGACGGCGCGCACGTCCACTCCGGCGAAGGCGCGCGCCAGGATGAGCCCGAAGGGCACCGAGCCCATCAGGTAGCCCAGGACGACGAGCACGACGGACGTGAGCAGCGGCGGATTCACGGCGACCTCCAGCGGGTGAGACAGAGCCAGGACCAGTTGACGGCGGCGAGCCCGACCAGGGCCGCCGCGAGGGCGCGCTGCGCCGGGCGGGGCAGCGCCGGGAGCGGGCGGCCGGCGGCCCAGGCGGCGAGGGCGGCGGCGCCGAAGGCCCACGCGGCCGCCGCGAGGAGCGCGCCGAGGGGGCTCGCGGCCACCGCCCCGCCCACCGCGCCGTGCGCGAGCCGCACGAAGGCCCGCGTCATGCCGCACGTGGGGCAGGGCCAGCCGGTGAGGGCGAGCAGCGGGCAGCGGAGCCGGAGCGCCAGCACCGGGAAGAAGCGGGCCGCGAGGAAGCTCGAGGCGCCGAGGAGGGCGAAGACCTCGACGTGCCCGAACGGCGGGCGGGCCTCCGCGCGCGACGCCACCGGCTACTCCCCCTGCGACGAGATGGTGCCGAGGCCGGCCAGCATGGTGGCCACCGCGCCGCCGCAGCAGAAGCAGACGAACCCGAGCGGCAGGAGCGCCGCCGCGGCCGCCTTCCCCGGGCCGCAGCGCTGCGTCTCGCCGAGCCCCAGGATGACCGCCCCGAGGAACCAGATGGCCGCCACCGGGTAGCCGCACACCGGGACCGCCTGCAGGACGAAGAGCCCGAAGGCGTACCCGACCGCGGTGAGGGTCGCGTCGAAGCCGCGCGGCGCGGCCCGGAAGAGGAGCAGGAGCAGGTGCATCACGCCGGCGGTGAGGTAGAGCACGAAGAGCGCCGCGAGCGGCGCCATCACCAGCTGCGCCAGCACGCCGGCGAAGGTGGTGCGCGACTTGAGCGCGAGGACGAGCGCGTGGTCCACGCCCATCCGCCCCTGCGGGATCTTCCCCAGCATGTCGTCGAACAGCCCGACCGCCGCGCTCGAGACCGCGTAGCCGTAGAGGGTCTGGAACCAGTTCCCGAGCGTGAGGGCGACGACGCCGAAGAGCACCGCGCTCCGGCTCTCGGCGATGCGCACGTACCGGAAGAACTGGGCCGGGTCGAAGGCCACCAGCTTCCAGGTCTGGACGTAGGAGGCGAGGAAGCCGATCCGGCTGCGGTCCACGAAGGGCGCGCTCCGCTCCCAGCCCGGCGGCGGCGGCGCGACCGGCCGGTGCGGGGCGCTGCCCCACCCGCCCTCGGAGGGCTGGGCGCCGGGCGGGCGGCCCGGGGGAGGCGGCGGGGCGCCCGGGGGGGCGGCCCCGGCCCCGGGCGGCGGGGCGCCGAACCCGGGCGGCGGCGCCGGCGGCGCGCCCCAGCTCGGCGACGAGGTGCCCGGCGCGGGCGGCGCGGGCTGGGCCGGCGGCGCGGCGGGCGCGTTCGGGTCGGAGAGCAGCACCTCCGAGCCGCAGTGCGGGCAGGTCTGGATCCCGAAGCGGTCGGTCGTGAAGGTGTTCTGGCAGCGAGCGCAGCGCGCGAGCATGTGGGCGCCAATCTACACTCGGCGCCGGGGCCGGCGCGCGCGAAAACGGCCGCGCCGCGATGCGCCGGAAGGGGCGCCGCGGCGCGTCGTCGCCGGGGGTGAAGGTCGGGCGGACGCCCGCCGCCCGTCAGTCCCGGAGGACCTTCACCTCGTCCATGTGCAGGGTCCCGCGGGTGCGGTAGATGGCGATGACGATGGCGAGCCCCACCGCGGCCTCGGCCGCCGCCACCGCGATCACGAAGAAGGCGATGGCGTGGCCCGCCATGTTCCCGCCCTGCCGCGCGAAGGTGAGGAAGGTCAGGTTGGCGGCGTTGAGCATCAGCTCGATGCACATGAAGACGATGAGGATGTTCCGCTTCGTCACCACCCCGAACAGGCCGATGGTGAAGAGGATCGCGCCGAGCGCCAGGTAGTAGTTGGAGGGGACCATGGCTCAGATCCTCTGCTTGGCGACGACCACCGCGCCCACGATGGCGACGAGGAGCAGCAAGCTCGTGGCCTCGAACGGCAGGAGGTACTGGGTGAAGAGCAGCCGGCCCACCGCCTTGACGGTGCCGTAGCCCTCGTCCACCTGCGGCATGTAGCGCCCGCCGGAGGCCAGGATGGCCCGGTAGACCACCGCGAACACCCCGATGCACCCCACCGCGCCCACCCCCTGCATCACCTTGAGCCGCGAGACGCCCAGGACCTCGTCCTGCAGCGAGAGCAGCATGATGACGAAGAGGAAGAGCACCATGATGGCGCCCGCGTAGACCAGGATCTGCAGGAAGGCGACCAGGTGCGCCGTGAGGAGCACGTAGATCCCCGCCAGGCAGAAGAAGGCGCCCACCAGGCTCATCGCCGCGGTGATGGGGTTCTTCGCCACCACCACCCCGAGGCTCGAGGCGATGAGCGGGACGGTGAAGATCCAGAAGACTGCCATCTCGGCCTTGTCGCCCATGCCTAGACCCTCATCTCTCCGACGACCGCCTCGCGCGAGTCCTGCGTCAGGCCCCAGGCGTGCTCGCCGTAGGGGCAGCCGCGGTGCTCCACGTGACGCAGGAACTCCGGCTTGAACTTCTTGAGGAAGCTCTGCACCGGCATGGCCGCGGCGTCGCCGAGGGCGCAGATGGTGTTGCCGGCGATCGAGTTCGCCACCTGCTCGAGCCGGTCCACGTCGGCCGCGCTCGCCTCGCCGTGCTCGATCCGGTGGAGGATGCCCTCCATCCACGGGGTGCCCTCGCGACAGGGGGTGCACTGGCCGCAGCTCTCCTCGGCGTAGAACTTGGAGATGCGCGCCAGCGCGCGGACGAGGCAGGTGGACTCGTCCATCACGATGACGCCGCCGGAGCCGGCCATGGTGCCGGCCGCCTTGAGGGCGTCGAACTCCATGGAGACGTCGATCTCGTGAGCCGCGAGCACCGGGGCGGAGCTGCCGCCCGGGATGACCGCCTTCACCGCCCGGCCCCCGACGATGCCGCCGCAGTCCTCCATGATGAGCTTCTTGAGGTTGTAGTGGACCGGCTTCTCGTAGACGCCGGGCCGCACCACGTGGCCGGAGACGCAGAAGAGGCGCGTGCCGCCCGACTTGCCCTGGCCCAGGGCCGCGAAGGCGGCGCCGCCGTTCTGGACGATCCAGGGGACGTTGGCGAGCGTCTCGACGTTGTTGATGATGGTCGGCTTGCCCCAGAGCCCCACCACCGCCGGGAAGGGCGGCTTGAGGCGCGGGTAGCCCTTCTTGCCCTCGAGCGACTCCATGAGGGCGCTCTCCTCGCCGCAGATGTAGGCGCCGGCGCCGCGGTGGACGTGGAGGTCGAGGGCGAAGTCGCGCCCGAGCAGCTTGGGACCGAGGATGCCGGCCGCGTACGCCTCCTGGACGGCGGCGTGGAGGATCTCGGCCTGCCGCTTGAACTCGCCGCGGATGTAGACGTAGGCGAGGTGGATGTCGTTGGCGAAGCAGGCGATGGCGATCCCCTCGATGAGCTGGTGGGGATCGTGGGCGATGATGTAGCGGTCCTTGAAGGTGCCCGGCTCCGACTCGTCGGCGTTGATGCAGAGGTAGCGGGGGCGGATGTCCTTCGGGAGGAAGGACCACTTGAGGCCGGTGGCGAAGCCTGCGCCGCCGCGGCCGCGCAGGTTCGAGGCCTTCACCTCGCTGACGATGGCCGCCGGGTCCATGCCCAGGGCCTTCTCGAGCGCGGCGTAGCCGCCGTCGGCCCGGTAGGAGGCGAGGGTGTGGCTGTCCTTCTTGCCCCAGCGCTTGGAGAGGATCAGGGTGTCGCTCACTTCAGGCCTCCCAGGAGCTTCTCGACCTTCTCCAGCGTGAGCCGCTCGTGCATCTCCTCGTCCACCAGCATGGCGGGGGCCGTGCCGCAGGAGCCGAGGCACTCGACCTCGCGGAAGGTGATCCGGCCGTCGGGGGTGGTGCCGCCGTTCTCGACGCCGAGCTTGCGCTTCACCGCCTCGAAGATCCGCTCCGAGCCGGACAGGCAGCAGCCGATGTTGGTGCAGAGCTCGACCACGTGCCGCCCGTGCGGGTGGGTCTCGAGCATCACGTAGAAGGTGGCGACCTCCTCGGCCCGGGCGGGGGAGGTCCCGAGCCGGTCGGCGCAGAGCTGCTGGACCGCCGGGGAGAGCCAGCCAAAGACCTCCTGGCCGAGCCGGAGGGCCGGGATCA
This sequence comes from Anaeromyxobacter paludicola, assembly GCF_023169965.1. Taxonomy (NCBI): domain Bacteria; kingdom Pseudomonadati; phylum Myxococcota; class Myxococcia; order Myxococcales; family Anaeromyxobacteraceae; genus Anaeromyxobacter; species Anaeromyxobacter paludicola. The sequence continues at coordinate 3,423,381 of NZ_AP025592.1, read as the reverse complement.
TGGCCGCCGCCTGCCGATCCTCGGGGTACCGCTTCAGGATCACCCCCAGCTCGGCATCGAACCGGGACACCTGTTCGGGAGGCAATTCCGCTGCGAGTACGGGCATGTTCCGCGTCGCGCCGGCCATAAGGCTCCGAGATACCTGAGGAAATTGACTGCGCGAAGCTAGTTTGGCCCTCTGAGGTTGTCAATCCGTTTTTCGGGGGGTGTATACTCGCGGGAATTCCCGCACATGGCGCCCAACGACCAGCGACAGCACCCTCGCGTGCCGCTCATCCTCCGGATCGACTATCCGGACCTCCCCGAGCTGCGGGACGCGACCGAGAACCTGTCGGCGAGCGGGCTCTTCATCCGCACCGAGCGCGAGCTGGCGATCGGCGACCGGGTGCCGCTCTCGGTCAGCTTCCCGGGGTTGCTCGAGCCCGTGGCCATCGAGGTGGAGGTGGTGCGCCTGCGCCAGGCGAGCACCGACTTCCCCAAGGGTCTCGCGGTGAGGGTGCCGGAGGACCGGCCGGAGGACCGGCAGAAGCTGGCCCGCCTCGCCGGCTCCGCGCTGACCGTCCCGGCGACCGGGAAGCACGCCTACAACCTGCTGGTGGTCGAGGACAACCCGCTCGTCCTCGAGATGTACCAGCAGGCGATGCGCCGGATCGCGAGCGACGGCGTGGACTTGAAGGTGGACTTCGCCCACGACGGCCGCGAGGCGGCCGCCCGGCTGGAGCGGCTGCCGCGGGTGGACCTGCTCATGGCCGACCTGTACATGCCGGGGATGGACGGCTTCACCCTGGTGGAGCTGGCCCGCAAGAACCCGGCCTGCGCGGGGATGCCCATCGTCGTGATCAGCGCCGGCGGCAAGGCCGCCATGGCGCGGACGGCCCCGCTCGGGGTGGACGTGTTCCTGCAGAAGCCGGTGAAGTTCGGGGACATCATCACGACCCTGCGGTCGCTGCTGCATATTGCCTGAAGCGGCCGGCGCCCGGTTCCGACTGGCCGCCCCTCCCCTGCCCTCCCCGCCCGAGCGGGGAGGGAGCTCCGCGCGGCACCTCCGGCAGCGAGCCCCGCGGTCCCCTCTTCCCCGCTTCCGCGCGAGCGGGGGAGGGACAGGGAGGGGGCGCGACGCGCGGCTCAGAGCCGCTTGCGCATGGTGACGTGAGGGATCCCCGCCTCCTCGTACCGCTCGCCCTCCGGGAGGTAGCCGGCCTTGTCGTAGAAGGGCGCCGCGTGCGCCTGCGCGTGGAGCACGATCTCGCGGAGGCCGCGGGCCCGGGCGATCGCCTCGAGCGCCTCGAGGAGCTTCGCCCCCACGCCCTGGCCGCGGCAGCGGGCGTCCACCGCCATCCGCCCCACCCGCCCGACGCCGGGGGCCTGCACCACCAGGCGGCCGGTCCCGACGCAGGCGCCGCCGTCGTCGAAGGCGACCACGTGGTCGGCGGCCTCGTCGTGCTCGTCGTACTCCAGCTCGGCCGGCACCCGCTGCTCGTCGATGAACACCCGCCGGCGCACCGCCCGGGTGGCCTCGCGCTCCGCCGCCGTCTCCACCGCCTTCACGCGCACCGTCATGCCCCCCATTGTTAGCCAGAAATGGAGGAGGCCCGCCAGATCGCTCCGGCGGGCCTCCCAAAAGCTCGAGCGCTGCGACCGACTACTTCTTGGCCTTCTTGTTGAACACGTCCTTGAGCGCCTTGGACGGGTTCAGCTTGATGGCGGTGCGGGCCGCGATCTTGATCTGCTCGCCCGTGGCCGGGTTGCGGCCCACGCGCGCCTTGCGGTCCACCAGCTTGGCGGCCCCGAGGCCGCCCAGCGGGATCTTGCCCTCGGCCTTGAGCCGCTTGGTGACGATCTCCTCGACCGCCGTGAACACCGCGCGCACCTGGGCCTTCGAGAGATCGGAAGCCTCGGCCACCGCCTGGAAGAACTGAGCCTGCGTCATTTTAGGAAGCCCTCCTTACCCGCCCACCGGCGGCGATTGACAGCCCTGATATCGCTTTCGGATCCGCCCGTCAACTGCCTGACCGCGCGATCGGCCTGCAAAATGGGCCGATCCGCGCGATCGGCCCCCCGGCGACCGGGCCCGCCCCCGGACGCTCAGTGCACCGCGAGGGCCAGCAGGAACTCGCCGAGGATGAGCAGGATGACCGCCAGCTCCATGAGCTGCCCGCGGCTCGTGTCGGCGGCGTCGCCGAGCAGCGCGTTCACGCCCGAGAGGAGCTGCTGCTTGCGCAGCACGGTCTCCTGCCACGCCGGCAGGCGGAAGCGACGGATCGCGCTCTGCCACAGGCGCGCCAGGTAGAAGTCGCCGATGATCTTCACCGCGTTCTCGAGCCGCTCCGTCATCTCGGTGAGCTCGAGGAGCAGCGCCGCGGTGCGCCGCCGCAGCCGCCCGTACCGGCGGGTGAAGACGTTCTGGAAGCGCCCCCCGGCGTCGAGCTCGTCGTAGATGCGTGAGAGCTCGCGGTCGAGGAGAGCGTCGTAGTAGCGGAGCTCGAGCAGGTGGGCGGTCGCGAACTCGAGCAGGTCCGGGATGTCCCCGACCCCGGACGGCTCCAGCACGAAGGCGCTGTTCCAGTCCACCACCGCGAGGTCGTCGGCGAGGTAGCTGAAGCGGTGCTTGAGCACGTCCTCCCGCTCCCCCTCCGAGAGCGGCGTGGCGCTCCCCTCCCCCAGCAGGAGCTTCGCGAGGGGCGCCTCGGCGAGGAGCTCCGCCGCGCCGACCGGGCGGTCGAAGCGGCGCACGAAGAAGACGTGGTAGGTCTCGAGGCCGTCCCACGCGTGCGGCCGCGAGAGGGTGGGCGCGAGGGCGCGGCAGAGCTCGTCGGCCTCGCGGCGCGCCTCGGCGTCGAGCGCCGGGGTGGGCGCCGCGGCGAGCTCCTCGGCGAGCGGGACGAGCGCCTCGAGCGGCGTGCCCGGCGGGATGGGCAGCCGGTAGACCACGCTCACCACCCCGTAGTCGTAGAGCCGGGCCTCGGCCTGGACGACGCGCGGGCCGGAGGAGAGCCGGAGGGTCCGCTCGCCGAGCGCGAGGTGCAGCGGCGGGGCCGGGATCTCGAACGCGGCGGACCCCTGGGCGGTCTCGAGCCTCAGGCGCGAGCGCGGCGCCGCGGCGATCGCCTCCGCCTTCGAGAGGTCGATGGCGTCGGCGACGTCGAAGAGCCGGTAGAGCTGCAGCGCGCCCTCCTGCACGCGCCAGCGATCGGCGGACGAGGTCACGACCCCGAGTGTAGCGCCTCCGGCCGACGGCGCCGCCGCGGAACCCGTCCCGTGCGGGCCCAGGCGCCCGGCGATCCCGGGACCGGGCCGGGCGGGGACCGCTTCGCGAGCTCGTCAGGCCCCGACGACGCGCAGCCCGGCGCCGCGCGGCTCGCGCTGCCGCGGGAACTGCACCAGGTAGTCGCCGGAGAAGCAGGCGTCGCAGTAGCCCTGGCGCGACTCGCCCACCGCCCGGTAGAGCCCTTCGAGCGTGAGGTAGCCGAGGCTGTCGGCGGTGACGTACTTCGCGATCTCCTCCACGCTGTGGGTGGAGGCGATGAGCTCCTGCCGGGTCGGCGTGTCCATGCCGTAGTAGCAGGGCCACGCCGTCGGCGGCGAGCTGATGCGCAGGTGGACCTCGCTCGCGCCGGCGTCGCGGATCATCTTCACGATCTTGCGGCTGGTGGTGCCGCGGACGACCGAGTCGTCCACCACCACCACCCGCTTGCCGCGCAGCACGTCCTTGAGCGCGTTCAGCTTCAGCTTCACGCCGAAGTGGCGGATCGACTGCTGCGGCTCGATGAAGGTCCGCCCGACGTAGTGCGAGCGGACGAGGCCGGTGGCGAACGGGATCCCGCTCTCCTCGGCGTAGCCGATGGCCGCCGGGACGCCGGAGTCCGGCACCGGGATGACGAGGTCGGCCGGGACCGGGTGCGAGGTGGCGAGCTCGCGGCCGAGCGCGTGGCGAACCGAGTAGACCGACCGGCCGAACAGCACCGAGTCGGGCCGGGCGAAGTAGATGTGCTCGAAGACGCAGCGCCCCTGCCGCTCCGGGCGGGCCTGGCCCGGGAAGAGCGGCTCGGAGCGGAGCCCCTTGCCGTCGAGGACCACCAGCTCGCCCGGCTCGACCTCGCGGACGTACTCGGCCTCGATGAGGTCGAGCGCGGTGGTCTCGCTGGCGAGGACCCAGCTCCCCTTGAGCTTGCCGATCACCAGCGGCCGGAAGCCGAGCGGGTCGCGCGCGCCGACGATGGCCTGCTGGGAGAGGAAGAGGATCGAGTAGGCGCCGGCCACGCGGGCGAGCGCGGCGCGGGCCTCGGCCACCAGCCGGTCCACCGGGTCGGCCGGGGCGGAGCCCGCCGAGCGGGCCCGGGCCATGAGGTGGACCACCACCTCGGTGTCGCTCGTGGTCTGGAAGATGGAGCCCGACTGCTCGAGCTCGGCCCGCAGCTCCTCGGCGTTCACGAGGTTGCCGTTGTGGGCCACCGCCACCGCCCCGCCGGCGTACTGCACGGCGATGGGCTGGGCGTTCCTCACGTGGCTCGCCCCGGCGGTCGAGTAGCGCACGTGGCCGATGGCGGCGCCGCCCTTCAGGCGGCCCAGCACCTCGGCGTTGAAGATGTCGGCCACGTGGCCCATCTCGCGGTGGGCGTGGAGGGTGGTGCCGTCGGTCGAGACGATGCCGGCGGCCTCCTGCCCGCGGTGCTGCAGCGCGTGCAGTCCGAGGTAGGTGAAGTTGGCGGCCTCTTCGGACTGGCCCAGGGCCCAGATCCCGAAGACGCCGCACTCGTCCTTGAGCTTGTCATACACGGCGTCGTAAGCCATGGCGGGTTGCGCAGTATAACGGTTGACGCTTGAAAATGCTTCTCGCCAGGACGCTGCTCTTCGTCGCGGCCCTCGCCGCCGCGGCGGCCGCGATCGTGGCCGCCGGTTCGCTGCGGTGGCGGCCCGCCGAGCGGCCGGGCGCCCCGCGCCTCGTGCAGCGGGCGAGCGGGGGCGGCCCGCTCCTCGCCGGCGTGGCCGAGCTGCCGCTCGACCCGCGCCCGGACGCGCCCATCGCCGGGTTTCCCCGGCTGCGCTGGGCCGCCCGCGGGGTGCGGGATCCGGTGGGGGTCCGCGCGCTCGTGCTCGAGGAGCCCGGCTGCCGGGTGGCGCTCGTCTCGGCCGAGCTGCTGCTCGTCCCCGCCGAGCTCTCGGGCGCCGTGCGCGAGCGGGTCCGCGACCTCGGCCTCGACGCGGTGGTGGTCGCGGCGACCCACACCCACTCCGGCCCGGGCGGCTTCTGGGACAGCGCGCTCGCCGAGGCGTTCGCGACCGGGCCGTACGAGCGCCGGGAGCTCGAGGCCCTCGTGGAACGGATCGCGGCGGCGGTCCGGGCCGCGCACGCCGCCCGCGCCCCGGCGCTGCTCTCCACCGCGCGGGCCGACGCGCCGGGGCTCGTGCACAGCCGCGAGTACCTGCGCCCGGTGACCGCGCGGCTCACCGGGTTCCGGCTGGCGCGCCCGGACGGCGCCCTCCTCGCCCAGGTGCTCGTCTACCCTTCGCACGCGACCATCCTCGGCGCCGACAACCACCGGCTCTCGGGCGACTGGCCCGGGGCGCTGATGCGCTCGCAGCCCGCGCCGACCCTCTTCTTCCAGGGAGCGCTCGGGGACGCGACGCCGCACCTCGGCGACGCGGTGAAGCTCACCCCGGAGCTCTACGCCCGGGCGGTGCAGTCGAAGGTGGCGGAGCTCGCCTGGAGCGGGCCCGAGGCGCGGCCGGCGCTGGCGCTCTCGGAGGTCCGCATCGCGCTCCCGCCCCCCGATCCGGCCGCGGCGCCGCGCCGGCTGGCGCAGCTGGCGCGGAACGTCGCCTGGGGGCTGTTCCCGGCCGAGGCGCCGGTCACGGCGCTGCGGCTCGGCCCCCTCGCGCTCCTCTTCACGCCCAGCGAGCCGGTGATGGAGGTGGGCGAGCAGTGGCGCGCCCGCGCCGCCCCGGAGGCCGAGATCGTGTCCCTCGCCGACGACTACGCCGGGTACGTGGAGACCCCCGAGCGGATGGCGCTGCGCCACGGCGAGACCGAGCGCACCTACTACGGGCCAGGGCTCGCGGAGCGGCTCGGACGCGCCGTCGAATCGGCCTGGGGGGCGCTGCCGCCGGCGCGACGCTGACCCGGTGGCGGAGTCCCAAACGGCACCGGATCCCGCTTACCTTTGACACTCCGCTCCCGGGAGAGTAGTCGAGCGCCAATGCCCTCACCCCGCGTGCTGATCGTGGACGACAGCCAGGAGCTGCGGAGCGCGCTTTCGGACACTCTCCGGGCGAGCGGCTTCGAGGCGTCCACGGCGTCGGACGGCGCCGAGGCGCTGCGGACGATCGAGGACGGCGCCCGGCCGGACGTGATCCTGCTCGACCTGCTCATGCCCGGGATGGACGGGGCGCAGTTCCTGGAGCAGCTGCGGGCGAGCCCGAAGAACCGCGACATCGCCATCGTCGTGGTGACCGGGGTGGCCTCGGCGCACGTCCGCAAGCTCCTGCAGGCCGACGCGTTCCTGTTCAAGCCGTTCACGCCCGACGAGCTGACGAGCGTGGTGCGCCGGGTGCACGAGCGCTCCCGCCCCCCGCGCTAGGGAGCGCGCTTCGCGCCCCGTGGGCCGTGCGGGCCCGCCGCGACACGCCGCGACACGCCGCGACACGCCGCGGGTCACCTCGCGCCGGCCGGAGCCGGCTCCGCGGAGAGCCAGCCCAGCACGCCGGCCGTCGCCGCGAGCGCCACCGAGGAGCCGGCGCTCGCCCAGGCCATCCGTCGCGCCCGGTCTCCTTCGCCCAGCGCGTCGTGGTAGCGCGCCGGGTCGGCCCCCGCCGCGAGCAGGCCGTCGGCGCGGACCATCGCGTTGGCGCGATCGTAGGCGCTCGCGGCCGCGAGCCCCTGCCAGGAGGCCACCCCGGCCATCCCGAGCGCCAGCGCCCCCGAGATCCACGCGGCCGGGCGCAGCCACCCCGAGCGCCGGGCCGCCGGCGCGGCGGCGGGGACCGGCGGTGGCGCGGCGGCGCGCAGATCGGAGGCGGTGGGCGGGTCGGGCGCGGGAGCGAGCGCGGCGGGGAGCGTCGAGGGCGGGGGTGCCGTGGCCGGGAGGGTCGCGGGCGGGACCGTCGCGGCGGCCGCGGCGGCCGCGGCGACGGAGGCCGCGGGGAGCGCGACGAGGACGGGCCCGGCCGAAGGCGCCCGCGCGCTCGCGGGAGGCAGCTCGAGCGGCACCGGCTCCGGAGCAGGCGCGCGCAACGGCGCCGAGAGCGCCGGGTCGGAGGCGGCGCGGGAGTGCCCGGCGGCCGGCGCCGCGGCCGGCGCGGTCACCTCGAGCCCCTCCACCCGCTCTCCCGTGAGGAGGAACCGGGCGAGCGCGCGGAGCGCCGGGGCGGCGTCGGCGCCGGGGGGCCGCCGCACGCGCGCCTCCCGGAGCACCGCGCCGCTGCGCACCTCGTGGAGCGAGGCCGCGAGCGCGGGCGGCCCGTCCCCGGCCGCGGCAGCGAGCGCCACGACCCGGTCCACCCCGAGCCGCGCGCCCAGCTCCCGCAGCGCCTCGGGCCGGCCGGAGGGCGCCAGCGCCAGGCCGGGGCCGGCGTCGAGCCGCACGGCGTCCGAGAGCGCGAAGTCGAGCTCCACCCGCCCGTCGGCGGTGCGCAGGTCCACGGCCGCGGTCGGGGCGCGCAGGCCGCCGCTCGTCCCGCCCACGCGGTAGCGGCCCGCGGGCAGCGTCACCGTCACGGGCGTCACCCCGATCGACTTGCCGTTCACGAAGACCGCGCCGGGGCGGCCGGAGGAGGTGACCGCGAGCCGGCGGGAGGGGCGCGAGCGGAGCTTCTGGCGGGCGTCGTCGAAGACGCGCCGGTAGCTCGGCGCGTAATCGTCCGGGTCGGGCGCGAAGCGCGGCTCCACCGCGAGCAGCCGCTCCATGGCCGCGCGCGCGTCGGCCCAGCGCCCCAGGGTTCCCTCGGCGTGGGCGAGGCGCAGCACCGCCCGCGTCCACTGCTCGTAGGCCTCCGGCCCCTCCGGCAGCGACTCCAGGTCGGAGACGAGCGCGCGCCAGGCGCGGGCGGACCGCGCGTAGTCGCCGGACAGGTAGGCCTGGACCGCCGCGCCGGCGGCGCGATCGAGCTCGGCGAGCCGCGCGGCGGGCGGCTCCCCCGCGAGCCGGCTCCGCAGCGCGCTCGCCTCGAGCACGGCCGAGGAGCGCGCGCGGCACTCCTCCCGGAGCGCGCCGGCAAGCCGGGCGAGCTCGCGGTCGGGGCCCGCCGGCGCGTCGCCGACGGCGAGCACCGCCGTGACGACCTCCTCGGCCCGGGCCTCCGGCGAGGCGGCGGCGACCCCGAGCGCGAGGGCGAGCGGCAACGCGCGCCTCACGGCCGGGGCCCCCGCGCGTTCCCGGTGTTCTGGGCGTCGTGGTGGGCGCGCGGCCAGGGGGAGGCCGGGTCGAGCTGGCCGTCCACGGTCACCGCGTAGAGGTTGCCGTCGGAGCAGCCGAAGTAGGCGGTGCTGAGGATGCGGCCCGACTGCCCGGGCGCGGTGTAGACGTTCCCCTCGCGCAGGTCCTGCCCCGGCGCGAGCGCGCCGGACCAGAGCACCGTCCCCGCCCCGGTGACGGCCACGAGCCGGCCGTCCGCGGTCGTGACCAGGATGTCGGCGTCGCCGCCGGAGAGGAGCAGCGGGGCGCGCAGTGGGGCGCCCAAGCTCGGCTCGGTGGCCCAGACCTTCACGCCGGCCGGGGTGTAGCGGTGGAGGACGCCGGCCTCGTCGCCGAAGATGATGTCGCCGTTGGCGGCGACGACGGGGGAGCTGGTGATGGGGGAGCCTACGGTCTGTCTAACCACGCTACCTGAAACGCTTACCCCGTAGAGGGTGCCATCTGTTCCTGGAACCCAGGATGTTCCCGCTGCGTTTACCGCGCATTCCGCTCGCGCTTCGTAAAGCGACGCAACAGCGCCGAGCACTCGAAAGCCCGCAGAAAACTCCTCTCTATAGAGAGTTCCGCCGGAAGTAACTCCAATGACGTGGTCGTTGCCATCGATGCTGGGCCCGCTGACCAGAGGATCCGTCACACCACTCGGCGCGCATTTGATCGCCTTGTCGACAGCAGTAAAGACTCCATCGGAGGAGGTCGTGAAGGCCAGCTCCGCACCGCCGTAGGTCAGTGCCGGAGATCCCTTTACCGGCCCGCCCGTATCGCACCCCCTCGCCCCCTCCACGCCGTTCAGGATCTTCGTCCCCGCGAGATCGACCGCGTAGACGCGACCGTCCTCCGAGCCGACCCAGATCGCGCTGGCGCCGACGCTCGGCGGCGCGGTGACGAACCCGCCGCGCAGGGCCGGATCCACGCCGAGGCTCAACAGCCAGCGGTCGGTACCGTCGGGCCAGAGGCCGACGAGCTGGCGCACCGTCCCGGCCAGGCCGGCCACCAGCGAGCCGTCGGGCAGGATCGCGGGCGTCGTGACGGGCGCGCCGAGCTGGCGCTGCCAGGCCAGCCGATCCACCCAGACCCAGTTGTCGAGGACGCTCGCGTTCCCCAGCGAGTCCCGGGCGGTGACCCGGACGATCGCCGGGCCCCGGAGCGCCGGGAACGGAAGATCGCGGAGCGAGAAGGTGACCGCGTAGCCATCCCCGGAAGGCGCGAGCGGCAAGACGCGCGCGTAGCCGTCGAGCGAGATCGCCGCCTCGGCGCCCACGAGGTGCGGGTCGGTGATCTGCTCGCGGACGGTCACCACCGACGTGGGGGTGCAGGGATCGGTCTCGCAGCCGGCGGTCACCGTCGTCTGGCGCGGACCCGCGGCGTCCGCCTGCACGGTGATGCTCCGGCGCTGCTCGCCGGCGGGGCCCTGGGCCACGACCGTGACCGTCACCGGGCTCTCCACCGCGTTCGGGATGGGGAGCTCGAAGGTCCAGGAGGACGCGAGCCCGTCGGAGCCGGCGAGGCTCATCCGGACGGCGCCGTTGGCGACGGGGCTGGCGAGGAACGTCACCGAGGGCGGCGCGACCTCGGCGTTGCCCCGCACGACCAGGACCTGCAGCCGGAGGGACGCGCCGACGAGCGCGCCGTCGGCCGGGGAGAGGATCGCGACGGTGTAGGCGTCGGCGCAGGTGAGCGCGGCGGTGCAGACCTGCCCCGCGCCGCACGCCGGTTCACAGGTCCTGGGGCCGCCGTCGGGCTGTCCCGTCCCGCCGTCCGTCGTCCCGCCGTCGGTCCCACCGTCCGTCGGCGGAGCGCCGGCGTCCGCGCCGCCGTCGCTGCTCGCTCCACCGTCGGGCTCGCCGCCGTCGCCGGAGGCGAGCGGCACGCAGGTGCCGGCGGGCGCCGGCGCGCAGCGCTGGCCCGCGGGACAGTCGGAGTCCGCGGCGCAGCCCGCCGGGTCCGCGGAGCGGCCGCAGGCGGCGGTCAGGAGGACCAGGAGCAGCGCGCGACGGATCTTCATTCGATTCCCCCGACTGTTGCGACCGGCGGGTCGCCGGGCGCGATGGAGATTGCGAAAGGCCTGCCAGTCACCGCGCCAGCGTCCCTGCGCGCCCCGGGCCCGGTATCGGTCCGCGCGACGGACCACAGGTCCGCGAAACGGCCATTCGCGGGCCTGAGAGCCCGTTCTGCTCGAACCAAAGCTGCTGGTACGCCCCTCGCATTGACCCGCGATGATGACTCACCGTCAATCATCGCTTGATCTCAAAGTGAACGTCAGCGTATTGGGATCCAAACGACCGGAGCAAGTACAAAGGGAGCTCGAGATGACGAGTCCGGGGGGACTTCGGGCGCGCGCCGCCGGCGTGTGCCTCTTCGCCCTGCTCGCGGCCTGCGGCAGCGGCGAGCGGCAGCTCAAGACCTGCACCACCGACGCCGACTGCGGCGCGGGCGTGTGCTTCAGCGGCGTCTGCGCCGCCGACAACGCGCCTTCGGCCGCGATCGGCGGCGCCCCGTCGAGCGGCCTCGCCGCCGGGGAGCAGCTCGTCCTCGACGGCACCGGGAGCAGCGATCCGGATCGCGGCGATGCGGTCACGGCCTACGCCTGGTCGGTGACCGGCGGGGATTGCGCCGCGGTCCCTTCCTGGAGCACGCAGCCCAGGCTCGACACGGTCTTCTCGTGCACGGGCACGTACACCGTCGCCCTGGTGGTGACCGACGCGCACGGGCGCCAGAGCGCGCCGGCCAGCGTGGTGCTCGCGGTGTCGGCCTCCGGCAGCGGGACCACGGGCGGCACCAACTCCAACCCCTCGACCGACGTGCCGCCGCCCACGGTGGCGGCGGGCGACGACCTCGCGCTCGAGCACACCTGCCAGGGCAGCCCGCTCGTCTGCACGCCGGTCACCGACAGCGGCTCGCAGGTGGTCCGGCTCTCGGCCGCCGGGCACGACGCCTACGGCGAGCCGGTGAGCTACCACTGGAGCTACGAGCCGCCGGCGGGGCTGAGCGGGCTCCCCGCGCCCAAGGTGGAGTTCTTCGGGGGCACCGAGGGGGCGCAGGCCGAGGTGCGCATCAGCACCGCCGGGACGCCGCTCTCTGGTGATTGGCGCTTCTTCGTGACCGTGACCGACGCCCGGGGCAAGCGGGCGAGGGACGAGGTGGTGGTCACGGTCAAGGACCGGCCGGTCCGCGCCGGCGCGGGCTCGCAGCTCGCCGTGCCCCACCATTACGACCCGGCGGCCCGCCGGTACGTCGCGGAGGGGACCGCGCCCGTCCAGTTCACCGAGCCCGACGGCGACACCCTCCGGTTCACTGCCGCGCTCGAGACCTCCCGGCCGACCTCCTGCACCCTCGCCACCGACGCCGCCGCGGGCGGCATGCACTTCCGCGTCGAGTGCCCGACGCTGGCCGAGCTGACGCAGGGCGATCTCACGCACGTGCTCGCGTTCACGGGCACCGACCCCGCCGGCAGCTCCGCCACGACGCGCTTCCCGCTCACGGTGCTCGATCAGGTCCCGACCGCCAGCTCGCCGCAGGCCGGCACCACGCTCTCGCCCACCCATTCCTACGACGCCCAGAGCCGCCGCTACTGGTCCGAGATCGCGGTGGACGTGACGGCCTCGGATCCCGAGGGCGACCCGACCACGCTCGGCTGGTCGCTCCAGTCCGCGCGGGCGACCGGCTGCGCGCTGGAGCCGTCCGTCACCGATGGCCACGCGGTCGTCCGGATCGGCTGCGCCGACCTGCGGGACCTCGTGGGGACCGACGTCCGGCATGTCGTCGTGGCGTCGGTGAGCGACGGCGACCTCGCGATCCAGCTCGCCTTCCACCTGAGCCCGCAGAACTCCGCGCCGCGGGTGAGCGAGGGAGTCGCGCAGTCGCTCCCGCACGCCTACGACCCCGTCCGGCAGCGGTACACGACCGAGTTCTCGGCGCCGCTGGCCGCCTCCGATCCCGACGGCGATCCGCTCACGGTGACCTGCGCCGACGAGCCGAGCCGGGCCCACGCCTGTGCCTTCGTGGCGACCGTCGAGGGCGGCGCGGTCCATGTCCAGCTGGCCTGCCAGGACCCGCTGGAGCTCACGGGCGCGGTGGCCCACGTCACGGCGTGCACCGTCGGCGACGGCTCGGGCGCCACCGCGAGGTCCACCTTCCCGATGCTCGTCGGCAACCGCCCTCCCGTCGTCACCGCGCCCCCGCTCGCGGCCTTCGACCACTTCGTGGACCTCCCCGGCGCGCCTCGCAGCTACCGCGTGCAGGGATCGCAGCCGCTGCAGGTCGTCGATCCCGACGGCGATCCGGTGACGAGCGACTTCCAGGTGGAGGTGGACGCGGCCTGGGCGCCCCACGCGGCGGCCGCCGTCTCCGCCGGCGGCGACTTCCAGCTCGAGGTCCCGATCGCGTGGCCCGGGGAGCTCCGCCACGCCGACGACAGCTCGCCCTTCACGCTCGTCTCCACCGGCCGCGATCCCTGGGAGGCGGTCCAGGTGCGGACCTCGGTCCGCGTGAAGGACCGGGCTCCGGTGCTCACGACCGCCTCGCCGAGCGTGGTCCCGGTCGCGCACAGCTACGACGGGACCGGCTACCGGACGCAGCCCGAGCTCGTCTCCGGCATCTGGATCGATCCCGACGGCGACCCGCTCCAGGCTGCGGCCACCTCGAGCGGGGTCTGCGCGCGGATGGGCGTGGTCGCCTCCGGCGGCGGCTACCAGGTGACCGGCGCCTGCGACCTCGCCTGGTCGGTCGCCCAGGGCGGCCTGCCGCCCCTCGCCACCTTCGCCCAGGCGCAGCCGCTGAGCTACGCCGTCCAGGACGCGTGGGGCCTGGGCGGCGCGGGCTCCACCACCCTCGCCGTGCTCGATCGCGCGCCGGGCGCCACCCTCGCCTTCTCCGCCTGCGTCCCGCGGACCAGCAGCTGCCGCGCCTACGACCCGGGCAGCCTGCAGCTCGAGACCTGGACGGAGAAGGCCGCCTCGAGCTTCACCGGGACCCCGGTGGGCAGCGACCCCGATGGCGATCCCGTCCAGGTGACCTGGAAGGCGACCGTGGCCGACGCCCAAGTGCCCGGCGCGACCTGCGTCCCCGTAGGCGGCACGAGCGCCACCTGCGCCCCGGGCGCACCGTGCGCCTCCCTCTCGATGGGCGGCTGCGAGGTGCACCTCACCCAGGGCAACTGCCAGGCCGAGGTGGCCGGCACGACCGGGATCGAGGTCACCGATGGCGTCGTCGGCCTGAGCGTCACCGCGCCAACCCCGACCTGCCCCTGATCAGGCCGGGACCGGGCGCCGGGCTACTTCCGGCCGGCGCCCTTCAGCACCGCCGGGATTCCTGAGCGCCAGGAGGCGGACAGCTCCGCGACCGGCACCGAGAGCGCCCCCTGGATCTCGAGCCGGTCGCCGCCCACCGCGCCGAGCTTCACGAGCGGCGCGCCCGCCTCGGCGGCGAGCTCCTCGAGGCGCGGCAGCGCGGCCGGGGAGAGGGAGACCACGACGCGGCTCGCGTCCTCGCCGAAGAGGGCGAAGTCCTTGCGGACGCCGAACGGGATCCGCACCGCGGCGCCGAGCCGGGCGGGCGCGTCGCCCTCGGGCGCGGAGGCCATGGCGCAGCACTCGGCCAGCGCCACGGCGAGCCCGCCCTCGGAGCAGTCGTGGGCCGAGGCGAGCAGGCCCTCCTGCACCGCCCGCCGGACCGTCGCCTGCACGGCCTTCTCGCGCGCGACGTCCAGCGGCGGCACGCGCCCGGCCTCCACGCCGTGGCGCGCCGAGAGGTACTCGCTGCCGCCGACCTCGCCGCCGACCTCGCCGACCAGCACCACGAGATCGCCCGGCGCCTTGAACCAGGAGGTGCAGGTCCGGTCCACCGGCTCCACGAGCCCCACCATGCCGACCATCGGCGTGGGCAGGATCCCCTGCCCCTCGGTCTCGTTGTAGAGCGAGACGTTGCCGGAGACCACCGGGGTCTCGAAGGCGCGGCAGGCGTCGGCGAGCCCCTGCACGCACTCGGCGAACTGCCACATGATCTCCGGCTTCTCCGGGTTGCCGAAGTTGAGGCAGTCGGTGATGGCGAGCGGCTCGCCGCCGACGCAGGCGATGTTCCGGGCGCACTCGGCCACGGCGTGCATCGCGCCGAGCTTCGGATCGAGCCAGCAGAAGCGCGAGTTCACGCCGGCGGAGAGCGCGATCCCCTTGTGCGCGTGCTCCTCCTCGCCGGTGGCGAGCCGCACCACGGCGGCGTCGCCGCCCGGGCGGACCGCGCCCACCAGCCGGACCATGTGATCGTACTGGCGGTAGACCCACTCCTTGCTGGCGATGGTCGGGCGCGCCAGCAGGGCGAGGAGCTCGGCCCCGAGGTCCGCCGGCTCCGGGAGCGACCCGGGGTCGAAGACGCGCAGCTCCTCGAGCTTCGCCATGGCCCGCTGCGGCCGGTCGTACTTCGGCGCGCCGTCGGTGAGCGGCGCCACCGGGAGGTCGGCCACCACCTTCCCGCCCGAGATCACCCGCAGGTGGCCGGAGTCGGTGACCCGGCCCACCACCGCTACGTCGAGGTCCCACTTGCGGCAGATGCGCCGGACGACGTCCTCCTGGCCCTGCGCGGCCACGAGGAGCATGCGCTCCTGCGACTCGGAGAGGAGCACCTCGTACGGCGTCATCCCCTCCTCGCGGCGCGGCACCGCGTCCACGTCGAGGTCGATGCCGTTGCCGGCGCGCCCGGCCATCTCGACCGAGGAGCTGGTCAGGCCGGCCGCGCCCATGTCCTGGATCCCGACCACCGCGTCGGTCTGGAAGAGCTCCAGGCAGGCCTCGAGCAGCAGCTTCTCCATGAAGGGGTCGCCCACCTGCACCGTGGGGCGCTTCTCCTCGGTGGTGGCGTCGAACTCGGCCGAGGCCATGGTGGCGCCGTGGATGCCGTCGCGGCCGGTCTTGGCGCCGATGTACATGACCGGGTTGCCGACGCCGGCGGCGGCGCCGAGGAAGATCTTGTCGGCCGGGAGCACGCCCAGGGTGAAGGCGTTCACGAGGCAGTTGCCGTTGTAGCTCGGGTGGAACGCCACCTCGCCGCCCACGGTCGGCACGCCCATGCAGTTGCCGTAGCCGGCGATGCCGGCCACCACCCCCTCGAGCAGGAAGGCGGTCTTGGGGTGTGACGGGTCGCCGAAGCGCAGCGCGTTCATCGAGGCGATGGGCCGGGCGCCCATGGTGAAGACGTCGCGGAGGATGCCGCCCACGCCGGTCGCCGCGCCCTGGTAGGGCTCGATGTACGAGGGGTGGTTGTGGCTCTCCATCTTGAAGCAGACGGCGAGGCCGTCGCCCACGTCCACCACGCCGGCGTTCTCGCCGGGGCCCTGCAGCACGCGCGGCCCGCTGGTCGGGAAGTTGCGCAGGTGGACGCGCGACGACTTGTAGGAGCAGTGCTCGCTCCACATCACCGAGAACACGCCCAGCTCGGTCAGGTTGGGCTCGCGCCCGAGGTGCCGCTTCACCTCCTCGTACTCGGCGGGGGTGAAACCGTGGCGGGCGACGACGTCGGGCGTGATCTCGCTCATAGGGGGCGCGGATATTAGCGCAGGTCCAGGGTCTCGCCCACGGCCGGGACGAAGATCCGCTCGCGGGGCAGCCCGCGCCGCGCCCGCTCCGCCTCGAGCCGCCGCGGGGGCTCGTCGAGCGGCTCGTCGGTGAGCTTGAAGGTGCCCCAGTGCATGGCCACGAAGCGCCTCGCCCCCAGGGCCTCGAAGGCGCGGAGCGCCTGCTCGGGGCTCATGTGCTGCCGCTCCATGAACCAGCCCGGATCGTAGGCGCCGATGGGGAGGAGGGCGGCGTCGAGCCCCGGGAACCGGCGGCCGATCTCGGCGAAGCCGTCGAAGAGCGCGGTGTCGCCGGAGTGGTACACGGCCTGGGTCCGGCCCTGGATCACGAACCCGCCCCAGAGGCGGCGGTTCAGGTCGGAGAGCCCCCGCCGGCTCCAGTGCTGCGCCGGCACGAGGGTGACCACCACGCCGGGCTCGGGGCCGACCCGGGCCGACTGCCACCAGCCGAGCTCGGTCGTGGCGAGCCCCGCCGCCTCCAGCAGGGGCCGGGTCCCGAGCCCCGCCACCACCGGGGCGCGGAGCCGCGCCAGCGTCTCGAGGTCGAGGTGGTCGTAGTGGGCGTGGCTCACGAGCGCCGCGTCCACGTGCGGCAGGTCCTCGACCCGCAGGCCGGCCGGCACGTTCCGGTCGAGGAAGCGCGGCGACTCCGCGAGCACCGGGTCCACGAGGAGCGAGACGCCGTCGAGCTGCACCAGGAAGCCGGCGTGGCCGAGCCAGGTGATCCGGGCCGGCTCTCCCCGCGCCGGCGGCCGGTCCACCCGCGCCAGGTCCACCGGCCGGTGCGGCACCTCGGCGCGGGCCGGCGACTGCCGCCGCCGGCCGAGCAGCCGGTCCACCACCCCCCACCTCCACACGGTCGAGAACGGCATCGCCCCCGTGCCGTCGAGGTTCACGAACCGCCCCTCGGCGTCCCGCGGCTGGCGGAAGTCGGGGTCGGCGGCGAGCGCCAGGACGAGCGCGGCGGCGGGGATCACTTCGCGAGCTTAACGCGCCGCCCGCGGCCGCGCGCGGCGGGTCGCCAGCGGGCCCGAGCCCGGGCCGGCCTAGAGCGCCATCACGAGCCGCGTCACGTCGTAGCGGACGTCGCCCGGCATGGAGACCGGGACCGGCTCGCCCGGCATGCGCAGCCGCTCCACCGCGCGGTTGTAGCCCATGCCCATGAGCGTCCGGAGGTTCACCACGTCGAGCAGGTTGTACTCGGCGAAGAGGCGGAGCGCCGCCCGGTCGCCCCGCTCCCAGGCCGCCCAGAGCCGGACGGCGTCCCGCCCGTCCACGCCGTCGAGGTGGGGCGGCCGCCCGATGCCCACCTCGTGCTCGAGGAGCTTCAGCCCGCCGGCGTGCCCGAGCCGGCGCCAGAGGTGGCACAGGTCCACGTGCACCGGCGGCGGGCTCCAGCCGGGGAAGGCGCGGCGCAGCATGGGGACGTCGAAGGAGAGCCCGTTGAAGGTGACGAGGAGCTTCCAGCCGGCGGTCGCCTCCTGGAAGCCCTCGAGGTCGCGCCCGCGCAGGAAGAGCCGCGGCCCGTCGCGATCGAGGATGCCGACCGCCGTCGGCCGCCCCTCGAGGTCGGTCTCGATGTCGAGGTAGCCCGCGTCCTCGGCGAAGCGCGAGAAGAGCCGCCAGCGCTCCCGCTGCGGCACCATGGCCGCGAGGGCACCGGCGTCGCCGCGCGCGAGCGCCTCCCGCGCCCCGTCCACCGCCGTGCGCACCCGGTCGTCGAGCCGGGGCGAGAGCACCACCTCGGGGCCGGGCGGCAAGCGGTCCCAGGCGGTCACGCCCGAGTCCCAGAGCTGGCGCTCGCGGTAGGGGCCGATGCCGGGAGCGAGCTGGAACGTGGAGCGGATCATGAAGGGGGCGGAGCTTACCCCGCCCCGGCCCCCTCCTCGCAACCCGGCGCGGCGGGAGCGCGGTCGGCTCAGAGCTCCCAGGCGCTCCGCCAGCCGCCGATCTCCTGGGCGTAGCGGACGAACCCCTCGTAGAAGGGGTGCCTCGCCACGGTCGCCCCGTCGCCCACCACCACCAGCTTCTTGCGGGCGCGGGTCACCGCCACGTTCATCCGGCGCACGTCGGCGAGGAAGCCGACCTCGCCGGCGTCGTTGGAGCGGGTGAGGGAGACCAGCACCGCCTCCTTCTCCCGCCCCTGGAAGCCGTCCACCGTGTCCACCTCGAGCCCCTCGTCGAGCCGCGCCGAGAGGAGCTGCCGGAGGCGCTGCACCTGCGCGTCGTAGGGGGCGATCACCGCCACCTCGGCCGGCGAGACGCCGAGGGAGAGCACCCGCTCCACCTGCGCCGCGACCAGCTCCGCCTCGCCGGGGTTCTGCTTGGAGTCGCTCCCCTCCGGCGTCTCGTCCTCGAAGCCGCGTCCGGCGGTGTCCACCAGCTCGAGCGGGAGGCCGTCGAGGGCGTGCCCGGCCACGGCCGGGTGGGCGCGCAGGAGCCCGCCGTAGAGCGCCTCCGAGGGGTAGCGCATGATGAGCGCGTTCATCCGGTGCTGCTCGGCGAGCGTCACCTTCACCGCGTCGCCGTGCAGCGCCACCAGCCGCTCGAAGAGCGAGGTCCCGAGGCCGCCGGCCTGGGCCGCGGCCGAGAGCACCGTGGGCGGGAGCTGCAGGTGATCGCCCGCCAGCACCGCCCGGCCGGCGCGCAGGAGCGCGAGGTAGACGGCCGGCTCCACCGCCTGGGTGGCCTCGTCCACCACCGCGAGCGGGAAGCGGCGGCCGGCGAGCGGCGGCGCGTCGAGCCCGGTGAGCGTCGCCACCACCACCTCGGCCCGCGAGAGCACCTCCGCCTCGGCCCGCGCCTCGAGCGCGCGCGCCTCGGCGAGGAGCGCCCGCGCGTCCCGCTCCGCCTGGCGCGCCTCGGAGAAGCGGCCCGGGCCGCGCCGCTGCTTGCGCTTGCGGGCGTCGCGGCGGAGCGCGAGCGCCTCGTCCACGAGCCCCTTCGCGATCCGCGCCGACTCGTGGGCCGACACCCGCGCCTCGAGCGTGTGCGGGAGGAGCTGCGGGAGCACCCGCGCCGGGTGGCCCAGCCGCACCCCGTCCACCCCGGCGCGGGCGAGCCGCTCGAGGAGGTTGTCGGCGGCGAGGTTGGAGGGGGCGGCCGCGAGCACCTGCTCGCCCCGCTCCACCGCGCGGCGGATCACCTCCACGAGCACGGTGGTCTTCCCGGTGCCGGGCGGCCCGTGCACGAGCGCGACGTCGAGGGCCCGCTCGCAGAGGTCGAGGGCGCGGCGCTGCTCGGGGTTGAGCCCGGCCGGCGCCGTGCCGCCGGGCGGCGCCCGGTCCTCGAAGCGCGGCGGCGCGCCGGTGAGGAGCGGCTGCCAGCGCCGCGCCTCCTTCTCTCCGATGCGGCGCACGCCGGCCGAGAGGCGCTCCCAGGTCACCGGCGACGGGAGCAGCTCGAGGACCACCCGGCCCTCGGTGGCCCAGTCGGGCGGCGGCTCGTCGAAGGCGACCGCCACCCGCGTCCGGCTCCGGCGCGCCACCACCCCCTCCGGCGCGTCCGGCCGCTCCTCCCGCCGCAGGCCGACACGCACCAGCGATCCCACGCCCAGCCGGGCGCCGGCGAGCGGCTCGTTCCGGCCCTTCCCAAAGGTGACGAGCGCCCGCCCGGCGAGGGCCGACTCCTCCACCGCCTCCACGTCGAGGAGCGCGAGGCCGCGCCCCTCCCGCTCCGCGAGCGAGAGCCGTCCGCGCGCCTCCGCGAACCGGGCGCGCTCCTCCTCCCGCTCCGCCTGGAGCAGCGCCTGGAAGTCCTTCAGCAGCGTCTCGAGCTCCACGTGCCTCCCACCCCCTCCCTAACCCTCGCCCGCTCCGCGGGAGAGGGGAATAGCCTTCCGTACCGCAGGGGAGGGACCGCCCTGCCCCCCAGATGCGGGAGTCGTGGCACCCTGGGTGCGTTCGCACCCGCTCCCTCGACCCGCGCCGCCCCGCCCAAGCGCTCGGGATCAGGAGCCTCTTTCCCCGGCAGGGCCACCCGGGCCGGGAGTACGGCTCGTGCATGGCCCCGGGTCGTGTCGCAGACTCCGGAGAACGAGCGCCCGCCGGGCGGGCCCCCCCGCACCTTCGACGACGGCAACTGCACGCTCTACCGGCTCGTGGCCGAGTGCGCGAGCGACTTCATCTGCATCGTCTCGCGGGCCGGCGACGTCATCTACGCCTCTCCCTCGGCGGAGACGCTCTTCGGCTACCCGCCGGACGACCTGCTCGCGTGCCGGGGCCTCGACCTCATCCACCCCGACGACGTCCAGAAGCTCCCGACCCGGCTCCCCGCCACCGGCTCCCCTCCGCGGGTGGATCTGCGGATCCGCTGCGCCAACGGCGCCTACCGCTGGATGGAGTGGGCCGGCCGCCCCATCCTCCAGGGCGAGGAGGTCACCGGGGCGGTCTGCGTGCTCCGGGACGCCGCGAGCCGCCACGCGCGCGAGGAGCAGTTCCTCCGGCAGCACGAGGTGCTCGACTCCGCGCAGGACGGGTTCGTCGCCTACGATCCGGAGGAGCGGCTCCTCTCGCTCAACCGCGGCTTCCACCGGCTCTGGAACGTCACCGAGGAGGAGGTGCAGGCCCTGGAGCCCACGCTGCCCGGGGCCCGCGAGCGGCTGCTGGCGCTGCTCGCCCCGCGGACCGAGTGCCCCGAGGACTTCCTCGCCTTCTCCCGGCCGCTCGTGACCGACCGGCACGTCGCCACGCGCGAGTTCGGGCTGCTCGACGGCTCGGCGGTGGAGCTCTACTCGCTGCCCACCCGCGACGAGGAGGGGCGGCAGACCGGCCGCATCTCCTTCTGCCGCGACGTGACCGCCCGCCGCCGCGCCGAGCGCGAGCTGCGCGCCCGGGCCCGGCAGCAGGCGGCGGTCGCCGCCCTCGGCGAGATCGCCATCGCCACCGAGCGGTTCGAGGACCTGGTCGAGATCGCGCTGCGGCTCGCCTGCCACACCCTCGACGCCGAGCTCACGGAGCTCCTCCTCGTCGCGCCCGACGGACGGCTCGTGATGGAGGGCGGCATCGGCTGGCCGCACCCCTACCCCGCCCTCCAGCCCGGCGGCCCGTCGCAGGCCGCCTACACGCTGGAGCGGAGCGAGCCCGTGATCAGCGGCGACCTCGCCGCCGAGACCCGGTTCCAGGACCCGCTCCTCGCCTCGAAGGGGATGGTGTCGAGCGCCACCGTGGTGGTGCCCGGGAAGGAGCGCCACCTCGGCGTGCTCGGCGTCCACTCCCGCCGCGCGGCCGCCTTCGGCATCGACGACGTCCACCTGCTCGAGACGGTCGCGAGCATCCTCGCCGCCGCCGCGGCGCGCCAGGACGCCGAGGCCGCCCTGGCCCGGCAGACGCGCGAGCTGCGGGCGGTCTTCGACGCCTCCCTCGACGGCATGCTGATCGTGGATCGCTCCGGCCGGGTGGTGGACTGCAACCCGGCGGCGTGCGCCATCTTCGAGACGGCGCGGGCGGAGCTGCTCGGCCGGGCGCCGCCCGGGGTCTCGCCCGAGGGCGCCGGGATCCCGGAGGGCTTCGCGGCCGGCGGCCGCCACGAGGGGACGCTCGAGCTGCGCCTGCCGGAGCGCCCCGCCAAGAACGTCGAGTTCGCCACCATCGCCGACATCCTCCCCGGCCGGCACCTCGCGGTGCTGCGCGACATCACCGAGCGCAAGCAGATGCAGAGCCGGCTCGCGCTCGCCGACCGGATGATCTCGGTCGGCACGCTCGCCGCCGGCGTGGCCCACGAGCTCAACAACCCGCTCGCCTACGTCTCGGCCAACCTCTCCTTCGTGGCCGAGAAGCTCGGCGAGCTGGCCGGCGCCGCGGGCCAGGGCGCCCCGCCCCCCGCCAAGGCGCTCGAGGAGGAGCTCTGCGAGATGCAGATGGCGGTGCAGGAGGCGCGCGAGGGCTCCGACCGGATGCGCGTCATCATCCGCGACCTCGGCACCTTCTCGCGCGGCGAGGAGGCGAAGCGCGGGCCGGTGCACCTCGGGCCGGTGCTCGAGTCCTGCATCGGCATGGCCTGGAACGAGATCAAGCACCGGGCCACGCTGGTGAAGGACTTCGGCGCGGTCCCGCCGGTGGAGGGCAGCGCGGCGCGGCTCGGGCAGGTGTTCCTGAACCTGCTCGTGAACGCGGCCCAGGCCATCCCGGAGGGCGGCGCCGAGAAGAACCAGATCCGCGTCGCCACGCGGCTCTGCCCCGACGGGCGGGTCGCGGTGGAGGTGGCCGACACCGGCTGCGGCATCCCGCCGGAGAACCGCAAGCGCATCTTCGACCCGTTCTTCACCACCAAGCCGGTGGGCGAGGGGACCGGGCTCGGCCTCTCCATCTGCCACAACATCGTGAGCGCGCACGGCGGCGAGCTCGAGGTGGAGAGCACGCTCGGCAAGGGCGCCACCTTCCGCGTCCTGCTCCACGCCGACCCCGACGCCGCCTTCGACGAGGCGGCCGACGCGGTGGTGCCGCTCTCCCCCGGCCGCCGCGGCAGCGTGCTCGTGGTGGACGACGAGCCGCTGGTGGGCGCCTCGGTGCGGCGCGCGCTCCTCCCCGAGCACGACGTCACGGTGGTGTCGAGCGCGGCGGCGGCGCTCGAGCTCGTGGAGCAGGGCGAGCGCTTCGACCTCGTGATCTCCGACGTGCTCATGCCCGAGATGACGGGCATGGACCTCTACCGCGAGCTCCTGCGGCTCGGGCCCGAGGCGCCGCCCGTCGTCTTCCTCACCGGCGGCGCCTTCACGCCGGCGGCGCGCCGGTTCATCGAGGGGCCGGGCATCGTCTGCATCGAGAAGCCGTTCGAGGTCGGGGCGCTGCGCGAGAAGGTGCGCGCCTGCCTCGGCGCCCCGGCCGCGGGCGCGCGCCGCAGCTCCGCCGTATGATGGCGGGGTGAGCCGACCGGGAGAGGACGGCGCGGAGCCGCCGCCGGTGGAGCTGCCCATCGACGGCACGCTCGACCTGCACGCCTTCCGGCCCGCGGAGGCGGCGGCGCTTGTCGCGGACTACCTCGACGCCTGCCACGCGCGCGGCCTCCTCGCCGTCCGGATCGTGCACGGCAAGGGGACGGGGGCGCTGCGGCGGACCGTGGAGGCGGCGCTCCGGCGCCACCCGCGGGTCGCGGCGTTCGGACCGGCGGGCGAGGACGGCGGGGGCTGGGGCGCGACCCTGGTGACCCTCCGCCCCTAGATCAACTCCAGCTGCGCCGCGCCGGGGCGCTCCTGCATGTGGAGCACCGCCAGCCGCCGGGCCTCGAACCGCTCCTGCCGCTTGCGGCTCGCGGTCGCCAGGGCGGCGCGGGCCGCCTCGATCTCGACGTAGACCCCGGCCACCTCGCGCCCGAGCAGCCGGTCCTTGCGGCGCAGGTAGGCCTCCTCCGCGGCGATGTGCTCGTCCTCGAGGTTCTCGAGGGCGACCGCGTTCTGCTCCTCGCGGTCGATGGCGCGCAGGGCCTTCTGCTGGTTGGGGGTGAGCCGACGGATCTGGTCCACGAGCGTCATCCCAGGTCCTCGCGGGGCCGCTCCCCCCCACCCTCTCCCCGCGCCTGCACCCTCGGCGGCCTCTCCCTCAAGCTGGTGCCCGCTTCGGCCCCGGGCAAGGGGCAAACCAGCGGCCGGTCAAGAAAACGACCGGACCTGCCCCAAGAGGGAGCGGTCCTTCGTTGAAAGATCGGGCCGCCATCCCCTTCTTAGGGGCATGAAACTCACGATCCACGCCCACCAGATCGCCACCCCCCGCGAGCTCACGGCCTTCATCCGCCAGCACCTCGTGCGCCCGCTCGCGCGGCTCTACGACAACGCCGCGGCCCAGCTCGAGATCCACTTCGACGACCCGAACGGCTCGAAGGGCGGGCTCGACCGCCTGGCCCGCATCACCTTCCGCATGCCGGGGGCCCGCGCCATCCACCTGGAGAGCCTCCAGGACGACCTCCACAAGGCGGTGCTCGACGCGGCCGACCGGCTGAAGCGGCTCGTGCAGCGGCAGCTCGACAAGCAGCGCACCCGGTCGCCGCACCCGCAGCACCGGCCGCTCGGCCGCAGCTTCCGGCTCGCGGCGAGCCGCGCCGGCGAGACGCCCGACGGGCAGCCCTCGACGCTCTGACCCGACCGAAGCACCCGCCATTCCAAGTCATTCCGGCAAGCAGCCGCTCGGCCGGTAGCTCGCTCCCGCCGGGCGCCGCCGCGCCGCGCTCCCCCGGCGTCACCGCGTCCTTTGCGCGCGCACCCGGACGCGCTATCTTCCGCGCGCCCCAGGGCAGGAGGAGCCACGTGCTCGAGAAATTGATGCCGAGGTCGGACGAGTTCTTCGACGACTTCGAGAAGCAGGCAGCCGCCACGGTGGAGGGGGCGCGGCTCTTCAAGGACCTGCTCGACGACTTCACCCACATCGAAGCGAAGTGCCAGGCGATCAAGGACGTCGAGCACCGCGCGGACGACATCACCCACCGCGCCTTCGAGCGGCTGCACACCCACTTCATCACGCCCTTCGACCGCGCCGAGATCCACCGGCTGCTGTCGCGCATCGACGACGTGCTCGACCTGACCGACGCCGCCAGCGAGCGGCTCGGGCTCTACGACGTCGGCCCGGTGATCCCGGAGGCCCGCGAGCTCGCCGGCGTGCTCCTCGCCGCCGCCCAGCGGATGCAGGAGGCCGTGCGCGGGCTGC
This sequence comes from Anaeromyxobacter paludicola, assembly GCF_023169965.1. NCBI lineage: Bacteria > Pseudomonadati > Myxococcota > Myxococcia > Myxococcales > Anaeromyxobacteraceae > Anaeromyxobacter > Anaeromyxobacter paludicola. Next base: position 3,398,776 of record NZ_AP025592.1, on the reverse strand, counting down.
GCAACGTGCGCGACCCGGCGGTGCTCGAGGCCTGCAAGGAGGTGAACGTCTGCGAGAACCAGGCGGACACCCTGCTGCGCGTGGCCATCGCCCGGCTCTTCAAGAGCGGCTCCGACCCGCTGACGGTCATGAAGTGGAAGGAGATCCTCGACCTCATCGAGAGCGCCACCGACCGGGCCGAGGACGTCGCCAACGTGATCGAGGGCGTGGTGCTGGAGCACGCCTAGCGCCCGCCGGCGCCAGGCCCCCGGAGACCCCAGCCAGACATGCTCCTCGCCATCGTCATCGGGCTCATCGCCGTCGCGCTCGTCTTCGACTTCATCAACGGCTTCCACGACGCGGCCAACTCCATCGCGACGGTGGTCTCGACGCGGGTGCTGGCGCCGCTCTACGCCGTCTTCTGGGCCGCCTTCTTCAACTTCATCGCGGCCTTCTTCGGCAGCCTGAGCGTCGCCAACACCATGGGGAAGGGGATCATCCACTTCGACGCGCTCAAGTCCCAGGGCGTCGAGACGGTGCTGTCGGTGATCTTCGCGTCGCTCCTGGGCGCCATCGTCTGGAACCTGCTCACCTGGTGGTGGGGGCTCCCGTCCTCCTCGTCCCACGCGCTCGCGGGCGGCATGATCGGCGCCACCCTGCCGGCCCTCGGGCCGGGCGGGCTCGTGCCCTCCGGCATCGGCAAGATCGTCGCCTTCATCGTGCTGTCGCCGGTCATCGGCATGGTCCTCGGCACCTTCAACATGCTCGTGGTGGCCTGGATCTTCCGCAAGGCCAGCGGCGCCAAGGTGGACCGGTGGTTCCGCCGGCTGCAGCTCGTCTCGGCGGGCATCTTCTCCTTCAGCCACGGCACCAACGACGCGCAGAAGGTGATGGGCATCATCTCGGTGGTCCTCTTCGGCACCATCTGGAAGGACCGGCCGTTCGGGGTCCCGTTCTGGGTGGTGATCCTCTGCCACGCCTCGATCGCCCTCGGCACCTTCTTCGGCGGGTGGCGCATCGTCCGCACCATGGGGCACAGCCTCACCAAGCTCCAGCCGGTGCACGGCTTCTGCGCGGAGACCGGCGGGGGCGTGACCATCCTCGCCCTGGCCCACCTCGGCATCCCGGTCTCGACCACCCACACCATCACCGGCGCCATCGTCGGCGTGGGCGCCACCCGCGGCACCCGCGCGGTGCGCTGGGGCGTGGCCGGTCGCATCATCTGGGCCTGGGTGCTCACCATCCCGGCCTCGGCCACCGTCGCCTTCCTGGCGTACGAGGCGCTGCACGCCCTCCGGGTGGTCGCCGCGATCCACTGAGCCGCCCCGCGCCGGCGCAACCCGGCGCGGTCCCCCGTGTTAGAGGAAGCCGGATGGCCTCGGACCCCGATGCCGCGCTGATGCTGGCCTTCCAGGGCGGCGACGAGCGGGCGTTCCGGACGCTGTTCGATCGCCACGGGCGCGCCATGGTCCGCTTCTGCCACCACTACGTGAAGGACGACGCCCGGGCCGAGGAGCTGGCGCAGGACGTGTTCCTCAAGGTCCACCGCTCGGCCGCCCGCTACCAGCCGACGGCCCGCTTCAAGACCTGGCTCTACCGCATCGCCTCCAACCACTGCCTGAACGAGCTGCGCCGCGGCGAGTACGCCGCCCGCGAGCCGGCCCGCGCCGACGGCGTCCCGTCCGAGCCGGCCGACCTCGACGCGCTCCCCGGCGGCGCGACCACCCCGGAGGAAGCGGCCATGGGCCAGGCGCTCGCGGGCGCCGTCGAGGGGCTGCTGGCGCGCCTCCCCGAGAAGCAGCGGGCGGCGTTCGTGCTCTGCCGGCTCGAGGGGCTCTCCTACGAGGAGATCGCCGAGGTGCTCGAGACCAGCGTCTCCGCCGTGAAGTCGCTCCTGCACCGCGCCACCGTCGCCGCCGCCGAGGCGCTCGCGCCCTGGTCCGGCCCCGAGAAGGAGGTCCGCCCGTGACCGCTCACCTCGACGAGGAGCTGACCGCCTACCTCGACCGGGCGCTCCCCGCGGAGCGGGTCCGGGAGGTCGAGGCGCACCTCGCGGCCTGCGCCGCGTGCCGCGCCGAGAAGGAGCGGCTCGAGGGGGCGCTCCGGCTCCTCGCGGCGCTCCCCGCGCCGCCGCCGCCGTCCCCCGGCTTCGCCCGCGCCTTCTACGCCCGCCTCGACGCCGAGCCCTCGCCGCGCCCCGGGCTCCTCGACGTCTTCCGGCGCGCGCGCTGGCGCAACCTCGTGCCCATCGCCGGCGGCGCGCTCACGCTCGCCTTCGTCATCGGCACCGTCGCCAACTACCGGGCCGAGCAGAACCGGCTCGCGCGCGGCCTCGACCTCTACCAGGACTACGAGCTCGTGGCCGGGCTCGACGCCGTGCAGGAGCCGGAGGACGTGGAGGTGGTCGGCCACCTCGACGAGCTGCCGGCCGGGAGGCGCCCGTGACGCGCCGGCTCGCCCTCGCGCTGGCCCTCGCCCTCTCGCTCCCGGCCGCCGCCCGCGCCGAGGACCCGCCGGCCGGCGCCCGCGCGGCCTGGGACGCGCTCACGCCCGAGCAGAAGCAGCAGGCGCAGGAGGACTTCGAGCGCTGGAAGAAGCTCAGCCCCGAGCAGAAGGCCGGCCTGCGCGAGAAGCTCGAGCGCCTGCACCAGCTCCCGCCGGAGCGCCGCGCCGACATCCAGAAGAACTACGAGGCCTTCCAGAAGCTCTCTCCGTCGGAGCGGCGGGAGATCCTCGACCGGTTCTCGCGCTTCGAGGAGATGTCGCCCGAGCGGCGCGCCCAGCTCCGGCAGGCCTTCCGGGAGCTCATCCAAGCGTCGCCCCGCGAGCGGCAGCGCTACCTCGACAACCTGCGCCGCTGGCGCGACATGTCCCCGTCGGAGCGGCAGCAGGCGCGGGAGCAGTGGCGCCAGCTCCGGGGCGCGCGGCGCCGCTGACCCGCGGGGCCGGCCGGGTCTAGACTGCGCCCGTGACGCTCCCGCCGCGACCGCTCCTCGCCGCGCTCACCGCGCTCGCGCTCGCCGCGGGCGCGCGCGCCGACGACGCCGGCCTCGAGCTCGTGCCGCGGCTCGTGCTGCACGGCCGCTTCACCGACCGGGAGAACGCGCCGCTCCAGGACGTCCTCTACGCCCGCGCGCTGCGGACCCTGCAGGTGAAGGATTACCTGCGGCCGGTGGACTCGCAGCAGTGGGGCTCGGCCTACGCCGCCGCCGGGGTGGACGGCCGGCTCGGCGACGCGGTCCGCTTCGGCCTCCTCCTCGACACCGGGGAGCTGCGCGCCCAGTCCTTCCCGGCCACCGCGCCGGTCTGCCTCACCCCGAGCTCGCCCACCGGGCTCGACGTGGTCGGGAGCGGCCGCTGCGTCGTGGTGGTGAACCGGCGGCGCACCGGCGTGCTCGACCCGGTGGTGCCGCTGCCGGAGACGCGCCTCTCGCCGGGGGTGGTGACCGCGAACGGTCGGCCGGTGGGCGACGAGGCGAGCCGGACCGGCTTCCTGCGCGAGGCCTGGGTGAGCGCGAGCTTCGGCCGCGCCGGCTTCGCCACCGTCCGCGCCGGGCGGCGCCGCTTCACGGTGGCGGACGGCTTCGTCTTCGACGACTGGGCGACGGGGGTGGAGGCGGACCTCGACCTCGGCGCCATCGGCCCCAGCTTCGACGTGGGCCTCGCGGCCATCCAGCCGGGGCGCGACCTCCCCTGGCTCGACCCGTTCTCGCCCCTGCTGGTGCTCCGGGCCGACTGGCTGCCGTCGCTCTTCGAGCACGCGGGGGTGTTCGCCGCGGTCTTCCGCGACCGGGGCGGGAACGTGGCGGAGCTCTTCCGCGGGGCCAACGTGGAGAGCTCGGCGCTGCGGCTGCAGGCGCTCGCCGAGGGGAGCGCGGCGTTCGCGGCGGAGCAGCAGCGGCTCGCGGGCATCGTCGCCGGGCAGGCGACGGGGGACGCGACGCTCTTCTGGGCCGGCACCAGCGGCGACCTCGTGGCCGGCCGCGGCGGCCGCCTCGGGTGGACGGCGGCGATCGCGGCGGGGAGCCTCTCCCTCCAGCTCCCGGCCGGCGGCGGCGGCGACATCCCCTCGACGGTGAAGGCGAGCGTGCTCGGGCAGCTGGTCTCGCTCCGCTACAAGCGCGACGTGGGGCACGACGTGGGCGTGGGCGGCTTCTTCGTCTTCCTCTCGGGCGACGTGCCGCCGGCGGAGAAGGCGCGGCTCGGCGAGGGCGACCGCTACGGCGGGTTCCTGGGCGTCTCTCCCTACGTCACCGCCACCAACATCTTCTTCCAGGGCGGCGTCTCCGAGAGCTTCGCGGCGCGGCAGGCCACCGCGCCGGGCGTGAACGGGCGCGGCGTGGTCGCCCCGGGCGTGAACGTCACCTGGGACCCGAGCGTCCACTTCGGCGTGGACGCGCGCGCGGCCTGGCTCCTCGCCCCGCAGGCGGGGCCCTACGGCGGGCAGGACTACGGGCCGGAGGTGGACCTGGAGCTCACCTGGTCGCCGCTCGAGTGGCTCACCTTCGCGGCGGAGGGGGACGTGCTCGTGCCGGGCGACTTCTTCGGGGGCGGCTCGCCGGTGACGAAGGTGGTGCTGGGCGTGGACGTGGTGCCGCGGTGGTGAGCCGGCTCCGCGCGGCGCTCGCGAGCGGAGCCGCCGTGGCGCTCCTCGCCGGCCCCGCGCGCGCCGACGTGCCGCCGCCCCGGGACCGCCCGGACGCGGGCGCGCCGGAGCGGCCGGACGGCGGGACGCCCCCCGCCGCGCGCGAGCGGGAGCGCGATCGGAGGCCGCCCGAGCCCGACCCGGAGCTGCTCCGGCACCTCGAGGAGATCCGGCAGCTCGAGCTCCTGCAGCACCTCGAGCTCTTCGACGACAAGGCGCCGTGAGGCGCGGCGGCCCGCGCCCTACCCCCGCGACGCCAGCATCCCGCAGGCGGCGTGCTCGTCCTGGCCGCCGGAGTAGCGGCGCACCACCGGCTGCCCGGGCAGCTCGCGGGCGAGGGCGTCGCGGAACGTCCGCCACTCCTCCGGCGAGGGCGGGCGGAAGCGGCCGGTGGCGTCGTTCACGTCGATGGGGTTGAGCCGCACCGGGATGCCGGCGAGCAGCCGCCCCAGCGCGGCGGCGTCGTCGTCGCCCACGTTCACGCCCGCCATCATCACGTACTCGAGCGTCACCCGGCCCCGCGCGGCGGCGTGCTCGCGCACCGCGTCCACCAGCTCGTCGAGCGGGTAGCCCTTCTCCACAGGCATGAGCCCCGCCCGCTTCTCCGGGATGGCGGCGTTGAGCGACACGCAGAGCCGGAACTTGTGCCCCTCGGCGGTGTAGCGCCGGATCATCGGGGCGACGCCGGCGGTGGAGATCGAGATCCGCCGCTGGTCGATGCGGCCGCCGGAGGGATCGCAGAGGGCGTAGGCGGCGGCGAGCACGGCCTCGTAGTTGTGGAACGGCTCCCCCTGGCCCATGAAGACCGCCCCGGTGATGGGGCGCGCGCTGTCGGCGCGCAGGTGGAGGAACTGCGCCACCATCTCCCAGGACGCGAGCGAGCGCGCGAGCCCCATGCGTCCCGTCGCGCAGAAGGCGCACCCGAGCGCGCAGCCGGCCTGCGAGGAGAGGCACATCGTGTAGTGGGTGTCGAAGAGCGGGATCCGGACCGCCTCCACCTTCGCGCCGTCGGGGCAGCGGAAGAGGTACTTGCGGAAGCCGTCCTTCGCGTCCACCGCCGCGTCGCAGGCGAGCGCGCCGGGCGTGGCGGCCCGCTCGGCGCGGTCGAGCACCTCCCGCCGCACGTTGCGCGCCCCGCGCAGCCCCTCGCCCCGGCCGATCACCGCGCCGACGATCCGGCGCGCGTCGGCGAGCTCGATGCCGAGCGCGCGGGCGAGGGCGCGGCTGTCCTGTCCCTGCAGGTGGAGCACGAGGTCCTTTCTAGCGCGGCGCGGGGCGGCTCACCCAGGGGTTGCCGCCGAGGAGGAAGCGCCAGGGCTTGCCGGCCCACTCGCCGGCGTAGCCGACGTTGACGCGCGGCGCGGCGACGATGGGCTCGCGCGGGCGCGGCGCGTCCTCGAGGAACAGCGGCGGCCCGGTGAGGTCGAGCCCGTTCTCGGTCTCGCGCCGGATGGCGAGCGCGCGGCAGAGGTTGCCGGGCCCGCGGGTGGAGTGGAGGCAGCCCTCCAGGGGCTCGCCCGCCCGGAGCAGCACCGCCGCCGGGTGGCCCTCCTCGCCGGTCACCACGTTCATGCAGTGGGAGAGCCCGTAGATGAGGTAGACGTACGCCACGCCGGGCGGGCCGAACATCACCGCGGCCCGCCGCGTCGGCCCGAAGCGCGCGTGCGAGGCCTGGTCGCGGGGCCCGTGGTACGCCTCGGTCTCCACGATCCGCGCCGCGCGCCGCACGCCGCCGTCGAGGTGCACGAGCACCTTGCCGAGCAGGGCCCGGGCCACGGCGCGCGTGTCGCGGCGGGCGTAGAAGTCGCGGGGCAGGATCAAGGCGGCGGAGGGTAGCCGCCCGGGCCGGGCCGGCGCAACCGGCCCGCCGCGAGCCTCCCGTGCGCCCGCCCGGACCGCGGCGAGCCCGCGAAAGCGTTGGCCAGCCCGGGCCCGCTCGCATAAAAACCCTCCCTCGATGCGCCGCGCCAAGATCGTCGCCACCCTCGGTCCCGCTTCCTCCGACCTCGACACCATCCGCAAGCTCCTCGAGCTGGGCGTGGACGTGGCCCGGCTCAACTTCTCCCACGGCAGCCACGACGACCACGCCCGCAGCCTCGACCGGATCCGCGCCGCCTCCCGCCAGCTCGGCAAGGCGGTGGGCGTGCTGCAGGACCTGCAGGGGCCCAAGATCCGCACCGGCCCGCTCAAGGCCGGCAAGGCCGGGGTGACCCTCGAGAACGGGTCCGAGCTCGTCATCACCACCGCGGGCGAGGTCGCGGGGGACGCGAGCCTCGTCTCCACCACCTACGAGTTCCTGGCGAAGGACGTGCGCGCCGGGGACCGGCTCCTCATCGACGACGGGCTCATCGAGCTGCGGGTCCTCGACACCGACGGCGTGCGCGTCCGCTGCGAGGTGGTCGAGGGCGGGTGGCTCGGCGAGCACAAGGGCATCAACCTCCCGGGGGTCGCGCTGCGCACCAGCGCGCTCTCCGAGAAGGACAAGAACGACCTCGCCTTCGGCATCACCCACGGCGTGGACTTCGTCGCCCTCTCCTTCGTCCGCTCGCCGGAGGACGTGGCGCTCTGCCGCCGCGAGATGGAGGCGGCCGGCCGGGTGGTGCCGATCATCGCCAAGATCGAGAAGCCGGAGGCGATCGAGCACATCGACGCGATCCTGGAGGCGGCCGACGGCCTCATGGTGGCCCGCGGCGACCTCGGCGTGGAGATCCTCCCGGAGCGGGTGCCGTCGATCCAGAAGGACATCGTGCGGCGCGCCAACGCCGCCGGGAAGCCGGTCATCGTCGCGACCCAGATGCTCAACTCGATGATCGACCACAGCCGGCCCACGCGGGCGGAGGCGAGCGACGTCGCCAACGCCATCTGGGACGGCGCCTCGGCGGTGATGCTCTCGGGCGAGACCGCGAGCGGCAAGTACCCGCTCCTCGCGGTCCAGATGATGGACCGGATCGTCCGCGAGACCGAGGAGAGCCTCACCTCCGAGTACTACCTGCGCTACCAGGCGCCGGCGGTGCAGGGCGGGTTCCCGCCGGTCATCGCCGCCAACGCGGTCCGCGCCGCCGAGGAGGCCCGGGCCTCCGCCATCTGCTGCTTCACCCTCTCGGGCGACACCGCGCGGCTGCTGGCGCACGGCCGGCCGCGCGTGCCGATCATCGCCTTCTCCCCCGACCAGTCGATCCGCCGCCGCCTCTCGCTCTACTGGGGGGTGGTGCCGAAGGTGATGGCGCCGGTCATCGACCCGGACGTGATGAGCGACATGGTCTCGCAGCGGCTCCTCGAGGAGGAGCACGCCCGGCCGGGCGACCGCGTGGTGCTGGTCTACGGCTCGCCGCTCGGGATCCGCGGCGCCACCAACTCGATGCGGCTCCACGAGGTGCACCCGCCGGTCGCCCCGCGCAGCGGGGAGTAGCGTCCGCCGCCCGGCGGCGGTAGATCCGGCCGCATGGACATCGCCGCCCTGCAGAAGACGCTGCGTGAAGAGCGACTCGACGGCTGGCTGCTCTACGACTTCCACGGCCAGAACCCGACGGCGCGCGACGCGCTCGGCCTCGGCGGCCACATGCTCACCCGGCGCTGGTTCTACCTCGTGCCGGTGGAGGGACCGCCGCGCCTCCTCGTGCACGCCATCGAGCTCGGGAGCTTCCCGAAGGACGTCCCCGGCGAGCGGCTCGCCTACACCTCGTGGCAGTCGCTCCGCGCCGGGCTCGAGCGGCTCGTCGGCGCGCTGCCGCCGCGGCCGCAGGTGGCGATGGAGTACTGCCCGCTCGCGACCATCCCGTACCTCTCGCGCGTGGACGCCGGGACGCTCGAGCTCATCCGCGCCCTCGGCGTGAGCGTGGTCTCCTCGGCCGAGCTGGTGCAGCGCTTCCTCTGCCGCTGGAGCCCGCACCAGCTCGCGAGCCACGTGCGCGCGCTGCGCGCCATCGACGACGCCAAGGACGCCGCCTTCGAGCAGATCGGCCTCGCACAGAAGGCGGGGCGCGAGATCACCGAGACCGCGGTGCAGCGCTTCCTGATGCAGGAGTTCGCGCGGGCGCGGCTCCAGACCGACCACGCGCCCATCGTGGCGGTGAACGGCCACGCCGGCGACCCGCACTACGAACCCTCCGAGACGCGCCCCACGCCCATCCGGAAGGGCGACCTCGTGCTCATCGACCTCTGGGCCAAGGGCGAGAAGCCGGACGACGCCTACGCCGACATCACCTGGGTCGCCTTCTGCGGCGACCGCCCGCCGGAGAAGCTCCAGGAGATCTTCTCGGTGACCGCCGGCGCCCGCGACGCCGGGCTCGCCGCGCTGCGCGAGGCCTGGGCCGCGAAGAAGGTGCTGCAGGGCTGCGAGGTGGACCGGGTGGTGCGCGACCACATCGCCGCGCGCGGCTACGGCGACCGGTTCCTGCACCGGACCGGCCACTCCATCGGCGCCTCCAACGTCCACGGCGACGGCGCCAACCTCGACGACCTCGAGACGCACGACACGCGGCTCCTCATCGAGGGGCTCGCCTTCTCCATCGAGCCGGGCATCTACCTGCCGGAGCAGGGGCTCGGGGTGCGCAGCGAGATCGACGTGGTGATGACCGGCGACGGGCCGCAGGTCTTCTCCAAGGTGCAGGAGGAGGTCGTGCGGATCTCGTGACGGGGCGCTACACTCGAGGTGCAGCGCAGCCCTCGTCCCGCGACATGAGCGCCACCTTCCCCGGCCTGCCCCCCGCCCCGCCCCCGACCGATCCCGTGCCCGCCGCCGCGGTGGTGCTCTGGCGCGCCGGGCCGCAGGGGCGCGAGCTCTACTGGGTGCGGCGCGGCGAGCCGCTCCGGTTCGCGGGCGGCTTCCACGCCTTCCCCGGCGGGCGGCTCGACCCGGCCGACCGGGAGCTGCCGGTGCGCGGCGCGGCGGGCGAGCAGGCGGCGCTCGTGGCCTGCGCCTGCCGGGAGCTGTTCGAGGAGACGGGCGTGCTCCTCGCGCGCGGCGCCGAGCGGGTGCCGGCGGCGGCCCGCGAGTCCGCCCGGCGGGCGCTGCTCGAGGCCTCCACGGTCCGGCTCGCGACGGCTGGCGTGCCGGTTCCGGGCGGCGCGGGGCTCTCTTCTCCCCCGCCGCGCGGAGGAGCTCCGGAGGGGGCCGGCGAGCCGACCGACGCGGCCCTCTTCGCCCGCTTCCTCGAGGCGCAGCGGCTCACGCTCGACGCCGCGCTGCTCACCCGCGCCGGCCGCTGGATCACCCCGCACTTCCTCCCGCTCCGCTACGACGCGCGCCTCTTCCTCGCGCCCCTGCCCGCGGGCGAGGCCCCGGAGGTCTGGCCCGGCGAGCTCTCCGGCGGCGAGTTCATCCCCGCCGTCGAGGCGCTGGCGCGCTGGGCCCGCGGCGACGCGCTGCTCCACCCGCCGAACCTCTGGGCCGTCACCTGCCTCGCCCGCCACCCGCCCGACCGCGCCGCCGAGGCGATGCGCGAGCCGCCCGAGTGCGCCGCCCACGTCCCGGCCCGCATCGAGTTCCAGAAGGGCGTGTTCCTCTGCGCGCTGCGCACCCCGACGCTCCCGCCGGCGACGCACACCAACTGCTGGCTGCTCGACACGGGCGACGGCGGGCTCGCGCTCGTCGATCCCGGCTCGGGCGAGCCCGCGGAGCTCTCCCGGCTCGACGCGCTCCTCGCCCACCTCGCCGGCGAGGGGCTCCGGGCGCGGGAGATCTGGCTCACCCACCACCACCCCGACCACGTCGGCGGCGTCGCCGCGCTGCGGGCGCGGGGGCTGCCGCTCCTCGCGCACCCGCGCACGCTCGAGCTCCTCGGCGACCTCGGTCGCGGCGGCGAGCCGGTGGGGGACGCCGCGCTCCTCCACGGCCGCTGGCGCGCGCTCCACACGCCCGGCCACGCCTCCGGCCACCTCTGCTTCCACGACGAGCGGACCCGCGCCCTCTTCTGCGGCGACATGGTCTCGACCCTCTCCACCGTGGTGATCGACCCGCCCGACGGCGACATGGCCGAGTACCAGCGGCAGCTCGCGCGGCTCGTGGACCTCGCGCCGCGCACGCTCTTCCCGGCGCACGGCTCGCCCGCCCCCAACGCGGTCGCGAAGCTCGAGGGCTACCTCTCGCACCGGCAGGAGCGCGAGGACCGGATCCTGGCCGCGCTCTCGCCGCCCGCGCCGCTCGCCGAGGTGACCGCCCGCGCCTACCCGGACGCGCCGCGCCTCATGCTGCCGGCCGCCGAGCGGAGCTGCCTCGCCACGCTCCTCAAGCTCGAGCGCGAGGGGCTCGCGGCCCGCGACGAGGACCGCTGGATGCACGCCTGAGGCCGCGGGCGCCCCTCAAGGCTCGCTCCGGATCTCCTCGTGGTCCATGCGCCCGAGCTCGCGCCCGCCCTCGTCCCAGGTGGTCCAGCGGCCGCACTGGATGCCGTGGCAGTAGCGCCCCTCGACGCGCTTCCCTCCGCCCGCGAAGAAGGTCGCGAAGCGGCCGTGCAGGATCCCGCGGTCGTAGCCGGCCTCCTCCGCCGGGCGGCCGTCCTCGAACCAGGTGGTCCAGCGGCCGTCCTTCTCGCCGTCGCGCCAGGCCCCCTCGCGCGCCTTCTTGCCGTTGCGGTGGTACTCGACGAACGGCCCGTCGAGCCGTCCCATCTTCCAGGTGGACGCGAGCTGCGGCGCGCCGTCGTCGTACCAGGTCCGGTACGGCCCGTGCTTCTGCGGGCGCCCGGCGTCGTCGGGCTTCTCGCACCACTGCTCGAAGCCGTCGGGGTACGCCGCCCCGGCCACCGCGGCGCCCGGCGGGCACGCGAGGGGCGCCGGGCCGCCGGCGGCGAGCGCGAGGCCCAGGGCGAGCGCGAGCGCCGTCACGCGCCGCGCTCCAGCGCCTTCGCCGGCGCGTCGTGGGCGGCGAGCCAGTCGCGCACCGGACCGAAGACCTCCTCCGGCGCCCGGACGCCGAAGAGCAGGTCGGAGTGGCCGTAGTCGCAGGCGTGGCCGCCCGCGAGGCCGATCTCGAGGTAGGCCTTCTCGCCGCCCCAGAGGTCGCGCGCGGCGCGCACCACCTCGGGCGGCGCGAGCTTGTCCCGGTGCGCGGCGACGAAGAGCGCCGGCTGCCGGCAGCGGGCGAGGAGCGCGCGGTAGTCGGCGGCGCCGTCCGCCGCCGCGAAGCGGTCGTGGGCCACCCAGTCGCCGAACTGCCGGAGCACGCCCGGCGGCATGTCCTCGACCACGTTCGCGAGCACCCGCCGGAAGACGGGCCGCGACACGTTGCGGCCGTTGATGGCCACCTCCGAGATGGGCGGGTGCCAGAAGCCGGAGAACGGCGCGAGGCAGCGCGCCAGGAAGCGGTTCACGCGCGCGAGCAGCCGGATGGCGAGCCGCTCCGGCGGGAGGAGCGGGCGCTGGGACCGGAAGTGGGTCGGGGCGGCCAGCGCGACGACACCGGCGACCGCCTCGGGGTAGAGCGCGCAGGCGGCGAGCCCGAGCAGCGCGCCCTGGCTGTGCCCCACCCAGAGGACGCGGGCGGCGCCGGTCTCCCGGCGCACCGCGTCGAGGGCCGCCGGCACGTCCTCCCGGACGTAGGTGTCGAAGGTCCAGTCGCGCGGGAGCCCTCTCCGGGTCGGGCGGGAGGCGCCGTGCCCGCGGAGGTCGAGCGCGAAGCAGTCGAACCCGGCCGCCGAGAGGAAGGCGGAGAGCGACCACCGGACGAGGCCGAAGTCCATGGCGCCCCGGTTGGCGGCCAGGCCGTGGCAGAGCAGGACCGGGGTCGCCCGCGGGGCGCCGCGCGGGCGGCGCCGGGCGAGGGCGAGCCGCCAGCCGTCGCGGGTGTCGGCGAAGACCAGCGCGTCCTCGCGCCCCGGCAGCCGGAAGCGCCAGCTCCAGAACAGGTAGTGGAGCCAGGTGGCCAGGGCGAGCGCCGCCGCCGCGGCGAGGGCGAAGGAGACCTCTCTCATGTCGTCGAACAGTGTAGCGGGTCGTGGCCTGCCGGTTGCACCCCGAACGCCCGGCGGAGAACCTTGACCCCATCCACACCGCCAGCGTAGCGTCCGGATCCACACCGCCAACTTCCCGTAGAGGTGAGCCGTGAAGAAGGTCGAAGCCATCATCAAGCCGTTCAAGCTGGACGAGGTGAAGCAGGCGCTCTCCGAGGTCGGGGTCGCCGGCCTCACCGCCACCGAGGTGAAGGGCTTCGGCCGTCAGAAGGGGCACACCGAGCTCTACCGGGGCGCCGAGTACGTCGTGGACTTCCTCCCCAAGGTCAAGGTGGAGGTGGTGGTCTCCGACCAGCTCGTCGGCCGCGTGGTCGAGGTGATCGAGCGCGCCGCCAAGACCGGCCGCATCGGCGACGGCAAGATCTTCGTGGTCCCGGTGGAGGAGGTCGTCCGCATCCGCACCGGCGAGCGCGGCGAAGAGGCGCTCTAGCCGTTGGCGAGAGCCCCCAAGCTCCCGGCGCTCCCGGCGACGCTGGCCCGGGCGGCGCTCGACTCGCTCGGCGACGCGGTGGTGGTGGTGGGCGCCGACGGCGGCGTCCTCCACGTCAACCCGGCGGCGGAGGAGCTCTTCGGGCACAGCCGCGAGCGGGCGGTCGGCCTGCCGGCCCGCGCCCTGCCCGGCGGCGCCCAGCTCGCGATGCTGGCGGAGCGGGTGCGCGTCTCGCAGCAGGGGGCGCGCATCGACTTCCCGGCCCCCCACGACAGCGGCATCTCCATCGGCGCCGAGGCGAGCCCGCTCTTCGACGGGCCCACCTGCGCCGGCGCGGTCATCGCCATGCGCGTGCCGCGACAGGGGGAGCGGGCGCTCGACTTCGAGGCGCTGGCGGCCGGCCTGGCGCACGAGATCAAGAATCCTCTCGCGGGGTTGCAGGGATCGGCGGAGCTGCTCGCGCGCGAGGCCGAGGGGCCCGCGCGGCAGTACGCGCTCGTCATCGCCCGCGAGGCGAAGCGGGTGGACGGGCTGGTGCGCGAGCTGCTCGACCTGGCCCGCCCGGCCGCGCTCGCCACCGGGCCGGTGAACGTCCACACCGTGCTCGGCGACGTGATGCTGCTGGCGCGCGGCATCCCCGGGGCCGACCCGGTCAAGCTGGTCCAGCGCTTCGACCCCTCGCTGCCATCGGTGAGGGCCGACCAGGAGAAGCTCACGCAGGTGGTGCTCAACCTGGTGCGGAACGCCGTCGAGGCGGTCGCCGGCGCCTCCGCGCCCGAGGTGGTGCTCGAGACCACCATGTCGCCGCTCCGGCTGCGCGAGGCGAGCGGCCGGAGCCGGCCGATGATGCGGCTCTCGGTGCTCGACAACGGGCCCGGGATCTCCGACGCCATGCTGCCGCGGCTCTTCACCCCCTTCGCCACCGGGAAGCCGCACGGCACCGGCCTCGGGCTCGCCATCTCGCGCCGCATCGTGGAGGCGCACGGCGGGCGCATCGACGTGAAGAACCGGCACGGCGGCGGGGCCGAGGCGAGCGTGTACCTGCCGCTCGACGTCTAGGCTCCCGCTGGCCGCCCCTCCCCGACCCTCCCCGCCCGGCGGGGAGGGAGGGCAGCGCGGTCGCCCCGGAGCTGCCCACGACGCGCGCCGCTTCCCCTTTCCCGCGAAGCGGGGGAGGGACGGGAGGGGCCGCGGCTCACGCGAGGTCGATCAGGATCACCTCCGCCTCCTTCCCCAGCGCCCGGAGCCGCAGCGCCTCGGCGCCGGTGATCCGGCCCTGGTCCCCCTCCTCCAGGCGGGTCCCGTCCAGCGCCACCGCCCCCTCGATGACGAACAGGTACTGCCGCCGCCCTGGCCGGACGCGGTGTTCCAGCTCCACCTCCGGCACCAGGGTGCCCAGGTAAAAATCCACGTCCTGGTGGATCTTCAGCTCGCCCGGCCCGGGGTCGCGGGTGACGACGCGCTCGAGCCGCCCCCGGCGCGCGGCCCGCTCGAACCGGCGCTGCTCGTAGCCGGGGCGGAGGCCGGGGGTGTCGGGCAGCACCCAGATCTGCAAGAGGTGGGTGGCCTCGCTCTTGCTAGGGTTCCGCTCCGAATGGGCGATCCCGGTCCCTGCCGACATGCGCTGGACATCGCCGGCCACGAGCCGCGCCGAGCCGCCCGAGCTGTCCCGGTGCTCGAGGGTCCCGGCCAGCATCACGGTCACGATCTCCATCTCGCGGTGGGGGTGGCGGTCGAAGCCGGAGTCGGGCGCGATCCGGTCGTCGTTGAAGACGCGCAGCGCGCCGAACCGGACGTTCGCGGGGTCGTAGTAGTGGTCGAAGGAGAAGTGCCAGCGGGTCTCGAGCCAGCCCTCCTTGAACCCGTACCGCTTTTCCGCAGGAACGTGGGCAAGTTGCATCGCCTTTCCTTAATCACCCGCCCCGGGCCGCGCCTCGCGCCGGCCGGGGCCCGAGCGACGAGAGGATGCCGTTGATGCGCAAGGTTCTCATCGTGGACGACGAGCCCAGCGTGCGGTTCGTGCTGGGGCGCACCTGCGAGCGGGCCGGGGTGCCGTTCCTCGAGGCCGGCAGCGCCGAGGAGGCGCGGGAGCGGCTCGACGCGGCGGGCACGCGGCGGCCCGAGGGCGTCGGCCTGGTGCTCCTCGACGTGCGCCTGCCGGGCGACGACGGCCTGAAGCTCCTGGGCGAGCTCTCCGCCCGCCCCGACGCGCCGTTCGTGGTGGTGATGACCGCCGAGGACACCATGCGCTCCGCCGTCGAGGCGATGAAGCGCGGCGCCGCCGACTACCTCGGCAAGCCCTTCGATCTCGCCCGCGTGGAGAAGATCGTGCGGGACCTCGCCATCGGCCCCGACGAGCCGCCGCACGAGGAGCACCGGAACGGCGCCTCCGACTCGGGCCTCGCGCCCATCGAGCCGCTCCCCGAGCAGCGCCACTACCGCGAGATCGCGCTGCCCGACACGCTCATCGGCCGCTCCCCGGCCATGGTCGAGGTCTACAAGGAGATCGGCCGCGTCGCCCGCACCGAGATGACGGTGCTCCTCATGGGCGAGAGCGGCACCGGCAAGGAGCTCGTCGCCCGCGCCATCCACGCCAACTCGGCGCGCGCCCGCGGCCCCTTCGTCACCGTGAACATGGCCGCCATCCCTCGCGATCTCATGGAGAGCGAGCTCTACGGCCACGAGAAGGGCTCCTTCACCGGCGCGGTCGATCGCCGCCCCGGCAAGTTCGAGCTCGCCACCGGCGGCACGCTCTTCCTCGACGAGATCGGCGAGATGCCGGTGGAGCTGCAGGCGAAGCTGCTGCGCGTGCTGCAGGAGCGCGAGGTGGACCGGGTGGGCGGCAACCGGCCGCTCCCGGTGGACGTGCGCATCGTGGCCGCCACCAACGCCGACCTCGCCCGCGCGGTGGAGGAGGGGCGCTTCCGGCGCGACCTCTACTACCGACTCGCGGTGGTGCCGATCCGGCTGCCGCCCCTGCGCGAGCGCGAGGGCGACGTCATCCTGCTCGCCCGCAACTTCGTCTCGAAGTACGGCGAGCAGCTGCGCGGGCGGCCGGTGACGCTGGCCCGCGACGCCGAGGCGCCGCTCCTCGCGCACAGCTGGCCGGGCAACGTCCGCGAGCTGCAGAACGTGGTGCAGCGGGCGCTGCTCAAGCTCTCCGGCCACCGGCTCACCTCGCGCGATCTCGTCGGCTTCCTCCCGGCCGCGGGCAGCAGCGACCGCGGCCTCACCGGGCTCGTCGAGGCGCTCCTCGACGGCCCCGAGCCGGAGGGCGGCCGGCACACCGCCGCGCTCGCAGCCATCGAGGCCCCGCTCATCAGCGCCGCCCTGGCCCGCACCAAGGGGAACCAGCTCCGCGCCGCCGAGCTCCTCGGCATGAACCGGAACACCCTCCGGGAGCGGATGCGCGCCCTCGGGATGAAGCCCCGGTAGCCCCCTGTTCCACCCCGCGCCCACGCCCGCTTTCAGGGCAAGCGCTGCTCGCTTTGCAGGCAACTCGCTGCCCGCCCGACGGGCAGCCCGGACGCCTGGACCCCGCGCCCCCGGGGCTTTGAGGGGCGTTCCACCGTGGCACATGAAGTGCTAGACGATCCGCCCACGACGCACCACCTGACCCCTGGAGACAGTACAGAGATGGCGAACCTCACCCCCAAGCAGGTCCTCGCGCTCGCGGCCGAGAAGAAGGCCGTGATGGTCGATCTGAAGTTCATGGACTTCATCGGCCTCTGGCAGCACTTCACGATTCCGCTCGGCGAGCTCTCGGAGGAGATCTTCGAGGAAGGGCTCGGGTTCGACGGCTCGTCGATCCGCGGCTGGCAGGCGATCCACGCCTCCGACATGCTCGTGATGCCCGACCCGACCACGGCGGTCATCGATCCGTTCATGTCGGACGTGACCCTGTCGCTCATCTGCAACGTGGTCGATCCGATCACGAAGGAGCCGTACTCGCGCGACCCGCGCAACATCGCCATCAAGGCCGAGAAGTACCTGAAGTCCACCGGCATCGGCGACACGGCGTTCTTCGGCCCGGAGCCGGAGTTCTTCATCTTCGACGAGGTCCGTTACGAGAACACCGTCAACGGCTCGTTCTACAAGGTGGACTCGGTCGAGGGGCAGTGGAACACCGGCCGTGAAGAGGCCGGCGGCAACCTCGGCTACAAGCCCCGCTACAAGGAGGGCTACTTCCCGGTCGCCCCGACCGACAGCCAGCAGGACATCCGCTCCGAGATGTGCCTCCTGATGGAGGCGGTCGGCATCAAGGTGGAGCGCCAGCACCACGAGGTCGCCACCGCCGGCCAGGCCGAGATCGACATCCGCTTCGACTCGCTGGTGAAGTGCGCCGACAACCTCCAGTGGTTCAAGTACATCATCAAGAACGTCGCCCGCCGCCACGGCAAGACCGTGACCTTCATGCCGAAGCCGCTCTACGGCGACAACGGCTCGGGCATGCACACGCACCAGTCGATCTGGAAGGGCGGCAAGCCCCTCTTCGCCGGTGAGAGCTACGCCGGCATGTCCGAGCTGGCGATGTACTACATCGGCGGCATCCTCAAGCACGGCCCGGCCCTCGCCGCGCTCTGCAACCCCTCGACGAACAGCTACAAGCGGCTCGTCCCCGGGTTCGAGGCGCCGATCAACCTCGCCTACTCGGCCCGCAACCGCTCCGCCTCGATCCGCATCCCGATGTACTCGCCCTCCCCCAAGGCGAAGCGCATCGAGTTCCGCACCCCGGACCCGAGCTGCAACGGCTACATCGCCTTCGCCGCGCAGCTCATGGCCGGCCTCGACGGCATCGAGAACAAGATCAACCCCGGCCAGCCGCTCGACAAGGACATCTACGGCCTCTCCCCCGAGGAGCTGAAGGAGATCCCGAAGATGCCGGGCTCGCTCGACGAGGCCCTCGAGGCGCTCCGCAAGGACCACAAGTTCCTGCTCAAGGGCGACGTCTTCACCGAGGACGTGATCGAGACCTGGATCCAGTACAAGTACGACAAGGAAGTGACGCCGGTCCGCAGCCGCCCGACGCCGCTCGAGTTCTCCCTGTACTTCGACATGTAGCTCTCGGCGGGCCATCCGACAGGCCCAGCGCAGCACGGCGGCCGCTCCGATCCCGGGGCGGCCGCTTCCTTTTCGCGGGCCCCCGCCGGCGGGCCGCGCGGGCGCGCATCGACAGCCTCCGCGCCCCGCGCTAGAAGCGACGCTCCGTGACGCACCTCCGCGACCTCCTCCGCCAGCGCCTCGGCGGCCTGCCCCGCGCCTACTGGGCGCTCTGGGCCGGCGCGCTCGTGAACCGGCTCGGGACGTTCGTGGTGCCGTTCCTGGCCCTCTACCTCACCGGGCAGCGCGGGCTGCCGGTGTCCACCGCCGGGGCGGTGGTGTCGCTCTGGGGGCTCGGGGCGATCTTCTCCTCGGCGCTGGGCGGGTGGCTCGCGGACCGGGTGGGACGGCGCGCCACGGCGATGACCGGGCTCGCGCTCGGCGGCGCGGCGGTGCTCGCGCTCGGGTTCGCGCGCGGGGTGCCGGCGATCGCCGCGGCGACGCTCGCGGCGGGGTTCCTCTCCGAGCTCTACCGGCCGGCGATGCAGGCCGCGGTCGCCGACCTCGTGACCGACCCGGTGAAGCGGCTGCGGGCCTTCGCGCTGATGTACTGGGCGGCGAACCTCGGCGTGTCGTTCGCGCTGGTGGTGGCCGGGTACGTGGCGAAGCGGAGCTACCTCGCGCTCTTCGCCGCCGACGCGGCCACCACGCTCGCCTTCGCCGCCATCGTCTGGCGGTTCGTGCCGGAGACGCGGCCGCAGGCGGGCGCCCCGGCGGCCCACGCGGCGGACGGGGACGGGGCCCGGCCGGGCGCGAGGGAGCGCGGCCCGCTCGCCGACCGCGTCTTCGTCGCCTTCCTCGTCCAGAACTTCCTCTTCGCCTTCGTCTTCTTCCAGCACCAGGTGGCGATGCCGATCGACATGGCCGCCCACGGCCACTCGCCCGCCACCTTCGGCCTCGTCACCGCGCTCAACGGGGCGCTGGTGGTGCTGCTGCAGCCGCTCGCCGGCCGCGCCGTGGCCCGGCTCGACCCCTCGCGCGCGCTCGCCGTGGCGGGCGTGCTCACCGGCGCCGGCTTCGGCCTCTACGCGGTCACCACCTCGGCCGCCGGCTACGCCGCGGGCGTGGTGCTCTGGACCGTCGGCGAGATCTTCGGGCTGCCGGTGGCCGCGGCGCTCGTCGCCTCCCTCGCCCCGGCGCACGCGCGCGGCCGCTACCAGGGCGCGTACACGAGCACCTTCGGCCTCGCCGCCTTCGCCGCGCCCGGCGCGGGGGCGTGGGCGCTGCGCCACCTCGGCGCGCCGGCGGTCTGGCTCGGGTGCCTCGGCATCGGCCTCGTCTTCGCCGCCGCGCAGCTCGCCTCGGGTCCCGCGCGGCGGGAGCGGCTGGGCTCGCGCTAGCCGCGGCTCACCCGTACCGCTTCGCCGGCTCCTCCCCCGCGAGCACCCGCAGCGCCCCTTCCGCCAGCGCCCGCAGCTCGTCCTCGCCGGGGTAGAGCGCCACCGGCGCGATCCACTCGACCCGCGGCCGCACCCGCTCCACGAGCGCGGGCTCGTTCACCGCGCCCCCGGTGAGCAGGATCGCGTCCACCCGCCCCTCGAGCACCGTCGCCATCTCGCCGATCGCCTTCGCGAGCTGGTAGGCGGCGGCGTCGAGCACCAGCGCCGCCTGCGCGTCCCCCTCGCGGGCGCGGCGCGCCACCTCGCGGACGTCGCGCGTGCCGAGGTAGGAGTGGAGCCCGCCGTCGCCGAAGAGCCGCCTGCGCAGCGCCCCGCGGTCCGCGCCCGGCGCGAAGCAGAGCTCGATGAGCGCGGTCGCGGGCACGCCGCCCGAGCGGTCGCCGGAGAACGGCCCCTCGTCCTGCGGGTTCACCACGTCCACGAGCCGGCCGTCGCGCACCGCCGCGAGCGAGGCGCCGGTCCCGAGGTGCGCCACCACGAGCCGCGCCTCGGCGAACGGCCGCCCCGCGGTCCGGGCGTGCCGCCGCGCCACGGCGCGCATGTTGAGCGCGTGGCAGAGGCTGGTGCGCTCCACGCCGGCGAGCCCGGAGATCCGGGCCACCGGCTCGAGCTCGTCGAGCGAGACCGCGTCCACCACCAGCGCCGGGCAGCCGTGCTCGGCCCCGAGCTCCGCGGCGAGGAGCGCGCCCAGGTTGGCGGCGTGGTCGCCGCGCGCGCCCGCCTCGGCGTCGCGGAGCATGGCGTCCTCCACCAGGTACGCGCCGCTCTCGAGCGGCTTGAAGAGCCCGCCCCGGCCGACCACCGCGGCGAGCTCGCCGCGACGCACGCCGGCCCGCGCCAGGAACTCCCGCGCCGCCGCGGCCCGGAGCGCGCGCTGCGCCGCGACGCGCCCCAGCGCCGCGAGCGCTCGCTCGTCGTGCCGCTCCACGTGCTCGGACACGAGCGCGGCGCCGCGGAAGAGCCCGAGCTTGGTGGAGCCGGCGCCGGGGTTCACCGCCAGCAGGAGCGGCGCGGCCGGGGGGCTCGCCTCGCCGCCCCCGCTCACCGCCCACCCCGCGCCACGAGCACGCCCAGCGCCAGCGAGCAGAGCTTGTCCATGCTGCCCTCCGCGCGCGAGGGGATGAGCACCGGGGCGCGCGCCCCCTCCACCACGTGGCCGACCCGCTTCTCGGCGAGCCAGGTGAACGACTTCCCGAGCGCGTTGCCGGTCTCGATGTTGGGGACGAGGATCACGTCGGCCTTCCCCGCCGCCGGGTGGCTCATCCCCTTGGCGCGGGCGGCGCCCACCGAGAGCGCGCCGTCGAGCGCCACCGGGCCGAACGGCTCGCACCCCTCGAGCTCGCCCCGCTCCGCGAGCGCCTGCAGCGCCGCGGCCTCGGCGGTGTGCGGCATGGCCGGGGTCACGGTCTCGATGGCGCAGAGGAGCGCCACCTTCGGCCGCTCCACCCCGAGCCGGTGGAAGACCCGCACCGCGTTCTCGAGGATGCGCCGCTTGTCCTCGAGCGAGGGCGCCACGTTGAGCCCGCCGTCGGTGACGCCGAGCAGCCGCGGCTCGCCGCCGGGCGCCTCGGTGACGAGGACGTCGGAGAGGAGCCCCGGCCCGCGCAGGCCGTGATCGCGGTCGAGCACCGCCCGCAGGAGCTGGGCGGTGGAGAGGCTCCCCTTGAGGACGATCTCCGCCCCCTCGCCGCGCACCAGCGCCACCGCGCGCCGCGCGGCGCGGTCGAGGTCGGGCTCGTCCACCACCGGGTAGCGGGCCGGGTCGGCGCCGTACGACTCGAGGGCGGTCACGATGGCGGCCCGGTCGCCGATGAGCACCGGCTCGACGAGCCCCCGCGCCTCGCCCTCCAGCGCCGCGCCGAGCGCGGTCTTGGAGTCGGCCCCCGGCACCGCCACGCGGCAGGGGCCGAGCGCCGAGGCCCGCTCCACCAGCTCGCGCATGTTCCGGATGGGCGTCATGGGCGCTCCCGGTCCCCGAGTCTAACCGGAGCCCGGGGCGGCGGTCGCCTGCTCCGGCGCCCCCCGGGCGCGGGCGTCGAGGTACGACTTGAGGGCGGTCGCCCCGATGACCAGCGCGCCGCCGACCATCGTCGGCAGCCCGGGCCGCTCGCCGTGCACCGCCCAGGACCAGATGGGGTTGAGGGCCGGCTCGACCAGGAGCAGCAGCGACGCCTCCAGGGCCCGGACGTGGTGCACGCCGCGGCCGAGCAGGAAGTAGGCGAGCCCGATCTGCACCACCCCGAGGAAGAGGATGGCGGCGACGTCGGCCGCCCGGACCGGCCCGAGCGGCAGCGCCGCCGGGAGGCAGGCGGCGAAGGCGAGCGCGTTTCCGAGCACCGTCGCCGCGAGCGGGCCGCCGCCCTCCGGGTCGGCCGAGGCCCAGCGCAGGCCGAGGATGGTGAGCGCCCAGGTGACGCCCGACACGGCGGCGATGACGTTTCCCTTGAGCGGATCGGGCGCGGTGCGCAGCGGCGCGTCGGCGCCGAAGAAGAAGAGCGCCATCCCGGCGGCGACGAGGACCATGAAGCCGAGGTCGGCGCGCGACACCCGCTCG
This sequence comes from Anaeromyxobacter paludicola, assembly GCF_023169965.1. Taxonomy (NCBI): domain Bacteria; kingdom Pseudomonadati; phylum Myxococcota; class Myxococcia; order Myxococcales; family Anaeromyxobacteraceae; genus Anaeromyxobacter; species Anaeromyxobacter paludicola. Next base: position 3,376,719 of record NZ_AP025592.1, on the reverse strand, counting down.
CGCAGCAGCAGCGGCCCGAGCAGGAGCACGTACAGCGGCGCCGTGTCCTGCAGGAAGATGGCGCTCGCCGAGGTGGTGAGCTTGTTGGCGGTGACGAAGAGCGTGAGCGTGGCGGCGTAGGTGACCGCCACGAGCGCGCTGCGCCGGCCGAAGCCCCGCCGCGCCTCGGGGATGAAGAGGACGAGCGCCGCCGCGGCCACCGCCGAGCGCAGGCTCGCCACCTGCCAGGCGCCGAGCGTGGTGGCCTTGATGGCGGCCCCGCCCGTGGAGAAGAGGAGGGCGGCGAGGACGATCTCGAGGCGGGCCTTGGACTCGGTGCGCACGGCGGCGGAGCATCGCACGGTCCGGACCCCGCCGGAACCCCGGCCCGGGCCGCGGGGCTGCTATGCTGCGCGGTCCATGCCCGACGCGCGCGCCCTCGCCCAGGAGTCCCGTCCGGCCGCGGCCCCGGCGCGCGCCGCCCGCGGCGGCCACGCCCCGCCGCCCCGGCTCGCGAGCGGGGCGCTCTGCGCGGTGGCGTCCGGCCTCTGCTTCGGCGCGCTCCCCATCTTCGCCCGGGTGGCCTACGCGGCCGGCGCCGACACCCAGACGCTGCTGCTGCTCCGCTTCACCTCGGCGGCCGCCTTCATGTGGCTCGTGGTCTTCCTCCGCCGGCAGCCGGTGCCGCGCGGGCGCACCCTCCTCACCCTCGCCGGCATGGGGGCGCTCGGGTACGCCGGGCAGGCCTTCTCCTACTTCACCGCGGTGCGGCTCGGCTCGGCCGGGCTGGCGGCGCTCCTGCTCTACCTCTACCCGGCATTGGTGGCGCTCCTCGCCCGCGTCGTCTTCCACCACCCGCTCTCGCGGCTGCAGCTCGCCGCCCTCGTCGCCGCGCTCGCCGGGAGCCTCCTCACCATCGGCAAGGCCGGCGAGGGCACGCCGGTGGCGGTCGGCTTCGGGCTCCTCGCCGCCTTCATCTACGCGGGCTACATCCTGACCGGCAGCCGGCTCCCGGAGCGGGCCGGGGCGGCCGCCTCGACCGCGGTGGTCACCAGCGCCGCGGCGGTGGTCTACGGGGTGGTGGCCTGCGCCGGCGGGCTCAAGCTCCCGGGCACGCCGGCGGGCTGGTGGGCGGTGGCCGGGATCGCGGTCGTCTGCACCGTGCTCGCCATCGGCCTCTTCCTGGCCGGGCTCGAGCGGATCGGCCCGGTGCGCGCGTCGGTCTACTCCACCGTGGAGCCGGCCTGCACCCTCGTCCTGGCCGCGACCCTGCTCGGCGAGCCGCTCACCGCCTCGCGCCTCGCCGGGGGCGCCCTCATCGTCGGGGCGGTGCTCCTCCTGGCGCGGGCCGACCTCGGGCCGCGCGCCCGCGGGGCCTGAGGGGCCTTCGCCAGCCAGGTACCGGCGCGCCGGGCCGCGCCCGAGCATATCGACCGGCTGCAGCCGAGCCGGAATCCGCTTGACCGGATGACTATCTGTTATTAGAGAGGGCCACCATGCGAACCCTGAAGACCGCGCTGCTCGCCGCCGTCCTCCTCGCCGCGGGCGCCGCCCGCGCCGCCCCGCCGCTCACCGTGGGCACCGAGGGCACCTACGCCCCCTTCACCTTCTTCGACCAGGCGAAGAACCTCACCGGCTACGACGTCGAGGTGATGAAGGAGGTCGGCAAGCGCGCCGGCTACGACGTGAAGTTCGTGCCGACGCCCTGGGACAGCATGTTCCTGGCGCTCGAGTCGCGGAAGTTCGACCTCATCGCCAACCAGATCGCGAAGACCCCGGAGCGCGAGAAGAAGTACGCCTTCACCGCCCCGTACCTGGTCTCGGGCGCGCAGATCATCGTGCGCGGCGACCGCAAGGACATCCACGGCCTCGACGACCTCCGCGGCAAGCGGGTCGGCACCGGCGTCGGCAGCAACTACACGAAGCTGCTCGAGGAGTACAACAAGACCCACTCCCCCAAGATCGAGCTCAAGTACTACGAGGGCAACCTCCCGGTGGTGCTGCAGGACATCGCCGCCGGCCGGCTCGACGCCACCGTGAACGACCGGCTCACCGCCGGCTACAACGCCAAGCAGCTGAAGATCGACGTGAAGCTGGTCGGCGAGCCGATCGAGCTCGTGCCGTCGCACTTCGTGGTCCGCAAGGACGCCGCCGGCGAGGCGGTCGCGAAGAAGGTGGACCAGGCGCTCGCCTCGCTGCGCCAGGACGGCACGCTCGAGAAGCTCTCCAAGTCCTGGTTCGGCGCCGACTACACGAAGTAGCGCGTGCAGCCGCTCCTCGACTTCGGCTTCATGTGGGAGGTGGTGCCCGACCTGCTCCGGGTCGTGCCCCTCACCCTGCAGATCACGGCGGTGTCGCTGGCCCTGGCCCTCCTGGTGGGGCTGGCGACGGCGCTGATCCGGATCTACCGGACGCCGGTGCTCTCCCAGCTGGCGGCGGTGTACGTGTCGTTCATCCGCGGCACGCCGCTCCTGGTGCAGATCTACCTCGCCTACTACGGCCTGCCGAAGCTGCTCGCCTGGCTCGGCGAGCGGTACGGCTGGAACGTCGACGTGGCCGGGATCCCGGCCATCACCTTCATCTACTTCGCCTTCACGCTCAACGTGGGGGCCTACTCCTCCGAGTCGATCCGCGCCGCCATCCAGGCCATCGACAAGGGGCAGCTCGAGGCGGCGCTCTCCATCGGCATGACGCCGTGGCAGGGGATGCGCCGCATCGTGCTGCCGCAGGCGCTGGCGGTGGCGCTGCCCAGCATCGGCAACACCGCCATCAGCCTGGTGAAGGACACCTCGCTCGCCTTCCTGGTCTCGGTGGTGGAGCTCATGGGCGAGGCCAAGATCCTGGGCGCGCGCGGGCTGCAGTTCTTCGAGGTCTACATCGTGGTGGCGCTCATCTACTGGGTGATCTGCATCGGCATCGAGCGGGTGGTGGCGGTGCTCGAGCGGCGCGTGCGCCGGTTCGAGGGGATGCAGCCGGCATGATCGCGGTCCAGGGGATCGAGAAGCGCTTCCACCGCACCCCGGTGCTGAAGGGGGTGAGCCTCGCCGTCCCCAAGGGTGAGGTGGTGGTGATCGTCGGCCCGAGCGGCTCGGGCAAGTCCACCCTGCTCCGCTGCGTCAACTTCCTCGAGCGGCCGGACGCCGGCACCATCACCGTGGGCGACCTCACGGTGGACGCGCGCCGCGCCACCCGGGCGGAGGTGCTGCGGATCCGGCGCTCCACCGCCATGGTGTTCCAGCAGTACAACCTGTTCCGGAACAAGACCGCGCTCGGGAACGTGATGGAGGGGCTCACCCAGGTGCGCCGGCTCCCCGCGGCGGAGGCCCGCGGGCGCGCCGAGGCGGTGCTCGCCAAGGTGGGGCTCTCGGACCGGCTGCACCACTACCCCTCGCAGCTCTCCGGCGGGCAGCAGCAGCGCGTCGGCATCGCCCGCGCGCTGGCGATGGACCCGGAGGTGATCCTCTTCGACGAGCCGACCTCGGCGCTCGACCCGGAGCTGGTGGGCGAGGTGCTGGGGGTGATGAAGGCGCTGGCGAAGGAAGGCATGACCATGGTGGTGGTGACGCACGAGATGGCCTTCGCCTGCGAGGTGGCGAGCAAGGTCGCATTCATCGACGGCGGCGTGATCGTCGAGGAGGGGACGCCGGCCGAGGTCTTCGAGCGGACGCGCGAGGAGCGCACCCGCCAGTTCCTCGCGCGGGTGCGGCGGTGACCGCGGCCGACGCGCCGGAGATGATCCGGCTGGAGCGGCTCGAGAAGTCCTTCCCGGGCGCGGGCGGCCCGGTGCCCGTGCTCCGGGGCATCTCGCTCACGGTCCGGCGCGGCGAGATCTTCGGCATCATCGGCCGGAGCGGCGCCGGCAAGAGCACGCTCATCCGCTGCGTGAACCAGCTCGAGCGGGCGAGCTCGGGCAAGGTGTTCGTGGCCGGGCAGGAGCTCTCGGCGCTCTCCGGCAGGGAGCTCCGGGCGGCGCGGCGCCGCATCGGGATGATCTTCCAGCACTTCAACCTGCTCTCCTCGCGCACCGCGCTCGAGAACGTGGCCCTGCCGCTCGAGCTCGCCGGCGAGAAGAAGGACGCCATCCGGGCGGCGGCGCTGCCGCTCCTCGAGCTGGTGGGGCTGGCGGGGAAGGCGGACCGCCATCCCTCGGAGCTCTCCGGCGGCGAGAAGCAGCGGGTGGGCATCGCTCGCGCGCTCGCCTCGCGGCCGGAGGTGCTGCTCTGCGACGAGGCCACCTCGGCGCTCGACCCGGAGACCACCCGCTCCATCCTGGGGCTCCTCAAGGACATCAACCGCAAGCTCGGGCTCACCATCGCGCTCATCACCCACGAGATGGCGGTCATCAAGGAGATCTGCGACCGGGTGGCGGTGCTCGACCACGGCCAGGTGGTGGAGGAGGGGAAGGTCTTCGACGTCTTCACCGCCCCGCAGGCCGAGGTGACCCGCAAGTTCCTCGAGGACGTGGTGGACCGGGCGCTGCCGCCCCGGCTGCGCGAGCGGCTCGCGGCGGGCGCGCCGGGGCGCGGCAACCCGGTGATCCGGGTGATCTTCACCGGCGCCCGGGCGCACGACCCGATCATCTCGGAGGTGGTGCGCCGCTACGACGTGCTCCTCAACATCCTCCAGGGCAGCATCGAGTACATCCAGGAGGCGCCGTACGGGAACCTGCTCGTCGAGGCCATCGGCTCCGACGAGGCCATCGCGGCGGCGCTCGACTACATCCGCAGCAACCACCTCGGAGCGGAGATCCTCGGCCATGTCGCAGGCGATGCTTGAGCTGCTCTGGGACGCGCTCGTCGAGACGCTCCTCATGGTCGGCGTCTCCTCGGCCCTCTCGGCGCTCCTGGGGCTGCCGCTCGGCGTGCTCCTGCACGTGACGGGGCGCGGCCAGCTCCTCGAGCACGGCCCCTTCAACCGGCTCCTCGGGGCGGTGGTGAACGCGGGCCGCTCGGTCCCCTTCATCATCCTCCTCGTGGCGATCATCCCCTTCACGCGGCTCGTGGTCGGGACCTCGCTCGGCACGGCGGCGGCCATCGTGCCGCTCACGGTGGGCGCCATCCCCTACGTGGCGCGGCTCGCCGAGGCGGCGCTGCGGGAGGTGGACCACGGGCTCGTGGAGGCGGCCCAGGCCATGGGCGCGTCGCCGCGGCAGGTGATCCTGAAGGTGCTCATCCCCGAGGCGCTGCCGGGCCTGGTGGCGGCCTTCACCATCACGGTGGTGACGCTGGTCGGCTACTCGGCGATGGCCGGCGCGGTGGGCGGCGGCGGGCTCGGGGACCTCGGCATCCGCTACGGCTACCAGCGCTTCCAGCCGGAGGTGATGATCGCGGTGGTGATCGTCCTCATCGTGCTCGTGCAGGGGCTGCAGAGCGCGGGCGATCGCCTCGCGCGGCGGCTCGACAAGCGGAGGGTGCGGCAGGAGCGGGGGTAAGGTGCTGGGCCGCTCTGGCATCGAGGAGAGCGGCGAGTCGGCCGCAGCGCCGCGCGGCACTCCCTCTCCGCAGGCCCCGAGGTACTCCCTCCCCGCTCGGGCGGGGAGGGCCGGGGAGGGGCGGCCAGCGGTGCAGCGCTCCGCCCCCACGTTCGCCGCCCGCGCCGCGGGGCCGCCGGGAGCCCACCGCTGCGGTGCTCGCTCCGGCGGCTCCGCCGGTCGCGGTTCGGCGAGCGGCGCCGTGGGCGCAGAGCGCTCGACCCCGCTGCGGTTCCGATCGGGCTGAGGCGTGCGGCTCCGGCTGCGGAGCTGCACGGGGGAGCGGCGCTTCCATCGTGTCACGCGGTCCGACGCCGGCGGGCGGCCCGCCTGCGCTGCGCTCCTCGGGAGGGCTCCCGTCGGCCTGGGGGAGCGGCGCTGAGTGGATCCTGGCGCCAGCGAGGCCCCGTTCACCCCCTCCCCGTCCCTCCCGCCGCGCCCCGCTTCGCTGGGCTCGCGGGGCCAGCGCCGAACTCCCTCCCCGCCGGGCGGGGAGGGCTGGGGAGGGGCGGCCAGGGGAACCGCGGTCGGATCGGCAGAAACGAGACCGCCCGCCACCGGCGCTGAGGCCGGGGCGGGCGGGGACGGAACGGGAGGGTCGGTCGAGCTAGAAGCCGGGCACCACGACGCCCGGGTACTTCTGGAGGATCCAGCTCTTCACCTCGGGCGAGTGGTAGGCGGCGACGATCTTCTGCACCCAGGGCTTCGCCTGGTCGGCCTTGCGGACCACGAGCACGTTCACGTACGGGGAGTCGGCCGCCTCGCGGGCGATGGCGTCCTTGGCCGGGTCGAGCTTCCCCTGGATGGCGTAGTTGGTGTTGATGACGGCGGCGTCCACGTCGGGGAGCAGGTGCGGGAGCTGCGCGGCGTCGGCCTCGACGATCTTGAGCTTCTTCGGGTTCTCGACGATGTCGGCCGGGGTCGGGCTGAGGCCGCTGCCGGGCCTGAGCTTGATGAGCCCCTTGGCCTGGAGGAGCAGGAGGCCGCGGCCGCCGTTGGTGGGGTCGTTCGGGACGGCCACCTTGCCGCCCTTGGGCAGCTGGTCGAGCGACTTCACCTTCTTCGAGTAGACGCCGATCGGGAACACGATGGTGCGGCCCACGCTCACGATCTGGAAGCCGCGGTCCTTCACCTGCTGGTCGAGGTAGGGCTGGTGCTGGAAGGAGTTCACGTCGAGGTCGCCGGCCACGAGCGCCGGGTTCTGCTGGGCGTAGTCGGAGAGCTCGAAGACCTTCAGCTCGATGCCCTGCTTGGCGACGAGCTTCTTCACCAGCTCGGCGATCTCGGCGTGCGGGCCGTTCTCGACGCCGAGCTTGATGGTCTCGGCGGCGCGGGCGGAGGGGGCGAGGCCGAAGGCGGCGAGCGCCACGGCGGCGAACAGGGTGCGGCGGAGTGCGGACGTCATCGGGGGTGCTTTCCTCTTCTCTCAGGTGGGTGTCGAGGGAGAATCTTGCATAGCGGACGGGTGTCCTGTCAAGCGGAGGAACGTGCATTCCGCTCGAAACACGACACACCGCTGTCCGTTATGACGGACGCTCCGCCTATCGCCGCCACCTATCGGCTGGCCAGGAACGACCGCAGCCGCTCCACGGCCAGCTCGAGGTTGGGCCTCGAGGTGGTGTACGCGATCCGCAGGTGGCGCTCCGGCAGGTGCTGGCCGAAGTCGCGGCCGGGCGTGAGCGCCACTCCGGCCCGCTCCAGGATCTCGAGCGCGAAGGCGAAGCTGTCGGACGAGAAGCGGGCGCAGTCGGCGTACAGGTAGAACGCGCCCTCCGGCACCACCGGCAGCCCGAAGCCGAGCTCGCGCAGGGCGGGCAGGAGGAAGTCGCGCCGGGCCTGGAACTCGCGCCGCCGCCCCTCGAGGAGGTCGATGGTGGCCGGCTCGAACGCCGCGAGCGCCGCCTGCTGCGCCACGGTGGACGGGCAGATGAACAGGTTCTGCTGCAGCTTCTCGAGCTCGCGCACGTACTCGGGCGGCGCGACCAGCCACCCGAGGCGCCAGCCGGTCATGTCGAAGTACTTGGAGAAGCTGTTCACCACGAACACCCGGTCCGACAGCGCGAGCGCGGTGCGCGCGTCCAGGCCGTAGGTGAGCCCGTGGTAGATCTCGTCCACCACGAGCACGCCGCCGCGCGCCTCGACCAGCGCCGCGATCCGGCCGAGCTCGGCGTGATCGATCATGGTGCCGGTCGGGTTGGCGGGAGAGGCCACCAGCGCCGCCGCGGTCCGCTCGCCCCAGTGCCGCCCGAGGAGCTCGGCCGTGGGCTGCCAGCGCGTCTCCGGCCCGACCGGCAGGCAGCGCGGCTCGCCCCCCATCACCCGGATGAACTGACGGTTGCACGGGTAGCAGGGGTCGGCCATCAGCACCTCCTCGCCCGGGTTCACGAGGACGCCCATGGCGAGGAGCAGCGCGCCGGAGGCGCCGGCGGTGACCACGATCCGCTCCGGCGCCACCTCGACGTGGTACCGCTCGGCGTAGAAGCGCGCGATCGCCTCGCGCAGCGCGGGCAGCCCCAGCGCCTGCGTGTACGGCACGCTCCCCTTGGCGGTCACCCGCGCCGCCCGCTCGAGCACCGGCCGCGGCGTCTCGAAGTCGGGCTCGCCCACCTCCATGTGGACGATGCTCCGGCCGGCGGCCTCGAGCGCGTGCGCCCGCGCCAGCACGTCCATGGCGTGGAAGGGCTCGATGGCGCGCATCCGGGCGGCGAGCCGGGCGGGGGAGGCGGGTCGGTCGGTCATGGGTCGGTCCTACACCTTCAGCGCCGGGAGGAGGAGCTTCAGCGAGAGCGCGACCAGCGCCGTCCCGGCGGCGAGATCGACGAGGCGCGCGGCCCGTTCGTAGACGGCCTGCGCGCGCGAGGTGGAGAGGGTGAGCGCCACGGTCGTGTACCACGCGACCGACATCGCGATGACGGCCCCGAGGACGAGCGCCCGCTCGCCCGCCGGCACGTCCGGCGCGAGCATGGCGCCGAAGATCCCGAGGAAGAAGATCACCGTGTGCGGGTTCGAGAGGTTGGTGAGGAGGCCGCGCGCGAAGTCGCCGGAGGCGGGGCGCGGCGCGGCGGCGGCCTCGAAGCGGGCCCCGGGGCGCAGCACCGCGAGCTTCGCGCCGACGAAGCCGAGGTAGAGCGCGCCGCCGACCGTGAGCGCCCGCAGCGCGCCGGGCACTCCCGCGACCAGGGCCGAGATCCCGAACAGGCTGGCGGTGGCGTAGATCGCCGTCCCGAGCGCGACGCCGAGCGCGGTGCGCGCCCCGGCGCCCCGCCCGGCGGCGAGGCTGCTCCGGGCCACCACGATCACGCTCGCGCCGGGGGTCGCGGCGGCGGCGGCGTAGGCCACGAGGATGGGGACGATGCGGGCGGAGGAGAGGAGCACGGGGGCGGGACTATAGCGCCGCGGGGGCGCGGAGCGCCTTCGCGCAGCTCTTCGGTGGCGACCGCTCGCGGCCCCGACGGGCGCGTCAGGGCCGGCGATGCCCTGGCCGCGCCGCGTTGCGGCCGTGCGAAGGTCGTAATAGGGTCATCGCACCTCGCGGGGGGTGCGACAAGGTGGCCATCCATGGCGACGAAGCCCCGGTTCGGTCTCGCTGTAGTCGTCGCGGCACTGACGGCGTGCGGAGCCGGAGGCTCCCAGTCCCCCGGCTCACAGACCAGCGGCGTGTGCTCCGTGAGCTGGACCTGCTCCGGGACGCAGTGCGCCTCGGTCATGGGCGGCTACAGCGGCACCGCGGGGCCGTTCGCGGACGCGGCCGCCTGTGAGGCCTGGCGCCATACGTACATCCTGACGTCGGTCTGCTCCTGCGAGGGAGCGGGGGGCGGTGGCTCGACGCCGCCGTCCATCACGGGCCTGAGCGTCGCGGCGGGCGCTCCAGGCAGCTCCGTGACCGTGACCGGGACCGGCTTCCCCGCCACCTCGACGGGCGTGAGCGTCTCGCTCTGCGGCGTGAGCGCCGCCGTGACCAGTGTCTCGACGACACAGGTGGTCTTCACCGTCCCGGCGATGAGCGCGTCGAGCTGCCCGGTGGAGGTCGTCACGCCGTCGGGCACGGCCTCGTCCACCGGCTCCTTCTCGGTGCTGCCCGCGCCGGTCACGCTCGGCCAGAGCGCCGGGGCGTGGGGGATCGCGGTGGACGCGACCTCCGTCTACTGGACGGAGACGGCCGGGGCGGTGAGGAAGATCGCCCGCGGCGGCGGCGCGGCGACCACGCTCGCGACCGGCCTGACGAACCCGCAGGCGATCGCGATCGACGCCACCAGCGTCTACTTCGCGGAGAACAGCCTGAGCGGGACCCTCCAGAAGGTCCCGCTCGCCGGCGGGAGCGCCACCACCTTGGCGAGTGGGCTCGCCCAGGTGACCGCGATCGCGGTGGACGCGGCCAGCGTCTACTGGGTGGAGTACCAGCCGGCCGGCGCCTTGAAGAAGGTCTCCATCGGCGGCGGGAGCGTGACGACGTTGGCCTCGGGCCTGGACTGGCCGGTCGGGGTGGCGGTGGATGGGAGCGCCGTCTACTGGACCGAGTCGAGCGGAGCGGTCAAGAAGACCGGGCTGAACGGGGGGACCGTCACGCTGCTCGCCACCGGAACGGGCGCGGGGCTCCTCGCGCTCGACGCGACCAGCGTCTACTTTCCGTCCAACTACGGCGTCGCGAGCGTGAGGAAGACCGGCGGCATCGCGTCGCTGCTCGCGTCGGGCCAGCCGAACATGGCGTACGGGGTCGCCGTCGACGGATCGAACGTCTACTGGGTCGAGCAGGCGACGATGTCGTCGATCCAGGACGGGGCCGTGAAGAAGGTCCCCCTCGCTGGCGGGGCCGTGGTCACCGTGACGACGCTCGCGTCCGGGCTGGCCTCTCCGAAGTGCATCGCCGTGGACGCAGCGAACGTCTACTGGACCGAGGCCGCCGGCCCGAGCCCGCGGAAGATCGCGAAGTAGCGCTCGCGCCGGCCCACCGGCCAGGCCGCGCTCCCGAGAGCGCCGGAGCCGCGGCACCGAGAACACCGGACGCCCCTGGCCGCCACCTCGACCGCTGGACGGCCGCCATGGACGAGCGCGCCCGGACGGACTCGGCTAGGCTCGGGGGTCCGAGGTCCCCACCGTGATCGTCTCGCTCCACGTCTACGTCGCCTTCCTCGCCGCCGGCGTCGCGCTCAACCTGACGCCCGGCCCCGACATGCTCTACGTGCTCGCGAGCGGCTCGCGCGCCGGGCCGCGCTCGGGCGTGCTCGCCGCCTGCGGCGTGGGCGCGGGCTGCGCGGTGCACACCTTCGCCGCCGCCACCGGGCTCTCGGCGCTGCTCGTCTCCTCGGCCACCGCCTTCACCGCCGTGAAGTGGGCCGGGGCCGCGTACCTGGTCTACCTGGGCGGGAAGGCGCTCCTCGCGCCGGCCGCGCTCGCCGCCACGCCGGCCCCGGGCGCCCGGGCCGAGGCGGGCCCGGCCGAGCGCGTGTTCCGCCGCGCCGTGGTGACGAACGTCCTCAACCCCAAGGTCGCCATCTTCTTCCTCGCCTTCGTGCCGCAGTTCGTGGATCCGGCGCGGGGGCGGATCTGGCTGCAGTTCCTGGTGCTCGGGCTGAGTTTCTGCGTGACCGGCACCCTCGTGAACGCGGTGGTCGGCGTCGCGGCCGGGAAGGTGCGGCGCACCATGGACGCGCGTCCGCGGGTGGCCCGCGCGCTCGACCGGATCACCGGCGCGGTGTTCCTCGGCCTGGGGCTGCGGCTGGTCTTCGCTCCCCGGAGCTGAGCCCGGCCGCCGGCAGCCAGACGGCCATGCCCCCGCCCACCCGTCCGTCGGGCGGCCCGCCCCTTCCGTGATAGGGACCGGCGGCCCATGCCCGCCGCCTCCGCTCCCCGCCGCAAGCTCTCGCTCACCCACCAGATCGCGATCGGCCTCGCGGCCGGCGTGCTCCTCGGCTGGCTCTGCCCCGGCTTCGCCGTGCAGCTCCGGCCGGTGGGGCAGCTCTTCCTCCGGCTCATCAAGATGATCGTGGGCCCGCTCGTGCTCACCTCGCTCGTGGCCGGCCTGGCCGGCGCGGGCGGGAAGATGGCCGGGCGGCTCGGGCTGAAGGCGCTGCTCTGGTTCGAGGCCGCCACCACGGTGGCGCTCTTCATCGGCCTCGCCGGCGCGCACCTCGTCCACCCGGGCGCGGGGGTGGGGCTCGCCGCCGACGCGGCCACCGCCGGCAAGCTCGCGCACGCCAAGGGCGCGGTGGACTTCCTGCTCGAGGCCTTCCCCACCTCCATCTTCGACGCCCTGGCCCGCAACGACGTGCTGCAGATCGTCGTCTTCGGCGTCTTCCTCGGCCTCGGGATCGCGGCCGCCGGCGAGAAGGCGGCGCGGCTCCGCGAGCTCGCCGAGCAGGGCGCCGAGGCGATGTTCAAGGTGGTCGGGTTCGTGATGCGCTTCGCGCCGTTCGGCGTGGGCGCGGCCATGGCGAGCACCCTCGGCGCCAAGGGGCTCGGCGTGCTCCTGCCGCTCGCCAAGGTGATCGGCACGCTCTACGGCTCGCTCCTCGTCTTCTTCGCGGCGCTCTTCCTCGCGGTGCGCCTCCTCACCCGCGTCCGCGTCTCGGCGCTCCTCGCCGCCATCCGCGAGCCGGCGATCGTGGCCTTCACCACCACCTCGTCGGAGGCGGCCATGCCGCGCGCCATGGAGGCGATGGAGCGGCTCGGCGTCCCGCGCGCGGTGGTCGCCTTCGTGATGCCGGCCGGCTACTCCTTCAACCTCGACGGCTCCACCCTCTACCTCTCGGTGGCCGTGATGTTCGTCGCCCAGGCGGCGGGGGTGCACCTCTCGCTCGTGGAGCAGCTCGCGATCATGGGCACGCTCATGCTCACCACGAAGGGCGTGGCCGGCGTCCCCCGGTCGGCCCTGGTGGTGCTGGCCGGCGCGCTCACCGCCTTCCACCTGCCGCTCGAGGGCGTCGCCATCCTGCTCGCCATCGACGAGCTCATGGACATGGGGCGCTCCTGCGTGAACGTGGTCGGCAACTGCGTCGCGACCGCCGTGGTCGCCTGCTGGGAGGGCGTGGTCCCCGCGGGCGCGCCGCTGCTGCGCGCCCCCCGGCTCGCGGCCGCCAACGCGCCCGAGGCCCCGGCTCGCGACCGCGCCTCGGGCGAGTGAGCGGAAGGCGCCCGTCCGCCCGGCCGCGGCGCATCGGGAGCCCTCCCCTTCGGCCCGCCCCGCCGCGGTTGCCGCGCGCGCGCCGGCCGCCACCATCCTTGCCCGCGGGCGCCCGTCGCGCCCGCAGGAGGATGGTGGCATGGCGAAGCTGATGGTGAAGCAGTTCTCGCAGGCGGACGAGCGCAGGCCCTTCCAGGCGCACGGCCGGGTCGAGCTCGTGGACACGGGCGAAGGGATGGTGGGCCGGGCCGTCTTCGAGCCGGGCTGGCGCTGGTCCGCCGACGTGAAGCCGCTCGCCGGCACCCGCACCTGCGAGGTGGCCCACTCCGGCTACGTGCTCTCCGGCCGGATGCACCTCGTCATGGACGACGGCGAGGAGCGGGACATCGGCCCCGGCGACTACGTCGTCATCCCGCCCGGCCACGACGGCTGGACGCTGGGCGACGAGCCGTGCGTGTTCCTCGACTTCGCGGGGGCGGCGAACTACGCGCGGGCCCAGGCGGGGAGCCGCGCCCAGCCGGGCGCGAGCGGCGCGGAGGCGGGCGCGCCGATGCACTGAGGCGCCGGGGCGGGGGCGCTGCCGACCGGGCGGCGCCCCTACCTCCCCTTCCGCCCCACGAGCTGCCCCGCGAGCCGCCCCACCAGCCGCACCGCGACGTCCACCCGCTCGCTCCAGGGCTCGCCGCAGGAGAAGCGGATGCAGCTCGCGTGGACGTGCGCCGCGGAGAAGATGTGCCCCGGCGCGATCGCCACCCCGGCGTCGTGCGCGCGCCGGTGGAGCTTGAGCGCGTCCACCGACGGCGGCAGCTCGACCCAGAGGAAGCAGCCGCCCCGCGGCCGCGACACGCGGGTGCCGGCGGGGAAGGAGCCGGCCACCGCCTCGCCCACCCGCGCCACGTTCTGCTCGAGCCGCGCGCGCAGCGTGCGCAGGTGGCGGTCGTAGCCGCCGTCGGCGAGGAACTGCACCAGCGCCTGCTGCGCCGGCGTGGCGGTCGCGATGCTGGTCGCGAACTTGAGCACCTCCACCCGCTCCTTGAACCGGCCCGCCGCGACGAAGCCGATGCGGAACCCGGGCGCGAGCGTCTTCGAGAACGAGCCGCAGTAGAGCACCGTGCCGTCTCGGTCGAACGCCTTGGCCGGGCGCGGCCGGGAGGGGGCGAAGGCGAGGTCGCCGTAGACGTCGTCCTCGATGAGCGGGATCCGCCGCGCCGAGAGGAGGGAGACGAGCCGCTCCTTCGCCTCGTCCGGCATGCTGCTGCCGAGCGGGTTCGAGAAGACCGGCACCGCCAGCACCGCCGCCACCCGGTGCAGGTCGAGCCGTCGCGAGAGCTCGTCCACGTCCATGCCGGTCTCGGGGTGGCACGGCACCTCGAGCACGCGCAGGCCGAGCGCCTCGAGGGCGAGCAGCGTGCCGTAGTAGCAGGGCGACTCGACGGCCACGGTGTCGCCGCGGTTCGTCACGGCGAGCAGCGCGAGCTGGATCGCCTCGGTGGCGCCGGCGGTGACGAGGAGGTCGTCCTCGCCGAGGGCGCAGCCGGTCGCGACGAGCCGCTGCGCCACGAGGCGCCGCAAGGACCGCAGCCCCGGCGGGTAGGCGAGCTCCACGCCGCCGGAGCCGGAGCGGCGCGTCGCCGCCGCGAGGGCCCGGGCGAGCGCGGCGCTGGGCAGGAGCGACGGCGCGGGGGTCGCGGCCCCGAGGTGCACCAGGGAGGGATCGCTCGCCGAGTGGTAGAGGTCGGCCACGAGCGCGCTCACGCCGTCGAGCGGCGTGCCCGCCTCGACGCCCGGCGCCGACGGCCGCGGCACCGGCAGGGAGGTCCGCGCCCGCACGAAGTACCCCGACCGGGGCCGCGCCTCGATGAGCCCCGACGACTCGAGCTGGGCCAGCGCCTGGAGGACGGTGGAGGCCGAGGTCCCCTCGTCGGCCCGCAGCCGTCGTACGGACGGGAGCTTTTCGCCGGGGGCGAGCGTCCCCTCCCGGATGGCCTGGGCGAAGCGGCGCGCGATGGCCTGATACCGCGGGATCTGGGCCTCCGATGCGGCCGGGGAGGCGGTCTGCTGCTCGACGGATGACGCCATTCCCCCTGACTAGCACACATCGAACAGATGCGCATCTGTACCGGTAACAGTTCGCTCGGTCTGTATCTGTACCGGGACCCGGCGCGGGCGTAAGGTCCTCGCCATGATGAACCACAGCCACACGACCCAGGGCCCCTCCATCGCTCCCCCCCGCGCCGCCGTCACCGGCACGGTGGACCTCGACGAGGGGAAGGCCTGGAGCGCGGAGGGGCGCCGGCACGGCGTCGCCATCCGCTGCGAGACCGGCACCGTCTGGATCACGGTGGAGGGCGACCCGGAGGACCACGTCCTCCAGGCCCCGGCGGTCTTCGAGACCCACGGCCGCGGGCGCGTCGCCGCGCAGGCGCTCCAGAAGTCCCGCATCACCGTCCAGCCCAACTGAGCGGGCGGGAGGCTCGTCCTCCCCGCCGGCCGGCGCGCCTCTCCGGGGTGAGGCGCGCCCTCGCTGGAACGCGCAGTAAAGCGGGCGATTCGCGGCGGCGAGGGCGGCGCGAGGACCCCCTTGCACCGCCCGGTGCGGGGGCTATGCTGCGCCGCGAGATGGGTCGCCTAAACGAACGTTTCGCCCCCGACTGCACCATCCTGGTGGACGGCCACCGCGTCCCGGCTCGCGCCGGCGAGCGCGTGACCTCGGCCCTGATCGCCGCCGGGCGGCCGCTCCTGAGCCGCAGCCCCAAGTACCACCGGCCGCGCGGTCCCTTCTGCCTCGCCGGCTCCTGCGCCTCCTGCCTGGTGCGCGTGGACGGCGTCCCCAACGTGCGGGCGTGCGAGACGCCCTGCCGCGACGGGATGCGGATCGAGACGCAGAACGCGGTCGGCGGCGCGTCGCACGACCTCCTCGGCGCCATCGACTGGCTCCTGCCGAAGGGGATCGACCACCACAAGATGGCGACCTGGAACCAGCTCGCGAACCGCGTGGCGGTGAAGGCCTCGCGCCAGCTCGCCGGGCTCGGCCTCCTGCCCGACGAGGTCCCGGCGCCGTGGCCCGCTGCGAGCGACGAGCGGTTCGAGGCGCTCGTGGTCGGCAGCGGCCCCGCCGGCCTCGGCGCCGCCCTGGCGCTCGCCCGCGCCGGCAAGAAGGTGCTGCTCGCCGAGCGCGAGCCGGCCCTCGGCGGCCGGCTCCGCTGCCGGCTCGGCCTCCCCGGAGATCCGGAGCTGGCCTGGGCCGCGGAGGTCGCCGAGGCGGTCCGCCGCGCCGGCGGCGAGGTGGCGACGGGCGCGGCCGTGATCGGCCTCTACCCCGGCCAGGAGGGGACGCAGGCGGCGGTGGTGCAGCGGGGCGAGCCCTCGCGGATGCGCCGGATCCTCGCCCCTCGGGTCGTGCTCGGCAGCGGCAGCTGGATCCAGCGGCCGGTCTTCGAGCGCAACGACCTCCCCGGCATCCACGCCGCCCGCAGCCTGGCGGTGCTCCTCGCCGAGGAGGGGGTCACGCCGGGCGAGCGGCTCGCGGTGCTCGGCAAGGGCCCGGAGGCGGCCGCGGTGGCGAAGCGGTTCTCCCAGGCCGGCCTGAAGGTGGAGCTGGTGGAGGGCGAGGTGGCGCGCGCCCGCGGCCGCAGCCGCATCTCCGGCCTCACGCTGGTGGACGGCGGCGAGGTCTCCTGCGACGCGCTCGCGGTGGCGACCGACCGGATGCCGGCGGCCGAGCTGGCCCGCGCCTGCGGCGCCACGCTGGCGCTCGACGCCGCGACCGGCGCCTTCCGGGTGAAGCCCGGCGAGGCGGGGCGGATCGCACCTGGAATCCATGCGGCCGGCGAGGTGACCGGCCCCTGCAGCGCCGCCGAAGCGGCGGAGGCCGGCCGCGTGGCCGGGGAGGCGGTGGCCCGTGGCTAGGACGTTCATCTGCACCTGCGAGGACGTGACCGTGAAGGACGTGCGGCGCGCCTTCGAGAAGGGCTACCGGGATCTCGAGTCGGTGAAGCGCTACACCGGCATCGGCACCGGGCCGTGCCAGGGCAAGACCTGCCTCGCCATCGCGGCGCGGGAGCTCCTCAAGCTCGGCGCCACGCCGGGCGAGGTGATGCCGTTCACCGTCCGCCCGCCGCTCCACCCCACCTTCTTCTCGGCCCTGGCCTCGCTCGACCCGGAGGCCCTGCCGCTCGACGAGGGCGTGCCGCGCAAGCCGGCGCCGGTCGAGAAGCCGCGCCCCTCGGGCGCGCTGCCGAAGAAGGCGCACGTGGTCATCGTCGGCGGCGGCATCATGGGGCTCGGCCTCGCCTACAACCTCGCCAAGCGCGGGGTCACCGACGTGGTGCTGATCGAGCGCGGGTACCTCACCGGCGGCGCCTCCGGCCGCAACGGCGGCGGCGTCCGCGCCCAGTGGACCACCCCCACCATGATCCGGCTGGCGCAGCGGTCGCTCGCGATCGGCGACTCCTTCGCGGCGGAGATGGGGATCAACACCTGGTTCCGCCGCGGCGGCTACCTCTTCCTCGCGCCCTCCAAGAAGCAGGTGGAGCGGATCGAGAAGAACGCGGTGCTCCACAACGAGCACGGGATGCGCACCCGCGTGCTCACGCCCGCCGAGGCGAAGGACGTGGTGCCGGAGCTCGACCCGACCCGCTTCCTCGCCGCCTCCTGGAACCCGGACGACGCGGTGGTCTTCCCCTGGCCGTACGTCTGGGGCTACGCCACCCGCGCCGAGGCCCTCGGCGTGAAGGTGCTCACCTTCACCCGCGTCACCGGCTTCGAGAGCGAGGGCAAGCGGCTCACCGCGGTGAAGACCGACCAGGGCACCATCCAGGCCGACATCGTGGTGAACGCGGCCGGCGCCTGGAGCCCCGAGGTGGCGGCGCTCGCCGGGGTGAAGCTCCCCAACGAGCCGGAGCGGCACGAGATCCTGGTGTCCGAGCCGCTCAAGCCCTTTCTCGGCCCCCTGGTCTCCAACCTCGGCAACGGCCTCTACTTCTCGCAGAGCCTCCGCGGCGAGATCGTGGGCGGCATGGCCGATCCCAACGAGCCCGAGGGGATCCAGATGGGCTCGACGCTGCGCTTCCTCTCCCGCTTCGCGCGCGCCCTCACCGAGGTGATGCCCATCACCGGCGGCGTGAAGGTGATGCGCCAGTGGGCCGGCTGCTACGACGTCACCCCCGACAACAACCCGATCCTCGGGGCGGCCGGGTACGACAACTTCCTCCAGCTCAACGGCTGGGTGGGCCACGGCTTCATGATGGCGCCGGCGGTCACCGAGCTCATGGCCGGCTGGATGGCGGGCGACCCGCCGGACGAGATCTTCGAGCGGTTCACGCTCTCCCGCTTCGAGCGGGGCGAGACCGCCGGGGAAGATTTCATCATCGGATAGCGCTAGAACACTCCTCCTTCTTTCCGTCCCCCGCACCCCGGAGGCACAGTCCATGTCGTCGTTCGGCAACTTCCGCATCCCCGCGCCCTTCAACGAGCCGGTGCTCTCCTACGCCCCCGGCACCGCCGAGCGGCGCGCGCTCAAGGCCCGCATCGGCGAGCTCTCCCGCGAGGAGCTCGAGATCCCGCTCGTCATCGGGGGCAAGGAGGTCCGCACCGGCAAGCTCGCCGACGTGCGCGCGCCCCACCGCCACGCCCACCGCCTGGCCCGCTTCCACCAGGCCGGCGAGGCCGAGGTGAACGCCGCCATCGCCGCCGCCCGCGAGGCGCGCCCGGCCTGGGCCGCGATGCCGTACCAGGCCCGCGCCGCCATCTTCCTCAAGGCGGCCGACCTCCTCGCCGGCGGCTGGCGCCCCACGCTGAACGGCGCCACCATGCTCAACCAGTCGAAGACGCCCTACCAGGCGGAGATCGACTCCTGCTGCGAGATCGCCGACTTCTGGCGCTTCAACGCCGCCTTCGGCGAGCAGATCCTGGCCGAGCAGCCGATCTCGTCCCCCGGCGTCTGGAACCGGGTCGAGTACCGCCCGCTCGAGGGCTTCGTCTTCGCGGTGACGCCCTTCAACTTCACCTCCATCGCCGCCAACCTGCCCACCGCCCCGGCGCTGATGGGCAACACGGTGGTCTGGAAGCCGGCCTCCAGCACCGTCTACTCGAACTGGTTCGTGCTGAAGCTCCTCGAGGCGGCCGGCCTGCCCCCGGGCGTCATCAACTTCGTGCCCGGCTCCGGCCGCGCCGTCGGCGACCCGGTCCTCGCCAGCCCCGAGTTCGCCGGCATCCACTTCACCGGCTCCACCGCGGTGTTCCAGGGGATGTGGCGGACCATCGCCGGCAACCTGCCCCGCTACAAGGGCTACCCGCGCATCGTGGGCGAGACCGGCGGCAAGGACTTCATCTTCGGCCACGCCTCGGCCGACCCCGACGCGCTCGCCACGGCGCTCTGCCGCGGCGCCTTCGAGGCCCAGGGGCAGAAGTGCTCCGCCGCCTCGCGCGCCTACGTGCCGGAGAGCCTCTGGCCGCGCGTAAAGGAGAAGCTCCTCGCCCAGGTGGCCTCCATCAAGATGGGCGATCCGGCCGAGGACTTCTCCGTCTTCATGGGCGCGGTCATCGACCGCGGCGCCTTCGACAGCATCAAGTCCTACGTCGAGTTCGCGAAGTCCTCGCCCGAGGCGAAGATCCTGGCCGGCGGCGAGTGCGACGACTCGGTCGGCTACTTCGTCTCGCCGACGGTGGTCCAGGTCACGAACCCCCGCCACAAGCTGATGGAGGAGGAGATCTTCGGGCCGGTGCTGACGATCTACGTCTACCCGGACGCGAAGCTCGACGAGACCGTGGCGCTCTGCGACGCCACCAGCCCCTACGCGCTCACCGGCGCCATCTTCGCGCAGGACCGCGCGGTGGTGGAGCAGCTCGGCGAGAAGCTCCGCGACGCCGCGGGCAACTTCTACGTGAACGACAAGCCGACCGGCGCCGTGGTGGGCCAGCAGCCGTTCGGCGGCGCCCGCGCCTCGGGCACCAACGACAAGGCCGGCTCGATGTGGAACCTCATCCGCTGGGTCTCGCCGCGCACCATCAAGGAGAACTTCGCGCCGCCGACCCGGATCGAGTACCCGCATCAGGCCTCGGGAGAATAGCGCGCGCGATATCGACCCTCGCCGCGATGCGGCGAGGGTCGGTGCACCTGCTCCATCCGGGACGCGTGTGTGAAATCGTCCTTCCCGGGCGGCGCGCGTTGGGGTGAAATGCGCCGCGTCGCCTCTTCCCCCGAAACGAGGAGAATCCAATGAAGAAGATGATGGGCCTCGCGCTGGCCCTCGGCCTCTCGGCCACCGGCACCGCGCGCGCGGCGGACACGATCAAGATCGGCCTCATGGCCCCCATGACCGGCTCCTGGGCCAGCGAGGGCCAGGAGATGAAGAAGAACGTCGAGCTGCTGGCGCAGGAGCAGAACGCCAAGGGCGGCGTCAACGGCAAGAAGATCGAGGTCATCGTCGAGGACGACGGCGGCGATCCCCGCACCGCCTCGCTCGCCGCGCAGCGGCTCTCCACCAAGGGCATCGCGGCGGTCATCGGCACCTACGGCTCCGCCGTGACCGAGGCCACCCAGAACATCTACAACGAGAACGAGATCGTCCAGGTGGCGAACGGCTCCACCGCCGTGCGCCTCACCGAGAAGGGCCTCAAGTACTTCTTCCGCACCTGCCCGCGCGACGACGAGCAGGGCAAGGTCGGCGCCAACACCGTGGCCAAGATCGGCGCGAAGCGCATCGCCCTCCTCCACGACAGCTCGGCCTACTCGAAGGGGCTCGCCGACGAGATCAACGGCATCCTCAAGGCCAAGCACGCCAACGTGGTCTTCTTCGACGCGCTGACGCCGAAGGAGCAGGACTACTCGGCGATCCTCACCAAGCTCAAGGCCGCGAGCCCCGACGTCGTCTTCTTCACCGGCTACTACCCCGAGGCCGGCCTGCTCCTGAAGCAGAAGAAGCAGATGGGCTGGAACGTGCCCTTCATCGGCGGTGACGCCATCAACAACCCGGACCTCGTGAAGATCGCCGGCAAGGAGGCCGCCGCGGGCTTCGAGTTCCTGTCGCCGCCGGTCCCGGCCGACCTCGACACCCCCGAGGCCAAGGCCTACCTGGCCGCCTACAAGAAGGCCTACGGCGGCGCCCCGGCGTCGATCTACGGCGTGCTCGCCGGCGACGGCTTCCGCGTGGTGGTGAAGGCCATCCAGGAGACCAAGAGCACCAAGGCCGCCGACATCCGCAACTACCTCGTGAACAACCTGAAGGACT
Source organism: Anaeromyxobacter paludicola (assembly GCF_023169965.1). Lineage (NCBI taxonomy): Bacteria > Pseudomonadati > Myxococcota > Myxococcia > Myxococcales > Anaeromyxobacteraceae > Anaeromyxobacter > Anaeromyxobacter paludicola. The sequence goes on along the minus strand of NZ_AP025592.1, from coordinate 3,355,919 downwards.
TCCCCGGCTACACCGGCAAGATCTCCTTCAACCAGAAGGGCGACCGCGTGGGTGAGCTGTACCGCGTCTACAAGGTCGACAAGGCCGGCAACTTCGTGATGCAGAAGTAGCTTCCGCAACACCCGGGGCGGACTCCGCGCGGCCTTCCGGGGGGCCGCGGGGTCCGCCCCTCCAACGCCTGATCCCAAGAGCCCCCATGGAGCAATTCTTCCAGCAGCTCACCAACGGCCTCGCCGTGGGGGGCATCTACGCGCTCATCGCCCTCGGCTACACGATGGTGTACGGGGTGCTGAAGCTCATCAACTTCGCCCACGGCGACCTGTTCACCTACGGCGGGTACCTGGGGCTCACGCTCCTCACCTCCTTCCTGCTCCAGGACCGGATGGGCGTGATGGCCGGGATCGGGATCCTCACCGTGATGGTGATGGGGCTCGTGGGGGTGATGGGGGTGGTCCTCGAGCGCGCCGCCTACCGGCCGCTGCGCGAGGCGCCGCGCCTCTCGGCGGTGGTGTCGGCCCTGGGGGCCTCGATCTTCCTGCAGAACGCGCTGATGCTGATCTACGGCGCGCAGTTCCAGACCTACCCCGAGGGCCTCCTGCCGCAGACGGCGGTGAGCCTCGGCGGGATCCAGATCCCGCTCATCCGCATCCTGGTGGTGCTCGCCTCGATCGTCATGATGGCGGCGCTCTACCTCTTCGTGCAGAAGACCAAGATCGGCACCGCCGTCCGCGCCGCCGCGATCGACCAGGGCGCCGCCCGCCTCATGGGCATCGACGTGAACAAGGTGGTCTCGCTGGTGTTCCTCATCGGCCCCGCCCTGGGCGGCTCGGCCGGCCTGCTGGTGGGGCTCTACTACGGCCGCGTGGACTTCACCATGGGGTGGGTCTACGGCATGAAGGCCTTCACCGCCGCCATCCTCGGCGGCATCGGCAACATCCCCGGCGCCATGGTGGGCGGGCTCCTCCTCGGCGTCATCGAGGCGCTCGGCGCGGCCTACCTCTCCATCGCCTGGAAGGACGCCTTCGCCTTCTGCGTGCTCATCCTCATCCTCATCGTGCGGCCCACCGGGCTCCTCGGCGAGCGCGTCGCGGAGAAGGTCTGAGATGAGCAAGAAGCTCCTCGCCGGCTACGCGGTGGTGGCCGCGGCGCTCCTCGCCGCGCCGCACCTCCTCGACTCCTACTGGCTCGACGTGCTCAACAGCGTCGGCCTCTACGCGCTGCTCGCGCTCTCGCTCAACCTCATCCTCGGCGACGCCGGCCTGTTCAACATGGGCCACGCCGCCTTCTACGCGGTGGGCGCGTACACCGGCGCCATCGTCAGCACGCGCTTCGAGCTCCCCATCCTCTACGCGGTGCCGCTCGCCGCCGTGACCGCGGCGATCTTCGCGGCGGTGGTGGCGCGGCCGGTCATCCACCTGCGCGGCGACTACCTGCTCATCGTCACCATCGGCATGGGCGAGATCGTCCGCATCGCGCTCGTGAACGACGTGTTCGGCCTCACCGGCGGCGCCAACGGCATCTTCGGCATCCCGCGCCCGGTGCTCTTCGGCCACAAGATCCGCAAGCCCGAGGAGTTCCTCTACCTGATCTGGGGCTTCGTGGCCGCCACGGTGTTCCTGTTCCACCGGCTCGAGCAGTCGCGCTTCGGCCGCGCGCTCAACTACCTGCGCGAGGACCCGGTGGCCGCCGAGGGCAGCGGCGTCAACACCGCGCGCTACAAGCTCATGGCCTTCGTGCTCGGCGCCGCCTGGGCCGGCATGGCCGGCAGCATCTACGCGGCCAAGATGACCATCATCTCGCCCGAGTCCTTCAGCTTCTGGGAGTCGGTGGTCCTGTTCCTCATCGTCATCCTGGGCGGCTCCGGCTCGATCCCCGGGGTGCTGCTCGGCGCCGCCCTGGTGGTGGGGCTCCCCGAGATCTTCCGCGGCTTCGCCACCGCCCGCATGCTGGTGTTCGGCCTGGTGATGATGGTGATGATGGTGGTGCGGCGGCAGGGGCTCCTCCCCCTGCGCCGGATGCGCTTCAAGCCCTCCGATCTGAAACGGGCCGAGGCGGCGCGCGCCGCGCAGGCGCCGGCGGAGGTGGCCCGGTGAGCGCGCTCCTCGACGTCCACGGCATCACCAAGACCTTCGGCGGCCTCACCGCCGTGGACGACGTCAGCTTCGACGTCGCCCCGGGCTCGATCGTCGGCCTCATCGGCCCGAACGGCGCCGGCAAGACCACCACCTTCAACCTCATCACCGGGAACTACCGGGTCGACAAGGGCACGGTCACCTTCGAGGGCCGCTCGCTGGTGGGGATGCGGACCCACAAGATCGTCCAGCTCGGCGTGGCCCGCACCTTCCAGAACATCCGGCTCTTCCAGCAGCTCTCGGCGCTCGAGAACGTGCTCGCCGGGCGCCACTGCCGCACCAAGGCCGGCCTCTTCTCGGCCATGTTCCGCCCGCCGTGGCAGGCGCGCGAGGAGCGCGAGGCGGTGGGGCGCTCCATGGCCGAGCTCGAGTTCGTCGGGCTCGCCGACCGGCCGCTGGAGGAGGCGCGGAACCTCTCCTACGGCAACCAGCGCAAGCTCGAGATCGCCCGCGCGCTCGCCACCGAGCCGAAGCTCCTCATCCTCGACGAGCCGGCCGGCGGCATGAACGAGCAGGAGACCGACCAGCTCGTCGAGCTCATCCAGCACATCCAGAAGCGCGGCGTCACCGTGCTCCTCATCGAGCACGACATGAGCCTGGTGATGCGCGCCTGCGAGAAGATCGTGGTCCTCGAGTACGGCGGCAAGATCGCGGAGGGGACGCCGGCGGAGATCCAGAAGAACCCCAGGGTGATCGAGGCCTACCTCGGCACGGAGGAGGTCTAGCCATGTCGACGCCCATCCTCGAGATCCGCGACCTCCACGTGAAGTACGGCAACGTCGAGGCGCTGCACGGCATCGGCCTCACCGTGAACCAGGGGGAGATCGTCACCATCCTGGGCGCGAACGGCGCCGGCAAGTCCACCACCCTGCGCGCCATCAGCGGGCTCCTCAAGCCCTCGGGCGGCGAGATCCGCTTCGAGGGCAAGCCGGCCCACACCGTCCCGGCCCACGAGCGCGTGAAGCTCGGCATCGCCCAGTCGCCGGAGGGGCGGCGGGTGTTCGGCACGCTCACCGTGCGCGAGAACCTGATGCTCGGGGCGTTCACCCGCTCCGACAAGGCCGGCATCGCCGAGTCGCTCGCCTGGGCCTACCGGCTCTTCCCGGTGCTCGAGAAGCGGCGCGACCAGCTCGCCGGCACCCTCTCCGGCGGCGAGCAGCAGATGCTCGCCATCGGGCGGGCGCTCATGGCGAAGCCGCGGGTGCTGCTCCTCGACGAGCCGTCGCTCGGCCTCGCGCCGCTCCTCGTGAAGGCCATCTTCCAGGCCATCCGCGAGGTGAACCAGACCACCGGCCTCACCGTGCTGCTGGTCGAGCAGAACGCCCGCGCGGCGCTCAAGCTCGCCCACCGCGGCTACGTGATGGAGGTGGGCCGGATGGTGCTCGAGGACACCGCCGAGGCGCTCATCGCCGACCCCAAGGTGCAGAGCGCGTACCTGGGCGGGCGGAAGTAGGGCGACGCGGAACCGCTGGCCGCCCCTCCCCGGCCCTCCCCGCCCGAGCGGGGAGGGAGCGCAGCGAGGCACCTCGAGAGCGCCCCGCAGCGCCCCTCTTCCCCTCTCCCGCGTGAGCGGGGGAGGGAAAGGGAGGGGGCGCGGCGCCGGGAGGCCGGTGCGACTAGACCAGCGACGCCGGATCCACGAACGGCAGGCCGAGGCTCTCCGCGACCGGCGCGCAGGTGAGCTTGCCGTCGTGGGTGTTGAGCCCGGCGAGGAAGCCCTTGTCCGCGGCGAGCGCCTTCTTCCAGCCCTGGTTGGCGAGCTTGAGCGCGTACGGCAGCGTCGCGTTGGCGAGGGCGATGGTCGAGGTGCGCGGCACCGCGCCCGGCATGTTGGCGACGGCGTAGTGGAGCACGTTGTCGACGAGGTAGACCGGGTCGGCGTGGGTGGTGGCGTGGGTGGTCTCGAAGCAGCCGCCCTGGTCCACCGCCACGTCCACCACCACGCTGCGCGGCTTCATGAGCGAGAGCATCTTGCGGGTCACGATCCGCGGCGCGTGCGCGCCGGGCACCAGCACCGCGCCGATGACCAGGTCGGCCTTGGCGATCGCCTCCTCCACGTGGTGCTCGCTGCTCCAGAGCGTGTCGATCCGGTTCCCGAAGATGTCGTCGAGGTAGCGGAGCGTGGGCAGGCTCTTGTCGAGCGCCGTCACCCGCGCGCCCATCCCGGCGGCGACCTTGATGGCGTTGAGCCCCACCGTGCCGGCCCCGAGCACCACCACGTTGGCCGGCGGCACGCCGGGCACGCCGCCCATGAGCACGCCGCTGCCGCCGTTGCCGGCCTGCAGGTAGAACGCGCCCACGTGCGCGGCCATCCGGCCCGCCACCTCCGACATCGGGGTGAGGAGCGGCAGCCGGCCGGCGGCGTCGGTGATGGTCTCGTAGGCGATGCCGGTGATCCCCTTCTCGAGGAGCCCCTTGGTCTGCTCCGGGTCGGGCGCGAGGTGCAGGTAGGTGAAGAGCACCTGGCCCACGTGCATGGCGGAGATCTCGACCGCCTGCGGCTCCTTCACCTTGATGACGAGCTCCGAGCCGTCGAAGACCTCCTGCGCCGTCTTCACCACCACGGCGCCGGCGGCGGCGTACTCGGCGTCGGGGAACCCGCTCCCCACGCCGGCGCCGGCCTGCACGAGCACCTTGTGCCCCGCGGCGACCATCGACCGCGCGCCGCCGGGGGTGAGCCCCACGCGGTTCTCGTTGACCTTGATCTCCTTGGGGCAGCCGACGTTCATGTGCGTCTCCGATGCTGGAAGAGGGGGCGAGGACCCGGACCCGGGAGTATGGCGCGAATGCGCGCCGTGTCCAACCGCGGCCGCGACTCGGCCGGGCCGGGTGCGCCGCGGCGCGCTAACATGGAGCGCTTCCGGCGCCCGCGGGTCCCCGGCCGGCCCTCCCCTCGCGCGGGCGGGCCCGGGCGGCCCCGCCGCGGCGCCGGCCACGAGACGAGGAGGCGCGGCATGGCGGAGAAGGCGATGGGCGGCGTGGAGCGGGTGCGGGCGGCGCTGGCCGGGCACGGGCTGGGCTGCGAGGTGAAGGAGCTCTCCCAGAGCACCCGGACCGCGCAGGAGGCGGCCGCGGCGGTCGGCTGCGACGTGGGGCAGATCGTGAAGTCGCTCGTCTTCAAGGGCGCCGCGAGCGGCCGCCCGGTGCTGGCCCTCGTGAACGGCGCCGCCCGCGCCAGCGAGGCGCGCCTCTCGGAGCTCCTCGGCGAGCCGGTGGCCCGCGCCGACCCGGCCTTCGTCCGCGAGAAGTCGGGCTTCGCCATCGGCGGCGTGGCCCCGGTCGGCCACCGGGAGCCGCCGGTGGTCCTCATCGACCGCACCCTGCTCTCCTACGCCGTGGTCTGGGCCGCCGCCGGCGCGCCGAACGCCGTCTTCGCGGTCGCGCCGGGCGAGCTCGCGCGGGTCACCGGCGGCGCGGTGGCCGACCTCGTCGAGCCCTGAGGTATCTTCCCGCCGATGCAACCCCTCCCCGCCCACTGGACGCGCCGGGCCGAGTTCCTTGCCGGCTGCCGCGCCGAGCTGCCGATCATCCTCGGCGTGGCGCCCTTCGGCATGATCTACGGGGCGCTCGCCGTCGGCGCGGGGCTCTCCGCCTTCGCCGCCCAGGCGATGTCCTCGGTGGTCTTCGCCGGGTCGGCCCAGTTCATCGCCGCGCAGCTCATCCGCGAGGGCTCGCCCGGGCTGGTGGTGGCGGTGACGGTGCTCGTCGTGAACCTGCGCCACCTCCTCTACAGCGCCTCGGTCGCGCCCTACCTGCGCCACCTGCGCGCCGGCTGGAAGGGGCTCCTCGCCTACCTCCTCACCGACGAGGCCTACGCGGTGGCGATCGGCCGCTACCTGCGCGACGGCGACCGGACCGACGCCGACCCGGTCTCGCCCAACCGGCACTGGTACTTCCTCGGCGCCGGGCTCGTGCTCTGGGGCTCCTGGCAGGTGAGCACCGGCGTCGGGATCTTCCTCGGCGCCCTCGTGCCGGCGAGCTGGAGCCTCGACTTCACGCTGCCGCTCACCTTCATCGCGCTCGTGTTCCCGTCCCTGCGCGACCGGGGCGCCTTCGCCGCGGCGCTCGGCGGCGGCGGCATCGCCGTGCTCGCCTTCGGCCTGCCCTACAAGCTCGGCCTGATGCTGGCGGCGGTGGGCGGCATCGCCGTCGGCCTCGTCGCCGACCGCGCGGAGCGCGAGGCGTGAGCTGGCTCCCGACCCTGGCCGTCGCCGGCCTCCTCACCTTCCTCATCCGGCTCTCGTTCATCGCGCTGCTCGGGCGGGTCGAGACCCCGCCGCTCCTGGCGCGCGCCCTCCGGCTCGTCCCGCCGGCGGTGCTCTCGGCCATCATCCTGCCGGAGCTGCTCCTGCGGCGCGGCGCCGTGGACCTCTCGCTCGGCAACGTCCGGCTGCTCGCCGGGCTCCTCGCCACCGGCGTCGCGATCTGGACGCGCAACGTGCTCGCCACCATCGGCGCCGGGATGGCCGCGCTCTGGCTCCTGCAGTACCTCGTGGCGCGCTGAGGTCCGGCGGCGCCAGGCACTCCATCAGCGCCGCCCCCCCGGCCGACGGGAGCCCTCCCGAGGCGCGCAGCGCAGGCGGGCCGCCCGCCGGCGTCGGACCGCGTGACACGATGGAAGCGCCGCTCCCCCGGGCAACGCCGAAACCGGAGCCGAGCACCAGAGCCAGGACGGCACCGCAGCGGGTTCGAGCGCTCTGCGCCCACGGCGCCGCTCGCCGACCAGCGACCGGCGGAGCCGCCGGAGCGAGCACCGCAGCGGTGGGCTCCCGGCGGCCCCGCGGCGCGGGCTGCCGAGCAGGGGCAGGGAGCGGAAAAGGAGAGGGCCGCGACCTCTCGGCCGCGGCCCTCGAAGCTACGTCAGGCTCGTCTTCGACCTAGAACAGGTTGAAGTGCGACACGAGCTCGCCGCGCCACTCCTCGCCCTTGGCGCCGGAGAAGGTCTCGCGACGGTTGTAGTAGAACTCGGCGCCGACCCAGAAGCTCTTCGCCGGGCTGTACCGGGTGTTGAAGCCGGCCGTGTAGACGCTCTTGTTGAAGCCGCCGTAGGAGCCGGCCGAGGCCGCCTCGACCGCCGCCTTCACGTCGGAGTCGTCCTTGGTCCAGGTGCCGCTGCCGATGAGGTTCGAGGCCACCTGCGGCGTCCAGTTGTGGGTGAAGCCGAGCGAGGCGCCGACCACGGTCCAGAGCTTCATGTCGGTGCCGGCCACGACCACGTCCTCGGGAGCGTCGAGGGTGGTGCCGTAGATGTACGTGCCGATGCCGGGGCCGCCCGAGACGTCGAGGACGAGGGCGTCACCGCCGATGTTGAAGGCCGCGCCGACGGCGCCGCCGAAGCCGAACTTGCTGGCGACGTCGTTCTTGTACTGCTTCGCCACGCCGCGGACCGAGAAGCTGCCCATCGAGAAGGGCACGTCCACGCGGCCGATGATGTCCGGAACCGTCCAGTACGGGTTGCCGTAGGCGGTCACGTTCGCCTTGTTGCTGAGGCTCGTGTAGTACGGGTCCTCGAGGGCGAGGGTGAGCTTCACCGGCCCGGTCGGGGCGGTCAGCCGGATCATCGGGGCGCGGAGCGCCGCGAGGTTCGTGACCGGGTTCTCGTCCATCTGATCCGGGAAGGCGTTCAGATCGGCGAACGTGCTCCAGGTCTGGCCGATGAGGAGCCAGTCGCCCACGGTGCCGTAGGCGTGGCGCACGCGCAGGGTGGCCGAGTGGGTGTCGGAGGCGCCGGCGAGCTGGTAGCCCTTGGCGGCGTCGAGCTCGAAGCGCATGCCGATCGCGCCGATGCTGGAGGGCGTGGTGCTCTGGAGGCCGAACCGCGAGTAGGCGACGGTGAGGGCGGCCTGCGGGGCGTTGGTCTTCTGGCCGTCGAGGGCGATCCCGTTCGGGCAGAGGAAGTAATCGCAGGCCGTCTGCAGGTCGTGGTAGCCGCCCGAGAGCTCGTACATCACGGCCGCCTCGGCGAAGCCGTTGAACTTGAGGGTGGTGTCGGTGCCCGGGATCTTGAAGGCGCCCGGATCCTCGGCGCGAGCCGCCCCGGAGAGGGCGAGCCCGAAGGCGGCGAAGGTGGCGATGAGCTTCGTTCTGGTCATTCCTTGGTTTCTCCCCTCCGGTGCGGCTGGAGGTGCTGGGTGGAAGTCCCCCATTGCCCAATCCGAGCACAATGGTTTGGGCACGATACCAGCTTCTGGAGCCGCGTCTAATTAAAGATGTCGCGGAGTGGATTGTCCTCGAGTGAAGGGACGACAGCACGCGCCGGGCCAAAGGCTGCCCGGAAATCACTCACACTTTTGCCCGATGCCCAGGCATTCCCGATCGCGGACGACCCCAGAAAGGGTACTGCGGCGTACAAACGTTCGCTTATGGAAAAGGCTTCGTTGACTCACCGATATGTCGTGCTAAGCACTAGAGGTTTTCCCCACCCCCGGAGGATCGATGAGAATTCATCGCGCGTTGGCGGTGGCCGCCCTGGCCTTCGCCGTGGTTGGCTGCCAGCAGAAGAAGGAAGAGGCCGCGCCGGCTCAGGCGCCCGCTGCAACTCCCCAGGCCGCCCAGGCCGCGCCGGCCGGCGACAAGATCGTCTTCGGCCACGTCGGCTCGATGTCGGGCAACGAGGCCACCTTCGGCGACTCCACCGACAAGGGCATCAAGCTCGCGGTGGACGAGCAGAACAAGAAGGGCGGCGTCAAGGGCAAGCAGATCGTCGTGAAGACCCTCGACGACCAGGGCAAGCCGGAGGAGGCCGCCGTGGCCGCCACCCGGCTCGTCACCCAGGACCACGCCACCATCCTCCTCGGCGAGGTGGCCTCCAGCCGCTCGCTGGCGATGGCGCCGATCGCCGACTCGAACCAGGTCCCGATGATCTCGCCGACCTCGACCAACCCCAAGGTCACCAAGGACGGCGACAAGACCCGCCCCTACGTCTTCCGCGTCTGCTTCATCGATCCCTTCCAGGGCACCGTGATGGCGAAGTTCGCCACCGAGAACCTGAAGGTGAAGAACGTCGCGATCCTCCGCGACGTCGGCAACGACTACTCGGTGGGCCTCGCCGACTTCTTCGCGAAGAAGTTCCAGGAGCTCGGCGGCAAGATCGTCTCCGACCAGAGCTACAAGGCCGGCGACCAGGACTTCAAGGCCCAGCTCACCGCCATCAAGGGCAAGAACCCCCAGGCCATCTACGTCCCCGGCTACTACACCGACGTGGCCCTCATCTCCCGCCAGGCCCGCGAGCTCGGCATGAAGCAGCCGCTCATGGGCGGCGACGGCTGGGATTCGTCCAAGCTCTACGAGATCGCCAAGGGCGCGCTCGACGGCTCGTACTTCTCGAACCACTACACGCCGGAGGATCCGTCCCCGGTGATCCAGGAGTTCGTGAGCAAGTACAAGGCCGCCTACGGCAGCGTCCCCGACGCGCTCGCCACCCTGGGCTACGACGCGGCCAAGGTCGCCATCAACGCGCTCGAGAGCGCCAAGGACCTCACCGGCCCCTCGATCCGCGACGCCATCGAGCAGACCAAGGGCTTCAAGGGCGTGAGCGGCGTGATCACCCTCGACGCCGACCACAACGCCGTGAAGTCGGCGGTGGTGCTCGGCATCGAGAAGAACAACGCGAAGTACGCGGCCACCGTCAATCCGTAGCCGCCTGATCCAAGGAGGGGGCGGGCCGGTCGCGGGGCCGGTCCGCCCCCTCCATCATTCCCCCGACTCGCCCGCCCCCCCGGGCGGATGCTAGAAGAGATCCCGTGACAGAATTCCTCCAGCACCTCGTGAACGGCCTCTCGGTGGGGACGATCTACGCCCTCATCGCGCTCGGCTACACGATGGTCTACGGCGTCCTCAAGCTCATCAACTTCGCCCACGGCGACGTCTACATGGTCGGGGCGTTCTCCGGCCTCTACCTCGCGCGCGGGCTGGGGGTGGACGAGCACCCATCCCTCTGGAAGGCCCTCGTCGTCTTCGTCGGCTCCATGGTCATCTGCGGGGCCCTCGGCGTCATCATCGAGCGGTTCGCCTACCGGCCGCTCCGCCAGCGCCCCCGCCTGACGGCCCTCATCACCGCCATCGGCGTCTCCTTCCTGCTCGAGTACGGCTTCCAGCTGCCGCCGGCGATCGGCAGCAGCGTGCCGTTCCCGCCCGGGCCTACGCCGCGCTTCTTCCCCGAGCCCTTCCCGCGCGTGGACTTCGAGCCGTTCGGCGTCCACGTCAGCAACTACGACATGGTCTCCCTGGCCACGGCGGTCGCGCTCATGTTCGCGCTGCAGTTCGTGGTCTACCGAACCCGCTTCGGCACCGCCATGCGCGCCGTCTCCTTCGACGCCGGCGTCGCCGGGCTCATGGGCATCAACGTGAACCGGGTGATCGCCTGGACCTTCGCGCTCGGCTCGGGCCTCGCCGCCGCGGCCGCGCTGCTGGTGGCCGGGTCGCGCCCCACCATCAACCCGCTCATGGGGCTCCTCCCCGGCATCAAGGCCTTCGTGGCCGCGGTGTTCGGCGGCATCGGCAACGTGCCCGGCGCCATGGTCGGCGGGCTCGTGCTCGGCCTGGCCGAGGAGTTCGTGGCCGGCTACGCCCTCTCCTCCTACCGGGACGGCATCGCCTTCGCGATGCTGATCCTCGTCCTCCTCGTCCGCCCCGCCGGGCTCTTCGGGCGCGTCCGCGCCGAGAAGGTGTAAGCGTGGACACGCTCAAGCTCGCGGGGCGCTCGCTCCTCCCGTTCCTCGTGGCCCTGCCGGTCCTCTGGATCGCCGAGGGCTCGCTGGCCGACTCGAAGTCGGCCCAGATCATCCTCATGGCGGCCGGGATCAACGTCATCCTGGCGGTCTCCCTCAACGTGGTGAACGGCTTCACCGGCCAGTTCTCCATCGGCCACGCCGGCTTCATGGCCGTGGGCGCCTACACCGCGGCCAAGATCATCGTCGCCACCCGCGGCCTGCAGCTCGTCGGGCTGCCGCCGGCCGTGTCCGATCAGGTGCTCTTCTTCCTGGCGCTCCTCGCCGGCATGATCACCGCGGCCGGCGCCGGCCTCCTCGTCGGCATGCCGTCGCTGCGCCTCCGGGGCGACTACCTCGCCATCGTCACCCTCGGCTTCAACGAGATCATCCGGGTGATCATCGAGAACACCCCCTTCCTCGGCCAGGCCACCGGCATCTCCGGCCTGCCCCGCCGCACCACGCTCGTCTGGGTGGGCATGGGGGTGGTCGCGACCCTGGTCATGGCGCGCCGCCTCGTCGGCTCGACCCACGGCCGCGCCCTCCTCGCCATCCGCGAGGACGAGGTGGCGGCCGAGGCGATGGGCGTGGACACGGTCGGCTACAAGGTCCGCGCCTTCGTCATCTCCTCCGCCTTCGCCGGCCTGGCCGGCGGCCTGCTCGTGCACCTCATCCAGCTCTGCACCCCCCGGTCCTTCACCTTCGTGAAGTCGATCGAGGTCGTGGTCATGGTGGTGCTGGGCGGCATGGGCTCGGTCACGGGCTCCGTCGTCTCGGCGCTCGTCCTCTCCTTCGCCCTCGAGGGCCTCCGCGAGGCCCAGCAGTACCGCATGGTCCTCTACTCGATCCTCCTCATCGTGCTCATGCTCACCCGCCCCACCGGCATCTTCGGCACCCGCGAGATCTGGGACATGCTGCCCCGGCTCAAGCGGCGCCGCGCCGAGGGAGGCGCCCAGTGAGCGCCCCCGAGAACGTCACCCCCGTCATCGAGGCCCGCAAGGTCACGATGCAGTTCGGGGGCCTCAAGGCCCTCTCCGAGTTCGAGCTCGAGCTCAAGCCGCGCGAGCTCGTCGGCCTCATCGGCCCGAACGGCGCCGGCAAGACCACCGCCTTCAACGCCCTCACCGGCGTCTACGCGCCGAGCTCCGGCGACGTGTTCGTGAGCGGCGAGCGGGTGAACGGGCTGCGCCCGTACGTCATCTGCCAGAAGGGCATCGCGCGCACGTTCCAGAACATCCGCCTCTTCAAGGACCTCACGGCGGTGGACAACGTCCGCGTGGCCTGCCACCACCGGCGCGAGGCGGGCTTCACCGCCGCCTTCCTGCGGAGCGCGGCCTTCATCAAGGACGAGGCGAGCATCACCCGGCGCGCCGAGGAGTACCTCGACGTCATGGGGCTCGCCCACCGGCGCAACGAGCTGGCGCGCAACCTCCCCTACGGCGAGCAGCGGCGGCTGGAGATCGCGCGCGCCCTCGCCACCGGGCCGAAGCTCCTCTGCCTCGACGAGCCGGCCGCCGGCATGAACGCCTCGGAGAAGGTGTCGCTCCTCGAGCTCATCCGGAAGATCCGCGACGAGTTCGGCCTCGCCATCCTCATCATCGAGCACGACATGCGCGTGGTGATGGGCGTGTCCGAGCGGCTCGTCGTCCTCGACCACGGGGTGATCATCTCGCGCGGCCCGCCGGAGAAGGTGCGCAAGGACCCGAAGGTCATCGAAGCCTACCTCGGCGACGCGTACCTGGCCGAGAAGCAGATCTCCGTCCCCGGAGAGGGCGCGTAGCGTGAGCGAATCCATCCTTTCGATCAAGGACCTGCAGGTCAACTACGGCGCCATCGAGGCGCTCCGCGGCATCTCGCTGGAGGTCCCGGACAAGCAGGTGGTGGCGCTCATCGGCGCGAACGGCGCCGGCAAGACCACCACCCTGCGCGCCGTCTCGCGCATGCTCCGGCCGGTGGCCGGCTCGGTCACGTTCCAGGGCGAGGAGATCTCCCGCCTCCAGCCGCACGAGATCGTCGCCCGCGGCCTCGCCCACGCGCCCGAGGGGCGCGGCATCTTCCTGAACCTCACGGTGCAGGAGAACCTGGAGCTCGGCGCCTTCCTGCGCACCGACAAGGACGGCGTGGCCGAGGACATGGAGAAGTTCTTCGGGCTCTTCCCGATCCTGAAGGAGCGGCTCCACCAGGTGGCGGGCACGCTCTCCGGCGGCGAGCAGCAGATGCTCGCGGTGGCGCGCGCGCTCATGAGCCGGCCCAAGCTGCTCCTCCTCGACGAGCCGTCGCTCGGCCTGGCGCCGCAGGTGGTGGAGCGCATCTTCCAGGTGCTCCGCGACGTCTCGGCGCAGGGCGTGGCGCTGCTCCTGGTCGAGCAGAACGCCCACAAGGCCCTCCAGATCGCGCACCGCGCCTACGTCCTCGAGACCGGCGAGGTGGTGATGCAGGGCACCGGGCAGGAGCTGCTCGACTCGCCCGAGGTCCGCAAGGCGTACCTCGGCGAGTAGCCTCGAGGGCGCGCCGATGAACCTCACCGAGTCGCTCCTCGGCGCGCTGCGCGACCACGGCGCCCGGCAGATCTTCGGGATCCCGGGCGACTTCGCCCTCCCCTTCTTCCGGATCATCGAGGAGTCGGGGATCCTCCCGCTCCACACCCTCTCGCACGAGCCGGCGGTCGGCTTCGCCGCCGACGCCGCCGCGCGGGTGGGCCAGGGGCTCGGGGTGGCCGCCGTCACCTACGGCGCCGGCGCGCTCAACATGGTCAACGCGGTGGCGGCCGCCTACGCGGAGCGGTCGCCGCTGGTGGTGCTCTCGGGCGGCCCGGGCCGGGGCGAGTCCCGCTCCGGGCTCCTGCTGCACCACCAGGCCCGCAGCCTCGACTCGCAGCTCGAGATCTTCCGCGAGCTCACCTGCGACCAGGCCCGGCTCGAGGACGCGGCGCGCGCGCCGGCCGAGATCGCCCGGGTGCTCGCCGCCTGCGTGGACCGGTCGCTGCCGGTCTACCTCGAGCTGCCGCGCGACATGGCGGCGGCCCCGTGCGCGAAGGTGTCGCCGCTCCCGACCGCGCCCCCCGACCGCGAGGTGCTCGACGCCTGCGCCGACGAGGTGCTGGCGCGCCTCTCCCGGGCCCGCTCCCCGGTGCTGATGGTGGGCATCGAGGTGCGCCGCTACCGGCTCGAGGAGAAGGTGGCGGAGCTGGCCCACCGGCTCGGCGTGCCGACCGTCACGAGCTTCATGGGGCGGGGCCTGCTCACCGGCGCCGACGCCCCGCTCCTCGGCACCTACCTCGGCGTGGCCGGCGACCCGGGGCTGACGCGCCTCGTGGAGGACTCCGACGGGCTCTTCCTCCTCGGCGAGCTCGTCTCCGACACCAACTTCGGCGCCTCCGAGCGGTCCATCGACCTGCGCAAGACCATCCACGCCTGGGAGGGCGAGGTGAAGCTCGGCTACCACGCCTACCAGGGCGTGCGGCTCGCCGACCTCGTGGACGCGCTCCTCGCCCGCACCGCCCCCACCTCGCGCCACTTCGCCGTGAGCCGGCCGGTCTACCCGCGCGGCCTGGTGGCCGACGGCGCGCCCATCGCCCCGGCCGACCTCGCCGCGGCGGTGAACGACCTCATGGCGACCCACGGCACCATGCCGATCGCGAGCGACGTGGGCGACTGCCTCTTCACCGCCATGGACGTGGACCAGACCGAGCTCGTGGCGCCCGGCTACTACGCCACCATGGGCTTCGGCGTGCCGGCCGGCCTCGGGCTGCAGGCCGCCACCGGCCGGCGCCCGCTGGTGCTGGTGGGCGACGGCGCCTTCCAGATGACCGGCTGGGAGCTCGGCAACTGCCGCCGGCTCGGCTTCGACCCCATCGTCCTCGTCTTCAACAACCAGAGCTGGGAGATGCTCCGCACCTTCCAGCCGCAGTCGCGGTTCAACGACCTCGACGACTGGAAGTTCGCCGAGATGGCCGCCGGCCTGGGCGGCGACGGCGTCCGGGTGCGCACCCGGGCCGAGCTCGCGCAGGCGCTGGCGCGGGCCGCCGCCACCCGCGGCCGCTTCCAGCTCGTGGAGGCGATGATCCCGCGCGGCGTGCTCTCCCCGACCCTCAAGAACTTCGTCGAGGGCGTGAAGCGGCTCAACGCCGGGAAGGCCTAGCGGCCCGCGGCGAAGCGCGGCGGCTCAGCGCCCCTGCGTCGAGTCGCTGTCGTGCACGTCGCCGTCGTTGTCGGGATCGCGCGCGCTGCCGGTGCCGCCGCTCGCGCCGCTGCCGGTCCCGGTCGCCGAGCTGTCGCTGCTGCCGGTGCCCGACTCCTCCGACGTCCTGCGCGCCCGCTTCGCCTTGTGGTGCCGCATCCCGCCGTCGAGCGACTGGAGCTTGTCGTCGTCCGAGGTGCCGCCCCCGCTCTTGTCGCTGCTCGGCGACGACTCGGCGCCGAGGCCGGTCCCCGTCCCGCCCCCGCCGGCGCCCGCCCCGCCCCCACCGCCGCCGGCGCCCTGCGCCCAGGCGCCGCTCGAGACGAGCCCGGCGCACGCGGCCACCACCACCAGCTTCCGAAGTCCGTTCATGCCACCCTCCGGGGGAAACGCTGCGCACCCCGGGCCGCCCGCACAAGCGCGCTCCAGCGCCCGCCCGAGGCGCGGCCGCGCGGGCGCTCGGCGGGGGGCACGCGTGCGCGCGCCACGACGCCTCGCGCGTCCGGGGCTCAGCGCCTCTGCGCGCCGGCTTCCGCGCGGCCCGCCGCGGCCCGCGCCCCCACCGGCCACGTGCCGACCACGGCCCCGCCCACGATGAGCCCCATGGCGAGGAGCGCCGGCCCGCCGAGCCGCCCGGCGCCGAAGGCGGTGAGGAGCACCGTCGAGAGGAGCGGGGTCAGGTAGGCGAGCGTGCCGATGACGCGCGGGTCGCCGCCCTTGAGCGCCCGGTCCCAGAGGTAGAACGCCGCGCCCATGGGACCGAGCCCGATGAGCACCAGGAACGGCAGCTCCCCGGCGGACGGGACGTAGCGCGGCTCGAAGAGCGCGTGGCACCCTAGGGAAAGCAGCCCGGAGGCGAGGCAGAAGCTCGAGATGGCCGAGGTGGGGAAGCTGCCGAGCCGCTTCGAGAGCAGCGAGTACGTCGCCCAGATGAACGCCGCCAGGACCGCGAGCAGGTAGCCCAGGAGCCCCTCGCGCGCGAAGCCGAGCCGGCCGCCGGTGACGAGCAGCGCGGCCCCGCCGAACCCGAGCAGCGCGCCGGCCACGTGCCGCGGCCCGAGCCGCGCGCCGGGCACGAGCGCCGGGCTCAGCACCACGATGAGGAGCGGCCAGAGGTAGTTGAGGAGGTTCGCCTCGACCGGCGGCGCCAGCCGGAGCGCCAGGAAGAGGCAGAAGTGGTAGGCGAAGAGCCCGTAGACGCCGAGCAGCAGCACCGGCCCGCGCACGGCGCCGGCGCGCAGCCCGCGCAGCCCGCAGAGCGCGCCGAGCAGGAGCGCGCACCCGACGAGCAGGAAGGGGGGCACGCCGCGCAGCTTCAGCCCGAGGAGCGCGAGCGTACCCCAGAGCCCGATCGCCCCGAGGGCGTCGAGGGTGGCGCGCCGGGCGCGGGCGCCGCTCATCGGCCGGCCCCCGCCGCCGCCGGGCGCCGCGAGAGCGCCACCGCCTCCGCCGTGTAGATGACGAGCGAGAGCCAGATGCAGCCGAAGGCGATGGCGTGGTCGCGCGTGAAGAGCTCGCCGAAGGCGAAGACCGCGATGAGGAACTGCATGGTGGGGTTGAGGTACTGCAGGACGCCGATGGTCGAGAGCCGGAGCCGCTGCACGCCGTTGGCGAACCAGATGAGGGGGACGGCGGTGACCACGCCCGCGGAGGCGAGGAGCGCGCTCCGCCCGAGCCCCCGGCCGAAGTGGCCGGCCCCGGCGCCGCCGAGCCAGAGCAGGTAGGCGAGCGCGACCGGCGCGAGCACCGCCACCTCGGCGAGCAGCCCGGGCACCGCGTCCACCCGCACCCGCTTGCGGATGAGGCCGTAGGCGCCGAAGGTGAGGGCCAGCGCGAGCGCGATCCAGGGCACGTGGCCGGCGCGGACCACGAGCGCCAGCACCCCGGCCCCGGCGAGGCAGATCGACACCACCTGGATCCGGCTCAGGTGGTCGCGCAGGAAGATCACCCCGAGGAGCACGGTGACGAGCGGGTTCACGAAGTAGCCCAGGCTCGCCTCGAGGACGTGGCCGTTGTTGACCGCCCAGATGTAGGTGAGCCAGTTGAGCGAGATGAAGATCGCGCTCACGGCCAGCGTGGGGACGGTGCGCGGGACGCGCAGCTGCCGCAGCGTGTCGCCCCAGCTGCCGCGCGCGGTGACGAGGAGGGCCACGAACGCGGCCGACCAGACGATCCGGTGCGCCAGGATCTCCGGCGGCGGCACGCCCGCGAGCGTGCGGAAGTAGGCCGGGAAGAGCCCCCAGAACAGGTAGGCGGCGGCGGCGTAGGCCACCCCGGCGGCGGCGCGGGAGCGCTCGGGCGTTCTGCTCATCTCTCTCCTTGGCCGGACCGGGCGCGGGCCGGGCGGACAGAACTAGCGGACTCGGACCCGCCGGGAAAGCCCCCCGTTTCCCGGCGCGGCGCCCCGGCCTGCGCTACCCTCGCCCGATGTCGCTGCGCCAGGACCTCTCCTTCTCCGCCGTGGTCGCCGGCTTCGTGACCGTGCTCGTGGGCTACGGCAGCTCGGCCGCCATCGTGTTCCAGGCGGCCCGGGCCTGCGGCGCCGGCCCGGCCGAGGTGGCCTCGTGGATGTGGGCCCTCGGGGTCGGCATCGCCGTCACCGGCGTCGGGCTCTCGCTCCGCTACCGGATCCCGGTGGTCACCGCCTGGAGCACGCCGGGCGCGGCGCTCATCGCCACCGGCGCCGCCGGCCTGCCCATGTCGGCGGCGGTGGGCGCCTTCCTGGTCTCGGCGGCCCTCATCCTGCTCTTCGGCGTGACCCGCTGGTTCGAGCGCGGCATGTCGTACATCCCGGTCTCGCTCGCCTCCGGCATGCTCGCGGGCGTGCTGCTCCGCTTCGGGCTCGACGTCTTCACCTCGATGCGGACCCAGCTCCTCCTCCCGCTCGCCATGTTCGCGGCCTACCTGGCGGGCCGCCGGCTCTGGCCGCGCTACGCGGTGGTCGGGGTGCTCGCGGTCGGGACGGCGCTCGCCGCCGCGCGCGGCCAGCTCGACTTCGCCTCGTTCCACTTCGCGCTCGCCCGCCCCATCTTCACCCGGCCCACCTTCGGCCTCGGCGCGGTGATCGGCCTCGGCGTCCCGCTCTTCGCCGTCACCATGGCCTCGCAGAACGTGCCCGGGGTGGCGGTGATGCGCGCCTCCGGGTACGGCGAGGCGCCGGTGTCGCCCATCGTGAGCTGGACCGGGCTCGCCACCCTGCTCCTCGCCCCCTTCGGCGGCTACGCCCTCAACCTCGCCGCCATCACCGCGGCCATCTGCATGGGGCGCGAGGCGCACGAGGACCCGCGCCGCCGCTACGTGGCGGCGGCCGCGGCCGGCGTCTTCTACCTCCTGCTCGGGATCTTCGGCGCCGCGGTGGGCGCGCTCTTCGCCGCCTTCCCGAAGGAGCTCGTGGCGGCGCTCGCCGGGCTGGCGCTCTTCGGGACCATCGGCAACGGCCTCGCCGCGGCGATGCGCGACGAGCTGCAGCGCGAGGCGGCCCTCATCACCTTCCTCGTCACCGCCTCCGGGGTGACGCTGCTGGGGGTGGGCTCGGCCTTCTGGGGGCTGGTGGCCGGGGTGGTGTCGCTCGTCGTGCTGCGGCGGACCTGAGCGGCGGCGCGCCCCCGCCGGCCGGGCGCGGCGCCCGCGCTTGGCGCTGCTCGCGCTCCGGCTCACCTGCTATGGTTCCCCCGATGCCCAGGATCCTGGTGGTGGACGACAACCAGGAGCTGCTCACGCTCCTCGGCCGGCTCGTCTCCGGCGAAGGGTGGGAGCCGCTCCTCGTGAACCGCGGCAAGCCGGCCATCGAGGCCATCGCCGGGCAGCGGCTCGACGCGGCGATCGTGGACGTCCTCCTGCCCGACATGATGGGCTACGAGGTCGGCGCCTGCTGCAAGAACGCGGGCGTGCCGTTCGTCTTCGTCACCGGCGTCTTCAAGGGGCCGCGGGCGGCGCAGGAGGCGAAGGCGCAGCACGGCGCGGCCGGGTACTTCGAGAAGCCCTTCGACGCCAAGGCCCTGATGGCGGCGATCCGCGCGCTCCTGCCAGCCGCGCCCGCCGCCGCCACGCCCGCTCCGGCGCCCGCGCCGGCCGACGCGCCCGACGACTTCGACGTCGAGGTGGCGGTGGACGACGAGGAGGCGGAGGCGCCGGCCGACGCGGAGCCCGCGCCCACCCCGCCGCCGGAGGGAGCGCTCCGCGACAACCTGCCCGACCTGCTCGCCGCCTTCTACCTGGCGCAGCAGACCGGCGAGCTCACCGTGCAGCGCGGCCCGGTGAGGAAGACCGTCTTCTTCGAGCAGGGGCTGCCGCGCTTCGCCATCTCCAACCTGCGCTCCGATCGGCTCGGGCCGTTCCTGGTGCGGGTGGGCAAACTCACCGAGGAGCAGCTCGGGGAGGCGGTGGCGATCGTGGACGCCACCCGCCGGCGCATGGGCGAGGTGCTGGTGGAGCTCGGCCACCTCGATCCCGACGAGAAGGCCTACTACGTGGGCCAGCAGGTGAAGGCGATCATCTACACGCTCTTCGGCTGGGAGGAGGGGGCGTACCGCTTCCACTTCACCGCCGCGCGCGAGAGCGAGGAGATCAAGCTCGCCATCCACCCGGCGTCGCTCATCCTGCGCGGCGTGAAGCGGCTCTACCGGCGGGAGCGGCTGCAGCGGCTGCTGCCCGACGCGGAGCGGCTCGCGCCCTCGCTCGCGCCGGTCTTCCCGCCCGGCGAGGTGCCGCTCGCGTCGTGGGAGAAGCAGCTCCTCACCCGCGTGGACGGGGTCCGCACGGTCTCGGAGCTGGCCCGGGAGAGCGGCAAGGCGCTCGACGAGGCGCGCGGGTCGCTCTACGGCATGCTGGCGGCCCGGATCCTCCAGCGGGCCTGACCCCCGCCTCTACGCCGTCGGATCGCGCCCCACCGCGAGCGGCGGGATCCGGCCCACCAGGGCGAGGTGCTCCGGCGTGCGCAGCGCACGGCGCACCGCCGCGGGGTCGGGCGGCGGGCCGGCCCAGGCGAGGAGCCGGTCCACCCGCGCGCCGGCCTCGGCGAGCCGGGCGCCCGGGACCTCGCCGCGCTCCACCGCGGCGCGCGCGAGGTCGATGGCCCGGTGCTGCTTCTCGGGGGTGTGGCAGACGAGGAGCTGGTCCACCCCGGCGGCGAGCGCGGCCGGGACCGCCTCCTCGAGCGCGAAGTGCTCCGCCACCGCCTTCATCTCGAGGTCGTCGGAGACCACGCAGCCGCGGTAGCCGCAGGCCTCGCGGAGCAGCCGGAGCACCGGCGCCGAGAGGGTCGCCGGGAGGCGCGGGTCGAGCGCCTCGAACACCACGTGCGCCGTCATCACGGAGGCCACCCCGGCCCGGGCGAGCGCGCGGAACGGCACGAGCTCCACCCGCTCCAGCCGGTCGAGGGCGTGCGGCAGGCGCGGCAGGTCCTGGTGCGAGTCCTGGCTGGTGTCGCCGTGGCCGGGGAAGTGCTTGGCGCAGGCGGCCACGCCGGCCGACTGGAGCCCGCGCGCGAGCGCCGCCCCGAGCCGGCCCACCTCGGCCGGATCGCGCGACAGGCTGCGGTCGCCGATCACCGGGTTGGCGGGGTTCGTGTCCACGTCCACCACCGGCGCGTAGTCCTGGTCCACCCCGGCGGCGCGGAGCTCGCGGCCGAGCAGCGCGCCCACCTCGAAGGCGAGCCCCTCGTCCCCGAGCTGGCCGACGGCGCGCATGGGCGGCAGCTCGGTGAAGCCCTGCGGCGCCCGCAGCCGCGCCACCCGCCCGCCCTCCTGGTCGATGGAGACGAGGAGCGGCCGGCCGGCCGCCCGCTTGAGCGCCGCCGAGAGCGCCGCCACCTGCTCGGCGTCGGCGACGTTGCGGGCGAAGAGGATCACGCCCCCCACGCCGCGCCGCACGAGCTCCAGCACCTCCGGGGTCGGGCTCGTGCCCTGGAACCCGACCACGAAGAGCCGGGCGATCTCCTGATCGAGCGTCGGCACGCGCGTCCGCCAGCCGGAGCCTTCGCAGGCCCTCAGGCGCCCTCGATGCGCATCCCCTTGGGGATGACCACGATCCCGCTCTCGGTGACGTGGAAGCGCTTCTTGTCCTCGTCGAGGTCGTAGCCGATGGAGGTGCCCGCCGGAATGTCCACGTGCTTGTCGATGATGGCCCGGCGGATCCTGCAGTGCCGGCCGATGTTCACGTTCTCGAAGAGGATCGAGTCCTCCACGAAGGCGTAGCTGTTGATGCGCACCTTCGGCGAGAGGATGGAGTGGTGCACGTGGCCGCCGGAGATGATGCAGCCCTCGGAGACGAGCGTGTCGGTGGCGTGGCCGACGCGGTGCTCCTTCTCGTTGTTGAAGACGAACTTGGCCGGCGGGTAGTTGTACTGGATCGTGTAGATGGGCCAGCGGTCGTTGTAGAGCGAGAAGACCGGGTCCACCGCGACCAGGTCCATGTTGCACTGGTAGTAGGCGTCGAGGCTCCCGACGTCGCGCCAGTACCCGCGCTCCTTCAGGCTCTGCCCGGGCACCTCGTTCTTCGCGAAGTCGTACACGAACACCCGCTTGCGCGGGTACATCGAGGCCACGATCGACTTGCCGAAGTCGTGCGCGCTGTTCGGGTCGCCGGCGTCGCGCACGATCTCCTGGACCAGCGCCTCGGTGCCGAAGAGGTAGTTCCCCATCGACGCGAGGCAGCGGGTCGGGTCGCCCGGCATGGTCTTCGGGTCGCTCTTCGGCTTCTCCACGAAGCCGATCATGCGGCCGTCCTCGTCCACCTCGATGATGCCGAACTCGCTCGCCTCCTCCTTGGGGATGGGGATGGCGGCGACGGTGAGGTCGGCGCGCTTCTCCTTGTGGAAGTCGAGCATCTGCCGCACGTCCATGCGGTAGACGTGGTCGGCGCCGAAGACGAAGGTGTAGTCCGGCTCCTCGTCGGTGATGATGTTGAGGTTCTGGTAGATGGCGTCGGCGGAGCCCTCGAACCACTTGGGCCCGACGCGCATCTGCGCCGGCACGATCTCCACGTACTCGCCGAGCAGCGGGGTGAGCCGCCAGGCGCGCTGCACGTGGGTGTTCATCGAGTCCGACTTGTACTGCACCAGCACCTTCATCTGCAGCACGCCGGAGTTGGCGAAGTTGGAGAGGACGAAGTCGATGATGCGGTAGCGGCCGCCGAACGGCACCGCGGGCTTGGCGCGCTCGCGGGTCAGCGGGTCGAGCCGGCGCCCCTCACCGCCGGCCAGGATCATCGCGAGCACTTTTGCCATTTGTGTACGTCCCCTCCGTCACCGCCGACTGTCGCCCAGCCGCCCCGAGGTGGCAAGAAACGGGCGGTCAGGCCATCAATGTGCGCGCGGGCGGGTGCCCGTGCTATGGAGTCGGCGCCGTGAGAGAGAACGCTTCCGCAGCCCTGGCCGGGCCCGCCCTCGCGCCGGTGCCTCCTCGCTGCTACCTGTGCGGCGGCGGCCGGCTGGCGCTCCGCTTCCCCGCCCGCGGGGCCGCCCCGGCGCCCGACGCCAGGGCCTACAACTGTACGAGCTTCGGGCACCGCGCTCACCCGCCCATCTGGGGTTGCCTCGACTGCGGCCTGCTCTTCCAGTGGCCGCTCCCTCGCAACGAGGACCTGCTCGCGCTCTACGCCGACGTGGAGGACCCGGTCTACCTGGCGGAGAAGGAGAACCGGTACCTCACCTTCCGGCGCGTGCTGCCGCTGCTCGGCGCGCCGCGCGGGCGGCGCCTCCTCGACGTGGGCGCGTACTGCGGCTACTTCGTGGACGTGGCGCGGCAGGGCGGGTTCGCGGCCGAGGGGATCGAGCTCTCGCGCTGGGCGGCCGGGCACGCCCGCTCCCTCGGCCTCACCATCCACGGCGAGACCCTGGCCGAGCGCGCCGCGAGCGGCGAGGCCTACGACGTGCTCACGCTCTGGGACGTGGTGGAGCACTTCGCCGACCCGCGGGCCGAGCTCCGGGAGGCCTTCCGGCTCCTGCGCCCGGGCGGGCGGGCCTACCTGTCCACCATCGACGCCGGCAGCCTGGTGGCCCGCGCGCTCGGCGCCCGCTGGCCGTGGCTCATGGACATGCACCTCGTCTACTTCGACCGGAGCACGCTGCCCTTGCTCCTGCGCGAGGTGGGCTTCGAGGTGGAGGCGGTCCGGAACTACAGCCACACCGTCTCGGCGGGCTACCTGCTGCGCAAGCTCGCGGCCGCCTTCCCCCGCCTCGCGCCCCTCTTCCGCGCCGCCCGCTTCCTCGTGCCCGACCGGCTGCCGGTCCCCGTGAACCTCGGGGACAACATGGTGGTCCTGGCGCGGCGGCCCTAGCGGCTCACCCGCAGCAGCGGCGCGTGCGCCGCCTCGTGGGCGAGCAGCCAGCGCTTCGCGTCGAGCCCGCCGGCGTACCCGCCGAGCCGGCCGCCCGCCTGCACCACGCGGTGGCAGGGGACGAGGATGGCGACCGGGTTCCGCCCGTTGGCCGCCCCGACGGCGCGCGCCGCGCCGGGGCGGCCGAGGGCGAGCGCGATCTCGCCGTAGGTGCGCGTCTCGCCGAAGGGGATCCGGAGCAGCTCCTCCCAGACCGTCCGCTCGAACTCGGTGCCGCGCAGGTCGAAGGCGGGCAGGCGCGGCGGCGCGCGGCCGGCGAAGTAGTCCTCGAGCGCCGCGAGCGCGTCCTCCACGTGGCGGCGCGTCAGCGCCGACACCGGCGGCCGGGCGGGCGTGCGCGCGCCGAGGTGGAGGGCGCAGACGCCCTCGTCCGACGCCTCCACGGCGATCGGCCCCAGGGGCGAGCGGTAGCGGGCGAGGGCGGTCATGGCGCTCCGGATTCTACGCCTTCCAGGCCTTGCGCGGCAGAGGCTCCGGGCGCCGCCCGGCCGAAGACTCCGGACGGGCGCGGAGCTCGGACAGGGTAGACTCCGGGCCAATGAATCCCGGCGATCACGCGACGATCCGGAAGCTCCTCGACGACTACCTCCGGATGTACGCCTCCCGCGACGACCGGCTCACCGGCTTCTTCAGCGAGGACTTCTCCGGCTTCGCCGGCGGCGGCGACGTCCTCGTCAAGGACCGCGAGGAGTGGGTCGCGATCACCCGCCAGGACTTCTCCCAGGTCCGGGACCCCATTCGCCTCGAGCTGGAGGACGTCGCCCTCCAGTCGCTGTCCGAGACGATCGCCGTCGCCACCAGCTTCTTCAAGATCCACCTGCCGATCGAGGACCACGTGCTGTCGCGGGAGACCGCCCGCCTGGTCCTGATCTTCCGCAAGGAGACGTCGGGCTGGAAGATCACGCACAGCAGCATCTCCATTCCGTACCACCTGGTCCGCGAGGGCGAGGTGTATCCGCTGAAGGAGCTGGAGAGCCGCACGCAAGTCCTGGAACAGCGGGTGGCCGAGCGGACCCGGCAGCTCTCCGAGGCGAACGCGGGCCTGGCGAGGGAGGTCGCCGAGCGCAAGCAGACGGAGGAGCGGCTCCGGGAGAGCGAGACGCTCTACCGGTCGATCCTGAACGCGTCTCCCGACGACATCACGATCGCCGATCTCGAGGGCCGGGTCCTGATGGTCTCGCCCAACGCCGTGACCATGTTCGGCTTCGAGAGCACGGAGCAGGGCATGGGGCTCAAGGTCACCGACTTCCTGGTGCCGGAGGACCGGGAGCGCGCCATGTCCAGGGTCGCCCTCCTCTTCCGGGGCGAGGTGTCGGGTCCGAGCGAATACCGGGGGCTGCGCCGGGACGGCAGCACCTTCGACATCGAGGTGAACAGCGCCCTCATCCGCGACGCGGAGGGGCGACCGACCAGGCTGGTGGTGATCGCCCGCGACATCACCGCCCGCAAGCGAACCGAGGCCGCCCTGCAGAAGGCGGTCGCGCAGATCAAGACGCTGCGCGGCCTCCTCCCCATCTGCATGCACTGCAAGAACATCCGGGACGACCGGGGAAACTGGAGCCCGATGGAGGTCTACGTCCGGGAGCGCACCGGCGCCGAGTTCAGCCACGGCCTCTGCCCGACCTGCCTGGCGACGAGGTATCCCGAGTTCACGCGGGACGAGGGCGAGGACGAGCAGGCCTGAGGCGGACGGGATGACCGGGCCGCGCCACGGTCGGCCCACGACGGGCCAGGCCGTTCGCCGCCGAGGGAGGCGCCCCCCTCTACGCCTCCCTGGCGTTCCGCGGCAGCGACTCCACGAGCTTGGGCGGCGCGCCGTGCTTCGCCAGGACGGCGGCGATCTCCTGGTTCACCGCCTTGAGGAGGTCGGCCTTCTCCCGGTACGGGAGGAAGGCGCTCTTGAACCCCGACACGATGAGCGTGCAGAGGTCCTCGAGCGTGAAGCCCATCTCGCGGTGGGCGATGCCGAGCTCCTTCGTCAGCGTGGTGTCGGTGATGAGCCGGTTGTCGGTGTTGATGGTCACCCGCAGGCCGAAGTCGAAGTAGAACTTGAGCGGGTGGCTCTTCATGTCGGCCACCGACCCGGTCTGCACGTTCGACGACGGGCACATCTCGAGCGGCACCCGGTGGTCGTTGATGTAGTTGAGGAGGTCGCCGTTCTCGCGCAGCCGCACGCCGTGGCCGATCCGGTGGGCGCCGCAGTAGTGGACCGCCTGCGCGATCGACTCCGGGCCGAAGGCCTCGCCGGCGTGGATGGTCACGTTGACGTTGTTGGAGAGGATGAGCTGGAACGCCGCCTGGTGGTCCTTCGAGGGGTAGCCCTCCTCGGCGCCGGCGAGGTCGTATCCCACCACGCCGCGGTTCTTGTAGGCCACCGCCAGCTCGGCGAGCCGGAGCGAGGTCGCGGGGTCGATGTGCCGGATCCCGCAGATGATGACGTTCGACTTGACGTGGGTCTCGCGCTTGGCGACCCGGAGCCCCTCGAGCACCGCGTCCACGATGGTGGTCGGCTTGAGGCCGAGCCGGGTGTGGAGCACCGGCGCGTAGCGCACCTCGAGGTAGCGCACGTTCTCGCGCGCGGCGTCGATGGCGAGCTCGTAGGCGGCCCGGTAGAGCGACTCCTCGGTCTGGAGCACCGAGAGGGTGACGTCGAAGGCCTCGAGGTACTTCTCGAGCGAGCCGGTGTTCTGGCCCATGTGGATGGCCCGGGCGAGCCCCTCGGGCGTGTCGGCGGGGAGCCGGACCTTCTGCTTCTCGGCGAGGTCGAGGATGGTCTCGAGGCGCAGCGAGCCGTCGAGGTGGCAGTGGAGGTCGGTCTTGGGGAGGGCCCGGAGCAGCTCCTCCGTCACGGGGGGGAAGTCGCCGGGGTGGGGCGTCGAGGTCGCCATGCCCTAGTATAAAGGGGGCGCGAGGGCGGGGCGACCGGCTATCGTGAGGGCATGTTCGCGCACGTCGCCGCCTTCCTGGTCCGCTGGGCCGCCTCGGCCGTGGTGCTGATGCTCTCGGTCGGGTGGGTCACGCCGGGAAACCCCCGGAACACCTTCGGGACGGCGCTGCTCGTCGCCTTCCTCCTCTCGGCGGCCTGGTACCTCACGCTCGCGAAGTTCCTCTGGTTCCTGCTCCTGCCGTGGCTGCTCTACGTGGTCATCTGGCTCGCGACGGTCACCTTCGCCTACGGGGTGGGGGTGGGGCACGCGCTGCTCATCGCCATCGCCATGGCGATCATCTCGTTCCTCGTGTCGCTGGTGTTCGGGGTGAGGACGCTCTGAGCGCTACCCGGGCCTGAGGAACCGCGCCAGCACCCGCTTCTCGCCGGCCCCGAAGAACGCCACCGTCACCTTGGCCTCCGCGCCCGCGCCGTCGCAGGACTTCACCACGCCCTCGCCGAGCGACGGGTGCACCACCCGGGCGCCGCGCGGGAACGGGGCGCCGCCGCCGGAGGCCTGCGACTGGTCGTAGGAGTAGTCGATCTCCGGCTCGCCCCGGGGCGCGGCGGGGCGGCGGAGCGGGGGCGCGGCGCGGGGCGGCGGGCGGGACTCCTGGAACCCGTCGGCCTCGTCGAGCTCGATGACCGGCTCGCCGGGGAGCGCGCCCGGGTGGCGGCGGATGACCGGCCCCGACGGGCGCGGCGCGGCGGCGGGGGCGCGCGCGGGGAGGCCGAAGAGCTCGGGCGGGAGATCGCCCAGGAAGCGCGAGGGCTCGGTGGCGCGGAAGCTCGGGCCGTTCTCGCCGAACCCCATGCGCCGGCGCGCCAGCGACAGGGTGAGGAGCTTCTTCGCCCGCGTCATGCCGACGTAGCAGAGCCGCCGCTCCTCGTCCTGCGCGGCGGCCACCTCCGCCGGGCCGTCGTCGGACCAGGGCCGCTCGTACGGCAGCGTGCCGTCCTCCATGCCCGCCATGAAGACCGCGTCGAACTCGAGCCCCTTGGCGGCGTGGAGCGTCATGAGCGCCACCCGCCCCTCGGGCGTGGGGGCGTCGGCGTCGCCGAGGAGCGCGAGCTGCTCGAGGAAGCGCGCCACCGGCGAGGGGAGCTGCTCCTCCGGGTCGCGCGGCGGGGGCTCGCCGGCGTGGGCCTCGTCGAACTCGCGCGCGGCGGCGACCAGCTCGAGCAGGTTCTCCACCCGCTCCACCCCCTCGTCGCTCCCCTCGGCCCGGAACTTCTCGATCATCTCGGAGCGGGTGAGCACCTCCTGCACCGCCACGCCGGCGTCGAGCCCGCCGATGTCGCGGTTCAGCCCGAGGACGAGGTCGTGGAAGGCGGCGAGCGCCTTCCGGGCGGCCGGCTTCAGCTCGGAGATGGCGTCGCGGTCGCCGAGCGCCTCGATGAGCGGGAGCTCCTTCACGGCGGCGTAGGCCCGCAGCCGCTCCACCGTCTTCTCGCCGATGCCGCGCGCCGGCCGGTTGATGACCCGGGCGAGGTCGAGGTCGGAGCGCGGGTTGAGCGCGAGCCGCAGGTAGGCGGCGGCGTCCTTCACCTCGGCCCGCTCGTAGAAGCTCTGGCCCCGGACGATGACGTAGGGGAGGCGGGCGCTCCGCATCGCCGCCTCGAGCGGGCGCGACTGGGCGTTGGTCCGGTAGAGGACGGCGATCTCGTCGAGCCGCACCCCCTCGGCGCGCAGGCCGGCCGCGGCGCGGGCCACCTTCTCGCCCTCCTCGTGCTCGTCCTGGGCCACGAGGAGCCGGAGCGGCGCGCCCCCCTCCTGCGCGGTCCAGAGCTTCTTCTCCCGCCGCCGCGCCGCCTTGGCGATGACGGCGTGGGCGGCCTCGAGGATGCGGCTCGTGGAGCGGTAGTTCTGCTCGAGCTTCACCACCCGCGTGCCGGGGAAGGTCCGGTCGAAGTCGAGGATGTTGGAGACGTCGGCGCCGCGCCACCGGTAGATGGCCTGGTCGTCGTCGCCCACCACGCAGACGTTCCGCGCCGCCCCGGCGAGGAGCTTCACCAGCTCGAGCTGGATGGCGCTCGTGTCCTGGAACTCGTCCACGAGGAGGTAGCGGAAGCGGCCCGACCAGTAGCGCAAGAGGTCGGGGTCGGACTCGAGGAGCTCGAGCGGCCGGAGCAGGAGGTCGCCGAAGTCCACCGCGCCGGCCCGCGCGAGCTGCTTCTCGTAGCGCCGGTAGATCTCGAGCGCCGCCTGCCCCTCCACGTCGTAGTCGCCCACCTTCACGCCGCCCGGCAGGTGGCCGGCGCTCTTCCAGCGGTCGATGCGGGTGAGGACGGCGCGCGGGCCCATCCGGTCGTCGTCGCCCATGCCGGCGGCGGCGAGCTCCGACTTCACCAGGCGGAGCTGGTCGTCGTCGTCGTAGATGGCGAAGTCGGGCGGGAGCCCGGCGCGGTGCGCCTCGCGCCGCAGGAAGCGGGCGCCGAAGGCGTGGAAGGTGCTGAGCCAGAGCTCGCGCGCCTGCGGCCCGAGGAGCGCCTCGAGCCGCTCGCGCATCTCGCCGGCGGCCTTGTTGGTGAAGGTCACCGCGAGCACGTGCCACGGCATCACCCGCCGCTCGGTGACGAGGTGGGCGATGCGGTGCACGATGACGCGGGTCTTGCCGGAGCCGGCCCCGGCGAGGACGAGC
Organism: Anaeromyxobacter paludicola; assembly: GCF_023169965.1. Taxonomy (NCBI): domain Bacteria; kingdom Pseudomonadati; phylum Myxococcota; class Myxococcia; order Myxococcales; family Anaeromyxobacteraceae; genus Anaeromyxobacter; species Anaeromyxobacter paludicola. The sequence continues at coordinate 3,326,995 of NZ_AP025592.1, read as the reverse complement.
AGGGGGCCGTCGCCGTGCAGCACCGCGGCGGCCTGGGCGTCGTTCAGGTCCTGGAGCAGGTCGGGCGCGGACATCGGGGCGCAACATAATCCATTCCGGCCGGGAGGGCCGGGGTCGCGCGCCAGAGGTCGCTCCCGGGCTCACGCCGCGGGCGGCGGCGGCCCCTCCGGCGGCGGCCGCTCGCGCCAGAGCCGCACCCCGCGCAGCACCAGCGCGACGCCGATCCAGGCGCCCAGCACCAGGAACGGCGCGAGCACGGCGCGCGGGTAGAGGCCGGTGACGACGACGAGGCCGAGGAGCGCCAGCCCGGCGAAGAGGAGCAGGCTCGCCTCGGCCGGCCCGAGCAGCCGGTGCCCGCTCAGCGCCGCGCCGACGGCGTTGCCGAGCCGCATGGCGCCGGCGGTGGCCACCGCCGAGCCCTCGCGGACGCGCGGCCGCGGCGCGGGCGGCCCGTGGACCGGCCGCCGCCTCCGGCTCAGCACCACCTCGGTCGCCGTCGCCAGGTCGGCCTCGAACTGCCGCTCCATCTCGGCGCCGAAGGCCTCGTCCTCCACCGCCACGTCGAGCTCCCAGTTGCCCATGAAGCTCGAGGCGTTGAGGTTGGACGAGCCGACCCGCGCCCAGCGCCCGTCGGCGACCGCGGTCTTGGCGTGCAGCATGGGGCCGGACCACTCGAAGAGCCGGACGCCCGCCTCGAGCAGCGGCCGGTAGCCGGCGGTCCCGAGCCGCTTCACGAGGCCGAGGTCGCTCCGGCCCGGCACGAGGAAGCGCACGTCCACCCCGTCGGCCGCGGCGCCGCGCAGCGCCTGCACGTAGCTCGGCATGCCGACGTAGTAGGCGTCGGTGATCCAGAGCCGCTCCCGGGCGACGGCCGCGATGAGCTGGTCGAGCCGGAGGAGGCCGGCCGTGGCGGGCTCGGTCGCGACCACCCGCACCGCCGTGTCGCCGGCCGCGGGCAGGTCGGACGGGTCGGGGAGCTCGCCCAGGGGGATGGCGGGGCCGGCCTCGGCCCAGGTCCGCGCGAAGGCGCGCGCGAGGTCGGCCACCGCCGGGCCGCGGACCTCGAGGCCGCTGTCGCGCCAGGGCGGCTCGCCGCGGGCCGGGTCCCCGCACCAGCGGTCGGCGACGCAGAGGCCGGAGACGAAGCCGAGCTCGCCGTCCACCACGGTGCACTTGCGGTGGTCGCGCCGGAGGAAGGCGAGCGGGCTCTCGAGGCGCGGCGGGTTGAAGCAGCGCACCTCGACGCCGGCCGCGGCGAGCCGCCGCCAGAAGCCGCGGTCCGCCTCGCCCAGCCCTCCGAGCCAGTCGTGCAGCACCCGCACCTGCACGCCCTGCCGGGCCTTCTCGGCGAGCGCCCGCGCGAAGCGGGTCCCGATCTGGTCGCCGGCGAGGATGTAGGCCTCGAACCAGACGCTCCGCTCGGCGCGCTCGATGGCCCGCAGCCAGGCCGGGAAGTTCTCGGCGGCGTCCCGCAGGAGGCGCACCCGGTTCCCGGGGACGAGCGGCGCCCCGGCGGCGCGCGAGAAGGCCTGCTCGCCCAGGGGCCGCAGCCAGGCGCGCTGCGCGCCCGGGCTCGGCGGCGCGGGGGCGGGGCGGGCGCGGAGGGACCACGGGCCGGGCATGGGGGGATCATCGCCCGGCCGGCGGCGCGGCGGAAGGCCCAGGAGGGCCCCGGGGCGGAGGGCGCGCGCCAGCGGCCGCCGGAAGGGCGCCGGGGCCGGGCGCCCCGTTATAGAGTGCGCGGCCCATGGCACCCCCCGTCCGCATCGCCGCCCTCGGAGGCCTCGGAGAGGTCGGCATGAACTGCACCGCCTACGAGTGCGAGGGGCGGATCGCGGTCGTGGACTGCGGCATCCTCTTCCCGAACGAGAACCTGGGCGTGGACGTGATCGCCCCCGACCTCTCCTGGCTCAAGGAGCGCAAGGCGCAGGTGGGGGCGGTCTTCGTGACGCACGGCCACGAGGACCACATCGGCGCCCTCCCCTTCCTCCTGCGCGACGTGCCGGTGCCGGTCTACGCGCCGCGCTTCGCCCTGGAGCTGCTGCGCGGGCGCTGCGCCGAGATGGGGATCGCGGCCGACCTGCGCGAGGTCCGGCCGGGCGACGTCCGCGACCTCGGCGAGGGCTCGCCGCTGGCGGTGGAGTTCGTGAGCGTCACCCACTCGATCCCCGACGCCTGCGCGCTCGCGATCTCGACGCCCCAGGGCACGCTCGTCCACACCGGCGACTTCAAGATCGACGAGACGCCGGTCTCGCGGCGCGGCTTCGACCTCGCCCGCCTCGAGGCGCTCGGCCGGGAGGGGGTGCGGCTGCTCCTCTCCGACTCCACCAACGCGGAGCGGCCGGGGAGCTCGCTCTCGGAGGCGGCGGTGGCGCCCGGGCTGGCGGCGCTGTTCGAGCGGGCGACGCGGCGGGTCTTCGTGGCCTGCTTCGCCTCCAACATCGACCGGATCCAGCAGGTGGGCCAGGCGGCGCGGGCCGAGGGGCGGCGGGTGGCGCTGCTCGGGCGGTCGATGGAGCAGAACGTCCGGCTGGCGCGCGAGCTCGGGTACCTCTCCTTCGCCGGCTGGCAGGGCTGCACGCCCGAGGAGGCCCGCGAGCTGCCGCCGCGAGAGCTCTGCGTCGTCACCACCGGCACCCAGGGCGAGCCGCGGAGCGCGCTGGCCCGCCTCGCCCGCGGCGAGCACCCGGAGCTGACGGTCGAGCCGGGCGACCTCGTCATCCTCTCCTCGCGCCACATCCCGGGGAACGAGCTCGCGATCGGGCAGGTGGTGAACGACCTCTGCCGGCGCGGCGCCGAGGTGGTCTACGAGGGCGGGCCGCGGGTCCACGTCTCCGGTCACGCCGCCGAGGACGAGCAGCGCCGGCTCATCCGGACGCTCCGGCCGGAGCGCTTCGTCCCCATCCACGGCGAGTACCGGCAGCTCTCCCGCCACGCCGCCCACGCCGCCGCCGAGGGGGTGGCCCACCGGCACCTGCTCCTCGACGGGGACGTGCTCGAGCTCTCCGACGACGGCGCGCGGGTGCTGCCGGAGAAGCTGCCGGTGGGGCGCGTCTACACCGATCGCGAGGCGCTCGCCGGGGAGGACATCGGGGCGCTGGTGGTGAAGGACCGCCGGCTGCTCGCCGAGGCGGGGCTCTGCACCGTGGTGCTGGTGGTGGACAAGGCGAGCGGCGAGGTGGTCCGCGGGCCCGATCTCTTCGCGAAGGGCGTGGCCGGCTTCGAGGGGACCGAGGCCGAGCTCCGGGGCGAGGCGCTCCGGGCGGTCGAGGAGCTCTCGCCGCAGGCCCGGGCCGACGTCGCCGAGGTGCAGGAGGCGCTGCGGGTGGCGGTGCGCCGCTACTTCCGCAAGAGCGGCGGCCGGCGGCCGACCGTGTTACCTGTGGTGCTCGAACTTTGAGGGAGGTTACGCACGGCCATGCCCAGCTTCGACATCGTCTCCGAGCTCGACATGATGGAGGTGGACAACGCCTTCAACCAGGCGCGGAAGGAGCTCGCCCAGCGGTACGACTTCAAGGGGACGAGCACCGATCTCGAGCGGGACAAGGACGGGGCCATCCTCATCAAGGCCAACAGCGAGGGGCGCTGCGAGGCGGCCCACCAGGTCCTGATGGAGAAGCTCGCCAAGCGCGGCGTGCCGCTCGAGGGGCTCGATCCGCAGAAGGTGGAGCCGGCGGCCGGCGGCCACGTGCGGCAGCTCGTGAAGCTCAAGAAGGGCATCAAGAGCGAGGACGCGAAGAAGATCGTGGCCCTCGTGAAGGAGAGCGGGCTCAAGGTCCAGGCCAGCATCCAGGGCGAGGCGGTGCGGATCTCGGGCAAGAAGAAGGACGACCTGCAGGGCGTGATGCACGCGGTGCGGGCGAAGAACTACCCCTTCCCGGTCTCGTTCCAGAACTTCAGGGACTGAGGCGCAGGGAGCCCCCTCCCGCTGCCTATTGCCCCGCGCCCTTCTCGATCACCCCGCACGCGATCCGCGCGCCGGAGTTGCCGGCCGGATCGGTCTTCTCGTCGTCCGGATCCGCGTGGATGACGAGCGCGGTCCCGCCCGGCTGGAACAGCGACCTCTCGCCGCCGCCCAGGGTCACGCCCTTCAGCGTGACCAGCTCGCGGGCCCGGCCGTCGGGCTTCACCTCGAGGTTGGCGAGGTCGCCAGCGTGCGGGCCCTGCGGGTTGTGGAGGCCGTGGTGCTTGTTGCCCGGGTTGAAGTGCGGCCCGGCGCTCTTGAAGTCGGGCGGGTCGCACTTGCCGACCGCGTGGACGTGGATGCCGTGCTTCCCGGGCGGAAGGTTCGCGACCATCAGCTCCATCTTCACGCCCCCGTCCTCCTCGACGAGCTTGGCGGTGCCGAGCTCCTGCCCCTTGGCATCCACGAGCCGGGCGTGGGCGGGGGGCTCGGCGAGGGCGGCGCGGGGCAGCAGCGCGGCGGCGAAGAGGGCGAGGGGGGCGGCGAGGGCGAGGCGCCTCATGGTGATTCCTCCTGTCGGGCCGTGGGCTTAGCGGGAGGGTAGCCGGGCGCACGTCGCTTCCGGGGTCCCGCGAAAGGAGGATCTCCGGCACCGGGTACTCGCCAAGGTCGCGAATCTCCGGCACCGGGGTCCGGCACCGGCGTCCCTGGCTGCTTCCACAGTAGACCCGCAGACTGGCGCCTGTCCGGCCATTCTGATAATGCGTCGCAACCTCATGGACCCCATCGAGAGTTCCCAACCTGACGAGCACCTCCCCCACCTCTCCGTCGCCGAGGTGGCGGCCGCAGTGCGCGAAGGCCGCTACGGCGCCGAGTACCAGCCCATCGTGTCGGTCGGCACCGGCGAGGTGCTCGGGTTCGAGGCGCTGTCCCGCTTCCACGCCGAGGACGGCGCCCCCATCTCCCCGGCCGTCGCCTTCGCCGCCCTCCATCGCCAGCCCGCGCTCCTCTTCGAGATCGAGCTCGAGATGAAGCGCTTCCAGCTCGCCCACGCGCCCCCCGCCCCGCTCCACCTGAACCTCGACCCGGACAGCTTCGCCGCCGGCTGGCGGCTCGACGGCTCGAACGCCCTCCTCGACCTGCTCGCCGCCCCGGCACCCGCCCCGCGGGTGGTGGAGGTGATCGAGAACGTCACCGTGAGCGACGCCGTCCAGGGGCGCGCGCTGGTGGCGGCGCTGCGCCGGCGCGCGCTCTGCGTGGCGCTCGACGACATCGGCGCCCCCGACACGCTCCTGTCGCTCGAGGCGCTCCAGGCCGCCGCCGTCTGGAAGCTCGACCGGAGCTGGGTGGCGCGCGCCAGCGACCCGGGCCAGCTCCGGCTGCTGGAGGCGCTCGTGGCCCTGGCGGTCCGGCTCGACAAGCGGACGGTGCTCGAGGGCGTGGAGACCGCCGACCACCTCCGGCTCGCCGAGGCGCTCGGCGTGGACGCGGTCCAGGGCTTCCTGCACCGCGAGCGGTTCACCTCCGCCCGGGCCCGCGCCGCGCCGGCGCTGCCGCGGCTGAGCGGACTGGACCTCTCGCAAGAACCTTGATAGTGAGTCGCATGTTCATCTAGAAGCTCCATCGAGGTCTCCTCCGGAGCCCCCGATCCCACCACGAGGCCCGCGGTCGCCGAACCCAGAGCCCGCGGGGCGCCATCGCGCCCCACTCGAGCCTGGACATGCGCCCGTTGACCCGGCTGGCGGTGCTCTGCCTGCTCCTCTCCGCCGCTCCTCGCGCCGCGCGCGCCGGCGACGCCGAGGTGATCGCCGAAGCCCTCTTCCTCCCCGACGCCCTCCCGCCCGGCGAGGCCGGCGTCGTGCTCAGCACGGCGCTGCAGCAGGGAGACCCCGACACCTCGGGCGGGGCCGCGCCCCTGCTCGCCCCCTCGCGGCTCCAGCTCGCCCTGCCGCTCGGCGACCGGCTCGGGCTCACCGCCGACGTGGGCGTCACCGACGGCCGCGCCGTGGGGCTCTCCACCCCGGCCGCCTCCCTCAAGCGGCCTCGCCGCGTCGCTCGACGCGGTCGGCGGCGACGCGCCCGGCGACACCGAGCTGCTCCTCGGCCTGGGCGCGCTCCGCCCGGTCGGCCACGTCACGCTCCGGGCCGCCATCGCCGCCGGAGCGAGCGTGGGAGCGCTCGCGCCGCACCTCCAGGCCGGCGGCTCGGCCGCGCTCGCCCTCACCGCGCGCTGCCGGGCGCTCGTGGAGCTGGTGAGCGACTTCAGCGTCGATGGTGCGACCGTGGCGCTGGGCACGAGCCTCAAGTGGGCCCTCGGCCCGCGCACCGCGATGGCGCTCGGCGCGCTGCTCCCGCTCGACGGCAACGCCGTCTCGGGCGCCCTCCAGCTCTCGCAGTCGCTCTAGCCGGCAGCCCGCGAGGCCGCCGCGGCGCGGCGCGGGAGGATCGCGGGCCGGCCGCGCGTTGCGATCCGGTGCGCCGACCTGTTAGATCCGCCGCCCTCATGAGCACCCGCGTCTACATGCACACCCTCGGCTGCCCCAAGAACCGGGTGGACTCCGAGGTGATGCTCGGCACCCTCTCCGACGCGGGCTACCGGCTCACGCAGGATCCGGGCGAGGCCGAGGTCATCGTCGTCAACACCTGCGGCTTCATCGAGAGCGCCAAGGAGGAGTCGATCCAGGCGATCCTCGCCATGGCCGAGCAGAAGCGCGAGGGGCGCTGCAAGCAGCTCGTCGTCGCCGGCTGCCTCACCCAGCGCTACCACGCCGAGCTCTCCGCCGAGATGCCCGAGGTGGACCACTTCGTCGGCACCGGCGCCTACGCCGACATCGCCCGGATCGTCGGCGACGCGCAGGCGAAGCGCGTCATCGCGCCCGACCCCGACTTCGTCCACGCCGCCTCCACCCCGCGGGTGAACTCGCTCCCCTCGCACACCGCCTACCTCAAGATCTCCGAGGGCTGCGACAACGCCTGCGCCTTCTGCATCATCCCGAAGCTGCGCGGGCCGCAGCACTCGCGGCCGGTGGACGACGTCCTGGCCGAGGCCGAGGCGCTCGCCGCCCAGGGCACGGTGGAGCTGTCGCTCGTCGCCCAGGACCTCACCGCCTACGGCTACGACCTGGCCGGCAAGGTGCGGCTGCACGACCTCCTGCCCGAGCTCTGCAAGGTGGACGGGATCCGCTGGATCCGGCTCCACTACGCCTACCCCCGCGACTTCCCCGACGCGCTCATCGACGTGATGGCGCGCGAGGAGAAGATCGTGAAGTACCTCGACATGCCGCTGCAGCACTCGAGCGACCGGCTGCTCCGGTCGATGCGGCGCGGCCGCGACTCGCAGTTCATGCGCGACCTCCTCGCGAAGCTGCGCGCCCGCGTCCCCGGGCTGGCGCTCCGCACCTCGCTCATCGTCGGGCTCCCCGGCGAGACCGAGGAGGACTTCCAGGATCTCCTCCGCTTCGTGGAGGAGCAGCGCTTCGAGCGGCTCGGCGTCTTCGAGTACTCGCGCGAGGAGGGCACGCTCGCCGGGGAGATGGAGGGCCAGATCCCCGAGGCGGTGAAGAAGGCGCGGTACGCCACCGTGATGGAGCGGCAGCAGGAGATCGCCCGCGCCCACCAGGAGGGCGTGGTGGGGCGGCGGCTCGAGGTGCTGGTGGAGGGGGCGAGCGAGGAGTCGGAGCACCTCCTCGCCGGCCGCCACGCCCAGCAGGCGCCGGAGATCGACGGGGTGACCTACGTGAACGACGTCGCCGACGGCGGCGGCGCGGTCTACCCCGGGCAGTTCGTGACCCTCGAGGTGACCGAGGCCGGCGACTACGACCTCGTCGGCAAGGTGGTGGCGCGCGGGCCGAGGCCGGCGGAGCGGCCGCTCGCGGCCCGCAAGGCGCCGAAGGGGAGCGGGCTCAGGATCCTCTCCTGACGGCGGGCCGGTCCGTGTAGAAGGCGAGGGCGGCGCGCGCGATCGCCCGCGTCCCGCTCCGTCCACCTCCCCGCACCGAGGCGCCATGAAGTCCCCGCTCCTGTTCCTCCTCGTCGCCGCCCTGGGGAGCGTCACCTACCACCTCGGGCAGCGGACCAACGCCGCCCGGGCGAACCCCATGGTGCTGCTCATGGCGGTCTACGCGGTGGCGTTCCTCCTCTGCGCGCTGGCGGCGCCCCTCTTCTCGGCCGGCGGCCCCACCTACGCCTGGAGCCGCGACCTCGTGCGCTGGCCGGTGCTGCTCCTCGCGCTCGGGGCGGTGCTCATCGAGATCGGGTTCCTGCTCGCCTACCGGAGCGGGGCGATGATGCAGTGGTCGGCCGTGGCGGTGAACGGCGTCGCGGCGCTGCTGCTCGTGCCCCTCGCGTGCCTCGTCTTCCGGGAGAGCTTCTCGCCGGCGCGGGCGGCGGGGATCGCGCTCACGCTGGCGGGGCTGGGGCTGCTGACGAGGGGGTAGCGGGGCTCGAGGAGCCGGCGCTACCCCACCCTCCTCGCCACGAGGCTCTCGAACTCCTTCACCCTTCCGTCCGGCGAGGGGAACGAGCCGGGCTTGAAGAAGAGCGTCTCCCACCCGGCGAACCGCTCGGCGAGCTCGCCCTTGCGGAAGAGGTAACCCTCGGCCCCGCCGAAGACGTCGAGGAAGGTGGTGCCCTCGGTGAGCACGGTGACGGCCATCACCCCGCCCGGCCTCACCTGCGCCTGCAGGTCCAGGAGGCGCGCGCGGGCCAGCGGCTCGGGGAAGAACATGAGCACGCCGATCGCCGCCACGGCGTCGAACGGCCCTGCCGGCTGGTAGTCGCCGAGCTCGGCGCGCGCCGCCTCCACCGGGAGCTGCTCGGCCTCGGCGGCGCGCCGCACCCGCTCCACGGCGGTGGGGCTTCCGTCCACGGCCACCACGCGGCAGCCGCGCCGGGCCGCCTCGAGCGAGAGGTTCCCGAGGCCGCAGCCGAAGTCGAGCAGCCGGCCGGAGAGGAACGGCAGCGCGTCCTGCTCGAAGGGGTTGAGGGCGAACTCGCCGCGCGCCACCTGGCGCTGGAACTGCTGCTCGAAGAACTCGACCGAACCGGACATGCGCGCCTCCCTGACCGGGAGAGAGCCTAGCGGGGGCGGAGCGGTTCGTCAGCGAGGCCTCGCGGGTGCCGCGCCCCTGCGGGAGCGGCGAACCGCGCCCTACTCGCCCATCGCCCGCCCGAGCGCGATGCGCGCCCCGGCGTAGGCGTAGCGCGCGCGGGTGAGGTTCTGGCGCGCGGTGGTGAGCGCCGACTGGGCGTCGAGGAGGTCGGTGGTGGTGGCGCTGCCGGCGCGGACGAGGGCGTCGGTGACGCGGTAGGCCTCCTCGGCGCTGGCGATGGCGGTGCGGGCCACCTCCACGGCGTTGCCGGCGGCGAGGGTGGAGGCGAGCCGCGCCGCCACCTCGGTCTCCACCTGGTCCTGCACCTGCGCGGCCTGCGCGGCGGCGGCGTCGGCCTGGGCGCTGGCGGCGCCGCGGGCGTACCACTTCGCGCCCCAATCCCAGATCGGCCAGTCGGCCTTCACGCCCACGAAGCCGGAGTCCACCGGCTGGAAGGCCTGCCCGCTCACGTGCAGGTAGGCGGCCTCGGCGTTCACCTCGGGCAGCAGGTCGAGCGCGCGCGCGGTGGCGCGGCGGCCGGCGGCGGCCTCGACGCGGTGCGCGGCCTCGAGCTCGGGGCGCTTCGCGCGCGCCTCCTTCACCGCCGGCTCGAGCGCGGGCGGCGCGGCCGGCTCGGGGAGCGGGGGCTCGGCGAAGTCGGCCTGCGCGTAGGGGCTGTCGCCCACGGCGATGAGGAGCCCGGCCTTCTCGGCCTGCTCCTGCGCCTGCGCCTGGATCACCTGCTGGCGGGCGTTGGCGAGCGCGGTCTCGACGCGCAGCGCGTCGGCGTTGGTCTGCACGCCGGCCTGCACGCGGGAGCGGGTCACCTGGAGCTGGTCGGTGAGCTGGGCCACCGAGGCCCTCGCGATCTCGCCGAGCGCGCGCGCCTCGTGCAGCCGGAGCAGCGCCTGGCGCACCTGCTCGCGCACGGCCGCCTCGGTGGCGCGGACGTCGGCGCGGGCGGCGTCGGCCTGCGCGCCGGCGGCCGAGACATCGGCGCCGAGGTGCAGGAGCCCGAGCAGCGGCTGGCCGGCGGAGGCGACGAACGTGTTGGTGTCCTGCTCGCGGGCCACGAGCGCGAGCGGGGTGGGGCCGATGGGGAAGGCGATGCCGAAGGTGCTGTCCCAGTGCTGGAACTCGTCCGAGACGTTCACGGCCGTAAGGAGGTGGCCGCGCACGCTCGCGGCCTGCGCGCCGGCGGCCTCGGCGCGGGCGCGGGCGGCGCGGAGCGCGGGGCTGCGGGCGAGGGCGCGGCGGAGGACCTCGTCCTCGGAGAGCGGCTGGGATTCCCCCCTCCCTGGCCCTCCCCCTGCGGGGAGAGGGGATGACCTCTGGGGCTCGGCGGCCACGGGGGAAGCGGCGCCGGGCCTGGCTGGAGCGGGCGCCGCCTGGGCGCCGGCGAGCGCGGGGAGGAGGAGCAGGGCCGCGAGCGCGGCCGGGGGGGCGAAGGGGCGCATGGGGGCGGCTCCTACTTCGTGTAGACAGTGACGTCGGCCGAGAGGCCGGCGGCGAGGCGGACCGCGGGCGGCTTCTCCCAGGCGATCCGCACCGGCACGCGCTGCACCACCTTCACGAAGTTGCCCGAGGCGTTGTCGGGGGGCAGGAGCGCGAAGCGGGCGCCGGTGCCGCCGGAGAGGCTCTCCACCTTCCCCTCGAACTTCTTGCCCGGGAAGGCGTCCACGCTGATCTCCACCTTCTGCCCCGGCTTCATCTTCCCGATCTGCGTCTCCTTGAAGTTGGCGAGCACGTAGCTCCGCGCCGGCACGAGCTCGATGACCGGCTGCCCGGGCTGGACGATCTGCCCCTCGTGGACCCCGAGCTTCGAGACCACCCCGTCCTCGCTCGCGACGACGCGGGTGTAGGAGAGCTGCAGGTCGGCCAGCTTGGCCTGGGCGGTCGCGGCCTGGACCCGCGCCCGCGCCAGCTCGGCCGCCGCGTGGGCCGCCGCGAGCTGCGCCGAGACCGGCTTCGACTGGGCGAGCCGGCCGCGCGCCTCGCCGACCCGCGCCTCGGCGGCGCGCTTGCCCTCCTCGGCGGCCCGGACCTGGGCGCGCGCCTGGGCGAGGGCGGCGTGGGCCGCGTCGGCCGCGGCCTGGGCGTTGTCGAGCTGCTGCTGCGGCACCGCCCGCGCGGCCACGAGCTGCCTGGCGCGCGAGAGGTCGAGGTCGGCCTTGCGGACGTCGGCCTCCGAGCGGACGAGGCCGGCGCGGGCCGCGGCGAGCTGGGCGTCGGCGTTCGCGACCGCCACCGAGGAGCCGGACACCGCCGCCTCGGCGGTGGCGTAGCCGCCGGTCGCGCTCGCGCCGGCCACCCGCTCCTGCGCCTCGGCCGCGTCGGCCTGGGCCTCGGCGGTGCGCAGCTCGGCGTGCGCCACGGCGGCGCGGGCCTCGTAGTCTGCCGGGTCGATCTGGAGGATGAGGTCGCCCTTCTTCACCGGCTGGTTCTCGGTGGCCGACACCTGGAGGACCTGGCCGCCGACGCGCGGGGCGAGCGGCACCACGTCGGCCTCCACCTGGGCGTCGTCGGTGTTCTCCTGGCCGGCGGTCACGAGCAGGTAGAGGCCGAGCCCGAGCAGCACCGCGACGGTGAGCCCGCCGAGGATGATGAAGGGCTTGCGGCGCGAGCGGTCCGGCCGCTCGGGCGCGGCCTGCGCCGGCGCGGCCGGCTCGACCGGGCGGAGCGGGTCCTGCTGGCGGGGGGCGGGGGTCTGGGCGGTCTCGTTCATGATCACATCTCGACGTGCACGGGCTCCGACGGCCCGCCGTGGGCCGGGGAGCGGAGGAACCAGAGGAGCGGCAGCACCGCCATGAAGACGATGCCGGCGATGAGGAAGACCTTCTCGAAGGAGAGCACCATGCCCTGCCGCTGGACGGTGCCGGCGAGCGCCTGCAGCGCGGCGGCCTTGGCGCTCGCGACGTCGTAGCCCTTGGCCTGCAGCGCGGCCTGCAGCCCGGAGAGCCGCTGCCAGGTCGCGGCGTTGGTCTCGCCGACGTGGGCGGTGACCGCCGCGGTGGCGATCTTGCCGTGGTGGCTGATGAGGGTCGCGAAGACCGCCAGCCCCACCGAGCCGCCGATCTGGCGGAAGAGCGAGTTGAGGCCGGTGGCGTCGCTCATGAGGTGGCGCGGGACCTTGGAGAGCGCGACGGTGGTGAGCGGCACGAAGAGGAAGGCGAAGCCGATCCCCTGCACGCCGATGGCCCAGATGACGTCCTGCTGGCTCGAGACGAGCGTGAGCTGCCCCTGGAACCAGTTGCCGAGCGACACCATGACGATGCCGAAGCCGACCATGAGCCGCGGCGAGACGTGGTTGTAGAGCTTCCCCACGAACGGCGTGACCAGCATCATCACCAGCGTGCGCGGCATGAGCGCGAGGCCGGACTGGGTGGCGGTGAAGCCGAGCAGCTCCTGCATGAAGAGCGGCAGGAGGAACATGTTGGCCATGAGCATGGCGAACATCACCGCGCCGATGAGCGTGCCCGAGGCGTAGACCTCGTCCTTGAAGAGCCGCAGGTTCACCACCGGCACCCGCGCCGTGAGCTCGCGCGCCACGAAGAACGCCAGCGAGACCATCGACACGATGAAGCAGAGGGTGATTGCGCGGTCCTCGAACCAGTCGTTCCGGGCGCCCTCCTCGAGGAAGTACTGGAGGGTGGCGAGGCCGACGAACATGAGGGCGATGCCGGCGTAGTCCACGTTCTTGCGCTGCGCGGCGGCGAGGGCGTGGTTCTGCTCCAGGATCTCCGGGTCCTCGTGGACGAAGCTGTAGACCATGAACATGCCGAGGAGGCCGATCGGCACGTTGATGTAGAAGATCCAGGGCCAGCTGTAGTTGTCCACGATCCAGCCGCCCAGCGTCGGGCCGATGGCCGGGCCGAGCATGACCGCCATGGCGAACACCGCCATGGCCATGCCCTGCTCCTTGGGCGGGAAGGTCTGGCGCAGGATGGCCTGCTCGGTGGGCTGGAGCGCGCCGGCGCCGGCGCCCTGCACGGCGCGCCAGAACACCAGCGTCCAGAGCGAGCGGGCGGTGCCGCAGAGCACCGACCCCACGATGAAGAGCGCCAGGCAGGCGAGGTAGACCCGCTTCTGCCCGAACATGCGGCCGAGGAAGCCGGTGAGCGGCATCACCACCACCGTGGCGATGACGAAGCCGGTGCTGACCCAGGTGATCTCCTCGATGGTGGCGCCGACGGCGCCGCGCATGTGCGGCAGGGCGACGTTGACGATGGAGATGTCGATGGCGCCCATCAGCGTCCCGAAGGACACCGAGAGGGTGACGAGCCACTTGTTCACCTTCGGGCGCGGGGCGGCGGCGGTCATCGGTGCCCTCCGGCGCCGTGCAGGAAGAAGCGGGCCAGCCGCGGCGCCTCCGCCACCTCGGGCGGCGCGCCGCGGGCGCAGAGCTGGCGGGTGAAGAGGCCGCGCAGCATGGCCACGAGGAAGGTGGGGTAGAGGTCCGCGTCCTCGGCGCGGAGCGCCCCCTGGCGGACGCCGCTCGCGACGAGCTGCTCCGCCAGCCGGTGCATCGGCTTGAGGAGCGCCGGGCGGCGCACCGGGCGGGCGGGGAGCCGCCCCTGCTCCAGCTCCTCCTGGACCAGGATGGCGAAGAGCCGGAAGTGGGCCTGCTGGTGCTCGAGCACCTTCGCGAAGAAGCGCTCGAGCTGCTGGACGAACGGGCCCTCGGCGAGGAGTGCCGGGTCGCCGAGCCGCTCCTCGAGCTCCCGAGCGCTCTCCTCGAGCACCGCCAGGAGCAGCGCGCTCCGGTCGTCGAAGTAGTTGTAGAGCGTCCCGACGGCCACCCCGGCCTGCTCGGCGATCTCCTCCATGCGCGCCGCGCCGAAGCCGCGCGCCGAGAAGACCGCCTCGGCGGCCTCGAGGATCGCGGCCCGCGTGGCGCGCCGGACCCGCTCGCGGAGCGGCTGAACGCCCGGTCCATTTCCTGAATCACGATTCATCGGATGAGGGAGATCTACAACCCTCCCCCTCCGGGCGCAAGCGGGCCCGGGGTCGCGCAGGGCGCCCGGCGCCGGACGACGCCCCCGCCGGCCCGCTCAGCGCCCGGGGGCGGCCACCCGCCGGACGTCGGCCGGCAGCTTCAGCTCGAACCGGGAGTCCTTCAGCCCCACGTTGCGCCGCGCCCCCTCGAACCGCACCTCGTTGACGTTCCCGCCCTCGTCCACCACGCGCGTGGACGTCACGTCGCCCGCCGCGTCCACGCCGAGCGCGATGCGGGCCACCCGCCCGTCGGGCCGGCGGGGCACGAGGACGAGCTCGCCGCGCTCGCCGATCGACGGCTCGAACTCCTTCTCCAGGCTCCCCTTGCCGAGCAGGAAGGTGACCGCCGCGCTCATGGCCGTCGCGTCGAAGTGGTCGTCCACGTAGGCCTGGTTCACCTCCGGCTCGTACTGCACGAGCCGGCTCCCGTTCACCACCACCGTCTTGTGCGCCGGCTCCTGGTAGTCCCAGCGCATCTTGCCGGGCTTCTTCACCTCGAGCGTCCCGCGCGACACCTGGCTGCGGCCGAAGGCGGCGTAGGTGTAGGTCTGGACGAAGCGGGCCTCGAGGTCGCGGGTACGCTCGTAGGCCGCCTGCACCTTCGCCGCGAGCTGCTGGGCCTCGGGCGCGGGCGCGGCGGCGAGGGCGCAGAGGAGGAGGGTGGTCTGCATGCGGTCCTTCTAGCAGACGGCGGCGGGGGCGGCGCATTCACGCGGGGGCCGGCCGGGCCCTCACGCCTCCTGGCGGCGCCGCGCCAGGAGCGCCCCGGCGAGGAAGGCGCCCACGGCGAGGGGCACGCCCCGGAGCGGCGTCCGCTTCCCGGCGGCCCGCTGGCGCGCCCGCGCCGCGGCGGCCCCCGGCAAGGGGCGCCCGTCCGGGCCGCGGCCGGTCTCGCGCGCCACCTGCTCCCCCGCCGGCAACGAGCTCCCCGAGTCGACGAGCCGCTTCGCCCCCGCGCGCTTCCCCTCCTCCGAGCGGTGCTCGATGACGGCGTTCACCTCGGCCCCGACCAGCATCACCAGGACCGAGATCCACATCCAGAGGAGGAGCACGATGATCCCGCCGACGGAGCCGTAGGTGGCCTCGTACGAGCCGAAGTGGGAGACGTAGACGGAGAACCCCCAGGAGGCGATCACCCAGACCACCACGCCGGCCACCGAGCCCGGGGTGATGAACTTGAAGTCCTGCTCGACGTCGGGCAGCGCGTAGTAGAGGAGCGCCCAGAGGAACATCATGACGAGGCCCGCCACCGGGAGCCGCAGCCAGACGAGCGCGGTGCCGAGGGGCCCGCCGACGGCGTCGGCCACGGCCGGCGTGACGATCGCCACCAGCGCGGCCGCGAGCGCGAGCAGGCCGGAGACGATGGTCATGAGCAGCGCCAGCCCGCGCGCCTTCCAGAACGGCCGCTGCTCGGCCACCCCGTACACGGTGTTGAGCGCGTGCATGAGGGCGGTGATCCCGCCCGAGGCGGCCCAGAGGGCGGTGACGGCGCCGATCGACAGGAGCCCCACGCTCGGCGAGCCGGCGATGGAGCGGATCCGGTCGCCGAGGATCTTGGTCACCTCCGCGGGCGCCACGCCCGAGAGCGAGTCGACGAGCTGCTCGGCCTGCTCCGGCTTGATGATGAGGCTCGCGAGCGAGAGCAGGAAGAGCACGAACGGGAAGATCGCCAGGATCCCGGAGTAGGTCACCGCGCCGGCCACGTCGGTGATCTGATTGCGCGAGATCTCGCCCTGGACCGACTTCAGGAACTCCTTCCAGCTCATGCCAGCGCCGGGCAGCTTCACGGGCCACCTCCCGCTCGGAAAGGTGCGTCGCGGCGCCGGGCGGTGCACCGCGCGCGCCGCACCGCCGGTTGACTTCCCGCGGAGCGCCCCCAAGCGTTCAAGACGACCCACACAAGGAGGGATCGATGCGCACCCGTCACATCGCGGGCCTGTTGCCGCTCGCCGCCCTGCTCGTCGCCGCCGGCGGCCAGCAGGGCTCGAGGAGCAGCCAGGGGCAGTCGTCGTCGAGCGACCCGCAGCAGTCGGCCGACGAGCAGGTGAAGAGCCAGCAGGAGCGCTCGGAGAAGTCGCTCTCCAGCGCGGAGGACGCACAGAAGAAGGCCACGAAGCAGCAGAAGAAGGTGAAGGACGCCCACCAGCAGGCGCTGGACGCGGAGAAGAAGCTCTCCGAGGCCCGGAAGAAGGAGCAGCAGGAGCAGCAGAAGGCGCAGCAGCTCCAGCAGCAGGCCAGCGCGGAGCGCCAGAAGGCGGAGCAGCAGGCCGGCCAGGCCCAGCAGCAGGCGGGCCAGCTCCAGCAGCAGCAGGGCCAGGCGGTGCAGCAGCAGAGCCAGGCCGAGCAGCAGGCGCGGCAGCAGGCGCAGGCGAGCGGTCAGGCCATGCAGCAGCGGAGCCCGCAGTCGATCACCGGGCAGGTGCAGCAGGCCGGCCAGGACCAGGTGACGGTCCAGACGGCCGACCGGGGCGCGATGAAGCTCAAGGTGAACGGCCAGACGCAGGTGACCATCGACGGCCAGCAGAGGTCGCTCTCGGACCTGCAGCAGGGCGCGCAGGTGCGCGCCTCGTACCAGGGGAGCGGCGACCAGGCGACCGCGACGCGCCTCGACGTGACCCGCGCCCAGGAGTCGGGCCAGGGCTCCTCGGGCAAGTAGCCGGCGCCATCCGGCGCGCCCGCCACGCCGGCGGGCGGGCCGGCGGCCGGTGGCCGGGCGCCGCGGCGGGCCCTCCTGTCCCCGCCCGGCGGCTGGCGCCCGCTCCCAGGGGAACCCAACGTGGAAGGAGAGCGGCGCGCCGTCGCGCGCCCAGGGAGGAGAACACCATGACGCTGAAGCTGACCGCGCTCCTCGCCGCGGCCGGATTGGCCCTCGCGGCCTCGCCGGTGCGGGCCGAGGACGAGAAGACGGACACCAGCACCTCGGTCGAGAAGAAGGACAAGGCCGACGGCACCACCGAGAAGAAGGTGGACAAGAAGGTGAAGCACAAGAAGAAGGGGATGAAGACCTCGAAGAAGCACGTCGAGGACAAGACCACCACCGACGCCAACGGGAACGTGGTGGACCACCAGCACACCGAGAAGTAGGGGCGGGCCCGCGCGCGCCGCCGGCAACGCTTGACGTTTGCCGGCGGCGCGGCGATCCTCCGCCCCTCGATGCGCGTCCTCCGACCGTTCGCCGCCGCCGCCGCCCTCCTCGCCCTCGCCGCCTGCGGCAAGTCGGCCTGCGAGCAGCTGGGCAACCGGATCTGCAGCTGCGAGGCGACGTCGCTCCAGGACTCCTGCAACAACGCCGTGAAGAACCAGCTCTCGACCCAGTCGCCCTCGAGCGCCGACGAGGCCTCCTGCCAGGCGCTGCTCGCGACCTGTCTCGGCTCCGACAGCCCCGGCTTCTGCGACACCATCAAGACGCCGGCGGGCAAGGTGGCCTGCGGCGAGGCCTGGACGGCGAGCCCGTAGCGAGCCGGGCCCCGGTCCGGCCCACCCCCCTCAGCGAAGCCCGAGGTACCGGGCGAATCCGGTGACCGAGCCGCTCCGGACCGCGCCCGGCCAGGGCGCGAGGAACCGGTGGGTCGGCCCCTCGCCCTCGGCCCGCACCCGCGGGCGGAACGCCGGCGGGACCTCGCCGTCGCCCACCACCAGGAACGGCTCCCCCGGCCGCGGCCGGTCGCCCCAGACGTCGAGCTGCGAGGGGCGCTCGGCGGTGAAGCCGAAGCGGCGCCAGCCGCCGTAGTACGCGAGCTCGGAGGCGAGCTGGTAGCTCGAGGCGAAGACGAACGGGTCGGAGGGGTCGCACCCGGCCTCCGCGCAGGCGGCGCCGGCGGCGGCGCGCGCCTCCCGGGCGAAGGCGCGCCAGCCGTGGAAGCGCTCGGCGGCCGCGGTGCCGGCGATGAGCGCGGGCCGCCGCTCCTCCTTCCCGAAGGCGACGACCAGCACCAGGCCGAGCGCCAGCGAGAGGGCGAGCAGGCGCCGGGCGAGCGGCTCCGCCAGCCGGCAGAGCCCGGCCGCCGCCGCCGCGCAGAGCGCCGGGTACGCGAGCGAGGGCCAGTTCGCCTCGACCGGGCCGCGCAGCGCCGACCAGGTGGTGACCGCGAACGGCAGCAGCGTCGCAGCGGCGACCCGCTTCTCGGCGGAGCTTCGGGCCCGGACCAGGACGGCGAGCCCGAGGGCCAGCGTCACCGGCCCGGCCCCGAGGAGCTGCCCGGCCACGTACTCGCCCACGCGGCGCAGCGACGTCCCGCTCCCGAAGCCGTGGTGGAGCTGGAAGGCGATGGAGGCGAAGCCGCGCTCCGCGTCCCAGCGCAGCGTGGGGAGGAAGAGCGCCACCGCGAGCGCGCCCGCGAGCCAGGGCCAGGGCGCGCGCAGCTCGCGCCGGAGCGCCGGGTCCCAGAGGACGAGCAGGAGGAGCGCCGGAGCGAGGAGCGCGGCGGTGTACTTGGCGAGGAGGGCCAGCCCCACCGCCAGCCCCGCCCAGAGCCACCCCTTGCCGCGGGCCCGCGCGAGGAGCCAGGCGGCGGCGGCGTAGGCCGCCTCGGCCGGCGCGTCGGGCAGGCAGAGCGCGCCGGTGAGCGAGAGGAGCGGGGCGGCGGCGGCGAGGAGCGCGCCCCAGATCGGCGCGCGCGGGTCGCGGGAGAGCTCGCCGGCGCAGAGCCCGGCGAAGAGCACCGCCAGCCCCCCGCAGACGACGAAGGGGAGCCGGAGCCAGCCCTCCCCGCCCGAGAACGAGGTGCCGAGCGCGGCGAGCCACGCCACCATGGGCGGGTGGTCGAAGTAGCCCGGGGCGAGCCGCCGCGACCAGAGCCAGTAGTAGGCCTCGTCGGAGTAGAGCTCGAGCCCCGCGACCATCGCCGCCCGCGCGACGGCGGCGAGGGCGGCGATCCCGAGCAGTTTGGCGAGCGCGCGGCGGTCCACCGCGCCATCTTAGGGGTTTTTCGGGCCGCGACAGCGGCGTGATAGAAAGCGCGGCGTGACTTTTCGAGAAGCGGCAGAGCGGCGCGTCCTGGTCTTCGACGGCGCCATGGGGACCCAGATCCAGGGGCAGCAGCTCAAGCCCGCCGACTTCGGCGGGCAGGACGGGGCCAACGACCTCCTCACGCTGACCCGGCCGGACCTCATCGAGGCGATCCACGGCCGCTACTTCGCCGCCGGCTGCGACGTGGTGGAGACCAACACCTTCGGGTCGTCGCGGCTCAAGCTCGACGAGTACGGGCTCGGCCACCGCACCTACGAGGTGAACTTCCGGGCCGCCATCCTGGCCCGCCGCGCCGCGGAGCGGCACGCCACCCCCGGCCAGCCCCGCTTCGTGGCCGGCTCCATCGGCCCGACCGGCATGCTGCCGTCGTCCTCCGACCCGGCGCTCTCCAACATCACCCCGCGAGCGCTGGAGCAGATCTTCGCCGAGCAGGCGCGCGGCCTCGTCGAGGGCGGCGTGGACGCCGTCATCATCGAGACCCAGCAGGACATCCTCGAGCTGCGCGCGGCGGTGCTGGCGGTGGACGAGGTGCGGCGCGAGGCGCTGCGCGACGTCTTCGTCATCGCCCAGCCGACCCTCATCGACCAGAACGGCCGGATGCTGCTCGGGACCGACATCGCGAGCGCGCTCGCCACCCTGGAGCGGCTCCCGGTGGACGCGGTCGGCCTCAACTGCTCCACCGGCCCCGCCGAGATGCGGGAGAGCGTGCGGCTGCTCTGCGAGCGGTCGAGCAAGCTCGTCTCGGTGCTCCCCAACGCCGGCCTCCCCGAGAACGTGGAGGGGAAGGCGGTCTACAAGCTCTCCCCGGAGGCGCTGGCCGAGGCGCTGGCGGGCTTCGTGGAGGAGCTGGGCGTGGACCTGGTGGGCGGCTGCTGCGGCACCACCCCGGCCCACATGCGGGCGGTGGTGGAGCGGCTCGCCCGCGTCACCGTGCCCCGCCGCAAGCGCCCGGCCCCGCTGCCGGTGCTCTCGTCGGCCATGAAGGCGGTGCCGCTCGACCTCGAGCCCAGGCCGCTCATCGTGGGCGAGCGGGTCAACGCGCAGGGCTCGCGCAAGGTGAAGGAGCTGCTCCTCGCCGACGACTACGCGGGGCTCCTGCGCATCGCCCGGGACCAGGTGGAGGCGGGCGCCCACGTGCTCGACGTCTGCGTGGCGCTCAACGAGCGCGAGGACGAGGGTCACCAGATGCGCACCCTCACGCGCCTGCTCGCGCAGGCCGTGGACGCGCCGCTGATGATCGACTCGACCGAGGCCGACGTGGTCGAGACCGCGCTGCGGAGCTACCCCGGCCGCTGCATCGTCAACTCGGTCAACCTCGAGAAGAGCGGCGAGCGGGTGAAGAAGGTGGTCCCGCTGGTGAAGCGCTACGGCGCGGCGGTGGTCGCGATGACCATCGACGAGAAGGGCATGGCCCAGACCGCCGAGCGCAAGGCCGAGATCGCGAAGCGCACGGTGGCCATCGCGGCCGAGTACGGGCTCGCACCCGACGCGCTCTGCTTCGACGCCCTCACCTTCACGCTCGCCACCGGCTCGGCCGAGTACCGGCACAGCGCCGTGGAGACGCTCGAGGGCATCCGGCGCATCAAGGCCGAGCACCCCGGCGTCTTCACCTGCCTCGGCGTCTCCAACGTGAGCTTCGGGCTCGCGAAGCCGGCGCGCGAGGTGCTGAACTCGGTCTTCCTCTTCCACGCGGTGAAGGCGGGGCTCGACCTCGCCATCGTGAACCCCAAGGACCTCCGCCCCTACCCGGCCATCCCGGAGGAGGAGCGCACCCTCGCCGAGGACCTGATCTTCGACCGCCGCGAGGACGCGCTCGCGCGGCTCATCGAGCACTTCGCCGGCAAGGCGCCGCAGGCGGCGGTCGCCGCCGAGGACCTCTTCGCCGGCAAGACCGCCGAGGAGCGGATCCACCTGCAGATCCTCCACCGCCGGCCGGAGGGGATCGAGGCGCTCCTGGACGAGGCGCTCACGCGCCGCTCCGCGGTGGACGTGCTCAACTCGGTCCTGCTCCCGGCGATGAAGGACGTGGGCGACCGGTTCGGCGCGGGCGAGCTCATCCTGCCCTTCGTGCTCCAGTCGGCCGAGGTGATGAAGCGGGCGGTGGCCCACCTGGAGCGGTTCCTCGACCGCGTCGAGGGGGTCACGAAGGGGAAGGTGGTGCTCGCGACCGTGTACGGCGACGTGCACGACATCGGCAAGAACCTCGTGAAGACCATCCTCGCCAACAACGGCTACACGGTCTTCGACCTCGGCAAGCAGGTGCCGGTGGCGACGGTGATCGAGAAGGCGGTGGAGGTGGGCGCCGACGCCATCGGCCTCTCCGCGCTGCTCGTCTCCACCTCGAAGCAGATGCCCTACTGCGTGGAGGAGCTGGCGCGGCGCGGGCTCGAGTTCCCGGTGATCATCGGCGGCGCCGCCATCAACCGGCGCTTCGGCTACCGCGCCCACTTCCTCCAGGACGGGAGCGCCTACCCGGGCGGCGTGTTCTACGCCCGTGACGCCTTCGAGGGGCTCGAGATCGTGGAGGCGCTCGCGAGCCCGGAGAAGCGGGCCGCCTTCCAGGCCCAGGTGCGCGAGAAGGCGATCGCCAACCGCGACTCGCCGGTGAGCGGGGCGCCGAAGCCGCGCGCCGAGCCGGCGGGGCGGCGGCTGGTGAAGCCGGCGGCGCGGGTGCCGCGGGCGCCGTTCCTCGGGCGCAAGGTGATCCCGGCCGGCGAGATCCCGGTCCGCGCGCTCTGGCCGCACCTCGACCTCGACGAGCTCTTCAAGCTGCAGTGGGGCGTGAAGCTCAAGGGCGACGCCTACCGCCGGGCCATCGAGACCGAGTTCGGCCCGAAGCTCGAGGCGCTGAAGGCGGAGGTGGAGCGGGAGGGCTGGCTCACGCCGCGGGTGGTCTACGGCTACTTCCCCTGCCACGCCGACGGGAACGACCTCGTGCTGCTCGACCCGGAGGGGCGCCGGCAGGAGCTGGCGCGGCTCCAGTTCCCGCGCCAGGGCGAGGAGCCGTTCCTCTGCCTCCCCGACTACTTCCGCGAGGAGCCCGGCGCCGACGTCTGCGCGCTGCAGGTGGTCACCGTCGGCAGCGACGCCTCGCGCGTGGCGCACGAGCTCCAGGAGCAGGGCGACTACGCGCGCGCCCTCTTCCTGCACGGCCTCGCGGTGGAGGCGGCGGAGGCGCTCGCCGAGCTCTGGCACCGCCGCGTCCGCGCCGAGCTCGGGCTGCCCGACGGCCAGGGCAAGCGGTACTCCCCGGGCTATCCGTCCTGGCCGGAGCTCACCGACCAGCGCCAGCTCTGGCGGGTGCTCGACCCCGAGCCGGCCATCGGCGTCTCGCTCACCGAGGCCGACCAGATGGTGCCGGAGCAGAGCACCTCGGCCATCGTGCTCCACCACCCGGACGCGGTGTACTACACGATCCGGTAGGGTCAGGCGCCCCCGGTCCGCCTCCGCGGCTGCGAGCCGGGCGCCGGGCCGCGGCGGGCGTGCGCCCCTCGCGACGGGCGCTCAGGACGGCGCCGGGGGCTCCTCGCTCGCCTGGATCCCGGTGGCGACCTCGGGGGCGATGCCGAGCCGCTCGTAGATGGGTCGGACCTGCGCGCGCAGCGCCGGGAGCTCGCGGGCGAAGAGGGCGCCCGCGACGAGGCAGGCGGCGCCGCCGAGCGCGACCGTGAGCGGCGCGCCGAGCCGGCCCGCGAGCGCGCCGGCGGCCAGGCTGCCGAGCGGCATGGTCCCCATGAACGCGACGGTGTAGAGGCTCATCACCCGCCCGCGCTTGTCCGGGTCCACCAGCGTCTGGAGGATGGTGTTGGTGGACGCCATGTGGACCATCATCCCGAAGCCGACCACCGCGAGCACCCCGCAGGCGAGCCACTGGGTCCGCGCCAGCGCGAGCGCGATGAGCCCGGCCCCGAAGGCCGAGACCGCCCACACGATGACCGACCCGAGGCCGCGCACCGTCCGGCGGCGGGCGAGGAACAGCGCCCCGGCGAGCGCCCCGAGGCCGATGGAGGCCACCAGGAACCCGAGGGTGTGGGCGCCCCCGCCCAGCACGTCGCTCGCGAACATCGGCATGAGGACGCTGAAGGGCGTGCCCACGAGCCCCACCAGGGCGAGCAGCAGGAGCGCGGCGCGGATGGGCGCGAACCCGCCGGCGTAGCGGAGCCCCTCGGCGAGGTGCGCCCAGACGTTCGGCGCGGCCGCGGCGCGGCGCGCCCGGGGCGGCACGCGGATGGCGAGCAGGGCCCCGATCACGGCGACGTAGCTGAGCCCGTTCAGCAGGAACGCCAGCCCCTCGCTGAGGAGCCCGATCACCACGCCGGCGATGGACGGGCCCACGAGGCGGGCCACGTTGAAGACCGAGGAGTTGAGCGCGATCGCGTTCGGCAGGTCCCGCGGATCCGGCACCAGCTCGATCATGAACGACTGGCGCGCCGGCACGTCGGCGGCGCTGATGAACCCGAGCAGGAGGTTCAGCCCCAGGATCTCGGGGATGGTGGCCTTCCCCGAGAGCACGAGCGCCGCGAGCGCCAGCGCCTGGGCCATGAAGAGCACCTGCGTGCCGATGACCATCCGGTGCCGGTTCCAGCGGTCGGCGAGGACGCCGGCGAGCGGCGAGAAGAACAGGCTCGGGATCTGCCCGAGGAAGCCCGCCAGCCCGAGCAGGAAGGGCGAGTGGGTCAGGCGGTAGATGAGCCAGCCGAGCGCCACCGTCTGCATCCAGGTGCCGATGAGCGAGATGAACTGCCCGACCACGAACAGCCGGAAGTTGCGGTGCCGCAGGGCGCGGAAGCTGTGGGTGGCGGCGCTCGTCCCGACCGGCATGGCGGCTACCTACCCCGCGGCCGGCCGGCGGTCACGCCGAAACCGGGCCGTCGCGCGGCCTGGCGGCGCCCGGGCGCGCGGTGGTTCTACCTGCCGCTCGGCGCCTGGATCATCGCCTCGCTCTGGCTCGTGCCGCTCCACGAGCACTTCGCGTCGTGGAACGACGTGGTGGTCGGCGTCATGCTGCTCTTCATCCCGGTGACGGAGCGGCTCCTGGGGAGCGGCGCGCGCGTGGCGGCCTGAGGGCCGGTCCGCGCCGGGCGGGGTGACGCGGCCGGAGCGCCCCAACGATCCCGGCGGCGCGGCCCGTGGCCCGGCGCGCCGCTGAGTCGCGGGAGGAGCCGCTACGGCCCGAGCGCCACCGTCTGCACCCCGTACGGCCCGCTCGGCAGGTAGGCCGTCGCGCCGTCCACCACCACGTCGGCGATCCAGCCGTTGGTGCGCACGAACCGCTCGAAGGCGGGCCGCGCCGGGTCGGCGAGGTCGTAGACCAGCACGCCGCTCCGGTACCACCCGGCCTGCAGGAAGAGCTTCCCGCCCGCCGCCCGGGCGAGCGAGCCCCACGCCACCGGCAGCGGCTCGTTCGAGGTGACCCGCATCGAGGCGAGCTCCACCGCCGCGAGCCGCGCGCCGCCGGCGTCGGCGGGCCAGGTCTCGAGGTAGGCCTGGCCGCCCGCGAGGAGCGCCCCGCCGCCCCAGCCCGGCAAGGTGGCGCTCGCCGCGAGCCGCGCCTTCCCGTCCGCCGTGAGGTCGAGCGCGTGGAGCGCGGTGGTGGGCGCGTCGCCCCAGGTCCCCTCGAGCGTGTAGAGCCGCGCGCCGCTGCCGCTCGCGCCGGCGAAGACGCCGGGCACGTTCACCTTGGGCAGGAGCACCGGCCGGTCGGGATCGCCGGCGTCGATCCGATCCACGTAGTAGCGGACCCGCCCCTGCGCGTCGTCCGGCACCCACTCGAGGTGGGTGATCCAGAGGTAGGGCCCCGCCGCCGCCAGCCCCCAGGACCAGCCGCCGCTCGGGAGCGCGACCACGGCGGCGCGGCGCGGGTGGTCGGGGTCGGCGAGGTCGAAGAGCCGCACCTCGTCGGCCGGGGCGCCGGCCGCCGCTCCGCCCGGCGCGGCCGCCGCGAGCGGCACGGCGTAGCCCCCGCCCGCCCGGTGGAGCGCCAGCACCTTCCCGGCGAGCACCGCCTGGTCGCCCCAGCCCCAGGACCCGGCGAACCAGCTCCCCGCCTCCTCGGGGGTGAGGTCGAGCCGGCCACGCAGCCGCGGGTGCGCCGGATCGGAGAGGTCGACCGCGAGGAGCGCCGCGGTCCCGGTGCGCCAGTCGGAGGTGAGGAGCCAGAGGAGGTCGCCGTCCTGGAAGAGCCTCGCGGCGCCGTCGGGGAGGGCGAGCCGCGCCAGCGGCGACGCCGAGTCCGGCTCGCTCGCCGGCGCCACCACCAGCTCCTGGCGGCCGGTCGTGAGCTCTCCGCAGAGCTCCGCCGCCGCGCCGCGCACGATGGCGAGCGCGTTCACCGGGCGGGACAGCTCGAGCCGCGCCAGCTCGGCCGGGTGGTCGCGGTCGGAGGCGTCGAGGAGCTGCAGGGCCTCGTCCGAGAGGGCGGCGAGGCGCACCGCCGCGCCGTCGAGCGGGAAGGCCCGGGTGATGAAGCCCGGGTGGGAGAGGAAGCCGCGCAGGACGAGCGGGCCCGGCGCCCCCGGCGTCCAGTCGAAGAGCTGCGTGCCGCCGCTCCAGGCCTGGCGCTGCCAGTCGTAGCCCTGCACCGGCACGAGCACCAGGCCCGCCCCGTCCACCACGGTGAGCGCCTTGCGCAGGTCGTCGCGCGAGGCGGCCACGAAGCCCCAGGTCGCGCCGAAGGGCACCTGGGACAGCTTGACCGGCGCGCCGCCGGACAGGTCGAAGAGCGACAGCGCCAGGGTCGCGCCGGCGCCGCTGGGACCGGGCGCGTGGCCGAGCGCGAGGAGCTGGTCGCCGCGCGGCTCGAGCGCGTCGAGCCAGCCGGGCAGGTCGGCCTGCCCCAGGCTCACCGGGTGATCGGGGTCGGAGGTGTCGAGCACGAAGAGCGGGTCGATGCGCGCCGCCGTGGAGAGGTAGGCGCGCGCCCCGTCGAAGCGGGCGGCGGTCAACGCCTCGCCGTCGCCGACCGTGAGCGAGCCGGCCGGGACCGCCGCCGAGACGTCCGGCGCGCGCCAGAGCCGGAGCGTGCCCCCGCTCGTCCCGTTCGCCAGCGCCGCGCGGAAGAGGCCGCTCGCCGGGTCGAAGTCCATCGCGAAGCGGTCGAGGACGGCGCCCTCGGCGTCGAAGGACGCGCCGGCCACGAGCGCGCCGCCCGGATCGGAGACGTCGATCGGCTGGAAGCGCGTGGTCGGACCGCCGGGCGCGTAGCCGGACAGCGAGAGCACGATCCGCGCCGCGCTCCCGCAGCGGGCCGGGTCCGCGCAGGCGGCGATGGCGGCGTGCGCGTCCCAGCCGGTGACGTCGAGGGTGAGCGCCTGCACCTGGCGCACGTCGCGCGGGTCGCCGAGGTCGAAGCTCGCCACCGACAGGTCGTCCGCGCCGGCCGGGGCGCCGCCGCCCGCCACGCCCGTGCCCCCCGCCGACCCCACCGCGACGACGCCGCCCGGAGGGGGCCCGAGCGCCCACCAGCCAGAGCGGCGCGCCACCGTGTAGAGCACGTCCCCGACGATGCGGCTCTCGATGAGCTCGCCGTCGAGCCGGAAGCGCGAGAGCACCTGCGGCGCGGCCGGCTGCGACACGTCCACCGCGAGGAGCTCCGAGCCGAAGAGGGCCTCCGGCCCCGCGCCCCCGGCCGAGGGCGCGTACTCGAACGCGCCGCGCACGCCGAAGAAGGCCACGTCGCCGCGCCGGTAGAGGTGGACGGGCTCGCCGAGCACCGGGACCCGCGAGAGGAGGCGCGGCTGGAGCGGGTCGGCGAGGTCCAGCACCAGCAGCCCGCGCCAGGCGTCGAGGACGAGGAGCGTGTCGCCCTGGCGCTGGTAGAGATCCGACTCGACCACCGGCCTGGGCGTCGCCGCGCCGCTCGCGCCATCGGTGGTGGCCGGCGCGCCGGTCGGCACGGCCGGGCCGCCGCGCCCGCCGCCGGGAGGCTGCGACAGGAAGTCCACCTGCCCCGGATCGCGGGGACCGGTGGAGCCGGAGCAGGCGAGCACCAACGCGACGGCAGCGCCGAGGCACGCGTGAACGCGCATGCGACCCCCCTTTGACGATCGGAAGTTAGCACCTCCGGCTGGCGGCCACCCGCCCCCCTCGGCGGAAGCCTGGAGCCGCACCCCGAGTGCGGGGCGCTCGCGCCCCCCCGCGGGCCGGGCCCGCCAAACCGGGGTCGGGATGTAGACACGTGTGCGGGGCGCGATCACAATGCCCGCATGCTCGCGCCGCGCGTCTCGCGCCGCTCCTTCGAGGAGAAGAACCGGCTGGTCCTCGACGGGCTGCGGCCGCTCGACGCGGCCGACCTCCGCGTCTGGGAGCAGGGGCGCGACTGGCTCGCGGCCCGCGCGCTCGCGGACGAGACCGGCGCGGTCAAGCGCCGCCACCCGCGAGCGCGCGTGACCGTCCAGGCGCACCTCGCCGGCTACGGCGGCGCCTTCACCGACGACCTCGGCTTCGGCGGCGTGGCCCTGCGCACCCACCGCAAGCCGCCGCTGAAGCGCGGCGACGAGGCCTTCGTCCGGCTCAAGCTGTCGGGCCGCTCGGTCTACGTGTCGGGAGAGGTGAGCTGGACCGACGCGACCCGGCTCGGGATCTCCATCCGCGGGATCCACCCCGGGGACGAGCGGCTCCTGCAGGCCCTGGTCTGCGAGAAGCTTCTCCACCGCTGGGAAGGGCTCAACTGACGCGGCCCGCCGCGCGCAAGATGCCGCTGTGCCAGAGGGTTTTTGTCCACAGCCCTCCACCGCGAGATCACAGGTTTTCCACCGACTATCCACGGTGATCGCCGTCGGGGGGCGCTGCTAGACTCCGCGCCCGCATGCCCCAGGACGATCTCGCGCGCCGGACCCCGCCCCCTCCGGTGCAGCTCCCCGGCGGCCTCGATCTCCCGCACAACCTCGAGGCCGAGCAGGCGGTCCTCGGGGCCCTGCTCATCGACGAGACCGCCTTCGATCAGGTGGCCCCCATCCTCAAGACGGAGGACTTCTACCTCCTCGCCCACCAGCACGTCTTCTCGGTCTGCGTGGAGCTGTCGCAGCAGTCGAAGGCGATCGATCCGGTGCTGATCCAGCAGCGGCTCGACGCCAAGGGGCTCCTCGGCGCGGCCGTGCCGACCGACCTCGTCTTCACCCTGTTCCGGGGCGTCGGGACCGCCGGCAACGTCGGCCACTACGCCGCGGTGGTGGCCGACCTCTCCCGGCTGCGGCGGATGATGATGGCCGCCCAGGGCGTGGTGGCCCGCGGGCACCGCGCCGGCGACCGGGTGGGCGACTTCCTCCAGGAGGCCCAGGCCGAGATCGCCGCCGCCGCCGAGGGCTCGCGCGCGAGCACCCTCCGCAGCGTGAACGAGGCGGTGATGGTGGCCCTCGAGAAGCTCGAGGCGGTCCACAAGCGCGAGCTCGAGGGGCAGTCGCACATCACCGGCGTGCCGACCGGGCTCCCCACCCTCGACGACAAGACCCTCGGGCTGCAGCCCGGCGCGCTCGTGATCCTGGCCGCCCGCCCCTCGGTCGGAAAGACCGCCCTCGCCCTCAACTTCGCGGCCCACGCGGCGGTGAAGATGGAGAAGCGGGTGGCCTTCTTCTCGCTCGAGATGCCGTCCGACCAGCTCGCCATGCGCCTCCTCGCCGCCGACGCCAAGCTCGACTCGGAGCGGGTGGCGAAGGGCAAGCTCGGCCAGAGCGACTGGGACAAGGTGGGCATCTCCGGCGACCGGGTGGGGCGCGCCCGCATCTGGTTCGACGACAACTTCGTGCTCACCCCGCTCGACC
Source organism: Anaeromyxobacter paludicola (assembly GCF_023169965.1). Classification (NCBI taxonomy): domain Bacteria; kingdom Pseudomonadati; phylum Myxococcota; class Myxococcia; order Myxococcales; family Anaeromyxobacteraceae; genus Anaeromyxobacter; species Anaeromyxobacter paludicola. Next base: position 3,298,279 of record NZ_AP025592.1, on the reverse strand, counting down.
TGCTCGCCAAGTGCCGCAAGATCGCCCGCGAGGCGGGCGGGCTCGACCTCGTCTGCGTGGACTACCTGCAGCTCATGCAGGCGCCGGCGTCGAACCGCGCCAGCCAGTCGCGCGAGCAGGAGATCGCCACCATCAGCCGCGGCCTGAAGGCCCTCGCGAAGGAGCTCTCCTGCCCGGTGCTGGCGCTCTCGCAGCTCAACCGCGCCGTCGAGAAGCGCAAGGGCGAGCGCCCCGTGCTCGCCGACCTCCGCGAGTCGGGCGCCATCGAGCAGGACGCCGACATCGTCATGTTCCTCCACCGCCCCGAGCCGGAGAAGGAGGAGCAGGAGGCGCACATGAACTCCGACGTCGTGGACGTGGAGCTGGTGGTGGCGAAGCACCGCCAGGGCGCGCTCGGCATCATCCCCATGGTCTTCTTCCGCAAGTACACGCTCTTCGCGGAGAAGACGCAGCACGGGGGAGGGCCGGGGTAGCGGGCGGGCACCCGGGGTCACCCGGTTCCCCGCCGGAGGACCTCGTCGGCGAGCTTTCAGCGGTCGAAATTCTCCGCGAGAAGTCGGCGCAGCTCCTCCGAGCGAGCGCGCGTGATGCTGGCCCTGCAGTACAGCTCGATCTGGGGCCGTATCGTCCCGCCTTCGTACAGCGCGCCTTCGAGCCGAACCTCGGCGTCGCGGTATCTCTGCCACGCCTCCTGGGACGCCCGGAGCGCCTTCCTGTGCGACTCATCTGTCAGCTTGGAAAGCACCTTGGAATAGATCTGCTGCAGGTCCTTCTCCGCCGCTTCCAGGCTGGCTGCGGCGCACGCCCTCATCTCGATCGTCGTCTCGGGGCGGTCGCAGGCGGCAGGGCCGGGCTGCTGACCGAGTCCCTCGTGCGGTCCAGCGGCAAGCATCGTCGCCACCGCGGTTGCAGCCCATCTCATCGCGTCCCCCGGATCCTCGCGGTCGAATGGCACACCGAGCCATCGACGCTGACACGCACGTTAGCCTGCTCCTTCATTCCGCGTCACGGTCCCGCTCGGTGACAGGCGACGGGGGATGCTCCGAGCACCGCAGCGCAGGCGGGCCGCCGGCGATGATCGAACCGCGTGACCGCTGGGGCGACGGTCCCCCGTGGAAGACAGCGCCATAGCCGAGCGCCGTGACCAGTAGAATGACGCAGCGGGGTCGAGCGCTCTGCGCCCCCGGCAGCGCACCGGTATCGAGAACTGGCGGAGCCGCCGGAGCGAGGCGCGCAGCGAGCGTCCCCCGGCGCCGGAGCGGTGACGGGTGCCGCGGCAGGCGCTGGCCACACGGCGGGCGAGGCGCCTACGGGACCTACCCCGCGGCGCCGTCCAGGTACCGCTCCACCAGCGCCTTCCCCCGCGCCACCGCCTCGGCGAGCGGGAGCCGCTGCGCCAGCAGCGCCGCCACGGCGCTCGCGAGCCGGCAGCCGGTGCCGCGGGCGGTGCCCTTACGGCGGCGGCCCTCGAAGCGGGTGACGCGGCGCCCCTCCACGAGCAGGTCCACCGGGGCGCCCCGGCGGTGGCCGCCCTTCACCAGCACCGCGCGGCAGCCGAGCCGGCGCGCCGCCTGGATCGCCTCGGCGTCGGTCCGGACCGGAAGGCCGGTGAGCGTTCGGAGCTCGAGGAGGTTCGGCGTGGCGAGCGCCGCCCGCTCGAAGAGCGGCTCGAAGGCGTGCAAGAGCGTGAGCGGTCCGGGATCGAAGAGCGCGGCGCCGCTCGTGGCGGCGAGCACCGGGTCCACCACCACCGGCACGCGCGCCAGCGGCGCCCGGCGCAGGCGGGCCGCCAGCGCCGCGGCGTTCCGGGCGCTCCCGATCATGCCCACCTTCACCGCGGCGATCCGCTCCGGCCCGCCGACGAGCGCGTCCACCTGCGCCACCAGCAGCTCCGGCGTGACGGCGCAGTAGCCGCGCGCGCCGCCCTGCCCCTGCGCGGTGACGGCCGCGGCGGCGGCCCAGCCGCGCGCGCCCGCCGCCTCGACCGCCGAGAGGTCGGCCAGGAGCCCCGCCCCGCCGCTCGGGTCGTGGCCGGCGGCGATGAGCACCCTCGAAGTCCCCCCCCGCTTCCTCATCTCCGCAGATCCCTCGCCGCCTCCACGAGCCCGCGGAAGACCGCCGCGTGGCGCGGCTCGTGGACCGCGCACGCCTCCGGATGCCACTGCACGCCGAGCGCGAAGGGCAGGTCCGGCAGCTCGATCGCCTCGACCACGCCGTCCTGCGCGCGGGCCGAGACGAGCACCCCGGTGCCGGGCCGCTTCACCGCCTGGTGGTGGGTGCTGTTGACCGCGAGCGGCCCCGGCCCGACCAGCCGGGCGAGGAGCGTGCCCGGGGCCACGTCGACGTCGTGGCTCGGGCGGTCCTTGGGGGCGGGCTGCTCGTGCGAGATCTGGAGGTCGTCGGGCAGGTGCTGGTGGAGGCTCCCGCCCCGGACCACGTTGAGGAGCTGCATGCCGCCGCAGATGCCGAGCAGCGGCAGGCGCGAGGCGATCGCCGCCTCGACGAGCGCGCTCTCGAACGCCGTCCGCGCCGGGTGCTCCGGGCCGCAGCCGGCGCGCCGCGCCTCCCCGTACCGGGCCGGGTCGATGTCGAAGTCGCCGCCGGTCACCACCAGCGCGTCGCAGAGCGCGAGGTAGGCGCCGGCCGCCGACTCGTCGCCGTAGGCGATGAGCACCGGCAGGCCGCCCGCCGCGAGCACCGCGTCGGCGTAGGCGCGCTTGAGCTCGTAGCGGGCCGCCGCCTCGTCGAGGTCGAGGGTCACGCCTATCCGCGGACGCCTGGTCATGGACCGCCCCTTTCGCCGCGCGCGAAGGCGGCCGAGAGCCGCTCCGCCCGCGCGCGCACGTCGCCGTTCCCGAAGAGATCCCCGACCACCGCCGCCGCCGCCGCGCCGGCCGCGGCCACCCGCTCGATGCTCGCCTCGTCGATGCCGCCGATGGCCACCACCGGTGCCGGCAGCGCGGCCGCCACCTCGCGCAGCGCGTCGAGGCCGCGCGGGGGGACGGCGAGCTGCTTCGTGCGGGTGGCGAAGATGGGGCCGAAGCCCACGTGGTCGGCGCCGGCGGCGAGGGCCGCGCGGGCCTCGTCGAGGGTGCGGGTGGTGCGGCCGACGAGCCGCGCCGGGCCGAGGAGCCGGCGCGCCTCCTCGGGCGGCAGGTCGTCGTCGCCGAGGTGCACCCCGTCGGCGTCGGCGAGGAGCGCCAGGTCGGCCCGGTCGTTCACGATCACGAGCGCGCGCCCGGCGGCGAGCGCCACGATGCGCCGCGCCGCCTCGAGCACCTCGCCCGCGGGGCGGTCCTTGAGCCGGAGCTGCACCACCGAGGCGCTGCCCGCCACGGCCGCCCGCGCCTGCTCCACCGGGTCCGGACCGCAGGCGACGGCGTAGAGGCCGCGCAGCCGCGAGCGCCGCTCGACCCATCTGGCGTCCTGCCGGGGCATGTACGTTGCGGTAGCACGCACTTGACGGGGTCGCAAGCGCCCGCCTATTTTCCGGGCCTCCCCCCAAGAGGAAGAAATGGCCGAATACGAGAACAAGCTCGTCGACAAGCGCGTGGTCGCCCGCTACATCAAGAAGGGCGTCGTGGACGAGAAGGACTACGAGCAGCTCCTGAAGAAGCTGCCCGACCTCGCCGATCAGGCCGTCCCGGTCGAGGCCGCGATGGACCTCGACGACTTCGACGACGAGGAGGAGGAGTCGCCTGCCGCCGAGGGTCCCGAGGCGTAGCGCCGTGCGTCGTCGCAGAGCCTGTGAGGTAATCCCCGGACCGAGCCAGGCGAGCGAGACGCGAGCAGCGCAAGGCGCGACGACCGAGCATACCTGCAAGGTATGTGAGGGAGAAGCAACGCAGCGATGCGATGCGGATCGTTCGCCGCGGCGACGGGAGGGGATTTCTTCACCGGCTCTCCACGCCGCGATCCTCCTGCTCGCCGCGCTGACCGCCCCCGCCGCCTGGCCCGCGCGGGCCGCCGGGGGCGGCGCGCTCCCCAGCGCCGAGAGCCGCCCCAGCTCGAACCGCCGCACCCCCGTGGTGGCGGCGGTGGAGAAGGTGCGGGCGGCGGTGGTGAACGTCTCCGCCGAGGAGCTGGTCCGGATCCGCGTGCCCTCGCAGCGGCAGGGCGGCGACGTGGCCGACCTGCTCTTCGGCGACCTGTTCGAGCGCCCGCGCTACCGCAAGGGCTACCAGGTCACCTCGCTCGGCTCCGGCGTCATCGTCTCGCCGGAGGGGTACGTCCTCACCAACAACCACGTGGTGGAGCGCGGCGCCCGCTTCCGCGTCGGCCTCCTCGACGGGCGCGAGCTCACCGCCAAGGTGGTCGGGACCGATCCGTCGAGCGACCTCGCGGTGCTCAAGCTCGAGGCGCAGGAGCGCATGCCCTTCGTGGCGCCGGGCCGCTCCGACGACCTCCTCATCGGCGAGACGGTGATCGCCATCGGCAACCCGTTCGGCCTCTCGCACACCGTCACCACCGGCGTGGTCTCGGCCGTGCACCGCAACTTCAAGGCCGGCGACCGGACCCTCTTCGACTTCGTCCAGACCGACGCCTCCATCAACCCCGGCAACTCGGGCGGCCCGCTCCTCAACATCGACGGGCAGCTCATCGGCATCAACACCGCCATCCTGGGCGACCGGAACGCCGGCATCGGCTTCGCCATCCCCATCGACCGGGCGCGGCGCGTGGCCGAGGACCTCATCCGCCACGGCGAGGTGCGCGAGGGCTACCTCGGCCTCGACGTGCAGGACCTGAAGAAGAAGGAGGGCGGCCGGAGCGCGCGCGGCGTGGTGGTGGCCGCGGTCGAGCCGGGCTCGCCCGCCGCCTCGGCCGGGCTGCGGCGCGGCGACGTCATCGAGTCGGTGGACGGGCAGCCGCTCGAGAGCGCCGAGGAGTACCGCTTCCGCGTCCGCGACCTCGCCATCGGCGAGACGGCGCGGCTCGAGGTGCAGCGCGCCGGCGGCCGGGTGGCGGTGCCGGTGAAGGCGGTGGACCTCTCGCCGGAGCGGGTGGAGCAGCTCGTGGCCCGCCGCGTCGGGCTGGACCTCGCCGAGACCCGCGCGCGGGTCCTCGTGATCCGGTCGGTGCACCGCGGCTCGCCGGCGGCGCGCGAGGGGCTCGAGCCGGGCGACCTCGTCCGCGAGGTCAACTCGCGCGAGGTGACGAGCCTGGCCGAGTTCCGCCGCCAGGCCGGCAAGGCCCGCCGCAGCGGCCGGATCGTGCTGCTCGTCCAGCGCGGCTACGCCGCCGAGCGGTTCGCCTTCGACCTCGACTGAGAGCCTGACCGCCCGCCGGGCGGCGACGTACAAGGAGAGCGCGCATGGCCGACGATCCCCGCACGCCCCGCAGCATCGACTTCACCACCTTCCTCGTCTCGCTCGGCTCGTCCGCCTTCGTGCACCTCGGCGACGCGCCGCACCCCGAGACCGGCAAGCCCGAGGTGAACCTGCCGCTGGCCCAGCAGACCATCGACCTGCTGGCGCTGCTCCGCGAGAAGACGCGCGGCAACTGCACGCCGGAGGAGGACCACGTCTTCGAGACCCTCCTCACCGACCTGCGGCTCCGCTTCGTCGAGAAGAGCGCCGGCCTGGCGCCCTGAGCGGCGGCCCTACAGCCCGGCCGACACCAGCGTGTCGGCCATGCGGCGGATGAGCTCGCGCCGCACGATGCGGCGGGTGCGCGACAGCGCGTCGGGGTCGGCGGGGTGCACACCCCGGCGGCGGCGGGCGGCGTTCACCACCCAGGCGATGCGGCGCGGATCGAGCCGCGCGCACGGACCCTGGCCGGGCTTGAGGAAGAAGTTGAGCCCCCGCTGCGCGAGGACCTGGTGAAGCGCGCGGCGCGCCTCCGAGCACAAGGTGAGATCGACGACGTTGGGCACGGGACGCAGATCTATTTGCGATCCGCGAGGCGATCCAATTTCCGTCCGATCGGCTCAAAACTTTACTTCGGCGAGCAGATCGGCGAGCCGCGACTCGCGCGCGATATCGATTTCCCAGGGCAGGGAAGCGATCACGCGCGCGCCGGAGAGCCGCTCGATCTCGGCCGCGTTGAAGGGCTCGGAGGGATCGCCCCCGGGCCCGGCGCGGTTCAGCACGACGCCCGCGACGGCGAGCCCGCGCGCGCGGAGCGCCTCGACGGTGAGTACGGCGTGGTTCACGGTGCCGAGCCCGGCGCGGGCCACCACCAGCACCGGCAGCCCGAGCGCGACGGCGAGGTCGGCGTAGGTCTCGCGCGCGGTGAGCGGGGTCATGAGCCCGCCCGCGCCCTCCACCAGCACCGCCGCGTGGCGCGCCGCGAGGGCGCGCACCGCCTCGAGCACGCGCGCGAAGGAGACCTCGCGGCCCTCCACCCGCGCCGCCACCGCCGGCGCGAGCGGCGCCGCGAAGGTGTACGGGCAGATCGCCCCCACGGGCTCGCAGCCGTCCATGGCGCGCGCGAGCCGCTCGGCGTCGCTCGCCTCGCCCGGCGCGTGGCCCGACTGCGCCGGCTTCGCGGCGACGAGGTCGAGCCCCCGCGCGCGAGCGGCGCGGAGGAGCGCGCAGCAGACCTCGGTCTTGCCCACGCCGGTGTCGGTGGCGGTGACGAACAGGCCGCGCATCACGCCTCCGCCGTGGCCCGCCGGATCGCCTCGCCGGCGATCCCGGCGAGCTCGCGGAGCTGCGCCTCCGTCATGGCGAGCGGCGGCATGAGCACCACCACGTTGCCGAGCGGCCGCAGGATGGCGCCGAGCGGGCGCGCCTCCAGGATCACGCGGTGGCCGACGTTCTCGGCGTACGGGTAGGGCTCGCGGGTGGCCCGGTCCTTCACGAGCTCGATGCCCACCATGAGCCCGCGCTGCCGGATCTCGCCCACGCGCGGGTGCTCGGCGAGCGGCCGGAGCGCGTCGGCCAGGGCGGCGGCCTTGGCCGGGAGCCCCTCGATCACGCGGCGCTCCCGGAGGAGCCGCAGGCTGGCGATCGCGGCGGCGCAGGCGAGCGGGTTCCCGGCGTAGGTGTGGCCGTGGAAGAAGGTCCGCTGCGCCTCGTGCGGCCCCAGGAAGCTCTCGAACACCCGCTCGGTGGTGCAGGTGGCCGCGAGCGGCAGGTAGCCGCCGGTGAGCCCCTTGGCGCAGGTGAGGATGTCGGGCGTGACGCCCTCCTGCTCCACCGCCCACGTGGTGCCGGTGCGGCCGAAGCCGGTCGCGACCTCGTCGCAGACGAGCAGCGCGCCGTGCCGGTCGCAGAGCTCGCGCAGCCGGCGCAGGTACCCCGGCGGCTGGGTGATCATCCCGTCGGCGCCCTGGACCAGGGGCTCGACGACGAGGGCCGCCACCTTGCCCCGCCGCCGCTCGAGCACCTCCTCGACCGCGCCGGCGCACTCCATGGCGCAGGTGGCGCGGCGCTTCCCGAGCGGGCAGCGGTAGCAGTAGGGCTGCGGCGCCTGGTTCACCTGGAACAGGAGCGGCTTGAAGATCCGGTGGAAGAGGTCGATGCCGCCCACCGAGATCGAGCCGATGGTGTCGCCGTGGTAGCCGCCGCGGATGGAGACGAACTCGCTCCGCTCGGCGTCGCCGCGGAGCTGGTGGTGCTGGTACGCCATCTTGAGCGCGATCTCGACCGCGGTGGCCCCGGCGTCCGAGAAGAAGATCCGGGTCAGCCCCCGCGGCAGGACGCGGGCGAGCTCCTCGGCGCACTCGATCGAGGCGGTGGAGGCGAGCCCGAGCAGGGTCGAGTGTCCGAGCTTGCCGAGCTGCGCCGTGATGGCGGCGTCGATCTCCGGCACCCGGTGGCCGTGGACGTTGCACCAGAGCGAGGAGACGCCGTCGAGGTAGCGCCGGCCGAGCGTGTCGACGAGGTACACGCCGTCGCCCTCGTCCACCACCAGCGGCTCCTCGGCGAGCCAGGACTGCATCTGGGTGAACGGGTGCCAGAGGTGGCGGTGATCGGCCTCGACGAGGCGGCGGTGGCGCGACAGGCGGTCTTCGGGCATGGCGCCCGAGGCTACTGCCGGGCCGGCCGGGTGGGAAGGCCCTCCGCCGCGATGCCGGCCGCCCGCGCCACCACCGGCCAGAGCGCCGCCGCCCAGCGGTCGTAGCCGGCCTTCGAGGGGTGGAAGCGGTCCTCGCAGAGCAGCTCCGGGTGGCCGGGCAGCTCGGCCTGGCTCTCGGTGTAGAGGTCGGCCACCGGGAAGCGGTGACGCGCCGCGGCGGCCAGGATCACGGCGTTCACCGCCTCGACCCGGCCGCGGATGCTGGCGCGCGCCACGTCGCCGCGCGCGAGCGGCGAGAGCGAGAGGTCCGGCACGTCGAGGACCACCACCCGGGCGCCGGTCGCGGCGAGCCGGTCGAGCAGCTCGCCGAACGCCTTCTCGAAGGCGGGCAGCGGCGTCGCGTTGGTCACGTCGTTGATGCCCACGCCGAGGGTGACGAGGTCGGGCTCGGTGGGGGCGAGGAGCGGGAGCTGTCCCTGCAGCACGTCGGCGGCGCGCGCGCCCGAGACGCAGAGGTTCGCGAGCTGCACCGGGTGGCCCGCGTCGCGCAGCCGCTCCGCGGTGCGCCGGACGTAGCCGCCGTCGTTGCCGGCGCCCACGCCCACGCCGGTGGAGTCGCCGAGGGCGGCGTAGATCACGGGGTGCTCCGCGGGGAGGGCGGCCGAGGCGAGCAGCGCGAGCAGGGCGAGGGACACACCGGGCAAGCTAGGTCGCCCGCGGCGAGGGGGAACCCCCGGGCCCGGCGCTACGCCTGCGGCCGCCGCCCGCGCTGGCGCTTCCACGGGGGCGCGGCGCGGGAGGGCAGCCGCTCGCCCGGCCGCAGCCGGCCGACGCGGCGCAGCGCCTCCTCGACGAGCGGCTTGCTCTCCGGATCGGCCCACCGGATGAGCGCCTTCTGCATCTTCTTCTCCCGCATGTCCTTCACCACGTGGATGGGCTTGCCGGACATGGGGTGGTAGCCGGACCAGTGCATGTCGGAGGCGAGCGTCATCGGCGTGGGCATGAAGTCCTGCACCTGCTGCGGCCGCCAGCCGTTCTGCCTCAGGTAGTCCATCAGCTCGACCGCGTCCTTCATGCTGCAGCCGGGGTGCGAGGAGACGAAGTAGGGGACGAGGTACTGCTCCTTGCCGGCCTTCCTCGAGTACCGCTCGAACTCGCCGCGGAACTGCTCGAACTCCTCGGGGCCCGGCTTCTTCATGGTCGCGAGCACGTCGCCCGACACGTGCTCCGGCGCCACCTTGAGCTGGCCGGAGACGTGCTGCCCGATGAGCACCTCGAGGTAGCGCTGGCCGTTCTTCCGGTCGTGGTGGGCGAGGTCGTAGCGCACGCCCGAGCCGACGAAGAGGTGCTTCACCCCCTTCACCCGCCTCGCCTTCTCGTAGAGCTGGATGAGCGGCCCGTGGTCGGTGCCGAAGAACTGGCAGACGGTCGGGTAGGTGCAGGAGAGGCGGCGGCAGGCGGCGTGCGCCTTCGCGCTCGTGCAGCCCATCTGCCACATGTTGGCGGTGGCGCCGCCGAGGTCGCTCACCGTGCCGCGGAACTTGGGGTCGCGCGCCAGGGTCTCCACCTCGCGCACCACGCTCGCCTCGGAGCGGCTGGTCACGTCGCGCCCCTGGTGCTCGGTGATGCAGCAGAAGGCGCAGCCCGCGGCGCAGCCGCGCAGGATCGACACGCTCCAGCGGATCTGCTCGAGCGCCGGGATGTGCGCGCCGCCGTAGAGGTCGTGCGCCTCGCGCCGGTAGGGGAGCTCGTGGACCCGGTCGAGCTCCTCGGTGGTGGGCGAGGGCATGGGCGGGTTCACCACCACCGTCCGCGCCCGCGGCCCGGCGCCGTGGCGCTGCAGGAGGATGCGCGCGTTCTCCTCGTTGTGCTCGAGGTGGTACAGGCGCGAGAACTCGGCGAAGCGCCTCCGGTCCTTCGCCACCTCCTCGAAGGCCGGCAGCTCGAGCGCCTTCCGCTCGCGCGACTCGAGGGCGGCGAGGGAGAGGTCGGCCACCGCGAGCGCGGTGCCGGGCACGTCCACGAGGCCGCACTTGTCCTCGCCCGAGGCGAGGCGGCGCGCGATCTCGAGGATCGGCTTCTCGCCCTGGCCGTAGACGACGAGGTCGGCCGCGCTGGTGAAGCAGATCGAGGGCAGGATCCGGTCGTCCCAGTAGTCGTAGTGGGCGATGCGCCGGAGCGAGGCCTCGACGCCCCCGGCGACGATGCAGAGGGAGTCGCCGAAGGCCTCCCGCAGCAGCCGGGAGTAGACGGTGACCGCCCGGTCCGGGCGCCGGCCCGCGGCGCCGCCCGGCGTGTAGGCGTCGTCGGACCGCTTCCGCTTGTGGGCGGTGTAGTGGTTCACCATCGAGTCCATCGACCCGGCGGTCACCCCGGCGAAGAGGCGCGGGCGCCCCAGCCGCTGCACGTCGGCGGCGGTGCGCCAGTCGGGCTGGGCCACGATCCCGACCCGCCAGCCCTGGGCCTCGAGGAGCCGGCCGATCACCGCCGCGCCGAAGGCCGGGTGGTCGATGTAGGCGTCGCCGGTCACGAGCAGCACGTCGAGCGCGTCCCAGCCGCGCGCGGACATCTCGGCGCGGGTCATGGGCAGGAAGGGGGCGGGCGGCGGAGCGGTCGTCGCACCGCCGACCACCTTGAGCGCGGGGTGGTGGGTCACGGCGCATTCATGCGCGTCGCGCGGGCCGAGATCAAGGGGCCCACGGCCTTTGGAGGGGGGCGAGGGCGCGCTATGATCGCGCGGCGCGGGGGCGCATCGAGGTCGAACATGCCCGAAGCCGACGTGCTGGAGGAGCTGCGCGCGCTGGAGGTCCGGCGCGCCGCCGGGGGCCTGCCGCCCGACGCCGAGGAGCGCCGGACGGAGATCCTGGCCGGGCTCGAGGGGGAGGCGCTGCGGCTCGAGCGCGACCTGGCCCGGGCCGCCGCCCGGCTGCGGCTCATCGCCGAGTTCCTGCCGCCCGAGGTGGCCGAGCGGGCGCTCTCCGCCGCCGGCCAGGCGAGCGCGCCGCTCGCGCCCGAGGCCGACGCCCCGGCGGAGCCCGCACCGGCCGCGCCGGCGCACCCCGCTGTCGGCGAGTACGACGCGGACCTCCCGCCGGCGGTCGCGGCGCCCTTCGAGCCGGCGGGCGCCGGCGCGGTGCCGGTGCTGGTCGAGGCGGCGCAGGATCGGGCGGCCCCCTGGCCCCCCTCGCCGCTCGCCGCCATGCTCACGCCGGAGGCGGCCCTGCCGCCCCCGGTCCTCGACCCCCTGCCGCCCGACGCGCCGCCGGACGCCGAGCCCTGGCCGCGGCTCACGCTCGGCGAGCTGCCGGGCGCGCCGCCAGACGCGGAGCCGCCGCTGCCGGCCGCCCTCGGTCCCGCTGCCGCCCCGGAGCTCGCGCTCGATCCCTCGGCCGAGCCGCCCTTCCCGCTCGTGGAGGCCACCCCCGCGCCGCGCGCGCCCCAGCTCGGGAGCTACGCCACGGACCTCGCCGGCTGCCCCGGGGAGCCGGGCGCCTTCGAGCCGCCCTTGCCGGAGGCCTCGGGAGAGGGCGAGGGGGTAGAGGAGGAGCCGGAGCCGCCGGTCGTCGCGGCCGACGGGGAGACGGAGGGTGGTCCGGCCGAGCCCGCGCCCGCGGCGGAGGAGCCGCCGCTCGACGCGCTCGCGCTCGAGGCGCTCGCGAGCGTGGTCGCGGCCGACGAAGGGGAGGACGGGTTCCCGGAGCCGGACGTGGAGGCGGAGCCGGAGCTCGAGGTGGTGGAAGGGGAGCCGGAGCCGCAGGCCGAGGCGGCGGGCGCGGAGCCCGAGCCCGAGCTGGAGGTGGTGGACGCGTTCGAGGTCGAGGACCTCCTGGCCGCCCCTCCCCTGCCCTCCCCGCCCGGCGGGGAGGGAGAGGGCCGCGGCGCGCTGCTCGCGGAGGGCGGCCCGGGGCTCCAGGAGGACGGCGGGCAGCCCGCCGCGCCCGAGCTTGAGCTCGAAGCCACACCCTCTCCCGCAGAGCCGGGATTCGAAGCCACACCCTCTTCCGCAGAGCCCGATCTCGTAGCCGCGCCCTCTCCCGCAGCGCCGGAACTGGAAGTCCCACCCTCTCCCGCGCAGCGGGGGAGGGCCGGGGAGGGGGCTCCCGCGTACCTCGCCGCCCCCGCGCCCGAACCGGAACCCGCCGGCGAGGCGGCGCCGGCCGCCCCGCTCGACCGGCTCGTCCCGGGCGAGCACCGCGTGGTGATCCACGTCGTGGACGGCCCGGTGAAGCGGGGCGTCCTCGTCGATCCCGACCTCCTCGCCCCCGACCTCTCGCTGCGCCCGGCGGCCGGGGCGCCGCCGGAGCCGGTCCGGTCGGACCTCGTCAAGGCGGTCTTCTTCATGGCCGCGCCGGGCGCCCTCCCGCCCCCGCCGGCGCGCCAGAAGGTCACCGTGACCTTCCGGGACGGCCGCCAGCTCGCGGGCACGAGCGACGACTACGAGCCGGGCGGCGTGGGCTTCTTCCTGGTCCCCGCCGACTGGCGGAGCGCGGCCGAGCGGATCTGGATCTACGCCGACGCGGCGAAGGAGATCGTCACGGGCTGAGCCTCGCCGGCGCGCGCCGGCGCCAGCCTCAGTTCATCCAGCGCGGCGGCTCCGACTCCTTGCCCACCACCTTGAGGTGGCGGGCCCGCCGGCGCGCGCGCCGCTCCTGCGAGCGGATCCGCATGGTCTGCCAGAGGCCGCGCAGCGAGTAGCCGCGCGCCAGCACCAGCATCATCGCCTCGGCGGCGAGGTGCGGCACGAAGGCGGCGAGCCCGCCGAACACCGAGTAGAGCAGCGTGCCGCCCACGGTGAGGTAGAGCAGCGCCTGGCCCGAGACCGGGAGGGCGAAGTAGAGCAGGATCTGCCGCTCCGGGAAGATCATCGCCCACGCCACCACCATCGCGTCGGCGACCGGCCAGATGCCGAGGTAGGGGTGGGCCCAGACCGCCGGCCAGAGGCGCGCCACGAGGCAGGTGACCACGCCGGCCGCCGCGCCGAAGGAGACGAAGGTGATGAGGAACCGACGCGGGCCCCAGGCGTACGACAGGTCGCGCCCGAACCAGTAGAGCATCATCGCCCCGAAGACGAGCGAGAGCGGATCGGACTCGAAGAACGGGTAGGTGACGACGCGCCAGAGCTGCCCGGCCCAGACCGCGCCGGGGAAGAGCACCGCCGCCGAGCGGAGCCCGGGGACGAGCGCGCCCGCCAGGCTCGCGATCACGAGGATCGCGATGAGGCCCCCCACCACCGACGGCACCCGTCCACCGAAGGTGAGCAGCTCGTCGAACGGAGTGTCCCGTCTGCGCATGGCGGCGAAGATAAGCGGAGCGGCGGCGCAGCGCCAGCGCGGCGCGGCGGCGGCGCGAGCCCTCCGGCGGGAGCCCGCCGAGGGGCGTCACGGGCTCTAGGCCCCGGCGTGGCTTGGATGGGTGGGACCGGCGCGCCGGCGGGCCTGCACCGCCCGGAAGGCGTCCACCACCTCGCGGATCTCCTCCTCGGCGAGCACGCGGTCCGAGCGCTTGGCCCGCTCCAGCACCGCCCGGAGCAGCGGCTCCGCGGTGGGGAGCCGCCGATGCAGGAGCCAGTAGCGCACGTTCGAGAGGCCGCTCATCGGACCGACCTCGATCTCCTGCTCGCGCCCGAAGAGCCCGGCCGGCACCGCCGAGTAGACCCGGTCGGCCAGCGCCTCGTCCCCCTTGGCGAGCGCCTTCACGATCGCGGCGGCGTGGACCCCGGTGGCGGTGCGGAAGGCGTCGGCGCCCGAGAGCGGGTAGTTCACCGGGATGGGCACGCCGGTGGCGCGCGAGGTGAGCCGCACGTACTCGACGAGCCGCCGCGTGTCGTGCGGCCAGGCGCCGAGGAGCTTGAGGTTCAGGATGAGCAGGTCGAGCGCGGTGTTCCCCACCCGCTCGCCGATGCCGAGCGCGCAGCCGTGGATCCGGTCGAACCCGAGCTCGGCGGCGCGCAGCGCCAGCGGCAGCGCCAGCCCGCGGTCGTTGTGGCCGTGCCAGTCGAGCGTGACGTGCTCGGCCCCGTGCCCGCGCAGCAGGTCGCGGGTGAATTGGTAGAGCCGGGCGAGGCCGTCGGGCGTGGCGTGGCCCACCGTGTCGCAGAGGCAGAGCCCCTCGGCCCCGGCGTCGATGGCGGCCCGGAAGAGCGCGTCGAGCGTGTGCGGGTGGCTGCGGGTGGTGTCCTCGGTCACGTAGACCACCCGCAGCCCCTCGCGCACCGCGAAGCGGACCGCGTCGAGGCTCTGCTTCACCATGAACTCGAGGGGCCAGTCCTCCGCCCACTGCCGGATGGGCGAGCTGCCGATGAAGGCGTAGACGGTGAGCGGCACGCCGGTGCGCTGCGAGAGCTCGGCCGCGCCGGCGAGGTCGGGCTCGATCACCGTCCGGCAGGCGACCATGGCGTCGAGCTTGAGCCGCGCGCGGGCGATCTCCTTCAGGAGCTCGGCCATGTCGGCGCGCGCCCGCGGCCCCGCGCCGGGAAGGCCGACGTCGAGCCGGGCCACCCCGAGCTGGTCCATGAGGTGGAGCAGGCGGAGCTTGTCGTCGAGCGCGGGCTCCCGCACCGAGGGGGACTGGCAGCCGTCGCGCAGCGTCTCGTCGAGGAGCGTGAAGCGGCGCTCCGCCAGCGCGGGCGGCGCCTCGAGCGCGTTCCAGTCGTAGACGACCTCCGACTTCCTCGGCCGGGACCTCATGACGCACCACCTTCCGGCAGCCGCCCGCCCCTCCCCGCGAACGGTGCGCCGCGCCCTAGAGCGCCTCCACGATCACCGCGATCCCCTGCCCGCCGCCGATGCAGGCGCCGCCGAGGGCGTACCGCCCGCCCCGCCGGCGCAGCTCGTACAACATGTGCATCGTGATGCGCGCCCCCGAGGCCGCGAGCGGGTGGCCGACCGCGATGGCGCCCCCGTCCACGTTGGTGAGGTCGCGGGGGAGCCCGAGCTCCTTCTCCACCGCGAGGTACTGCGGCGCGAAGGCCTCGTTCACCTCGAAGAGGTCGAAGTCGGCGAGCTTCGCGCCGGCGCGCTGCATCGCGTTGCGGAACGCCGGGGCCGGGCCGATCCCCATGATGGTCGGGTCCACCCCGGCGAAGCCCCAGTTGACGAGCCGCGCCAGCGGGCGGAGGTGGTGGGCGTCGGCGAAGGCGCGCGTCGCGAGCACCAGCGCCCCCGCGCCGTCGGCGATCCCGCTCGCCGCGCCGGCGTGGATGAGCCCGTCCTTCTTGAACACCTTGGGCAGCTTCCGGAGCGCCTCGACGGTGGTACCGGGGCGCGGGTGCTCGTCGCGGGTCACCTCCACCGGGCCCTTCTTCGTCTCGACCTCCAGCGGCGCGAGCTCGTCCCGCAGCCGCCCCGCCTCCTGCGCCGCGGCGAACCGCCGCTGCGAGAGCACCGAGTACTCGTCCACCTCGTCCTGCGTGACGGCGTACTGCTCGGCCAGCTTCTCGGCGGTGAGCGCCATGGGCAGCCCGGCGTAGCTGTCGGTGAGGGCCGACCAGAGCGTGTCCTCGATCGCCGGCACCTTGCCGAGCGGCACGCCGAAGCGGGTGCCCCGCAGCGCGAACGGGGCCTGGCTCATCGACTCGGCGCCGCCGGTGAGCACCACCTCGGCCTGGCCGGTGAGGAGGTGCATCGCCCCCTGCACCACCGCCTCGAACCCCGAGCCGCAGAGCCGGTTCACGGTCACCGCCGGCGTCGTCTGCGGCAGCCCGCTGCGCAGCCCGACGTGGCGGGCGAAGTAGATGGCGTCGGCGGAGGTCTGGGCCACGTTGCCCAGGACCACGTGGCCGAAGTGGTGCGCGGCCACGCCGGCCTGCTTGAGCGCGGCCTTGGCGGCGTGGACGCCGAGGTCGGTGGCGGTGAGGTCCTTGAGGGCGCCGCCGAAAGCGCCGAACGGCGTCCGCCGGGCGGCGAGGAAGACCACCTCGGTGGGGTGGGCGGGGTTCATGTGGCCTCCGGCCCGCGGAGGCGGGCGACCCTAGTGCATAAGGGCCCTCATGAAGAGGTTCACGCTCCCCACGAACAGCAAGAGGGCGACCAGGGCCGAGACGAGGCTCATGCCGAACATCCGGCGCAGCTCCGCCCGGCCGGGGCCGCGGTACCAGCGGCGCGCCAGGTCTCCCCGGGCGGCGAGCCCGTCGGCGCGGGGCGGCCCGTGCGCCGCCGCGAGCCGCGCCACCGCCACCTGGTGGGCCCGCCAGGCGCCGTCCAGGGTGGCGCCCGGCAGCCCGCCCGCCAGCACCGCCGGGCCCGACTGCGGCAGCCGCGCGTGGTTGGCGGTGAGGACCAGGGCGCCGTCGTCGAAGCCCGAGAGGAAGTAGGCGTAGGCCGGCCCGCCTCCGCGCGGCGAGAGGGCGAGCACGTCGGCGTAGGCGCCGACGCCCCGGTGCACCCAGGCGTCGGACGGGAGGTCGAGGCCGCGCAGCGGGCTCCGCTCCGCGCGCGCGCCGAGCCGCTCGAACCCGAGCGCCCGCAGGGCCTCCCCGGCGGCGACCTGCGCCGGCGTGCGCGGCGGGGCGGCCGGGTCGGCGCTCACGCGCACGAGCGACGGCGCGAGCACCAGCACCGCCCGCCGGCCGTGCTTCACGAGCATCCAGAGGGAGAGGAGGATGGCGAGGGCGGTGAAGAACATCGGCGCATCCTAGCGGAACCTGGCCTCGCCCCTCGCCGGATCGCGGGGGACGCGCCCTCCTCCGCGCGCGGGCTCAGGCGGTCCGGGCCAGCTCCTCGACCACGAAGTCGGCCACCGCCCGCGTCCCGAGCGCGCCGCCGCAGTCGGGCGTGAGCCGCCCCTCGCGGGCGGCCCGCTCCACCGCCGCCTCGAGGAGCCGCGCCTCGGCGGGGTGGCCCAGGTGCTCGAGCAGCAGCGCGCAGGTGAGGAAGGTGGCGCAGGGGTTCGCGAGGTCCTTCCCCGCGAGGCCCGGCGCGCTGCCGTGCACCGGCTCGAAGAGGCCGAGCCCGCTCTCCGGGTTCAGGTTGGCGCTCGCCGCGACCCCCATCCCGCCGGCGATGGCGGCGCCCACGTCGCTCGCGACGTCGCCGAAGAGGTTCGAGGTGACGACGACGTCGAACTGCTCCGGCGCGCGGACGAGCTCGAGGCAGAGCGCGTCCACGTAGAGGTGGCGCCGCTCCAGCTCCGGGTACCCCTCGCCGAGCTCGCGCCAGAGCCGCTGCCAGAGCGCGCCGGCGTGCGTCATCGCGTTCGACTTGTCGCTCATGCAGACCCGGCGCTTGCCATGGGCGTGGGCGAAGTCGAGCGCCGCCCGGAGGATGCGCGTCACGCCGCGGGCGGTGTTCACGTCCTGCTCGAGGGCCACCTCCTCCGGCGTGCCCGGTCGCACCCGGCCCCCGGCGCCGGTGTAGAGCCCCTCGGTGTTCTCGCGGAAGACGACGAGGTCCACCTCCCGCCGGGTCTTGCCCTTGAGCGGCGTGAGCCGGTCGTCGAGGAGCCGCACCGGGCGCAGGTTCACGTAGAGGTCGAGCCGGGTGCGCAGGCCGAGCAGGATGTCGCGGGCGTGGCGGTGGTCGGGCAGGCGCGGATCGCCGACCGCGCCCAGGAGGACCGCCGCGTACTCGCCGCGGAGGAGCGCCTCGAAGCGGGCCTCGGGCAGGGTCTCGCCGGTGGCGAGGAAGTGGTCGGCGCCGTACGGCCAGGGCTCGAGGACCAGCCCGAGCCCCCGCCGCGCCGAGAGCACCTCGAGCGCCCGCACGCCCTGCGGGATCACCTCCGGCCCGACGCCGTCCCCGGCGATCACCGCGATCCGCGCCATGCCGACTCCCTCCTGGAGCGCGCGCCATCCGGGCTCCCCCCGCTGCGCGCCACACTCCTAGGTAGAAAAATGAGACGGCGGCGCAAGGCGCCGGAGGGAGCGCCGGAGAGCGCCGCGGCCCGGAGGGATCATGGACGAGAAGCACCCCATGACGCTCACCCAGAAGATCCTGGCCGAGCACGCGCTCGGCCTGCCGCGGCCGTGGGTCGAGCCGGGCGACGTGCTGCGCGTCCGGGTGGACTGGACCCTCGCGAGCGAGCTCGCCTGGAACGGGATGGAGCAGACCTGGGTCGCGCTCGGCCGCCCCCCGCCCCGCGACCCGGCCCGCTTCTTCCTCGCCGTCGATCACACCGTCGATCCGGTGACGCTCGCGAGCGACCCGCGCGCGCGGCGGCTGGCGCAGCGCTCGCGCGACTTCGCCCGCGCCCAGGGGCTCGTCCACTTCCACGACGCCAACGAGACCATCCTCCACACCCGCTTCTACCGGGAGCTGGTCGAGCCGGGCGAGCTCGTGCTCGGCGCCGATAGCCACACGAGCTCGCACGGCGGGCTGGGCGCGTTCGCGGTCGGGCTCGGCGGCGCCGACGTGGCCGCGGCCATGGCGCTCGGCGAGAGCTGGATCGAGGTGCCGGAGGCGATCGAGGTGGCCTACCGCGGGCGGCTCCCCTTCGGCCTCGGCGGCAAGGACGTGGTGCTCCGCACGCTCTCGCTCCTGCGCCGCAACGAGGCGGCCATGGAGCGGACGGTCGAGTACCGGGGCGACGTCGCCGGGTTCACCACCGACATGCGCTTCACCATCTGCAACATGACCGCCGAGCTCGGCGGCCTGAACGGCATCTTCGAGCCGGACGGCCGGGTGGCGGCCTGGCTCGCCGGGCGCGAGGCGCCGCCGCGCGCCCCGCGCTACCTGCGCGCCGACGAGGGGGCGCGCTACCGCTCGCGCCACGAGGTCCGGCTCGACGCCCTCTCGCCGCAGGTGGCCCGGCCGTTCAGCCCGGACAACGTCTTCGGCGTCGAGGAGGTGCGGGGCGAGCGGCTCGACGGCGTCTTCATCGGCGCCTGCACCACCACCGAGGAGGAGCTGGCGCTGGCGGGGCTGGTGCTCGAGGCGGCGCTCCAGGCCGGGCGGGAGCCCGCGGCGGCGGCGCCGGGCCGGCGGGTGGTGGTGCCGGGGGACCTCGCCATCCAGGAGAACCTGCGCGAGGCCGGGCTCTGGGTCGCCTACGAGCGGGCCGGCTTCGCGGTGGACCCGCCCGGCTGCTCCATGTGCCTCGGCGTGGCGAGCCGGAAGGCGGGGCCGGGCGAGGTCTGGCTCTCGTCGCAGAACCGGAACTTTCGCAACCGCATGGGCGAGGGGTCGCTCGCGTGGCTCGCCTCGGCCGCCACGGTGGCGGCGAGCGCGCTCGCGCTGCGGCTCGAGGACCCGCGCCCGCTGCTCGCCCGCCTGGATCCGGCGCGGCTGGAGCGGATCCTGGGCCGGGAGCGGCGGACGCCGTGGCCGGAGGTGCGGATCGACGCGCCCCGGCTCGCGGTGGCGCAGGCGGCCCGCGGCGAGGCCGGCGCGGCCGCGCCCGCGGGCGGCGTGGTGCGCGGCCGCGTGCAGCGCTTCGGGGACGCGGTGGACACCGACGCCATCATCCCCGGCGAGTTCTGCCACCTCTCCACCCCCGCCGAGCTCGGGGCGCACTGCTTCGCCCACGTCCGCCCCGAGTTCGTGGACCGGGCGCGCGGCGGGGCGACGGTGGTGGTGGCCGGCGAGGGCTGGGGCTCCGGCAGCTCGCGCGAGCAGGCGGTCTGGGCGCTGCGGGGCGCCGGGGTGCGGGCGGTGCTGGCGCGCAGCTACGCCTTCATCCACAAGCGCAACCTGGTGAACGAGGCGCTCCCCTTCCTCGTGCTCCGCGACGACGACTTCGACGCCCTCGCGGCCGAGGGGCGGGAGCTCGAGGTGGACCTCGCGCTGGGGCTCGTGCGCGACGTGGCGACCGGGCGGGAGTTCCGGGCCGAGCGGCCGACGCCCATCGTGCGGGCGCTGCAGGCCGAGGGCGGCCTCGTGGCCGCGGTGCGGCGGCACGGGGCGCGAGTGTTCGATCGGATCACGGCCGCGGGGGCGTGAGCGCCTCCCGCGACCGAGGCGCGGCTACGCCGCGGCCGGCTTCTTCTTCCCGAGGATGCGCGCCAGGATGATGCCGACCTCGTAGAACACGATCATCGGCACCGCCATGAGGGCGAGGTTGAACGGGTCGCCGGTGGGGGTGATGATCGCGGCGAGGAGCACGTTCACCACGATGGCGTGGCGGCGGTACTTGGCGAGGAAGTCGGCGGAGACGAGCCCGATCATCGACAGGAAGGCGATGATGACCGGCACCTCGAAGACCACGCCGAACCCGAGCAGCATCGCGAGCACCAGCGACAGGGCCTCCTCCATCTTGATGATGGGGGTCATGTCCGGGCCGGCGATGTCGCGCAGCGCCGGGAAGGCGTACGGCATCACGAGGAAGTAGCAGAAGGCCGCGCCCGAGTAGAACAGCAGGGTGCCGAAGGCGAGGAAGGGGATGACCACCTTCTTCTCGCGCTTGTAGAGCCCCGGCGCGATGAACTGCCAGATCTGGAAGAGCACCCAGGGCGCCGCCACGAAGAGGCCGCCGTAGAGCGCGACCTTCAGGTACACCATGAACGGCTCGATGAAGTTGGTGTACTTGAGCGACGCGTCGCCCTTCGGCAGCGCGGCCAGCACCGGCCGCATCACGTAGCGGTAGATGTCCTCGGACCAGTAGCCGACGAGGCACATCCCCACCAGCACGCCCAGGAGCGACTGGATGAGCCGCTTGCGAAGCTCGGTGAGGTGCTCGAAGAAGGACGCCTTGACCTCGCCCTCGGGCTCGGGAGGAGTCTCGGGGGCGGGGAGCTTCGGAGCGGTCTCGGTCATGCGGACTTGGCGGTGTCGGCGGCGGGGGCGGCCGGCTGCGCCGCGGCCTCGGGGGCGGGGGCGGCGGCCGGCGCGGCCGCGGGAGCCGGGGCAGCGGGCGCGTCGGCCAGGGCGACGTCGAGACCGGGCACGTTCTCGGCGCTCGCGACCGGCACCGGGCCGGCGGGCACCGGCGGACGCATCGCCGGCGGCTGGTTGTCCACGAGCGTGGGCGTGGGCCGCGGCGCCGGGTGATCCTCGGCGTACATCTCCTTCTCGAACTGCTGCTTCAGGTCGTCGGTGGCCTTCTTGAACTCGCGCATGCCCTTGCCGAGCTGCTTGGCCGCCTCGGGGAGCTTCTGCGGTCCGAGGAGGACGAGGGCCAGCACGAGGACGATCAGGATTTCGCCGAAGCCGAGACCGAACATGATTGCCGTCTATAACACGGCCTGGGCCGGGAATCTTTCGCCAGCGTTGCCCGGACCGGGCCCGGCCCTTAGACCTGCCGCATGGCCCAATGGCTGCTCAAGACCGAGCCCGGCGCGTACAGCTTCGAGGATCTGACGGCCGAGCGGCGCACCGCCTGGACGGGCGTGGCCAACCCGCAGGCCCAGGCCAACCTCCGGCACATGAAGGCCGGCGACCAGGCGGTCGTCTACCACTCGGGCGAGAAGCGGGCCGTCGGGCTCGCGAAGGTGGTCCGCGAGGCCTACCCGGACCCGACGGCCGAGGGCGCCGGCCTGGTCTGCGTGGACGTGGAGGCCGGCGCGGCGCTGCCGGCGCCCGTCCCCCTGGAGGCGCTCAAGCAGGAGCCCGCCTTCGAGGGGTCCGCCCTGATCCGGCAGGGCCGGCTCTCGGTGGTGCCGCTCTCGCCGGCCGAGTGGCGCGCCCTCACGGAGCTCGCCGACGTGATCGCCAAGACCGGCGGGCTGCGCCGGAAGAACCGCTTCTAGGCCGGCGCTCCGCGCGACCCGCCCCCGGGGCGGCCGGTCCCGCTCGTCACGGTCCGGTCCGGCAGCGCCGCGCCAGGAGCCCCGTCGCCGCCTCGAGGTCCAGCTCCAGGACGAGGAGCCCGTCCTGGCCGTAGGGCTGCCAGGCCAGCACGTTCCCGTCCGGGCCAGCCACCGCCGACGTGGTCGGAGCACCGTCGCTGGCGCAGTTCACGGAGGCGAAGTAGCAGCCGTTCTCCGCCGCGCGGCAGCGCACCGCCTGCTCGTGGAAGCTGTTCCCGGGGTCTCCGAAGCGCGTCGGGCGGAAGCCGCCCGGCTCGGCCCAGCCGTAGTGCGGGTGGAACACGACCTGCGCGCCCCGCCGCGCCGCCCACCGCACCGTCTCCGGATACCGCCAGCCCTCGTGGCAGATCGCGATCCCGAACGTCAGCGGCCCGGTCGTGAACAGGCGCCGCTCCGCGCCGGGCGCGTACGCCGCGTCCTCGGACGGATCGAGCTGCACCTTGTCCTGCCACCCGAGGACCGCGCCGTCCCGGTCCACGACCAGCGCCGAGAGCCGCAGCTCCGCGCCCACGCGGCGCTCGGTCCCGAGGATCACCGCGACGCCCGCGCTCGCCGCGGCGGCGCGCACGGCCGCCCAGGCTGCCTCCATGAAGCCGGCGTCGTACGGCGGCACCGCCTTGCCGGGCGCGCGGTAGCCGGGGACGTACGCCTCCGGGAAGCAGACGAGCCCGGCCCCCTCCCGCCCGGCCTGCGCGATCGCGCGCTCCGCCCGCGCGACGGCCTCGGCCGGCGTGTCGGGGTAGGTGAGGTTCGCGAGCGCGACGCGGAACGCGGCCATGGCTTCGGTCCTCGCACGGTGCGTGGGCCAGCGATGGTATCGCCCGCGCCGCGGCGGCGCCACGCGCGCGGGGGCCGGGCCCCCTCGGATCAGTTCAGCCGGAAGCGCTGCACCTCGCCGCTCAGCACCTCGGCCTGGGAGGCGAGGTCCTGGATGGCCTGCTCGAGCTCCTGCACGCTCGCCGTCTGCGCCTCGGCGACGTGCTTGATCTCCTCGACCGCCACCATCACCTGCTCCGAGCCCTGCGTCTGCTCCTTCTGGGCGCGGTTGAGGTGGTTCACCATCTCGCTGATCGACTCGATCGACTTCGTGATCTGCTTCGACCCGCGCGCCTGCTCCTGGCTCGAGCGCTCGACGTGCTTGGTGATGATCTTCATCTTCTCGGCGCTCTTCATGATCTGCTCGGAGCCCCGGGCCTGCTCGGCGGTGGCGGTCGCGATCTGCTGCACCGTCTCGGCGATCCGGTTGATCGCCATGGTGACCTGCTTCGAGCCGCGGGCCTGCTCGATGGTGGCGCGGGCGATCGCCTTCACCATCTGCGTCGCCTTGCCGGTCGAGTCGCGGATCTTGTTGAGCGCGGTCTGCGTCTCCTGGCCGAGCTTCACGCCCTCCTCGACGTTCTTCACGCCGCGGTCCATGGCGCGCACCGCGTTCTTCGACTGGTCCTGCACCGAGCGGATGAGCTCGCTGATCTCCTTGGTGGAGGCGCCGGTGCGCTCGGCGAGGTCCTTGATCTCGTCGGCGACCACCGCGAAGCCCTTGCCGTGCTCGCCCGACTGGGCGGCCAGGATGGCGGCGTTGAGGGCGAGCAGGTTGGTCTGCTCGGCCACGTCGTCGATGACGTTGAGGATGTTGCCGACGGTGGCGATCTTCTGGCCCAGGGCCTCGATGACCGTGGCCGCCTCCTTCGACGACTCCTTGATCTTGTCGATGCCGCCGAGGGTGCGCGACAGCGCCTCGGCGCCCATCTCGGCGTCCTTCTGCGCCTGCTCCGAGAGGCGCGCCGTCTCGTTGGCGTTCGACTCGACCTGGCTGATGGAGACGTCCATCTCGTTCATCGAGGAGCTCGTCTCCTCGGCGGTGGCGGAGAGGTCCTCGACGTTCTTCGCCACCTCCTTGATCGAGTAGGTCATCTCCTCGATGGCGGCGGTGGTCTCCTCCACGCTGGCGGCGAGCGACTGGATGTTCTCGGCCACCTCGTCGTTGGTGGCGGCCATCTCGAGGATCGAGGAGGACGACTCCTCGGCGCTCTGCGCCAGCACCTCGACGTTGTCCGCGATCCCCTTGAGGCTCGCGATCATCTGGCTCATCGAGCTGCCGGTCTCGGCCACCCGCACCGTCACCGTCTCCGAGCCGTCGGCCACGGTGGCGCCGGTCTTGGCGATCTTCTCGATGACCGCGCCCACGCCGTCGGTGACGCCCTTCACCCGCGACAGGGTCACGGTGAGGTTCTCGCCGATGCGGTTGAGCGACTCGGCGAGCGTCCCGATCTCGTCGTCGGCGCCCTTGCCGGCGCGGCTCGTGAGGTCGCAGTCGGAGACGCGGCGGGCGACGGCGCTCATCTCCTCGATCCGGCGCAGCACCACCCGGTTCGTGAGCAGGTACATGAGCAGGCCCATGAGCAGGCCGCCCAGGCCGAGGAAGCCGAGCACCACCCAGCGCGTGTGGCT
This sequence comes from Anaeromyxobacter paludicola, assembly GCF_023169965.1. NCBI lineage: Bacteria > Pseudomonadati > Myxococcota > Myxococcia > Myxococcales > Anaeromyxobacteraceae > Anaeromyxobacter > Anaeromyxobacter paludicola. The sequence goes on along the minus strand of NZ_AP025592.1, from coordinate 3,274,191 downwards.
CACGCGCTGCTCGGTGTCGACCGGGTTGATGCCGAGGTAGACGTAGCCGAGGAGCCGCGCGCCGGGGGTGGTGGGGGTGGCGAGCCGCAGGTCGCCGCTCGCGTCGGTCACGGTCCGGATCGGCAGGGCGAAGGCGAAGCGATCCCCGACCCGCTGGAACGAGACGTCCTCGCGCCGCGCGGTGTCGGCGAGGAGCGCCGAGAGCTCCTCCGGCTGCGTCCCGTTCATCCGCTTCGCCAGCACCGACCGGTCGGGCCGCTGCACCACCGCGAAGGAGAGGTCGTCCTCCTGGAAGAGCTCGAGCGCCTTCTGCACCCGGTCGTCCTTCCCCTGGGCGAGAGGGGCGGCGATGGCCTCGGCGAGCTGGCGCGCGTCGCCGGCGACCCGCTGCGCGGCGGCGCGGTCGAACGACTCCCGCACCGACCGGTCGATGGCGACCGCCGTCAGGGACACCACCGCCACGTGCGCGATGGTGAAGGTGATGTAGAGCGTGCGCTTGAGGCCGAAGCTTTCGAGCGATGTCAGCATGGAGGGGGCCGGGCCCGGGACAGGAAAACCGCCTCTTGCCGCAGGCTTGGCCCGACCATGCTAAGCGGCGCCCCCTTGGGGGTCAAGGAAGCGGCCGGCCCACCCTTCCCCACCCGGGCGGCTCACTGGCTGAACAGGTCCTGCACCTCGACGCGCGGCGAGCCCCCCTGGTCGTCCTTCGGCTCGGTCCCCTCCTTGAACGGCTCGACCACGCCCCCGGGCGACGCCTTGCCGGTGAGGGGATCGATCGGGACCTCCACGATCCCCTCCGGCACCGGGAACTCGGGCTGGGGGCGGTCGGCGAGCGCCGCCTGCATGTAGGCGAGCCAGGTGGGGAGCGCGGCCCGGCCACCGGTCTCGTAACGGCCGAGCGGCTGCTCGTTCTGGTCGTAGCCGAACCAGACCGCGCCGACCACGTCGCGGGTGAACCCCATGAACCAGGTGTCGAAGGAGTCGTTGGTGGTGCCGGTCTTCCCGGCCGCCGGCTTGCCGAGGCGCGCCGCCTGCGCCCCGGTGCCCACCGTGGCCACCTCCTGCATGAGGTGGACGACGATGTAGGCGGTCCGCTCGTCCATCACCCGCTCCCTCGGGCGCTCCACCTCCGCCACCGCCGCCGCGAGCCGCTCGCCGAGCGGCACCCAGGGATCGCGCCAGTCGGCGTGGTCCTCGAGCACCCGCCCGTCGCGGTCGAGCACCCGCTTCACGAGCGTGCTCCGCCCCTTCTCGCCGTAGCGGTCGAGGAGCGCGTAGACGTTGGCGAGCTCGAAGGGCGTGACGCAGGAGCTGCCGAGGGCGCTCCCGAGCTCCGGCTTCACCGGGCTCTGCAGGCCGAGCGTCTTCGCCCAGGCGGCGAGCTGCTCCCCGCCGAGCGCGGCGGCGGTCTTCACCGCCGGGATGTTCATCGAGTGGACGAGCGCGTCGCGCAGCGTGACGTCGCCCTTGAAGGCCGAGCCGTAGTTCTCGGGCTTCCAGGCCTGGCCGGTGGTCTCGTCGCGCAGCACCATGGGCGCGTCGGTGAGGAGCGTGGCCGGGGTGTAGTCGAGCTTCTCCACCGCCGCGGTGTAGACCACCGGCTTGAAGGCCGACCCCGGCTGGCGGCAGGCCTGCATGGCGCGGTTGAACTCGGAGGCGTCGAAGTCGTAGCCGCCCACCATCGCGAGGACGTAGCCGCTCCAGGGGTCCACCGAGACGAGCGCGCCCTGGAGCTTCGGCTCCTGCTCGAGGGAGAGGAGGAGCGTCGCCTCCGGCACGGCGGCCCGCGCCTTGCCGGTCTCCTCGGCCTGCAGCTCCTTGCGGGTGCGGCGCCGGACCGCCACCACGTCGCCGGCGGCGAGCGCCTTCGACGGCTTCGTGAGGAGCGCGCCCGGGTAGCTCACGGTGGGGTTGGGCGAGCGGGCCCAGCGCATCCCGGCGATGGGCAGGATCCCCTCCCGGCCGCCCACGTCCACGCGGACCAGCCCCTCCGCGTCGTCCACCCGGTCCACGATGCCGACGAGGTAGTCGCCCGGCGCCGGGTCGGGGAAGGCCTGCGCGATCCGCTTCGAGAGCGCGGCGCGCTCCGCCCCGGACACCCGCGCCACCGGCCCGTACCAGCCCTGCCGGTGGTCCACCTCCATGAGCCCGTGCAGGAGGGCCGCGCGGGCGGCGCGCTGGTCCTCGAGGTCCATCGCCGCCTCGACGCGGAGCCCGTCCTTGAGGACCCGGTCGTCGCCCCAGCGCTGGGCCGCGAGCTGGCGGAGCTGCTCCGAGTAGAACGGCGCCTCCTCGCGGAAGAGGTCGCGCAGCGGGAACACCTTCACCGCCTCGGCCTCCGCCTCGGCCCGCTCGGCCTCGGTCGCGTACCCGTCCTCGACCATGCGCCGGAGCACGTAGCGGCGCCGGGCGGCCGCCGCCTCGGGGTGGGCGAACGGCGAGTAGCGGGTGGGCGCCTGCGGCAGGCCGGCGAGGAGCGAGGCCTCGGCGAGCGTGAGCTCCGACACGTCCTTGTGGAAGTAGTTCCGCGCCGCCGCCTGCACACCGTAGCTGTGGTGGCCGAGGAAGACGCCGTTCAGGTAGAGCCAGAGGATCTCGTCCTTGGTGAAGGCCGCCTCGAGCCGCTGCGCCAGGATGAACTCGCGCAGCTTGCGCCCCAGGGTCCGGCGCGAGCCCTCGGCGAACCCCTCCTGCGAGATGAGCAGCGCCTTCGCCGTCTGCTGGGTGAGGGTGGAGCCGCCCTGCACGCCGCGGCGGAGGACGTAGGTGTTGAGCGCGGCGCGGAGCGTGCCCTGCCAGTCCACGCCGTGGTGCTCGAAGAAGTGCTGGTCCTCGGAGGCGATGAAGGCCTGCACCAGCCGGCGCGGGATCCGGTCGAACGGGACCACCTCGCGGTTCTCGACGAAGAGCTCCCCCGCGAGCTGGCCGTCGGCGCTCACGAGCTCGGTCACCACCGGCGGGCGCCAGCCGGCGAGGCTCGGGAGCCCGGGCAGGCCGCGCGAGTAGCGGGCGTGGAGGGAGGCCCAGGCGAAGGCCGCGGCGCCGGCCCCGAGCGCCAGGAGGAGGAGCAGCGCCAGGCCGATCCGCCACACCCAGCGGAGCCGCCGCGGGCGGGGGCTCCTGCCGGTCGGGGCGGCGCGCTCGCTCATCGCACCGGAAGTTAGGCCGGGCGGGACCCCGGATCAACGTCCCGGCGCGGCGGGCGGCGCCTTCGCGCGCGACCCGCCCGGCGGGGGCGCCGCCAGGTTCATCCGGGAGAGGACCTCGGCGAGCTCGCCCGGGAGCGGCGCCTCGAGCCGGACCCGCCCCCCGGTGACCGGGTGCGGCAGCTCCAGCTTCCATGCGTGCAGGAACATCCGGTCGAGCCCCCACCGCTGCTTCGCGATCCGGTTGAAGGGGAAGTCGCCGTAGCGCCGGTCGCCCGCCACCGGGTGGCCCACCGACTCGAGGTGGCGCCGGATCTGGTGGGTGCGCCCGGTCTCGATCCGGACCGCGAGCAGGGTCGCCTCCTTCATCGACGAGACCACGCGCCAGTGGGTCACCGCCTCCTGCATGTTCACGCCGCGCATCGCCTTGCTCTTGCCGGTCTGCTCGTGCTCGGAGAGCGGGAGGTCGATGGTGCCCTCGGGGCGGGTGAGCTTGCCCTTCGCGAGGGCGAGGTAGGTCTTCTTCACGCCCTCCCCGCTCGTGAAGATGTGGGTGAGGCCGACCATCGCCTTGCGGGTCTTCGCCACCACCACGATGCCGGAGGTCTCCCGGTCGAGCCGGTGCGCCGGCGAGGGGACGAAGGCGCCGGCGGGCGGCTCGGCCGGGACCTCCAGGTAGGCGCGGGCCTGCTCCACCAGCGTGGCGCCGGTGATGCCGGTGCCGGGGTGGGCGGCGAGGCCGGAGGGCTTGTCCACCGCGAGCAGGTGCTCGTCCTCGAAGAGCACGCCGAAGGTGACCTTCACCTCGGCCGGCCGCGGGGGGCGCTTCTCGCCGGGGGCGCGGAGCTGCTCCTCGTCGCCGCGGATCGACACCTTGTCGCCGGCCGCGAGGAGCTGCTCGGGCCGGCCGCGGGCGCCGTTCACCCGCACCTTGCGGGTGCGGAGCATCTTGAAGACGTGCGACAGCGGCACGTCCTTGAGGGCCTTGCGCAGGAGCTTGTCGAGCCGCTGCCCGGCGGCCTCCTCGGTCACGACGATCTCGATCACGGGCGAGTCTTACCGCAGATGGCGCGGGTTCGCCGGTTTCGGGCGCGGGCGCTCCCGGGCGCGGCCGCGGGGGCGCCCCGCTACAGCAGCTCGAGCTGCCGACGCTCCACCAGCGGCTCCGCCCGGATCCCCTCGGCCCTGAGCGCCGCCGCGAGCTCGTGGGCGAAGCCGTGGACGGTGAGGCAGCGCGAGGCGCCGGTCGCCTTGGCGTAGCGGACCAGGCTCGGGAAGTCGGCGTGGTCGGAGAGCGGGAAGGCCGCGTCCACGCCGCGCCGGCCGAAGCGGGCGCCCTGGTCGAGCGCCCAGCCGGTGAGGATGGCGGTGCGGCGGCGGCGCACGTGGCGCATGGCGGCCGAGCCGGCGAGGTGCGGCGGCACCACCACCACCTCGCCCGGCGACGGCCCCTCCTCGTCGAGCGCCGACACGTTCTCGAGCGCCACCCCGTGCTCGGCGTAGACCCGGTTCACCGCGTGCACCGCCGGGTGGGCGCGGCAGCGGTAGCCGAGCGCGCCGAGGTGGGCCAGGATCTCCTGCGCCTTCCCGAGCGCGTAGGCGAGCAGCACCGGCGTGCAGCCGTCGGAGAGGGCGTCGTCCACGAAGCGGCGGATCGCGGCCAGCACCTCGTCCTTGGGCGGGAAGACGTAGCGCGGCAGCCCGAAGGTGCTCTCGAGCACCAGCACGTCGCAGGGCATCACCTCGCAGGGCTCGGCGGTGCGGGTGGGCTCGGTGCAGAAGTCGCCGGTGTAGCCGAGGGCGACGCCGTTGCGCTCCACCCGGATCTGCGCCGAGCCGAGGACGTGGCCGGCCGCGAAGAGCTCGATGGAGAGGTCGGCGAGCCCGAAGCGCTCGCGGTAGCGCACCGGCAGCGCCTCGGCCCGCTTCTTCTTCGGCTCGCCGAGCCGGTGCTTCATGAGCGCCACCGTGGGCGCGGTGGCGATGGTCCGCTCGTGGCGGCCGATGTGGTCGCCGTGGGCGTGGGAGACGAAGGCGCACTCCTTCTTCCGCGGCGCGTCGAGGTACAGGACGCTGCCGGGGACGTGGAGGGCGCCGTCGAGGAGCTCGATGGGAAGCCGCGGCATCGGAGCGCCCCTTCTACCTCACGAGGCCGACAGCTCGGAGCCGGGCGCGCGCGCGGCGAGGACCGCGCCGCCCACCTCCCCGGCCACCACGCCGAGGACGATGAGCCCGCCGCCGGCCCAGTCGAGCGGCCCGAGCGGCTCGCCGCCCCAGTAGTGGCTGAAGAGCGCCGCCGCCACCGGCTCGAGCGCGAAGATGAGGGCGGCGCGGACCGCGGTGGTGTGGCGCTGCGCCCAGTTCATGACGAAGAAGGCGAGGGCCGTCATGGCGAGGCCGGTGAAGGCGATCACCGGCCAGCCGCCCGGCGCCACCCGCGCCGGCCCCGGCTCGAGGAGCGCCAGCGCGCCGGTCCCGGCGAAGGTCACGCCCACCTGGATGAGCGTGAGCAGCACCACCGAGTGCCGCCGCGTCCACTCGCTCGTGTAGACGATCTGGAGCGCGAAGGCGATCGAGCAGAGGACGGTGAGGGCGTCGCCGAGCCGGACGTCGCCCGCCGGCGCGCCCTCCCAGGGCCGGGTGAGGAGGAGGAGCCCGGCGACGGCGAAGGCGACGCCGATCCAGGAGGCGAGCTGCACCTTGCGTCCGAGCAGCAGGCGGCCCAGGAACGGGACCGCCAGCACCGCGAGGCCGGTGAGGAACCCGGAGCGGGCCGGGGTGGTGTAGCGCAGGCCGAAGGTCTGGAAGACGAAGCCGGCGAGGAGGAAGGCGCCGAGGAGGAGCCCGTGCCTCACGAGCCCGGGCGTGGGCCGGTCGCGGCGCCAGAGGGCGGCGGCGCCGAGGGCCAGCGCGGCGAGGCCGAAGCGCAGGAAGAGGAAGAGGCCGGCCGGCGTGTGCGCGACCGTGTCGTGCACCAGCAGGAAGGTGGTGCCCCAGAAGAGCGTGAGGACGAGGAGGGCGAGATCGGCCACGGGGCCGACGTTCTACCCCGAGAGCCGGAAGCGGTACACCCCACCCTCCTCGGCGCGCGCCACCGCGCCCCGGGCCTCGAGCACCTCGAGGTTCGCCACCGCCTCCGAGACGGTGAGGAACAGGTCGCCCTCGCGGGCCCGGGGGAAGAGGTCGCGGGTGATCTCGTAGCCGGTGCGGGGGCCCCCGGCGAGGAGCGCGAGGATGCGGGCCTGGCGCTTGCCGTAGAACGCGACCAGGCCGTCGATGACCGCGCGGTGGTCGCCGAAGGGCGGGCCGTGGCCGGGCAGGACCCGCTCGACCGGGAGCGCCCGCAGCCGCGCGAGCGACTCGACGTAGCGGAGCAGCGGGTGGAAGGCGCCCTCCTCGCCGTTCGGCCCGAGCTCGATGATCGGGTTCGGGGAGACCTTCTCGAGCAGGTGGTCGGCGGAGAAGAAGAGGCCGTGCGCGGCGTCCCAGAGGCAGAGGAGGCCGGGGGTGTGGCCCGGCATGTGGACCAGCTCGGCCTCGAAGCGGGCGAAGGAGAGCCGCTCGCCGGGGAGCGCGGCGCGGACCTCGGGCAGCCGGCGGGCCAGGGTGAAGCCCGCGCCGACCTCGCGGGCGAGGGCGGCGAGCACGTCCGGCGGCACGCCGAGCCTCGCGAGGTGCGCGGCGTAGTGCGGCGCCTGCTCGCGCCAGCCGGGGGCCGAGGCGGCCACCTTGGCGTGGTCGGCCGGGTGGACGTGCACCGGTACCGGCGCGCCGCGGCGCTCCATCAGCGCCAGCGCCGCGCCGTAGTGATCGACGTGGCCGTGCGAGAGGTAGATGCGGCGGACGTCGGCGGGCGACCGGCCCAGTGCGGCGAGGCCGTCGAGCACGGCCGCGATCCCCTCCGGCGAGCCGAGGCCGGAGTCCCAGAGGCAGAGCCCGCCGCCTTCGTCCTCGAGGGCGTAGACGTTGACCGGCCCGCCGGCCTGCGGGAAGGGGACCGGGACCGGGATGCGGTGGATGCCGAGGGCGGCGAGGCCGGCGTCGGTCATGCGAGCGGGCCCGCGCGGTGAGACGGCCCCCTCCCCGACCCTCCCCCGCTTCGCGGGAGAGGGAGAGAGGGGATCCCCGGCCCCGTCACTTCCCGGCCTTGATCTTCGCCCGCAGCTCCGGCAGGGCCTTGAAGAGGTCGGCCACGAGCCCGTAGTCGGCGAGCGCGAAGATGGGCGCCTCGGGGTCCTTGTTGACGGCCACGATCACCTTCGAGCCCTTCATGCCGGCGAGGTGCTGGATGGCGCCGGAGATGCCGGCGGCCACGTAGAGCTCCGGCGCGACCACCTTGCCGGTCTGCCCCACCTGCCAGTCGTTCGGGACCCAGCCGGCGTCCACCGCGGCGCGGCTCGCGCCCACCGCGGCGCCGAGCTCGTCGGCGAGCGCCTCGACCTCCTTGAAGTCGCCCTTGGTGCCGCGGCCGCCGGAGACCACGATGCGCGCGTCGGTCAGCTCCGGCCGCTCGCTCTTCACCTCCTTGAAGGAGACGAAGCGGGTCCGGAGCGCGGCCGGGTCCACGCTCGCCGCGACCGGGACGACGCTCCCCTGCCCTTCCCGCGGCGCCGGCTGGAACTCGGTGGTGCGCACCGTGAACACCTTCACCGGCGTGGCGAGCTCCACCTCCGCGAGCACGTTGCCGGCCCACATCGGCCGGCGGAAGGTGACCGCGCCGCCGTCGCCGGCGAAGCCGAGCACCTCGGTGGCCATGGCCGCCTCGAGGCGGGCCGCCACGCGGGGCAGGAGATCCTTGCCGAACGCGGTCGCGCCGGCGCCGACGTAGGTGGCCCCGACGTCCTTCGCGAGCTGCGCCACCACCGGCGCGTAGGACTCGGCGAGGTAGTGCTCGAGGCCGGGGGCGTCGGCCACCCGCACCTCCACCCCGTGGGCGGCGAGCTCCTCCGCGGCCCCTCCCACCCCGGCGCCGAGGACCGCGGCGACGAGCTTCCCGCCCGTCCGGCGCGCCACCTCGCGACCGGCGCCGAGCGCGTGGAAGGTGGCCTTCTTGAGGGCGCCCTGGGCCTGCTCCGCGACGATGAGGACGTTCGACATGGCGACCTCCTAGAGGACCTTCGCCTCGGCGTGGAGCTTCTCGTAGAGCTCGGCCACGTCGGCCACCTTCACGCCGCCCTGGCGCTTCGGCGGCTCGGCGAGCTTCTTCACCACCACCTTCGGGGCGAGGTCCACGCCGAGCGACGCCGCGGCGAGCTCCTTCACCTCCTTCTTCTTGGCCTTCATGATCCCGGGCAGCGAGGCGAAGCGCGGCTTGTTGAGCCGCAGGTCGGTGGTGACCACCGCGGGGAGCCGGAGCGCGAGCGTCTCCACGCCCCCGTCCACCTCGCGCACCACCTCGAGCGTCTTGCCGTCCGCGGCGAGCGCGAGCCCCGGCTGCTTCTTCTGCTCCGCCTCGCTCTCCAGGCTCTCGGTCTTGGACGCGAAGGTGGCCTGCGGCAGGCCGAGCCGCTCGGCGAGGTACTGGCCGACCTGGTTCTGGTCGTCGTCGATCGACTGCTTGCCGAGCAGGACGAGGTCGGGCGTCTCCTGCTCGAAGAGCTTCTGGAAGATGGCCGAGACCACCACCGGGTCGAGCGGGCCGTCGTGCTTCACGAGGATGGCGCGGTCGGCCCCCATGGCGAGCGCGGCCCGGATCTCGGTGACCGACTTGTCGCCGCCGATCGAGGCCACGACGACCTCGCCGCCGTGCTTCTCCTTGAGCCGGAGCCCCTCCTCGACCGCGATCTCGTCGAAGGGGTTGAGCTTGTAGTTCACGCCGTCGGTGACGATGCCGCTCCCGTCCGGCTTCACCTTGATCTTCGACTCCGGGTCCTCGACGCGCTTGGCGGCGACCAGGATCTTGAGGGGCATGCCTGCTCCTTGATTCGAGAATCGATCGGTCCGGCGGGGCTATATTGCGCACCGCGCCACAGGGCCGCAACGACTTCGGCCGCCGACCCTCTCAAGGGGGCGGCGCCGGGGGAACCCACCCGCCCGCAGTTCGCCGCCTCCGTCGCCGCCGGGCGGACCTATCATGGTGAGCCGTGCTGCTCCGCCTGCTCACGCACTTCAGCTACGCCGCGATCTTCGGCGTGCTGGTGTCGGCCGGGGTCGGGATCCCCTTCCCCGAGGAGCTCACGCAGCTCACCGCGGGCTACCTGGCGCACGAGGGCGTGATCTCCTTCTTGCCGGCGCTCGCCGCGACCTACCTCGGCATCCTCACCGGCGACTACCTGCTCTTCCGGCTGGGGCGGAAGCACGGGAGGCAGGTGCTCGAGAACCCGCGCATCGCCCGCGTCTTCACGCCCAAGCGGCGGGCCTGGATCGAGTGCCACTTCGAGAAGCACGACTTCCTCACCATCATGGCGGCGCGGCACGCCTCCGGGTTCCGGCTGCCCACCTTCGCGCTCGCCGGCGCGAGCGGCGTGTCGAGCCGGACCTTCCTGCTCGCCGACGGGCTCTCGGCGCTGCTCTCGGTGCCGCTGGTGGTCGGGCTCGGCTACTTCTTCGCCACGCAGATCGAGGTGGTGAAGCGGCGGGTCCACGAGGTGGAGCTCGGGGTGGCGGTGGCCTTCGTGCTCGCGATCGCCGGCTGGGCCTTCCTGCACTGGCGGCGGGGCCGCGCCGACTCGCCCCGCTTCCTCCGCCCGGGCCCGGGCCGGCCGGTCAGCAGCGCGGATAGCGCAGCGCCTGCTCCGCGCCGCTCAGGGCCCTGAGCGCGCCGTCCGCCAGCGCCCGGAGCTCCTCCTCGCCCGGGTAGACGAACACCGGCGCGATCCACTCCACCCGGCGCGACAGGCCGCTCACCACCGGGCCGGCGCTCGTGAGCCCGCCGGTGAGGAGGATCCCGTCCACCTCGCCCTCGAGCACCGTCGCGAGCTCGCCCACCACCTTCGCGAGCTGGTAGCTCACCGCCTCGAGGAGCAGGAAGGCGGTCCGCTCTCCCCGCTCGGCGCGGGCGAGGGCGGTGAGCACCTGCGCGCCCGAGAGCGTGGGCTGGAGCGCGCGCGCGCCGAAGAGCCCCGCCGCCACCGAGCGGGCGTCGGCGCCCGGCTGGGCGCACGCCGCGGCGAGCGCCGTCTCGATGCTGTCGCCGCGGGCCTCGCCCACCGGCGCGAGCGAGGTCACCGCGTCGAGGAGGACGCCGCCGCGCAGGGCCGCGAGCGAGAACCCGTCGCCGAGGTGGGCCACCACGTGCTTCATCTCCTGCGTCGGCCGGTTCACGCCCGAGGCGTGGCGGCGGGCGACGAGCCGCATGTTGAGCGCGTGGGTGAGGGCCGTCCTCACCGGGCCGCGCGCGCCGCCGAGGCGGGCGAGCGCGTCGAGGGCCGCCTCGTCCACCGGGTCCACCACGTAGGCCGGGCAGCCGTGCTCGCTGGCGAGCGCGTGGACGATGGGGGCGCCGAGGTTCGCCTCGTGCTCGATGGGCGCGGCCTGGGCCTGCTCGCGCAGGAGCGCGTCGTCCACGAGGTAGGTGCCGGGGAGCGCGCGCGGGAGCAGCCCGCCCTGCCCCACCGCCGCGGCGAGCCGGCCCGGCTGCACCCCGGCCGCGGTCAGGAAGCCCCGGACGCCGTCGAGCCGGAAGTCCTGCTGCTCGAGCAGGCGGCGGCAGGCGCGGAGGCTCCGCTCCGAGTGCTGGACGGCGGCGGAGCGGACCAGCCGCTCCCCCTCGAACAGGCCCAGCCGGGTGACGCCCGGGGCGGGGTTCACTGCCAGCACGAGGGGCGCGCCGCGCGGGACGCCCTCGACCGGCGGCGGATGCGCTACGCCGAGAGGGTCGATGTTCCCTCCCAGGTGCGTCCCGACGGCGGCGTTCGGCTGGCCCACGGCGTTCCGAAGTGGTCCCGAGCCAGCCGCGCTCCGCTGCGGAGCGCGGCCGCCCCCTCCAGGCTCGGGACCGCGCCTTCTCTTTGCGAGCGGGATGCCAACCTCCCCGAGCCGAGCAAGGTCCGGCCAGAAGGGCGTCGCGGGCGCCCGGCCAGGTCACTCGGGACAGGGTGCCACCCCGGTCGGGTCGGCGGCCATGGGAGGTCCGAGGAGGCCGGTGCCGGAGGCGGCCGAGCGAGAGCCCCACACGGGTTCCCTCCCACGAGCCACCAACCTCTCCGGGGGTGCGGCCCTCCCTTTGACCCGCCCACCTCCGGCACCGTTCACCTACAGACCCGCGTGGGCGATAAGTGGCCGGGAACCCGGATGGTTTCCGGGTGCGGACCCCGCGCCGACCCAGGCGCCTCAGCCACCTCCGGCACCGGGGTCGGCACCGACGTCGAGCCCGGAGCCGCGGCGCGCGGCCGCCACCGGCACCGCCGGATCGGGCCTCGGCCGGCGCGGACCGTGCCGGGGCCAGGCGAGGCGGGATCGCCACCGGGGGCGCGGACCGGGCTCAGGTCGATGGAGAGGCCGACCGATTCCGCGCGGCGCCCGCCTCCGCCAGATTCCCCTGAACGTCTCCGGCTGCGGACGGGGCCGGCCCCCGGGGCGACGTCGTCATATGACGCAGCGATCGGTGAATTCACTCAGTCGGCCTGGGGCACGCGCCCGGCCGGCTCCTCCTCAGCCCGCGTCGAGCACCGCACGCACGCGGGAGAGGAGCCCCGGTCCGGTGAACGGCTTCTCGAGGAAGTCGATCCCCGGCTCGAGGACTCCCCGCTCGGCGATGATCTCCTGCGGGTAGCCCGAGACGAAGAGCACCTTCAGGCCGGAGTGCCGGCGGCGGAGCTCCTGCGCGAGCGCGCGGCCGTCCATCCCGGGCATCACCACGTCGGTGACGAGCAGGCGCAGCCGGCCGGGCTCCTCCCACTCGAGCGCCAGCGCCTCTCGTGGATCCGCGGCGGCCACGACCTCGTAGCCGGCTGCGCGGAGCACGCGGACCGTGACCGCTCGCACCTGCGGCTCGTCCTCGACCACCAGGACCGTCTCCTTTCCGCCGGTCGCCTGCGGGGCCACCGGCCGGGCGTAGGGCGGGGCGGCGGCGATGACGCGCGGGAAGCAGAGCTCGAAGCAGGTGCCACGGCCCAGCTCCGTCTGCACGTGCGCGTGGCCCCCGGCCTGCTGGACGATGCCGTAGACCGTGGCGAGCCCGAGCCCGGTCCCCTTCCCCGGGTCCTTCGTCGTGAAGAACGGCTCGAAGAGGTGCGCCCGCACCTCGGGGGACATCCCCTCGCCCGAGTCGCGGACCGCGAGCCGCACCCACTCCCCCGGCATGCGCTCGGGGTCCTGCGCCGGCTCCTCCGTGGCGTTGCGGGTCTCGAGCTCGAGCACCCCTCCGCGCGGCATCGCGTCCCGGGCGTTGACCACCAGGTTCAGGATCACCTGCTCCACCTGCCCGGGGTCGGCGTGCAGGGTCCACAGGCCGGGCTGCAGCTTCACCCGCAGCTCGACGTCCTCTCCGAGCAGCCGGTCGAGGAGCTTCTGCATCCCGCGCACGACCGCGTTGAGATCGAGCGCCACCGGCGCGATGACCTGCTTGCGGGCGAAGGCGAGGAGCTGGCGCGTGAGGTCGCGGGCGCGCTCGCCGGCGGCCAGGATCTCCTCCACGTCCTCCGGCTGCGCCGCCGCCCCGCGGGCCAGGTCCTCCTTCAGGGACGCGCTGCAGGCCAGGATCGCCGTGAGGAGGTTGTTGAAGTCGTGCGCCACGCCGCCCGCGAGCCGCCCGATGCTCTCGAGCTTCTGGGACTGCAGGAGCTGCTCCTCGGCCTTCTTGCGCTCCGTGATGTCGCGCGAGACGCCGACCACGCCGACGATCTCGCGCGCGGCGTCCCGGAACGGCGAGCGGGTGGTGAGGTGCAAGCGCCGGCCGCGCGGCGTCTCCAGCCACTCCTCCAGCGCCTCCGGCTGGCCGGTGGCGACGATCCGCCGATCGTGGGCCATGACCGCCTCGCCCACGGCCGCGTCCCCGTGGATCTGGCGATCGCTCCTCCCCAGCACCTCCTCGGGCCGCCTGCCCAGGGTGGAGAGCGTGGCCGGGTTGGCGAAGACGAAGTTGCCCGCGCGGTCCTTCACGAAGACCGGGTCGGCGAGCGCGTCGGTGATGGCGCGCAGGAGCGCCTCGCGCAGGACCACCTGCTGCTGGGCGCGCCGCTGCCGCTCGAGCGCCCAGCGCATTCCGGCGTGGAGGAGCAGGGCCGTCACGACCGTGAAGCCGAGCCCCTTCCAGGTGGACCACTGCGCGTACTCCTCGGAGGTGCGCGCCGCCGCCGCGACCAGGTGGTCCGAGAAGGAGATCCAGGCGCCGGAGAGCGCCAGGTACAGGAGCGGGATCCAGACCTCCGGGCGCAGTCCGCTCGCGCCGGAAGGGCCCGCATCGTCGGCCGGCCCCGTCAGCCTCGCGGCCAGCGCCTCGTCGAGGCCGGGGTAGGAACTGGATGGAAGGCGCGGGCTGGGTGCCATCCGGGGCCCTCTCGGCCCGAGGTGGGCGGGGCGGGAGTCTCCTGTCTGGTTAGTCCAACACGGGGGCGGTCACAAGGGTTGCCACGGAAAGGGGGCGCGCATGTCCCCTGGTCGAGGGGGGCGGAGCACACCATCGAAGCGGCGCCGGCCGCGCCACCCGGGCTCCTGCTTGCCGCGGGCCCCGAGGGGCCCGGCGAGGAGAGGAGCACCCCGGTCGCAACCGGCAGGCGTCACCGGACGCAAGCGCCGCGCTGGCAGGTGCCCGAGAGATTGGCGCACGGCGTGCCGTCGGGGATCATCACCGGGGTGACGCTGTTCTGAACCTTGATGCAGTTGCAGTAGTGATACGTGGTGGGGCCCACCAGCGTCTGGCTGCCAAGAGTGCACGTGTAGCCAGCCGGGCAATTATAGTCGGTGCAGTAGTTGCTCCACTCCGTGTTGGTGCACTGGAGCTCCCCACAGTCGTCGGGGTCGCTCCCCCCACAGCTCGCGAGCGAACCGTAGTAGACCCAGTGCCCCGTGTAGCCGCTCCACGCGGCCGCACACAGGCGGTCGCGTACCTCGCGCGACGCCGTTCCAAGCTCGTCCTTCGGCGCACTCCCACCGCAAGCCAGGAGCGCCGCCAGCAACAGGCATGTCAGGCGATGGCAGGCGCGCATCCGGTCCCCCTGAGTGTCGCCGCGCACGCGAGGCGTACGCTTCGGGTTGGCCGATGCCGGTTCAACGCCGCGGGGCCGTCCCGAGACGTTGTACAGTGACCGAAGGGGCGAGCGCGGAGAAACCTTTCGCGAGCACCCGCACACCTCGCTCGGTTCGCCCCGACGGGATCGCCGTGCGTGCGCCAACAGCGACGAGCGGCAGCCGGTCGTGCATGCCCTCTCCCCGGAGCCGATGTTGGTTGGTTCGCGAGTCCGACGCCCATTGACGCCTGCGCAGAGGTGTGCCGTTGATCGCGCTTCGCCAGCTTCGCAGGGGGAATGACATGCGACTCGCTCTTGGTCTCGTGCTGTTCCTCGCTCTCCTGCCGCCGACAGCCGCCCACGCAAAGCGCGCGGTCCCGAAGAAAGTGCCACCCGTGATCCAAGCAGGGGTCAGGTACGTCTTCCCGCACTTCACCGACGACGATGGCACCTGGATCAAGAGCGGGCTGGTCCAGGCCCGGGACGAGAAGACGAACGCGCTCCTCTGGTCCATCCAACTCTACGAAGTATGGTTGAACCCTCGCATGGAGGGCGACGTTCAAGACGTCGCCATCAACTCAGCCCGAATCGAGGGCGACAGGCTGATCGTGACCAACGAGCGGAATCACACCTACGCAGTCGACCTCGTTCGTCGGACCGCGGTCGAGGTGTTGACCTGGCCGCATCCCCCGTCATGCGTGCAGCGATGACGGCGCGACGCGGCCGGGCCGCCCTCCATCAGCCCAGGTGCTCGCCCCCCTTGCGGACCCGCCCTCCCGCCTCTGGTCCACGACCGCCCGAAAAACCGAAAGCCCACCAGACCTTGGGTCTGATGGGCCACTGTACGAGCTCAGATAAAGTGGTGCCCGGGGGCGGAATCGAACCACCGACACGGGGATTTTCAGTCCCCTGCTCTACCGACTGAGCTACCCGGGCTCCGGCCGTCCGCGGGCCCCGAGGGGCCCGCCGAGGTCCGGTCTTTTACGATCGATGAGGGGCGGAACGCAAATGGAAAGGGGCGCGCCGCGCGGGCCGCCCCGGAGGCGGCGCCTCAGCGCGCGCTCGGCTCGAACTTCGCGGTCGCGAGCCTGCGGCGCGGCTCGACGGCGCGCCGCCGGCCCTCGCCGCGCGCCATCGCCTCGGCGTGGCTCGCGAGGTTGGCGCAGGTCACCGAGGTCACGCCCTCGTGGCGCGCCTGCAGCTCGCGCCAGAAGCGCACGCGCGCCCCGTCGGCGAGGAGCCGCTCCTGCAGCGCGGCCACCTGCGCCCCGAGCCGCCTCCCGTCCTCGGCGTCGCGCGCGAGCGCGCCGGCCGCCTCGGCGGGAGGCACGGTCAGCCTCGACAGCTCCGCCGCCGCCGCGCCCCGCGTCGCCACCCACCCGGCGACCAGGCAGACGGCCGCCAACCAGGCCAAGCGCCCTCCCACGGACACCTCCCTCGCGCCCGCGCTCTCCCGGGCCGCTCGCGAGCAAAGGCTGGGCACCGGACGACCGCGCGGCAGCGCCCCGGGGGGTGGCCGGGATCGAGCCGGGTCGAGCCGCGCGGGCCGAGGCCGGTCTCTGCCGCCGCCGAAGCGCACCCCCGCGCCGCGCCGGTGTGCCGGGGCCGCTCGGGCGTCGCCCCGCGCCCCGCGTGCGCCGGCGTGACGGTATCTCAGCCCTTCGGCACGGCCTTCAGCACGGCCCGCCCGTCCTGGATCACGACCTTGAAGTCGATGTCCTTCGCCTTGAGCCGCTCGCGCAGCTGCGGCGTCTGCTGGGCGACGGTGCGCGCCACGGCGTCGTAGGTGATGCGCGACACGTCCTCGTTGCAGCGCCGCTTCGCGTCCACGTAGGCGTCGTAGAGCGCGCGCACCCGCGGATCCTCTCCGGCGCCTGGCGGCGGCCGTGCGAGCGCGGGGGGCGCCATGCCGGGCGGGCGGATCGGAGGGGCAGGGGGAGCGGGGCGGGGCGACCCGGTCGCGGCGGCCGTGAGCGCGGCCGGCGGGCCCGGCTCGGCCGCTCCCGCGGGAGCGACGGCGCTCTCCGGCGCCGCGTCGCTGCCGGGCGCGGCGGGGGCAGGGGCGCCGGCGCGGGCCGGCCTCGACCCGCCCGCAGGATCGCGCCCGGCGCGGCGCCGCGCCTTGTAGAGGTCGCGCCGGTACGTGCCCTCCTCGCGCTCGCGGGAGTTCCGCATCCAGAGCCGCTCGTAGGAGATGAAGCGCGCGTGCAGCGCCTGGACCCGGAAGCGCAGGCCGGCGTTGCGCGTGAAGGCCGTGAGCAGCCGGTTCACCTGCTGCTTCAGCACGGCGCGATCGCGCACCGGCTCGACCCGCTCCACGCCGAGGAAGTAGAGCTCGTAGCGCGCCCGGAGCTCGTCCATGTCGCGCTCGACCTGGTCGCACTCGTCGGAGAGCGCCTCGCCCGCGCTCTGGTCGCGGGCGCGGTCGCCGGGAGCGCCGGGACCGCCCGGCGGGCCGTTGGGAGGACGGGTCACGCGCCTGCGAGTCTAGCGGCGCCGGGACCCGGCGATCAAATCGCCGCCGGCCGGGCCGCCGCGCCGGCCTGCCGCCGGCCCCAGGCGAAGAGGGCGGCCCCCGCCGCGAAGATGAGGAGCGACGTCCACTGCCCCACGCCGAAGCCGGCCACGAGCCCGCGCTCCACGTCGCCCCGGAAGACCTCCACCAGGGACCGCAGCACCGCGTAGGCGAGCAGCCAGCTCGCGAGCACCTGCCCGGTGAAGCGGCGCCGCGGCCGCACCACGAAGACGAGCAGGAGGAACAGGCCGAGCTCGCCGAAGGCCTCGTAGAGCTGGGTGGGGTGGACGGGGAGGGTGCTCAGCCGATCGGGCGAGAGCAGCTCGGCCGCGTTGGGCCGGGCCGCGAAGGTCTGGTAGGCGAGCGACTCGGGCGGGAAGCGGGTCAGCCACGGGACGTGCCCGTGCGAGACGCCGCCCCAGCAGCAGCCGGCGGCGAAGCAGCCGAGCCGGCCGAAGAAGTGGCCGAGCGCCACCGAGGGGATGAGCGCGTCGGCGTAGGCGAGGAACGGCATCCGGTGGCGCCGCAGGTACACGATGCTGGCCGCCACCGCGCCGAGGAAGCCGCCGTAGAAGACGAGCCCGCCCTCCCAGATGGCGAGGAGGCGCGGCAGGCGCCCGAGCGGGGTCGCCACCCCGGCGCCCGGCCCGACGTACTCGTCCCAGTTCACGGCGATGAAGTAGAGCCGGCTGCCGACCAGCGCGGCCACGATGAGCCAGAAGGCGAGGTCGCTCACGCGATCCGGGTCGAGCCCGTCGGCCCGGGCGAGCCGCTGCGCGACGTGGATGGCCACCAGGAAGGCGGTCGCCATGGCGAGGCCGTAGGTGTGGAGCGGCAGCCGCACCGGACCGTCGAAGAGGCCGGCGCGCCAGGCCGCGCCGAGGCCGGCGAGGAGGAGCCCGAGGGTGAGCTTGTCGTCCCAGAGCGCCGCGCCGAAGGAGACGGCGACGCGCCCCTTCGCCGACTCGCGCCGGTAGCTCACGGCCCGCGCGACGGCGAGCGCCACCACGGCGGCGAGGGCCAGCGCCAGCGCGGCCGGGCCCGGGAGGGTCAGGGTGAAGAGGATGGGGAGCATGGTCCTAGACGGGGTCGGGCCGATCGGCCGGGCGCGAGGGCTGCAGCATCAGGAGCGCCACCCCCACCACGATGAGCGAGTCGGCCACGTTGAAGGTGGGCCAGCGGATGTCCGGCCGGTTCCACCAGTACCACTCGACGAAGTCGATGACGTACCGGCGCGCGATGCGGTCGATGAAGTTCCCGACCGCGCCCGCGAGCACGAGGGACATGGCGAGCTGCAGGTAGCGCTGCTCCTCCCGCAGCCGCCGGTAGTAGTGGAGGATGAACGCCACCGCGCCGAGCGAGACCACGGTGAAGAAGGCGTTCCGCACGCCGTCGGAGAGCCCGCGGAAGAGCCCCCAGGCCGCGCCCGGGTTCTCCACGTAGTTCATCCGCCAGACCGGAGACCAGACGTAGAAGGGCGCCGTCGCGTACGGCTCGAGGTGCTCGAGGGCGTAGAACGCCGCCACCTTCTCGCCGAGGCCGTGCGCGCCGGCGCGGTCGAAGGCGGTGGTGAGCCGGTCCACCGCGAGGAACTTCGTCACCTGATCGGCCGTGACCAGCGCGAGGAACAGCGCCAGGAGCAGCCGCCACTTGGGGGCGAGCCTCATGCCAGCGCCGCGGCGCACTTGCCGCAGACCTCGGGGTGGGCCGGGCTCGCGCCCACGTCCTCGGCGTAGACCCAGCAGCGGGCGCACTTCCGTCCGGGGGCCGGCGCGACCGCCACCGCGAACGGCCCCTCGGCGAGCGCCACCTTGGACACGATGAAGAGGGTGGGGAGCTCGGCCGCCGCCTCGCGCAGGAGCGCGAGTTGCTCCCCCTCGGCGGTCACGGTGACCATGGCCTCCAGGCCGGAGCCGATCTTCTTCTGCTTCCGCTCCTCCTCGAGCGCCTTCTGCACGGCGGCGCGCACCTCGGCGAGCTTCGCGTAGCGCGCCTCGAGCGCCTCGGCGCCCTGGGGGCGGGCCCGCTTCGGGAGCCCGGCGAGGAAGACCGTCTCGGCCTTCTCGCCCGGGAGGTGGCCCCAGGCCTCGCTCGCGGTGAAGGAGAGGATGGGGGCGAGCAGCCGCACGAGGTCGCTCGCGACCGCGTGGAGCGCGGTCTGGGCGCTCCGCCGCGCCGGGCCGTCGGCCTTGGCGGTGTAGAGCCGGTCCTTGATCACGTCGAAGTAGAAGGCCGACAGCTCCACGGCGCAGAACTGGATGGTGGCGTGGTAGGCGAGGTGGAACTCGTAGTCCTCGTACGCCTGCGTCACCTTCTCCACCCAGGCGGCGAGCCGCGAGAGCGCCCAGCGGTCGATGGGCAGGAGCTCCGCCTCGGGCAGCGCGTGGCGCGCCGGGTCGAAGCCCTCGAGGTTGCCGAGCGCCCAGCGGAGGGTGTTGCGGATCTTGCGGTAGCCCTCGGCGAGGCCGTTCAGGATCTCGTCGGAGAGCCGCACGTCGTCGCGGTAGTCGGAGGCCGCCACCCAGAGCCGCAGCACCTCGGCGCCGTGCTTCTTGATGATGTCCTCGGGCGGGATGCCGTTGCCGAGGCTCTTCGACATCGCCTTGCCCTGGCCGTCCACCACGAAGCCGTGGGTGAGCACCGCCTTGTACGGCGCGTTGCCGCGGATGGCCATGGAGGTGAGGAGCGAGCTGTGGAACCAGCCGCGGTGCTGGTCGGAGCCCTCGAGGTAGAGGTCGGTCGGGACGCCCATGCTCGGCGTCTTCGCCGCCACCGCCGCCCAGGAGACGCCCGAGTCCCACCAGACGTCGAGGATGTCCTGCTCGCGGCGGAAGTGGGTCCCGCCGCACTTGGCGCACTTCGCGTCGCCGGTGAAGTCGGCCGGCGCGTGGCGGTACCAGGCCTCGATGCCCTCGGTCTCGAAGGCCTCGGCGACCCGGCCCATCACCGCCGGCGAGACGAGCGGCTCGTCGCAGCCGTCGCAGTAGAAGACAGGGATGGGCACGCCCCAGGTGCGCTGGCGCGAGAGGCACCAGTCCGGGCGGTTCTGGATCATCGAGTAGATGCGCTCGCGCCCCCAGCTCGGGATCCAGCGCACGCGGTCGATCTCCTCGAGCGTGCGGCGGCGGAGCTCGTCGTGCTCGAGCGAGAGGAACCACTGGTCGGTCGCGCGGAAGACCACCGGGTGGTGGCAGCGCCAGCAGTGCGGGTAGCTGTGGCGGAGCGAGGCCTTGGGGTTCGAGAGCAGGTGGCCCGACGCGGCGAGGTCGGCCACGATGACCGGGTTCGCCTCGAAGATCTTCTGGCCCGCGTACTTGCCGGCCTCGGCGGTGAAGCGCCCGGCGCCGTCCACCGGGTTGAGCACCGCGAGCCCGTACTTCAGGCCGACCTGGTAGTCCTCCTGGCCGTGGCCGGGGGCGGTGTGGACGAGGCCGGTGCCGGCCTCGAGGGTGACGTGCTCGCCCAGGATCACCGGGCAGCGCCGGTCGATGAAGGGGTGCTGGTACTCGAGCCCCTCGAGCGCCTTGCCGTCGAAGTGGGCGAGGATCCGCTCCGGGTGGGCCAGGGCCGCGGCGGCCACGGCGCCGCCGCCGCCGGTCGCCGCCTCGTGCGCCGCCGGGGTGTGGGGCGTGGGGGCGTCGGCGAGCTTCAGCTCCTCGGGCGCGCAGGCCGCGAGGAAGGCGGGGAGGAGGTCCTTCGCGACCACCACCACCTGCGCGCCGAGCTGGTAGGCGACGTAGGTGAAGTCGGGGTGGGCCGAGACCGCGAGGTTGGCGGGCAGGGTCCAGGGGGTGGTGGTCCAGATGACGAGGCGCGCCGGCTTGCCAGCGAGCTTCGGGTCGGGGAGGGGCGAGAGGAGGTCGAAGGCGACGTGGATCGAGGGCGAGGTGTGCTCCTCGTACTCCACCTCGGCCTCGGCCAGCGCGGTCCGGTCGGTGATGCACCAGTAGACCGGCTTCTTGCCGCGGAACAGGTAGCCCTTCTCGGCGGCCCGCGCGAAGGTGCGGACGATCTCCGCCTCGTAGGGCGGGTTCATGGTGGCGTACCCCTCCCAGCGCCCCATGAGCCCGAGCCGGCGGAACTGCTCGTTCTGCTTCTTGATCCACTTCTTCGCGTAGGCGCGGCAGGCGGCGATGATCGCCGGCTTGTCCATGTCGCGCTTCTTGGGGCCGAGCTCCTTGTCCACCTTGAGCTCGATGGGCAGGCCGTGGCAGTCGGAGCCGTGCAGGTAGTCGCACGCCTCGCCCTTCATGTTGCGGTACTTGGCGATGACGTCCTTGAGGACCTTGTTGAGCGCGTGGCCCATGTGGATGTCGCCGTTGGCGTACGGCGGGCCGTCGTGGAAGACGAACCGCGGCGCGCCCCGGGCGACGTTCTGCTCGACGAGCTTCTCGAAGACCCGCCGCTCCTCCCAGTCGCGCAGGATCTCCGGCTCCCGCTGCGGCAGGTTGGCCTTCATGGGGAAGTCGGTGCGCGGGAGGTTGACGGTGCTCTTGTAGTCGGCAGCCACGGTGACCCTCGGGTAAGACTCGGTTTTCTAGCAGCCGGGCGGGAAGCGATCAATTAAGGTGAAGCGCCCATGAAGAGGAAGAAGCGCCCCGTCGCGCGCGCGCCGCGCGCCGCGCGCCCCAGGCCACCGGCGGCGGAGCGGCTCACCGTCGGCATCCTCTCCCGCAACAAGAAGCTCTACTCGACGCGGCGGCTCGTGCAGGCGACCGGCGAGCTCGGCCACCGGGCCCGCGTGCTCGACACGCTCCGCTGCAACCTCGTGCTGGCGCGCGGCTCCTCGCGCCTCACCTACCGCGGCAAGGACGTGAGCGGGCTCGACGTGGTCATCCCGCGCATCGGCGCCTCGATCACCGGCTACGGGCTCGCGGTGGTGAACCAGCTCGACATGATGGGCGTGCCGGTGATCGCGAACTCGATCCCCATCGCCCGGGCCCGCGACAAGCTCCGGGCGCTGCAGCTCCTCTCCCGCTTCGGCATCGACATCCCGCGCACGGTGATGTGCCGCTACCGCGAGGAGGTGGCGGCGGCGGTGGAGGACGTGGGCGGCCTGCCCTGCATCATCAAGCTCATCCAGGGAACGCAGGGCGTCGGGGTGATGATCGCGAACTCCATGGTCGAGGTGGAGGGGATGCTCGACACCCTCTGGTCGATGGGGCAGGAGATCCTGCTGCAGGAGATGATCGCCGAGTCGCGGGGGCGGGACGTGCGGGCGCTCGTCATCGGCGACCGGGTGGTGGCGGCGATGCGGCGGCAGGCCCGGACCGGCGAGTTCCGCTCCAACATCCACCGGGGCGGCTCGGGCCAGCGGATCGAGCTGCCGCCCGAGTTCGCCGAGGTGGCGGTGCGGGCGGTCCACGTCATCGGGCTCGAGGTGGCCGGCGTGGACATGCTCGAGTCGCGGACCGGGCCGAAGATCATGGAGGTCAACAGCTCGCCCGGCTTCGAGGAGCTGGAGGCGGTGACAGGGGTGGACATCGCCCGGCAGTACGTGGAGCACGCGCTCGAGTTCGCCCGGGCCCATGACGCGGGGTGGGCGAAGCGGCGGCTCATCTAGGCGGGCCTGGCGCGAAGATTCTCTGCCGGTCGGCCTGCCGTGCGCCTCCACCTCCGGCACCGGCGGGTCGGCGCGCGTTCCCCCCGGATTGCGCGGGGTTGCCCCCTCGGAGGTGGGGAGGGATCCCCGCGAGCCCCTCGTGACCGGGATCACTTTGTCCCGTCTTTTCGGTACATTAGGGAGTAACAGCTCGCTCGGCCGTCCCTTTCTGGGGGGCGGGGTGGCCGCTAAGATGCCGTCACCGTGAACCCGAACCCGCGCGAATCATTCCCGGTGGACCTGACGCTGTACGGCGACGTCGTGAGCCCTTGGTGCTGGCTCGCCGAGAAGCGGGTGCTGCAGGCGGTGAAGCTGCTCGACGGCTACTTCGCCCCGCTCCGCCACGCGCCGTTCCCGCTGCGCCCCGAGCCGGCCGCCCCCAGCCCGGCCGAGCGGCGGGGCATGGCGCGCGAGGTCCGCAAGGCGGCGCGGCAACCGGACGGCGCGTTCCTCTCCCCCGACCTCTGGACGACCGGGGACGCGCCGAGCTGCTCCGTGCCCGCGCTGGTGGCGCTCGCCGCCGCCCGGATGCAGGGGGCGCACTGGGAGGAGGTGCTGCGGGAGCGGCTGCGGGAGGCGGCGCTGGTGGCCGGCCTCAACGTGTCCCGCCACGACGTGCTCATCGAGGTGGCGGCCCGGAGCGGGCTGCAGATGGACCGGTTCGTCGCCGCCCTCCACGCCCCCGGCACCGAGCGCGCCGTGCTCGACGACTACCAGGAGGCGGTGGAGAACGGGGTCGAGGCCGTGCCCGCCCTGGTCATCGGCGAGGAGTGGCTGGTCTGCGGGGCGCGCGAGGCGGGCGAGTACCTCGAGATCCTGCGGAGGTACATCGAGTCGCGCTCGGGGCTGGGCGGGAGCCAGGTGGTGCACTGAGGGCGAGGCGGCGGTGCCTGTCCCGGCGGTGCCCGGCGGTGCCGTTCCGACGGTCCCGGCGACGGTGCCGGGCGACGGTGCCGGAGACTCACGTACCCTGGGTCCGTTCCGTGCGCCAACCCGGCGGCTTCCCGGCAGAAAGCGGCTGCTGCGCCCGCGCCGGCGAGCGGTGCCGGAGATTCTCCTACGCTGAGTACGCGCGGCGCTTCAACCTCGCATGAGCCCGAAAGAAAAACGGCGGCGGCTCCGGAGAGCCACCGCCGTTCGCGTCTCGCCCTTCGCGCCGGCTAGCGGAAGAGGTTCGCCGCGGTGCGGCCGTCGTCCTGGGCCAGCTTCGGCCCGACCGGCACGTGCCAGCTCACGCCGATGCTGTAGACGTTGGCGCTGTCCTTGTAGACGCCCGGGAAGCTCACCGAGTTGGTGGCGTCCACGGTGTCGTACATGGCCCGGAAGAACGCCGCGTCCACCGACCAGCCCGGCAGGAAGGCGTAGCCGGCGCCGACCGAGACCGCCCAGAGCGAGGCGTCCGGCAGGGTCGGCGAGTAGTGGTTCGCGTCCGAGGCCCCGGAGTCGTGCAGGAACCCGGCGCGCGCGGTCAGCCCCTGCACCGGCGTGGTCCACTCGGCGCCGAAGCGGAAGAGGTGGCCGTTGCCCCAGCTGCGCGGCACCTCGATGGTGACGCCCTGGTTCCCCTGGAACGTGTCGGTCCGGTACACGACGTAGCGCTCGAAGGAGTACTGGCCGGTGAGGAGGAGCTGCGGCACCACCCGGTAGGCGAGCCCGACGTTGAGGTAGTTCGGGACCGTCAGCTCATGGGTGACGGCCTGGTCCGCCGCCTGCCCCGCCAGCGCCGGCGGGACGTTCAGGAAGGTGGCGTTGCCGGTGAGCTTCTGATCGCCCTTGTGCTTGTAATCGAGGCCGATCGTGAACGGCACGTCGCGCAGCGGCGTCCACTCGAAGGAGAGGTCGTAGCTCCAGGCGTCGCCCGAGGTCCCGAGCTTCCCGTAGCCCTGGGTGGAGATGAAGTCCACCGAGCGGTCGAGGAGCTCGGTGGTGCGGTAGTAGACGACGCCGGCGCCGAGCTTGAGCCCCGGGACGAGCTGGAAGCCGCCGGAGAGGTAGCCGGCGTACACCTTCCGGTTCACGCTGATGATGTCGGTGCTGCCCGGCCAGTCGTTCCGCCAGTAGACGTTGCCGCCCGCCGGGATGTTGAAGCCGGCGCCCACGCCGAAGCGGTGGCCGGCGATGGCGCCGCCGTAGGAGGCGTAGATGCCCGGCGGGAAGACGGCCTTCGGGTACATGCTGGCGGCGGTCGGGCTCACGCCGGCCGCCTGCTGCGCCGCGGTCGCCGTCCAGTCGCTCCGCAGGTCGATGAGGCTGCCGCCGAGCACGAGGTCCACGCCCTCGAGGCCGGCGAGCGCGGCCGGGTTCCGGTAGACGGCCGCCGCGCCGTCCTGGGCGGCCACCGCCGAGTCGGCGAGCGCGAGGTCGCGCGGGTTGTAGTTGGGGACGCTGTACCCGCTCGCGAGGGCGAGGACGGGCAGCGCGAGGAGGGCAAGTGCGGTGATGGGCTTGCGCATGGTCGGTCCTCTAGTGCGTGGCGGGAGGGGTGGTGAGCAGGCCGGCCAGCCACCCGGCCGCGTCCGACTGGCCGTTCGCGGTGGCGGTGGGGTCGACGCCGTTCAGCAGGAAGCCGTGCGCGGGGTTGTTCGTTGCCGGATCAGAGCTCGGCGGCGTACACGCGCCCGGAGTGCCCGCGCCGGCCACGGTGTAGACGGTGAGCGGGTTGGCCCCGCCCGGCGTCACCCCCGCCTGCTCGAACAGGAACGCTTCGAAGGGGTTCGTGATCACCTGGTCGCAGATCGCGTACTGCCCGTAGATGGCCTTGCCGGACTGCGCCGCGCCGGTCGCGGAGAGCGGGTTCGCCAGCGTCGGGTGGGTCGCGTCGCCGGTGAGGTGGCCGGCAAAGTTGATGGGATCGGCCCCGTCGAGGATCCACTTCGCGAGCTGCAGCGCCTGCAGGTACTGCGGCGTGCCCACCGTGACGCCGATGGAGGCGAAGATGGGCGCGAGCTGCGGCTGGAAGGTGGGCGAGTTGGTGAAGACGTCCACCAGCGTGCCGCCCGGCACGTTCAGGACCGCCTTCGAGATGCGCGGGTCCACGGCGGTGTTGAGCGTGCCGAGGATGCCGCCGAGCGACTGGCCGACCCAGTAGACCTTGGTCGGGTCGATGGCGACGCCCTTCGTGGCGAGCTCAGTCGAGACCGGGTTGGCGGCCGCCGCCGAGAGCGGGGCGAGCGCGGCGATGAGGGCGGAGTGGTCGAGGATGTCCTCGCGGAGCGCGTCGCGGGTGGCGAAGAAGTTCGCCGTCACGAAGTACTTGCCGGAGGTGGCCACCTGGCCGGTGCCGCAGGTGCCTGTGGGGTAGAGCTTGTTCAGCCCGCTCGCCGGGAGGGTGCACTTCGGCGTGCCGCAGCTCGTGACGCCCGGCGCGCAGGCGCAGTCGGCGTCGGCGGCGCAGAAGGCGCGCTCACCGTGCAGCGGTGCGTCGATGGCGACGGTCACGAAGCCGGCCGTCGAGAGGGCGCTGGCGATGGCGAAGACGTTGGTCTTGTTCTGCCCGAGCCCGTGCTGGAACACGACGAGCGGCAGCTTGGCGCAGGCGCCGGGGCTGGCGGTGCACGAGGTTGCGCCCAGGATGGCGGGCACGACCACGAGGGCGTTCAGCGAGCCCGGCGTCCACTTGGTGTTGTCGGGGTTGAGCGCGCCGGTGGTGGCGTCGATGGGGTTGAGGGTCGGCATCTTCGCCGAGAAGACCTCGGCCACGTTGGCGCTCGGGACGCCGGGGGGCAGCGCCGCCGCAGTGAGGGCCCCCGGCACCATCAGCGGCGCCACCGTCGAGGAGTACGGCACCGCCGCGAGCTGCAGCGCCGGGTGGGTGATGCCCTGCGTGCGGAAGGTGTAGGCCATCACCACCGTGGTGGGGTCGATGCCGGCCGCGGCGACGCCAGCCTGCGTGGCGAGCCGGATCTGCTCGATGCCGGCCGCCTGCGCGTCGGAGACGCCGGGGAGCTGCGACTTGCCGCTCACCGAGACCGGGTTCTTGAACTGCAGGATCTTGCCGAGCGTGCTCGGGACGAGCGGGGTGCCGTTCGCGTCCTTCACCTTGTTGGTGACGACGACGAGGTACTCCGTCCCCTCCTTGAGCGGCGGGACCGAGTGGATGAGCAGCGGCGGCTGCGCCGGGATGGCGGGCTGGAGGCCGATGGCGGTGGAGACGCAGGCGTCGTCGTAGCCGCTCGGGCCCGGGGCGCAGGCCGAGGTGGTGGTCCCCTCCTGCGTGATGGGCGGCGGCTCGGAGACGTACTGCGCCTTGTGCGCGCCGCCGGTCGTGAGCTCGTCCACGAGGTCGTAGAGCCGCGCCGGGGCGCTCGGGGTGGAGAAGTCGAAGAGCTGCACGCTCGCGCTGTTGACGGTGTTGGCGCGGATCGGGCCCGAGGTCTGGGCCAGGATCATGGCCGTGGTGCTGAAGCCGTCGAGGGTGGCGAGGCCGGCCGCAGTGGGGCAGCTGCCGCTGGCGTCGACATTGCCCCCGCAGAAGGCCGGGTTGTTCACGATCCGGTTGGTGGCCGGGTCGATGAGGAAGTCGGAGGGGAGCGGCATCTGGCCCGCGGTCGGGTCGGCGAGCACCACGGCGCCGGCAGCCGGGGCGATGGTGAAGCCGGTGATCACCGCGAGCTCGCGGTGGGGGATCCCGACCTGGTCCATGAGCTGGAACGCCGGCACGAGCGGCTCGCGGACCGCCTCGAGCTGCTGGCCGAAGGCGGCGGCGGTCTTGGGGTCCGGGTACTTGAGGGCGAGCAGCGCCTGGTTGGCCGGGTCGGCGAGGTTCTTGTCCTGGAGGAGGAGGTACATCGCCGCCTCGGGCTGGATGTCCTTCCCGTCCTTGGTCTTCACGCCGCTGGCGCCGCCGCGGATGGCGACGACGAACTTCCCCCCGGCCGGCCAGCGGCGAGCGCCGGTGGTGGTGTTCTTCTTCGGATAGATGGAGAGCGTGCCGTGATCGGCGAGCTTGACGTAATTGCCTGCGGACAGGGTCTCGATTGCAACGGGCAGCGCAATCTGATTGCCATTCTGGTCGAGGATGGGCTGGCAGGTCTTTCCCTGGGCGGCCTCCGCCCCGAACGGACATCCCTGCGCGACCTGGAACACCGCCAGGGTCGCGCCGGCGCCGGGCGCCGCCTTGAAGGTGGTGAGGTCGAGGTCGGGCGCGGTGCGGGCGCGCGGCGCCACGGTCACCGCCTCGGTGAAGAAGTCCACCGTGACCGCCACCTCCTGGTCGTTCGGGAAGCCGCCCGCCTGG
Source organism: Anaeromyxobacter paludicola (assembly GCF_023169965.1). Classification (NCBI taxonomy): domain Bacteria; kingdom Pseudomonadati; phylum Myxococcota; class Myxococcia; order Myxococcales; family Anaeromyxobacteraceae; genus Anaeromyxobacter; species Anaeromyxobacter paludicola. The sequence goes on along the minus strand of NZ_AP025592.1, from coordinate 3,246,584 downwards.
TTGAAGGCGGTGAGCAGCTCCTTCTGCGCGCCGCTCGTCGCGGCCACGTTGGCGCGGGCGAGGTCGTTCGGCAGCGGGATGGCCGGCGGGCTGGCGGAGGGATCGAAGGCCGCGTAGGTGACGTTCGCCGGGTTGGCGTGCTGGTTCACGTCGGGCGTGCAGGCTGCGAGGAGCCCGAGAACGGCGAGGGTCGGGGTGTAGCGGCGGAGCGACAACATCGGCTGCCTCCACGGAAGGTTGAAAGAAGGCTGGACGTGCAGCCGAACAAACGAACAAAAGCATGCTCGTTTGGCAAGCAAATCGTCCGTTTAAAACCCGTTTGGCATCGAATTGCCGCAACGCGCCATGACGCCGGGTGCTGACCCGTACCGAACGTGACGCGGCGCGGCGCGAACCCTGAAAGGATTCTTGTGCCCCCGGGAGGGCCCCCGTACCGTCCCGCCTGCATGAGCCCGATCGCCACCACCGCCCTGATCCTCATCGCCGGCTCGTTCTTCGCGTTCACCGTGACGCGCCGCTTCCTGCCGCTCCTCGCCCTCCGCCGGGAGGACCGGCTCGACCGCGGCGGCGAGCGGCTCGACTCGCTGCTCCGGTTTGGCTTCGGCCAGAAACGGATGGTCGATCCCGGCGAGAAGCGGCCGGGCTACCTGCACGTCGTCGTCTTCGCCGCGTTCCTCGTCCTGGCGCTCCGGACCATCACGCTCTTCGGGGTGGGGTTCACGGAGGGGTTCCACCTGCCCCTCCTCGCGCCCGAGGCGCCCTTCGGCCGGGCCTACGGGTTCGTGAAGGACGTGATGGTGCTCGGCGCTCTCGTGGCCGCCTCCGCCTTCCTCTACCGGCGCACGGTCACCCGGCCGGACCGGATCACCCTCTCCTGGGAGGGCAACCTCATCCTCGGCTTCATCATCGGGCTCATGCTCACCGACATGGCCTTCGACGGCGCCGAGCTCGCGGCGGCGGGGAGACCGTTCACCTGGTGGGCGCCGGCCGGATCGATCGCCGCGGCCTTCTTCTCGTTCCTGAACCTCTCGCCGGAGACGCTCCGCCTCGTGGGGCTGGGCGGCTTCTGGCTCCACCTCGCCATCATCCTCACCTTCGGGAACTTCCTCCCCTACGGGAAGCACTTCCACATCCTCACCGCCCTGCCGAACGTCTACCTGCGCGCGCTGCCGCCCGCGTCGGCGGCGCTCCGGAAGCTCGACCTCGAGAGCGAGACCGCGAGCTTCGGCACGCAGACCGTGAAGGACCTCTCCTGGAAGGAGGCGCTCGACGTCTACAGCTGCACCGAGTGCGGCCGGTGCCAGACCCACTGCCCCACCTACGTGACCGGCAAGCCCCTCTCGCACAAGGAGGTGAACCGCGCGGTGAAGCACCACCTCATCGAGAAGGCGCCGGAGCTGGCCCGGCTCGCGGTCTCGAAGGACGCGGCCGAGAAGGAGGCGCTCGCGGGCGCGCTCCCGCCGCTCGTCGGCAACGTGCTCCCGGCCGAGACGGTCTGGGCCTGCACCACCTGCGGCTGGTGCGAGACCGCCTGCCCGGTCCTCATCGAGAACATCCCCCGGCTCGTGGACCTGCGGCGCCACCAGGTGCTCGTCGAGTCGTCCTTCCCCGACGAGGCGGCGCGCATGTTCAAGGGGGTGGAGACGCAGGGCAACCCGTGGGGCATCGGCTCCAACCGGCGCACCGAGTGGTGCGAGGACCTCGAGGTGCCGCGAGCCGCGGACGGCGGCGACTTCGAGTACCTCTTCTTCGTGGGCTGCGCCGGCGCGTTCGACGACCGGCAGAAGAAGGTGTCGCGGGCCATCGTGCGCATCCTGCGGGCCGCCGGCGTGAAGTTCGCCATCCTCGGCGAGGAGGAGACCTGCAACGGCGAGGCGGCCCGGCGGCTCGGGAACGAGTACCTCTACCAGCAGCAGGCGCAGGCCAACGTGGACAAGTTCCACGAGCGCGGGGTGAAGAAGGTGCTGGTGCAGTGCCCGCACTGCCTCAACACCATCAAGAACGAGTTCCCGCAGTTCGGCGGCCGCTTCGAGGTGGTGCACCACACCGAGCTCATCGCCGGGCTGCTCGCGGCGCGCCGGATCACGCCGGCGCAGGCCGACGGGCTCGGCGGGGCGCGGGTCACCTTCCACGACCCCTGCTACCTCGCGCGCCACAACGGTGTGGTGGACGCGCCGCGCGACGCGCTGCGCACCGTGCCGGGGATCGACCTCGTCGAGATGGCGCGCAGCGGGCGGCAGGGCTTCTGCTGCGGCGCGGGCGGCGGGCGGATGTGGCTCGAGGAGAAGCTCGGGACGCGGGTGAATCAGAACCGGGTGGCCGAGGCGGCGGCCACGCTCGGGGAGGCGGGCGGGGTGGTCGCGACCGGCTGCCCGTTCTGCCTCACCATGGTGAAGGACGGCATCAACGAGACCGGGCGCGAGGACCGGCTCAAGGTGATGGACGTCGCCGAGATCGTGGCGGCCGGGCTGCGGTAGCCGCGGCGCCGCCCCCGCGGGCCGGCGGGGGCCGGCTCAGCCCCGGGGCATCGCCCGCGCGCAGGCGTCGAGGCGCCGGCGGACCTCGGCCTCGAGGGCCTCGAGGTCATTGCCGGAGCGCGGGTCGGCCCCCATGCAGGTGAGGAGCGCGTCGTAGGCCGAGGCGCGGTCGCGCCCCAGGGCGGCGTAGTCGATCTGTCGCGGGACGGGGTCCCCGTCCGGGCCGGGCCGGAAGGCGCCGTAGAGCCCGTCGGACCCGGGGAGCAGCTCCTCCTTGAGCGCGAACAGCCGCCGCATCGCCCTACGGAAATCAGCATTTCCGCGGTGCCGGAGATCCTCGCGGAGATCCTCGCGGGCGGCCGGCTCGAGGTGCCGGAGGCCGGGCATCACGCCGGTCAGCGCGGCCACGCCGCCGAGGGCGGCGCGGACGAAGGGGACGTCGGTGGCGGTGAGCCCGTAGAGGTACCAGTCCTCCCCGCAGACCGCCTCGACCAGCTCGGCCTCGGCCTCCGAGAACCAGGAGTGGCTCGGGCAGAGGAAGCCCTCGCAGGTCGGGACGTCGTAGGCCCCGCAGGTCCGGAGGTCGGCGCCGCCGGTGACGAGCGGGTGGGCGAGGCAGCCGATCCGGGAGCGCGCCGGGTCGAGGTAGCCGAGCAGGGGACAGAGCCGCACCGAGGGGAAGAGCGGCGCCTCCTCCTTGGCCGAGAGCCGCGCCGCGGCGGTCCGGAAGGCGGGCTCCGTCCGAGGTGTCCCGGCGAGCACCTCGGTGTGGCGCGCCAGGATCGCCTCGACCGCGGGGCGCGAGTGGTCCACGCGGTTGTAGAGCCCGCAGCAGGCGCCGCACGAGGCGGCGCGGCGCTGGCAGAGCGGCGTCACCCCTCCAGCCCGGCGGCCGCCCGGCAGGGTCGGCAGAGCGCCGGCTGCTTCCGGTCCGCGTCCGAGGGCCGCTGCGAGGGGTACATGGCGCAGCGCGAGTCCTGGCAGTGCAGCAGCCCGAGGAGGTGGCCGAGCTGGTGGACCGCCTCGGCCGCGACGCGGTGCCGGAGCTGCTCCGGCGGGACCGGCTGCTCGCCCCGGAGCCGCGCCAGGCTCACCACCGCGCTCTGGTCGCTCCGATCCGCGTCGCCGAGCACGTAGGGGCTCTCCGGCTCGAACAGGTCGGCGTCGGTGATGCCGAGCACCGGCAGCCCGTCGCGCCGGCCGCGCAGCGCCGCCAGCCGGCGCAGCACCGCGGCGGCGTTGTACTGACCCCGATCCTTGTTGAAGGCGTAGCTCGGCCGGTCCTGCGCCGGCGCCCGCTCCGGCCGGCACGCCGCGGCGACGCGCACCGCCTCGCCCACCTGCGCGAGCAAGGCCGCCTCTACCGGCCCGAGCGCGGCGAGGAGCACGCGCTCCGGCCGGGCGGCCGAGCGCAGCTCCGCCCGCTGGTTCTCGGCCCGCCCGCACGGCTTGGTTGAGGCGGAAGGATTCGAACCTTCATGAGCAGATCCAAAGTCTGCGGTCCTGCCATTAGACGACGCCTCAGTGACCTGTCGAGCCATGGTTCCTCACCAGGCCCGGGGCCGCCCTCTCCCGGCGCGCGCTGGGCGCGCCGTCCCTTACGACACTCGGGCAGTCCGTCTCACCAGCGTACCAGCGCGCTGGCCCAAGTAAAGCCCGCCCCGAACGCCGCCAGGGCGACGAGGTCGCCGCGCGCCACGCCGCGCGCCGCCACGCCCTCGGCGAGGCAGAGGGGGATGCTGGCGGCGGTGGTGTTCCCGTACTTCTGGATGTTGTTGAAGACCCGCTCGTCCGGCAGGCCGAGCGACCGCTGCACCATCTCGCTGATGCGCAGGTTCGCCTGGTGCGGCACGAGGAGCTTCACGTCGGCGGCGGTGAGGCCGGTCGCGTCGAGCGCCTCCCGCACCACCTCCGGCATCTTCACCACCGCGTGCTTGAAGACCTTCTGGCCCTCCATGTGCGGGTAGATGGCGCCGGAGTCGATCTGCGCCTGGTTGGCGCGCGGGCTGTAGACCGAGCCGGGCGCGTCGGTCCAGAGGTCCCTCGCGAAGCGGCCGTCGGCGTGCAGGCGCGTCGCGAGCACGCCGCGCCCCGGATCGTCGGTCGCCTCGAGCAGCGCCGCCCCGGCGCCGTCGCCGAAGATGACGGCGGTGTCGCGCCCGCGCGTGGAGACGTCGAGGCCGGTGGAGTGGACCTCGCTGCCGACGAGGAGCACGCGCCGGTACTGGCCCGTGCGGATCCAGGCGTCGGCGATGGAGAGGCCGTAGAGGAACCCGGTGCACTGGTTCCGGATGTCCACCGCGGGCACGCCCGGGATGCCGAGCTTGGCGTTGAGGAAGCAGCCGTCGCCCGGGAACATGTGGTCGGACGAGAGGGTGGCGTAGACGATGGCCTCGATGTCGCTCGCCTGCCAGCCGGCCTGGTCGAGCGCGCGCTTCGTCGCCTCGCACGCGAGGTCGGAGGCGCCGACGCCCGGCTCCACCCAGTGCCGCTCCTCGATCCCGGTGCGCTGGCGGATCCAGTCGTCGCTCGTGTCCATGAGCGTCGCGAGCTCGTGGTTGGTGACCACGCGCGGCGGGACGTAGGTGCCGATGGCGGCGAAGGCGGTGCGCGGCATGGGGTCGTCCTTCCGGTCTCCGGCCGGTGGGCGCTGCGGGCCGGGCTAGATGTCGAGGTTCTGCACGTCGAGGGCGTGCTTCTCGATGAACTCGCGCCGCGGCTCCACCGCGTCGCCCATCAGCACCGAGAACACCTCGTCGGCGTCGATGGTGTCGTCCACGCGGACCTGGAGCAGCGTCCGCTTGGCCGGGTCCATGGTGGTCTCCCAGAGCTGCTCGGGGTTCATCTCGCCGAGCCCCTTGTAGCGCTGGATGGTCTGGCCGGAGGTGGCGGCGCGCTTGAGCGCCTCGACCGCGGCGAAGACGTCGTCCACCTCCTCCTCGCCGGCGTCGGTCTTGAGGAGGTGCGGCCCCGCCCCGAGCTCGGCCACGTTGGCGTGGAGCGCGGAGAGCTCCGTCCACTCCGGGCCGGAGAGGTAGTCGAAGTCGAGCCGGGTCTCGCGCGGCGCGCCCTGCACGGTGGTGTCGAAGAGCAGCAGGTCGCAGTCGTGCTCGGCGTCGCGCTCGATGCGAGCCGCCTTGACCTCGAGCTCCGGGTGGAGCTTCTGCGCCTTCTCGTAGATCTTGTCGGCCTGCTGCTTGAGCGCGGCGTGGTCCTTGAGCAGCGCCAGGTCGAGGTCGCCCACCTGGATGGCGGCGTCCACGATGCGCCCGTCGCGGCGCCGGTCGGCGCGGTCGAGGAGGGCGCGGTAGGCGATGGCGTCCTGCGCCAGCTTCTTGAGGTCGGACCCCTCGACCGTCACCTCGCCGGCGACGAGCGACGACTTGGCGGTGGCGAAGGAGAGGAGGAACTCGTCCATCGCCTCCTGGTCCTTGAGGTAGTTCTCCTTCTTCCCCTTCTGCACGCGGTAGAGCGGCGGCTGGGCCACGTACAGGTAGCCCTTCTCCACCAGCTCCGGCATCTGCCGGAAGAAGAAGGTGAGGAGCAGCGTGCGGATGTGGGCGCCGTCCACGTCGGCGTCGGTCATGATCACGATCTTGTGGTAGCGCGCCTTGTCGGGATCGAACTCCTCGGGCCCGATGCCGGTGCCGAGCGCGGTGATCATGGTCGCGATCTCGGCCGAGCCGAGCATCTTGTCGAAGCGCGCCTTCTCCACGTTCAGGATCTTGCCGCGGAGCGGCAGGATGGCCTGGGTGCGCCGGTCGCGCCCCTGCTTGGCGGACCCGCCTGCGGAGTCGCCCTCCACGATGAAGATCTCGCACTCGGCCGGGTCGCGGGACTGGCAGTCGGCGAGCTTGCCGGGGAGCGAGGCGCCGTCGAGGGCCCCCTTGCGGCGCACCGTCTCGCGGGCCTTGCGGGCGGCGATGCGGGCGCGCGCCGCCTCGGAGACCTTGGCGCAGATGCGCTTGGCGATGGGCGGGTTCTCCTCGAGGAAGGCGTTGAGCCGGTCGTTGAGCATCTGCTCGACGATGCTCTTCGCCTCGGTGTTGGAGAGCTTGGTCTTGGTCTGCCCCTCGAAGCTCGCGCCCGGCAGGCGCATCGAGATGACGGCCGCCAGCCCCTCGCGCATGTCGTCGCCGGACGGGACGTCGTCCTTCAGGTCCTTGAAGAGGTTGTTCTTGGTCCCGTAGGCGTTGATGGTGCGGGTGAGCGCCGCCTTGAAGCCGACGAGGTGCGTGCCGCCCTCGTGGTTGTGGATGTTGTTGGCGAAGGCGAAGACCTTCTCGTCGTAGCCGTCGTTCCACTGCAGCGCGATCTCGACCGAGGCGGCGCCGCGCTCGGTCTCGATCTCCTGGCGCAGCGCGATGGGCGGGTCGAAGAGCGCCTCGCGGCTCTTGTTGAGGTAGCGGACGAACTCGCGGATGCCGTCCTTGAAGTGGAACTCGTGCCGCTTGCCGGTGCGCTCGTCCTCGACGGTGATCTTGAGGCCGGCGTTGAGGAAGGCGAGCTCGCGGAGGCGCCCGGAGAGCGTCTCGAAGCTGAACTCCTTCACCTCGAAGATGGTCGGATCGGGCTTGAAGGAGACCTTGGTGCCGTGGCGCTGCGTCTCGCCGATGGGCGAGACCTTGGCGGCCGGGTTGCCGCGCTCGTAGCGCTGCGCCCAGACCTTGCCGTCGCGGTAGACCTCGACCTTGAGCCACTCGGAGAGGGCGTTCACGCAGGTGACGCCGACGCCGTGGAGACCGCCCGACACCTTGTAGGCGTTCGACTCGAACTTGCCGCCGGCGTGGAGCTTGGTCATGACCACGTCGAGCGTGTCCATGCCCTGCACGGTCGGGTGCGGGCCGACCGGGATGCCGGAGCCGTTGTCCACCACCGTGATGGAGTTGCCGGTGTGGATGGTGACGTTGATCTCGTCGCAGCGGCCGGCCATCGCCTCGTCGACCGAGTTGTCCACGACCTCGTAGACGAGGTGGTGGAGCCCGCGCTCGCCGATGTCGCCGATGTACATGTGCGGCCGCTTGCGGACCGCCTCGAGCCCCTCGAGCACCTTGATGGTGTCGGTGCCGTAGTCGCCGTTCCCGTTGGTGGCGCCGTCCGCGCCGGCGCCCGACCGCTCGGGCGTGGGGAGCTCCTCCGGACGGGGGGCGGTGCTACCGGTCGTTTGCTCAGGATTATTCATGGCTTAGCCGAACGACAGGGTATACCAGAGCCACGGGGTTGCCGCAACTGGCGCGAGCGGTCGCAAGGGGCTGATCCGGCTAGGGAAAAAGCGGACCGAAGCGCCCCGCCTCCACCTTGTAGAAGGTGGCCTCCGGCCCCGCCGCCGGCTCGAGCAGGCGCCGGTCGGTCGCGGTGAGGAACGCCTGCGCCGGCAGCGTCGCGAGGTACTCGAGCAGGTAGCGGTTCTTCTGCGGATCGAGCTCGGAGGAGACGTCGTCGAGCAGGAGGAGCGGCGGGCGGCCGAGCGCGTGCCGGAGGTTCTCGATCTCGGCCACCTTGAGGGCGAGGACGATGGCCCGCTGCTGCCCCTGGCTGGCGTAGAGCCGCGCGCCCCGGTCGTTCAGCCCGAGGACGAGATCGTCCATGTGCGGCCCGGCGCTGGTGTAGCCGCGCTCGAGGTCCCTCGCGAGCCGGCGCTCCAGGATTTCGCCAAGCCGGGCGCCGAGTTCGGCCTCGTCGCCGGCACTTAGCTCCAGTCCTCCGGCACCGCGATAGGCGAGGCTCACCGCCGGCGCGCCGGGGCCGGAGATCTCGGCGAAGGCGGCGGCGACGCGCGGGGTGAGCTCCCGCAGCAGCTCCCTCCTCCGCAGGAGGAGCCTCGCCCCGGCCCGGACCAGCGGCTCCCGGAAGCTCGCCTCCACCTCCGGCACCGCGCCCCGGAGCGCCGCGTTCCGGGAGCGGAGGGCCCGCAGGTACTCGCGGGCCTCCCCGAGCACCGCCGGCCAGCGGTTGAACGCGGCGCGGTCGAGGAAGCGCCGCCGCCCCTCCGGGCCCTGCTTCACGAGCGAGAGGTCGTCGGGCGAGAAGCAGACCGCGGCGAGCCCCTCGAAGTAGCTGTCGAGCCGGTCCTGGGCCTTGCCGTCCACCGTGGCCCGGCGGCCGGTCGAGTCCACCTCGACGGCGATGGTGCGCGATCCTCCGGCACCGGCGAAGTCGCCCGACACCACCGCCTTCGCCTCGCCGAAGCGGACGAGCTCGGCGAGCCTCCCGGCCCGGAGCGGCTTCAGGGTGGCGAGGAGGTAGACCGCCTCGAGGAGGTTGGTCTTCCCCTGGCCGTTCTCGCCGATGAGGATGGTGGCCCGCGGGCTCGGCGCGAGGTCGGCCGAGGCGATGTTGCGGAAGTCCCGGATCGCGAGGGAGAGGAGTCTCACAGCGGCGACCCGTTCATCTGAGCCTCCAAAGTCACCGCGGCCGCCGTGAGTCGAGCTCCGGCGCCTGACGGCGCCTCTATCGGGGGGAGAATTCTCCCCCCCCACCCCCCCAACGCAACGCTATCGATCAGATGCGCATCGGCATGATGACCGCGGTGTAGCCCTCCTCGGCCACCGGGCGGACGACGCCCGGGGAGAGGTCGTCGGCGAGCTCCACCTGGACGTTCTCGACGTCGAGCGCCTCGAGCACGTCGGTGAGGTAGCGGGCGTTGAAGCCGATCTTGAGCGGCGCGCCCTCGTAGCCGACGGCCAGGTCCTCCTTGGCCTCGCCGAGGTCGGGGTTCTGGCTCATCACCTTGAGCGCCCCGGGCGCGAGCTCGAGCTTCACCGCGTGGGCCTTGTCGGAGGAGAGGATGGAGACGCGCTTCAGCGTGGAGAGGAGGTCCACCCGCTTCAGGTTGAAGATCTTCTCCTGCTGCGCCGGGATGACCTGGCGGTAGTCGGGGAAGACGCCCTCGATGAGCCGCATCATCAGGGTCACGCCCGGCCGGCGGTAGACGGCGTTGTTCTCGACGAAGCCGAGCTCGCCCTCCACCGGCGTTCCGTCGCCCTCCTCTCCCTCGGCGAGCAGCTTGCGGAGCTCGGTGAGCCCCTTGCGCGGGAGGATGACGCCCTTCTTCAGGCCGAAGTCGGCGTCGGTCTTCCGCTCGGCCAGGGAGAGGCGGTGGCCGTCGGTGGCCACCATGCGGAGGAGCCCTTCGGACGGGTCGAAGAAGACGCCGTTCAGGTTGTAGCGGGTCTCGTCGGTCGAGGCGGCGAACTGGGTCCGCTCGATCATCTCGATGAAGAGGTCGGTCTTGAGCGGCGCGAACTTCACCTTGTCGAAGCGCGGCAGCGCCGGGAAGTCCTCGGCGGGCAGGCCGACCAGCTTGAACTCGGAGGCGCCGCTCTTGAGCTCGAGGTAGTTGTTCGAGGCGCGCTTGAGCGTCACCTGGTCGCCGGGCAGGGAGCGGACGATGTCGTGGAGGTGGCGCGCCGACACGGCCAGGGCGCCGTCCTTCAGGACCTCGCAGCGGTGCTCGCCGATGACGGTGACGTCGAGGTCGGTCGCCGAGACCTTGAGCCCGCCGTCCTTCTTCGCCTCGAGCAGCACGTGCGAGAGGCTCGGCATGGTGGACTTCTTCTCGACGATGCCGAGGGACCGGGCGAGGGCGCGCGCGAGCTCGGCGGAGGCGATCTTCAGTTCCATTTGAGAAACCTCTCTTCTCTTTTCATTCCGAAGAAGACGTAGGGAGCGTCCCGTTGTGGAGAAGACCCCGGAGCATCGAGAACGACTCGCGAATCTTAGCGGGAAACTCGTGGGGAAAACAGCCGAGCCGCGCGGTGGAGAAAGTGGCGAGGGGAGGCGCCCGATCCATCCCCAGACGATCCTCGCCCCGTTCGCACGCCGACCCCGGCGCCGTCCACGAGGCTGTCCACATGCCGGCGATCAAGAACCGCCGAGCACGGTGCGCAGCTCGTCGATGGAGGCGCGCACGGCCGAGTCGGTGTCGTAGAGCTCGGAGACCTTCTGCACCGCGGCGATGACGGTGGTGTGGTCCTTCTTGTTGAACTTCTCGGCGATGGTCTGGTACGTGTCCTTCGCCAGCTCGCGGCAGAGGAACATCGCGATCTGCCTGGGAAGCGCGATCTTCTGCTCGCGCGAGGGGCTCGTGAGCTTCGCCACGGTGAGCCCGTTCTTGAGCGCCACGGCCTCCTGGATCTTCTCGATCGACGGCTTGTAGCCGGGCGGCGGGATGTGATCGGAGAGCACGTCGCGGGCGAGCGCCTCGGTGATCTTCTCCGCCTTCAAGGAGGCGAACGCGGCGAGGCGCATGAGCGCGCCCTCGAGCTCGCGGACGTTGGAGCGGATGTGGGTCGCGAGGAGCTCGGCCACCAGGTCCGGCAGCTCGATGGCCTCCACCTCGGCCTTCTTCTTGAGGATGGCGGCGCGGGTCTCGAACTCCGGCGTGTCGATCTGGACGCGCATGCCCCAGCCGAAGCGGGAGCAGAGCCGGTCCTCGAGCCCCTTCAGCTCCTTGGGGCTGCGGTCGCTCGAGAGGACGATCTGGATGTTCTGCTCGTAGAGCGCGTTGAAGGTGTGGAAGAACTCCTCCGCCGTCTTCTCGCGCCCGGCGAAGAACTGCACGTCGTCCACGAGCAGCGCGCCGCACTCCCGGTACTTCTTGCGGAAGTCGGCCATGGTGCCCTTGGACAGGGCGTCCACGAAGTCGTTGGTGTAGCGCTCGGACGAGACGATGGCGACGCGGGCGCCCGGGGTGGCGAGCGGGATGGCGTGGGCGATCGCGTGGAGGAGGTGCGTCTTCCCGAGGCCCGACGAGCCGTGGAGGAAGAGCGGGTTCCAGTTCTTGCCCGGCTTGGCGGCGACCGCCTGGGCGGCGGCGACCGCGAAGCGGTTCGACTCGCCGACCACGAAGGTCTCGAAGGTGTAGCGGGGGTTCGGGCGGGCGTCGCGCGAGAAGGCGTCGGCCTCGGCGGCCGGAGTGACGACGGGAGGCGGGGCGATCGAGGGCTGGGCGCTCGCCGCCGGCGAGGGCAGCCGGGGCGCGTCGTCCACCACGAACTGGATGCGCAGGCGCTCGCCGAGCACGCCCGGGATCACCTCTTCGTCGAACCAGTGGCGGTAGTTGTCGTCGACGAAGTCGCGGTGGAACTTGTCCGGGGCCGCGACGGCGAGCCGCTCACCGTCGAGGGCGACCGGGCGCAGCGAGCGGAACCAGCGGCCGTAGAGGTCCTCCCGGAGCCTCGCGCGGAGGTGATCGTCGAGCCGGGCCCACTTTTCCTCTGCTTCGGAAGGAGCCATGCGTGCTCGTGATTCCATGCGAGTCGTTCCCCCGGGACATAGATCGCCGGTGCCGCTGAGCGATCAGCAGCCTTCGGCGGTAGCTCGAGTGAAGGGCGGGTTCCCGGCCCGGTGACGTGGTGGTGAATCGGTCGGGCGCAAGTTAGCCCCGGCCTGCAAAGCAGATCAAGGGTGACGTACAGCACGCGGGAAAGAGGATGGTTTTGTCCAGGTGCCGCACCGGTGGGGATGCGTGGGTCCCGGAGCGGGGGCCAAAGGCCGCGCGATCCTTGACAGAGCGCGGCCGATCAGGGAGGTTGCCGCGCCATGAAGCGGACTTATCAACCCAAGAAGGTGAAGCGGAACCGGACTCACGGGTTCCTGAAGCGTTCCTCCACGGCCGCCGGCAAGAACGTGCTGAAGCGGCGCCGCGCCAAGGGCCGCAAGCGGCTCACGGTCTCGGCTCCGAAGAAGTAGCGGTCGTTCGCGTGAAGTTCGGGAAGGCGGCGCACCTGCGGCGCCGGCGGGAGTACCTGGCCGTTCAGGATCGCGGCCGGCGGCTCTTCGCTCGCGAGCTGGTGGTACTGGCCCTCCCGAACCGCTGTGGCAGGGCGCGGCTCGGCATCACCGTCTCCTCCAAGGTGGCGAACGCCGTCGTGCGAAACCGGATCAAGCGCTGGGTGAGGGAGGCCTTCCGGGCGAGGGCGGGCGATTGGCCTGCCGTCGATCTGGTGGTGATCGCCCGGTCCGGCGCCGATTCGGTCGGCCTGGACGGCGCCCGCGAGGCGCTCGCGTCGGCGCGGCGCAAGCTCGCCGCGGACGGGGGAGGTGCGCCGTGATCCGGTGGCTGCTCCTCGCCCTGATCCAGCTGTACCGCTGGCTCGTGTCGCCGCTCCTGCCGGCGGCCTGCCGTTTCCATCCGAGCTGCTCGTCCTACGCCGCGACCGCCGTGCGGGAGCACGGGGCCGTGCGCGGCGGCTGGCTCGCCGTGCGGCGGCTCGCCCGCTGCCATCCGTTCTGCGAGGGGGGCATCGATCCGGTGCCGGAACCCCGTAAGAGGTGAAGCTTGGAACCTGACAACCGCCGCATCCTCATCGCCGCCGCCATCTCCGCGGGGATCCTCGTGCTCTGGCAGGTGGCGTTCCCGCCGCCCAAGCAGGCGCGCCACGCCGTCAACGTGACGGCCGACGCCGGTCAGCCGTCGGTGCCGGAGAAGGCGCCGGCGCCGGTCGCGCCCGGTTCTCCGGCGCCGACCCCCGGCGCCGCCGCGGCGGTCCCGGTGAACGCGCCAGAGGAGCTGGCCGTCCTGGAGACGCCGCAGTTCAAGGCGACCTTCTCGAGCCACGGCGGCGCGCTCAAGAGCTACCTGCTCAAGGGCGAGAAGTTCCAGAAGGACCTGCACGGAGCCGCGGTGCCGGTGGACCTGGTCCGCCAGGGGCCGGGGGAGCCGCTGCCGCTGTCCCTCTCGGTGGCCGGGCCGGAGGGGCTCGCGACCGACCCCGCCGCGCGCGCGCCGATGAAGCTCGTCTCGCACGACGACCGCTCCGTGGTGTTCGAGGGAGCGGTGGGGCCGTACTCGGTCCGGAAGCGGTTCGAGCTGGGGGCGCGGGAGTATGAGATCCGGCTGGCCCTGCAGGTTTCCGGCGGTGCCGGAGGTCCGGGGGCGGTGACGGTGCTCTACCCGGGATGGGTCGATCCCAACCAGCCGAAGCCGGGCTTCTTCTCCGGCGGCGCCGCGCCCGACACCGTGCAGCCGGTCTGCCGCGCCGGAGACAAGACGGTCCGCTTCGGCGGCAAGGAGCCGATCGAGCGGGTGCCGGGGGTGCCGGGCTGGGCGGGGCTGGACCAGCACTACTTCGTGTCGGTGCTCCTGCCGACCAACGCGACCGGTGACTGCGTCTTCGCCAAGGGGCTCGGTGCCGGAGGTGCCATGGCCGCCCTGCGGGTCCCGGTGCCGGGGGCGGGGCTCGACGCCGGCTTCGACCTCTTCGCCGGGCCGAAGCAGCTGGATCTCCTGCGGTCCTACGGGCGCGGGCTCGACAGCGCCATCGACTACGGCACGGTCACCAACCTCTTCGCCTTCTTCGCGCGCATCCTCCTATGGGTGATGCGGGCCTTCGAGCACGTCGTCCACAACTGGGGCGTCGCGATCATGCTCCTCACGCTGGTCGTGAAGGCGCTGCTCTACCCGCTGACCCATCGGTCGATGCAGTCCATGGCTGAGGTCCGCCGGCTCCAGCCCGAGGTGGACAAGCTCAAGGCCAAGCACGGCGACGACAAGGAGAAGCTCAACCTCGCCGTGATGCAGCTCTACCAGCAGCACAAGGTGAACCCGCTCGGTGGCTGCCTGCCGCTGCTGCTCCAGATGCCGGTCTGGCTGGCGCTGTACGCCACCCTCCAGACCTCTGTGGAGCTCTACCGGGAGCCCTTCCTCTGGATCCACGACCTCACGCTCAAGGACCCCTACTACATCCTGCCGATCGCGATGGGCCTCTCGAGCTTCGTGATGCAGAAGATCTCGCCGCAGCCGGCCGACGCGGCGCAGGCCAAGATGATGCTGTACTTCATGCCCATCTTCCTCACGTTCATCATGATGAACCTGGCGGCCGGCCTGACGCTCTACATCCTCGTGAACAACGTCCTGTCGATCGCCCAGCAGCAGGTGATCATGCGGCGCCAGGCGGCGGTCGAGCCGGCGAAGGCCTGAGGGTCCTCATGCGCGAGGAACGCGACCTCGGAGTACCGCCCCCGGAGCACGCGCCGGAGAAGGTCGCGCGCGCCAAGGAGTTCTGCGGCGAACTGCTGCGCCGGATGGGCGGGAAGGTCTCGGTCGAGGTGAAGGAGACGGCCGAGGCCATCGGGGTATCGCTGCGGGCGGAGCCGGGGAACGAGCTCGAGCTCGGGTCGGCGCTGATCGAGGCCGTGCAGTATCTCGTGAACCGGGTCGTGAACCCGCGCGCCGAGGGGCGCAAGTGGGTGAACCTCGACGTCGGCGGTTTCGCCGACGAGACCGACCCGGTGGTGGCCGCCATGGCCGAGCGGCTCGCGGCCACGGTGCGGAAGATGAACAAGGTGATCGCCATCGCCCCCATCACCGCCCGGGAGCGGCGGCAGATCCACCTGGCGCTCCTCGGGGCCGAGGGCGTCTCCACGCACAGCGAGGGAGAGGGGCTCTTTCGGCAGCTGCTGGTGGTGCCGGAGACGGCGGTTCGCCGCGGCGGAGAAGGCGCCGGAGCCGGTGCCGGAGATCGCGGCCCCGGTGCCGGAGGTCGGGGCGGTCCGGCTGCGAGCGGCGGCGACGAGACCGCCTGACCCGGGAGATGGCGCGCGCGAAGTCCAGGGCGGAGAAGCTCTTCTCGGCGGCGGTGCTCCGGCGCACGTTCGAGCTGCGCGGCGACGAGCACCGGCAGGGTTTCCAGTTCGTCTACGCGGGCGTGCTCCGGGACCTGGAGCTCGAGGCTCAGGAGGTCGAGGAGTACCTCGCGAGCCACCGCGAGCAGGTGGACGACGCGATCGGGCGTGGAAAGCCCTGATAGGCTGGCCGCATGGATGCGGTTTTCGAAGACGCGCTGCGACGGGCCATAGGCGGGCTGCGGCTGCCCGTGGGGCCGGAGGCGGTCGGACGCCTGACGCTCTTCGCCGATCGCCTGTTGAAGTGGAACCGGCGAGTGAACCTGACGGCGGTCACGGAGCCGGTCGAGCTCGCAGAGAAGCACTTCGCGGACTCGCTGGCGCTCCTGCCGCACATCGGGGCGAGCCGGACGATCCTCGACATCGGCAGCGGTGCGGGTCTACCCGGGCTGGCGCTGGCCTGCGTGCGGCCGGAGCTGCAGGTGACGTGCTGCGACTCGGTCGGGAAGAAGGTGGCCTTCGTGAAGGCGGTCGCGGCTGAGCTGCGGCTGTCGGTGCGTGGCGTGGCGGTGCGGGCCACCGGGGTGCCGGAGGCGGATTCGCTGCCACGCAGCGACGTCGTGGTGAGTCGCGCGATGGCCGATCCGGATAGATGGGTGCCGCTGGGAGCGAAGTACCTGGCTGAGTGCGGACGGCTATACGCCATGCTCGGCCGGGGAGCCGAACGAGAGGCCCTCGAGGCAGTCGGTGAGCAGAGTGGGCTCGAGTTGGAGCTGCTCGAGCAGTTCGCGCTGCCCATCAGCGGTGCACAGCGCGCGATCGCCCGTTGGCGGCCGCGCGGAGAGCGCCGGCGCGCGCCCCGGGCCTAGTTGGCGAGCGAGGGCTGCGGGAAGCTCCTGGCAGTCACTGCAAGTGAATGACGCTAGGCCGCAGCTGGCGGAGAGAGACCCGTCGCAGCGAGTCGCGGCGCGACCCAGTCCGGGTCGCCAATGAAGAGCGCGCAGGTCATCTCGCGGCGGCGGCCGAGCAGGTCGGCGATCCACCTCGCCGCGAACAGGTTTCGGTAGGCGGCGCGGCGAAGGGCCGGCGTCGAGCCGAGCGCCTCGTACTCCGAGGCATCCGTGATGAGCGGGTCGCGTTCACCGTGAGCGTAGTGTCGGTAGCTCGATGCGGACCAGTCCTTCGCGGAGCGACAGAGTCCGGCGCGCACCGGGTTGAGGTCGCCGTAACGCATGACCGTGAGCAGGTGCTCGCCGCTTTGTATCTGCGGTGAGCGGAGGCGCTCCATGATGACCTGCCCGCAGGAGCGGTTCCTCGTGTTGTACCAGCGAGCGAACCGCTGGTTGACCACCCGGAAGAAGGCGCTGAACGCGGCCTGATCCTGCGTGCACGTGACGACGATGTGCGGGTGGGTGCCCATCAGGCAGTAGGAGTGGATGAGGATGCCGTAGCGGTCCTTGTAACGGAGGAGCAGCGAGCGGAACATCCGGCGGGCTTCCTCGGAGGCGAGCACCAACTCGTGGTTGCGGCTGCGCCACATGCAGTGGTTGACGGTGCGTGGACCGACCAAGTGCGATCGCGGGGTGCGCGGCATGGGGAGCTGTCCTAGCAACGGGCGGGCCAGCCGCGGTGACGCCATCCAGCGGGCGGCGGTGTGGAGCGGCAGGGTAGCTGTCCCGCCTCCGACAGTTACCGTTGCCGGTCCGCCTCGATGACTGTGGCTCCCGGTGCCGGAGGAGCGGATGCTCGAGCCGTAATGCTGGGGCCGCAGCCGGCGAGGGCGGGGCACTAGGACTCGCGGGTAATTCCTGCAGCGAAAGCGAACGCGCGCGGGGTCCAGCGCCGTTCGGCGGCAGCCGGCTGGCGACCAGGCGGGAGAGGTGTAGCGGGTCCTACCACCGGCACCGTCCCGGCAAGGTCCCCGTGATCGGCGGTACTGCGGACGGTAGCGCGCAGCAGGGGGAGTGGTCCGTCGCGCGGCATCACGTCCGTGCCGCGAACGCTCCCGTCATAGTCGAGGTGCTTCGGGTACGAGCCGTTCTCGAAGTGCCATCGTGGCCGTTCCGCCACGCGGGACGACGCCGGGAGAGAGTCGATGCCTGTGCCGGGCGTGACCGAGGGTCGCTGTTGGCGCTTCGGTGCCGGAGGCGATCCACTGAATGTAGTGCGCGCATTTGGGCTTGTAGGCAGCTGGTGCCGGAGGATCGCTTTCGCATGGAGCGGCGCAAGGAGTGCCTGAGGCAGGACGAGGAGCGGAAGAGCAGGGCGACGTCGACAAATTCGAGGCGCGCGCTGGACGTGCGGCAGCAGGTGCTCGTACTCGCCCCGGGTCGGTGACCACCACCACCCCCGCGCTGTCGGACGCCCAGCTCCCCAGTCCAAGGTGGTGAAGGACCAGGAAGCAGTTCGGGCGGTCTTGGGGCGGAGGGACCCGACGTCGCGAGTGCTGTCGGGCGGTCGGCGAGGAGCAGGCAGCTATCCCGGTCGCCAGCACGGTGAATCCTCGAACGGCGGCCGCGCTGGTCAGGAGGTCCCCTCGCGCGATTGCCGACCGTCTGCCTGCGCGGGCAGGCTGGCCCAAGGCGAGGGATGGGCGGGCTGGTGTGAGCTAGCAGAGGGCGATGAGGGGTCCGGCCACAGGGAGTTGCTGCGGCGAGTCCACGAAGGCCGTTGGAGATGCCCGTCGGGTTCGTCGGCGATCGATGCCGCGGGCGCAGGCTGCCCGAAGCGAAGGGCGCTGTTGTCGTGGCCTCTGCCCTCCGGCCTCTGCATCGACGCCTGCTCGCTCGAGGAAGCGCGCGTCTGCCTCGGCTCAGGTCCGCGCGCTCTGGTCGGTGGGCGCCCAGGGCGACTCCACCTTCTATATGGCGAGCAGGGGTTCGCTCGGAGGAAGCACCGCTGATGGTGCCCCGGCTGGGAGGAGGAGGTCCGGCCGGTCCCCGCCAGAACGGGCCGACCAGGGTGGCGCGAGGCGGCCGCCCGTGACAACGCTACCTGGCCTCGTCGGGGCTCAGGGGGAGATGCTGCCTTGGAGCAGGCGGCCAGCCTTTAACCCAGGCCGTCTGGCTTCTATCGCTCGGGTGCCGGCACACCGGGCGGGGTCGCCTCCAAAAGTGTCCCCGTCCCGTGTAGGCGACCCCGATGTTCCACGTGGAACCCCGGGCTCATTCGATCTGACGCCGTCAGCCGCTGCCTAGGCGCCCGGGCGTCGCCGCAGCCGGACTCCCCACCCGCATGTTCCACGTGGAACCCGCGACCCCCGCGCGGCCTGATGTTCCACGTGGAACCTCGTCAGACCCGGAAGGCACACTCCCAGGCGGCGAACCGGTACCCGGGGGGCGGCCCGCTTGCGCCCCTGCCGAGAAGCGGGTATCCCGCCCGGAGCGCAGCAGGGGAGCCCATGTCCAGGATCATCACCATCGCCAACCAGAAGGGCGGGGTCGGAAAGACGACCACCGCCGTGAACCTCGCCGCCTCACTGGCGGCGGCGGAGCGTTCGACGCTCCTCATCGACGTGGACCCTCAAGGGAACGCCGGCTCTGCGGTCGGGGTGGGGCGCGACGACGTGGAGTCGAGCGTCTACGACGTGCTGCTCGACGCCCGGCCCATCGACGAGGTGGTGCAGAAGACCGAGCTCAAGTTCCTGGGGCTCGTCCCTTCGAGCCGGCACCTCGTCGGCGCCGAGCTGGAGCTCGCCGGAGCGGAGCGGCGGGAGTACCGGCTGCGCGAGGCGCTGTCCGACGTGGCCGGGAAGTACGAGTACGTCATCATCGACTGCCCGCCGTCCCTCGGCCTCCTCACCCTGAACGCGCTCGTGGCGAGTCAGGGCGTCATCGTCCCGCTCCAGTGCGAGTACTACGCCCTCGAGGGTCTCGCCGACATCCTGCGGACCATCGACCTGGTGCGCGACGGCTCCAACGCGGAGCTCGCCCTCGACGGAATCCTCCTCACCATGTACGCGGCCAACAACCTCGCCGCGCAGGTCGAGAAGGAGATCCGGACTCACTTCCCGGACCGGGTCTACAAGACGGTCATCCCGCGCAACGTGCGGCTCTCCGAGAGCCCCTCGCACGGCAAGCCCATCCTCCTCTACGACGTCGCCAGCAAGGGCTGCCAGAGCTACCTGGAGTTCGCGCGCGAGGTGGAGAAGCGGCAGCGGAGGGTGGCGTGAGCGCGGACAAGAAGCGGATGGCCCTCGGCCGCGGCATGGCGGCGCTGCTCTCCAACGCCCCGGCCCCCACCGGCGCCGGGGCGGGCGGCTCTCACGGCCGGAGCCTCCTGCAGCTCCCCATCGAGGCCATCGAACGGAACCCGGAGCAACCCCGAAAGCGCTTCGACGAGAAGAAGCTCGAGGAGCTCACGCTCTCGATCCGCGAGCACGGGATCGTCGAGCCGATCCTGGTGCGCAAGCAGGGGGGGCGGTACCGGATCCTCGCCGGCGAGCGGCGCTGGCGGGCGGCGCAGCGCGCCGGGCTGAAGGAGGTGCCGGCGCTCGTCCGCGAGGCGAACGATACCGAAGCCTTCGAGATCGCCCTCATCGAGAACATCCAGCGCGCCGACCTCAACGCCATCGAGGAGGCGGAGGCCTACGAACTCCTTATCGACGAGCACGGCCTCACGCAGGAGGAGGTGGCGAAGAGGGTAGGGAAGGAGCGCTCCACGGTCACCAACGCGCTCCGGCTCCTACGGCTCCCGAGCGAGGTGCGCGACTCGGTGCGCGAGGGGCAGCTCGAGATGGGACACGCGCGGGCGCTCCTCTCGCTCGAGGGCGCCGACAAGATCAGGCAGGCGGCCACGCGGGTGATGCGCGATAAGCTGAGCGTGCGCGCGACCGAGGCGCTGGTCCGCCAGTTGCTCGGGGGCGGGAAGAAGCCGGCCAAGAAGGACGGCGCCGCCGACTCGCCGGCCATCCGCGACCTCGTCAACCGCCTGCAGCGCCGGCTGGGGGCCCGCTGTCGGGTCGTCCCCAAGTCTTCCGGGGCCGGCACCATCGAGGTGGACTACACGTCACTCGACGAACTCGACGGAATACTCGGCAAGATTGGAGCGTAGGTTAGGGGCGCGCCGGCCCGGTTCAGGGCGGTGCGCAGGAGCAGTACAGAGAGACAACGAATGCCGTTCTGGAACAAGGAGCGGGAGGAAGCGCTGTCGCCGACCGGTGCAGCCGCCCCCACCGAGCCATCCACCTCACCGGCGCCGACAGTGCGCGAGGAGTCCTCACCCATGGCCATGCTGAAGCGCGAAGACGCCCCCACCCCCATCCCCGGCAACAACGAGCTCAACGCCCTGCTCGGCAAGGGCTCCGAGTTCGAGGGCAAGCTCACCTTCGAGGGCACCGTCCGCATCGACGGGAAGTTCACCGGCTCGGTGAACACCAACGACGTCCTGGTGGTCGGCGAGGGCGCGAAGCTCAACGCCGAGGTGACTTGCGGCACCATCATCGTGCACGGCGAGGTGAACGGGAACATCCGGGCCAAGAGCGCCATCGAGCTCCACCACCCGGCCAAGGTGCGCGGCAACGTCGAGACGCCGTCGCTCATGATCGAGAAGGGCGTGATCTTCGAGGGCCAGGCCAAGATGGAGAACCTGGAGAAGGGGGCGACGAAGCCGGTCGCCGCCGCGGCCGTCGCCGCCGTGAAGCCCTAGCCCACGGCATTCACCAAAAGCAAAGGCCGGGCCCGTTCGATCGGGCCCGGCCTTTTGTTTACTGCTCGTCAACACCGCGGGGCCGCGTCCCGGGTCAGCTCACCTTCACCGTGATGGCCTTCGGCTTGGCCTCGGGCTTCTTCGGCAGGTGGACGGCCAGCATCCCGTTCTTGCTCTCCGCCTTGATCTTCTCCGGGTCGATGGTGCCAGGGACCGTGAACGAACGAGTGAAGGTGCCGTAGGACATCTCGACGCGGTGATAGTTGTCCCGCTTCTCTTCCTTCTCCAGCTTCCGCTCCCCCTTGAGGGTGAGCACGCCGTTCTCGAAGCGGATCTCCACGTCCTTCGGGTCGACCCCAGCGAGGTCGAAGCGGAGGGCGATCGACTCCTCGTCCTCGAAGATGTCGCACTTCGGCGTCCAGCCCACCGACTCACCAGGGCTGAGCGTGAGCCGGTCGTCGAACATCCGGGTCACCTCGTCCTGCAGCCGGGCGAGATCCCGCCACGGGTCGAATCGGGTCAGCAGTGCCATTTCATTCCTCCTTCTGTGACTTGGCTCGTCGAGCCAAACGGAACGTAAGGCGGTGCCGGAGGCTGTCAAACGCGCACCGCGGGTGCGGGAGCGGCCCCGGTGATGCTCCTCCCAGGCGCGCCCTGCCGGTGCTTGAGATGGGTGCTTGGGGGTCGGTGCCGGAGATCGGTGCCGAGGCCGAAATCGGCGGTGCCGGAATCGGCGGTGCCGGAGATTTGCAGTCGGGTGCCGGGTGGCCGGCCGGCTGGCCGAGCGGGAATCTCACCCGCCTCCGGCACCACCTGGTGCCGCCTCGGAGTTGCCCCCGGCACCGCCGCCCTGCTCTGGCACCAACACGCCGCCCCTCGCCGCCGCTCCGCCTCCGGCACCGAGACCGGCACTGCCCCGCGCCGAGACCCGCCTCCGGCACCGCCCCCGGCACCGCTCCGGCACCGACCCCCGGCACCGTCGTTCGGCACCGCCGTTCCGCCCGGCTGCTCACTTCGTCAGCGCCCCGGTGCCGGAGATCCCTCAGGAGATCCCTCTCGCCCCTCCCGCTTCCAACACGCCGTCCGCGCCTGCCCCCGGTGCGGAAAGGTGAGCCCCTCCCGGAAAACCTGAATCTAGTGCCCGATATGGTTGACGAATCCGCTCTATCCGTGATAGTCGGGCTGCCCCTATGATCCTGGGTTCGATCGCTCGTCGTTACGCGCAGGCCCTCTTCGACCTCGCCGTCGAGCAGGGCCGCGTCGAGCAGTGGTCCGACGCCCTGGCCGCCTTCAAGCAGGCGGTCGAGTCCTCGGCCGAGCTGCGCGACGTCCTCGTGAACCCGGTCTACGTGAAGGAGCAGCGGCGCGCCATCGCCGCCCAGCTCGCCGCGGCGCTCAAGCTCGACGCCGAGCCGGCGAACCTGCTCTCGCTCCTCGCCGACCGGAACCGCTTCGCCTACCTCACGGGGATCGTGGACCACTTTCGGTCGCTGGCCGACAAGAAGCTCGGCCGCCTCCGCGCCCGGGTGGTGAGCGCCACTCCGCTCGACCCGGCCGTGGCGCAGCAGATCGCCGACCGGCTCGCCGGCGCCGCCCGCGCCAACGTGATCGTCGAGCACCACGTCGATCCCTCCCTCCTCGGCGGCGTCGTCGCCCAGGTGGGGAACCTCGTCTACGACGGCTCGGTCCGCACGCAGCTCGAGGACCTCCGCCAGACCCTCAAGCAGTAGCCCTCTTCGCAGGCCCGCACCGGAGACCTAGAACCGATGGAAATCCGCGCCGACGAGATCAGCCGCATCATCCGGGACCAGATCAAGGACTACGGCAAGAAGGTCGATGTCGCCGAGACCGGCACCGTCCTGTCCCAGGGCGACGGCATCGCCCGCATCTACGGCCTCTCCGGCGCCGCCGCCGGCGAGCTGCTCGAGTTCCCGCACGGCATCCGCGGCCTCGTGCTCAACCTCGAGGAGGACAACGTCGGCGCCGCCATCATGGGCCACGCCGATCGCATCCGCGAGGGCGACCCCGTCAAGCGGACCGGCCGCATCGCCGAGGTGCCGGTGGGCAAGGAGCTCCTCGGTCGCGTGGTGGACGGCCTCGGCCTCCCCATCGACGGCCGCGGCCCGATCAACGCGACCCAGAGCCGCAAGATCGAGATCAAGGCCCCCGGCATCGTGAAGCGCAAGTCGGTGCACGAGCCGCTGCAGACCGGCCTCAAGGCCATCGACGCCCTGGTGCCGATCGGCCGCGGCCAGCGCGAGCTCATCCTCGGCGACCGCCAGACCGGCAAGACCGCCGTCGCCATCGACACCATCATCAACCAGAAGGGCCTGAACGTCTTCTGCATCTACGTGGCCATCGGGCAGAAGCAGTCCACCGTGGCCCGCGTGGTGGACCGCCTCAAGGAGGCCGGCGCGATGGAGTACTCCATCGTCGTCGCCGCCAACGCCTCCGACCCGGCCCCGCTGCAGTTCCTCGCGCCGTACACCGGCGTGACCATGGGCGAGTACTTCCGCGACAACGGGATGCACGCCCTCATCATCTACGACGATCTCTCGAAGCAGGCCGTCGCCTACCGCCAGCTGTCGCTGCTCCTCCGCCGCCCGCCGGGCCGCGAGGCGTACCCGGGCGACGTGTTCTACCTCCACAGCCGCCTGCTCGAGCGCGCCGCCAAGCTCTCCGACAAGGAGGGCGCCGGGTCGCTCACCGCCCTCCCCATCATCGAGACCCAGGCCGGCGACGTCTCCGCGTACATCCCGACCAACGTCATCTCGATCACCGACGGCCAGATCTTCCTCGAGACCGACCTCTTCAACGCCGGTCAGCGCCCCGCCATCAACGTCGGCATCTCGGTGTCGCGCGTCGGCGGCTCGGCCCAGATCAAGGCCATGAAGCAGGTGGCCGGCTCGCTGAAGCTCGAGCTCGCCCAGTACCGCGAGCTCGCCGCCTTCGCCCAGTTCGGCTCCGACCTCGACAAGGCCACCCAGGAGACCCTGGCCCGCGGCGAGCGCCTGGTCGAGGTGCTGAAGCAGGGCCAGTACCAGCCGCTCCCGGTCGAGAAGCAGGTCATCCAGATCTACGCCGCCACCAACAAGGACGCGGCCGGGCAGGGCTGGATCCGCAACATCGCCGTGGAGCAGGTGAGCCGGTACATGAAGGAGCTCATCGAGTTCCTCGACAACCGCCACCCGGAGATCGGCAAGGCGATCGTCGAGAAGAAGCAGCTCGACGACGGCATCAAGAAGTCGCTCGACGCTGCCCTCGCCGAGTTCCGCGAGGTCTTCCAGGCCGCCTAGCCGGCGGTCCTCTCCCGGAAAGAGCCCGTGCCCAACCTTCGCGACATCCGAAAGCGGATCGGCTCGGTCAAGAGCACCCGCCAGATCACCAAGGCCATGAAGATGGTGGCCGCGGCCAAGCTGCGGCGGGCGCAGGACGCCATCCTCAAGACCCGCCCGTACGCCGCGCTCCTCGAGCGCGCCCTCGGCGAGGTGGCGGCCCGCGCCGGCGCCGCCGCCGAGAAGCCGGCCCACCCGCTGCTCGCGCCGCGGGTGGCGAAGAAGGCCGAGATCGTCCTCGTCACCAGCGACCGCGGGCTCGCCGGCGCGTTCAACTCGAACGTGCTCCGCCGCGCGCAGCGCTTCATGACCGAGAACGCCGAGCGCTACGCCGAGGTCCGCGTCACCACCATCGGCCGCAAGGCGCGCGACTACTTCAAGAGCCGCAAGGTCACGATGCAGGCCGACTACACCGGCGTGCACCAGCACCTGCGGTTCGAGAAGGCGCAGGAGATCGCCGAGGAGCTCACCGCCCGCTGGCTCGCCGGCGAGGTGGACGCGGTCTTCCTCTGCTACAACGAGTTCAAGAGCGCCATCTCGCAGCACGTGGTGGTGCGCCAGGTGCTCCCGGTCGAGACCCCCGCGGCCACCGAGGCGCAGGCGGCCTCGGTCGACTTCATCTACGAGCCGGGTCGCGAGGCGCTCCTCGCCGACCTGCTCCCGCGCCACATCAACATGCAGGTGTGGCGGGCGCTCCTCGAGTCGGCCGCCAGCGAGCACGGCGCGCGCATGACCGCGATGGAGTCCGCCACCAAGAACGCCGAGGAGATGATCGGCAAGCTGACGCTCGACTACAACCGCGCGCGGCAGGCCTACATCACCAAGGAACTGATGGAAATCGTCAGCGGCGCCGAGGCGCTCAAGTAAACCCTCCCAAAGCCACCGGACAACACACACATGGCCACCGAGCTCCATCTGCAGAACGGCAGGATCACCCAGGTCATCGGCCCCGTCGTCGACGTCGAGTTCCCGCCCGGCGCCCTGCCCGAGATCTACAGCGCCCTCGCCATCACCAACCCCGGCATCGACGAGCGCCAGGACAACCTGGTGGTCGAGGTGGCGCAGCACCTGGGCGAGTACACCGCCCGCTGCATCGCCATGGACACGACCGACGGCCTCGTCCGCGGCATGGCGGTGAAGAACACCGGCGCCCCGATCTCGATGCCGGTCGGCAAGGCGGTGCTGGGCCGCATCCTCAACGTGGTCGGCGAGCCGGTGGACGAGCTCGGCCCGATCGCGGCCAAGGAGACCCGCCCCATCCACCGCTCCGCCCCGACCCTCACCGAGCAGAACGTGAAGATCGAGGCCTTCGAGACCGGCATCAAGGTCATCGACCTCCTCGCCCCCTACCTCCGCGGCGGCAAGATCGGCCTCTTCGGCGGCGCCGGCGTGGGCAAGACCGTGCTCCTCATGGAGCTCGTGAACAACGTGGCGAAGGAGCGCGGCGGCTTCTCGGTGTTCGCCGGCGTCGGCGAGCGCACCCGCGAGGGCAACGACCTGTACCACGAGATGATGGAGTCGGGCGTCATCAAGTCCGACAACCTCTCCGAGAGCCAGTGCGTGCTCGTGTACGGCCAGATGAACGAGCCGCCCGGCGCCCGCGCCCGCGTGGCCCTCTCGGCGCTCGCCATCGCCGAGTACTTCCGCGACGTCGAGGGGCGCGACATGCTCCTCTTCATCGACAACATCTTCCGGTTCACCCAGGCCGGCTCCGAGGTGTCCGCGCTCCTCGGCCGCATCCCCTCGGCCGTGGGCTACCAGCCGACCCTCTCCACCGAGATGGGCGAGCTGCAGGAGCGCATCACCTCCACCAACAAGGGCGCCATCACCTCGGTGCAGGCCATCTACGTGCCCGCCGACGACCTCACCGACCCGGCCCCGGCGACCGCGTTCGCCCACCTCGACGCCACCACGGTGCTCAGCCGCAAGCTCACCGAGATCGGCATCTACCCGGCCGTGGACCCGCTCGACTCCACCTCGCGCATCCTCGACCCGCTGGTCGTCGGCGACGAGCACTACCGGGTGGCCCGCTCGGTCCAGGAGACGCTCCAGACCTACAAGGACCTCCAGGACATCATCGCCATCCTCGGCATGGACGAGCTCTCCGAGGACGACAAGCTGGTCGTGTCCCGCGCCCGCAAGATCCAGCGCTTCCTCTCGCAGCCGTTCCACGTCGCCGAGCAGTTCACCGGCAACCCCGGCAAGTACGTGAAGCTCGCCGACACCATCCGCGGCTTCAAGGAGATCGTCGAGGGCAAGCACGACGACCTGCCGGAGCAGGCGTTCTACATGGTCGGCACCATCGAGGAGGCCGCCGAGAAGGCGAAGAAGCTGGCGGCGGCCTAGCCGGCCCGAGGCGACCCCATGGCCATCACGCTCGACATCGTCACTCCGGAGAAGCGGGTGCTCTCGGTCAGCTGCGACGAGGTGCGCGCCCCCGGCGTGCAAGGCGGCTTCGGCATCCGCCAGGATCACACGCCCTTCATGAGCGCGCTCGAGCCGGGGCGCCTCACCTACGTCGAGGGCGGGCGGGAGCACCACTACGCCATCGGTGGGGGCTTCCTGCAGGTGGCCGACAACAAGGTCATCGTCCTCGCCGACACCGCCGAGGCCCGCGACGAGATCGACGTCGCCCGGGCGCAGGCGGCCCTGGAAGAGGCCAACGAGCGGCTCCGCAGCATGACCGAGCAGGACCAGAACCACGGGGTCGAGTCGGCCCGCGTCCGCCGCGCCGCGGCCCGCCTCTCCGTGGCCCGCTGAACCATCACAAAACGTTGAGATTCCAAGGGGAACGGGCTAATAATAGGCCCGTTCCCCTTCCGTTTTTCTGGCCCCGGCGCGACCTTCGCGCCTCCTCGAGATCCGATGCCCGAAGAGACCTTGCCACCCCCTCCGCCGTCCGGTCCTCCGGCACCGCCATCCGGGGACGGGCCGCGCGCCCAGGTCGCCATCGAAGACGAGATGCGCAAGTCGTATCTCGACTACTCGATGTCGGTGATCATCGGCCGCGCTCTCCCCGACGCGCGCGACGGCCTGAAGCCGGTGCACCGCCGCATCCTGTACGCGATGCACTCCGAGGGGCTGCACCACAACAAGCGCTACTCGAAGTGCGCCGGCGTCGTCGGCGAGGTGCTGAAGAAGTACCACCCGCACGGCGACTCCGCGGTCTACGACGCGCTCGTCCGGCTCGCGCAGGAGTGGAACCTCCGCTACCCGCTCATCGACGGCCAGGGCAACTTCGGCTCGGTGGACGGGGATCCCGCCGCCGCCTACCGGTACACCGAGTCGCGCCTCGAGCGGCTCGCCGACTTCCTCCTCGCCGACATCGACAAGGAGACGGTCGAGTGGGGGCCGAACTTCGACGACTCCACCGTCGAGCCGCTGGTCCTCCCGACCCGCTTCCCCAACCTCCTCGTCAACGGCAGCTCCGGCATCGCCGTGGGCATGGCCACCTCGATCCCGCCCCACAACATGGGCGAGGTGATCGACGCCGCCATCCACGTGATCGAGAACCCGAAGTGCACCTTGCCGGAGCTGATGCGCTTCGTGCCCGGCCCCGACTTCCCGACCGCCGGCATCATCCTCGGCCGCGACGGCATCCGGAAGGCGTACGAGACCGGCCGCGGAAACATCACCGTCCGCGCCCGCGCCAGCGTCGAGGTGCACCCGAAGACCGAGCGCGAGTCGATCGTCGTCACCGAGATCCCGTACCAGGTGAACAAGGCGAAGCTCGTCGAGCACATCGCCGATCTGGTGCGCGAGAAGAAGCTCGAGGGGATCAGCGATCTCCGCGACGAGTCGTCGCGCGAGGGCATGCGGGTCGTCATCGAGGTGAAGCGCGACGCCGTGGCCCAGGTGGTGCTCAACAACCTGTACGCCCACACCGCGCTCCAGACCGGCTTCGGCGTGACCTTGCTCGCCATCGACGGCGGGCAGCCCCGCATCCTGAACCTCAAGCAGCTGCTGGAGCGCTTCGTCGCCCACCGCCGCGACGTCGTGACCCGGCGCACCCGCTTCGAGCTCAAGCAGGCCCGCGCCCGCGAGCACATCCTGCTCGGCCTCCAGATCGCGCTCGACCACATCGACGAGATCATCGAGCTCATCAAGAAGGCCGAGAACCGCGACGCCGCCCGCGACGGGCTCATGACGCGGTTCGGCCTCTCCGAGCTGCAGGCCAAGGCGATCCTCGAGATGCAGCTCCAGCGCCTCACCGGCCTCGAGCGGCAGAAGATCCTCGACGAGCTGGCCGAGGTGCAGAAGCTCATCACCCGGCTCAAGGAGATCCTGGGCTCGGAGAAGGTGCTCTTCGAGGTCATCGTCGGCGAGCTGCGCGAGGTGAAGCAGCTCTTCTCGGACGAGCGGCGCACCGAGATCCAGAGCGCCCAGGCCGACCTCGAGCTCGAGGACCTCATCGCCGAGGAGGAGATGGTGGTCACCGTCTCCCACGCCGGCTACGTGAAGCGGAACCCGGTCTCCCTCTACCGCGCCCAGCGGCGCGGCGGCCGCGGCAAGACCGGCGCGGTGGCCCGCGAGGAGGACTTTCTCGAGAGCCTCTTCGTCGCCTCGACCCACAGCTACCTGCTCGTCTTCTCCGACAAGGGCAAGGTCTACTGGCTCAAGGTCCACGCCATCCCGCAGGCGGGCCGGAGCGCGCGCGGCAAGCCCATCGTCAACCTGGTGCAGCTCTCGCCGGGCGAGAAGGTGGCCGCCATCCTCCCGGTGCGCGAGCTGCCCGAGCCGCCCGCCTCCGGCGACGAGGCGCTCGACCAGGAGGCCGCCGAGGCGAGCCAGCAGGCCGAGAAGCAGGCCGTGGCCGCCACCGGCGAGTTCGTGTTCCTCGCCACCCAGCGCGGCCTCATCAAGAAGACCCGGCTCGACGCCTTCAGCCGCCCGCGCACCGCCGGCATCATCGCGCTCGGCATCGAGGAGGGCGACGCCCTCATCTCGGCCCGCATCTGCGGCCCCGGCGCGCACGTGCTCCTCTCGACCGCGGGCGGCATGGCCATCCGCTTCGACGAGTCCGACGTCCGACCCATGGGCCGCGGCGCCTACGGCGTGAAGGGCATCTCCCTCGAGGACGGCGACCAGGTGGTCTCGGGCGAGGTGCTCGCGCCGGTGGCCGAGGGCGAGCCCGCGCCCACCATCCTCACCGTCACCGCCAACGGCTACGGCAAGCGGACCGAGCTCTCCGAGTACCGCGTGCAGAGCCGCGGCGGGAAGGGGCTCATCACCATCAAGACCACCGAGCGCAACGGCCCGGTGGTCTCGGCGGCCCGCGTCCTCGACAGCGAGGAGGTGATGCTCATCACCAACAAGGGCATGCTCATCCGCATGCCGGCGAAGGGGATCAGCGTCATCGGCCGCAACACGCAGGGCGTGCGGCTCATCACCGTCGAGTCGCGCGAGGAGCAGGTGGTGGGCGTGGCCCGCGTCGCCGAGACCAGCCCCGAGGCCGACCAGGCCGGGGTGGCCGAGCCGGCCGAGGGCGCCGCGCCGGTCGAGAGCGCGCCGGCCGACGAGCCGGGCGCCGAGGACACCGAGGAAGGGAACGAGGAATGAAGACCGAGCTCTCCGAGAAGCTGTTCGCGAAGGCCAACACCCTCTTCCCGGGCGGCGTGAACAGCCCAGTCCGCGCCTTCAAGGGCGTGGGCGGCGGGCCGCGCTTCATCGCCCGCGGCAAGGGCTCGCGCCTCTTCGACGTGGACGGCAACGCCTACCTCGACTACGTCGGCAGCTGGGGCCCGCTCATCCTCGGCCACTGCAACCCCGAGGTGATGCGCGAGGTGCAGGACGCCATGAAGTCGGGCGCCAGCTTCGGCGCCCCCTCGCCGCGCGAGATCGTCCTCGCCGAGCTCATCCGCGAGCGGATGCCCTGGGTGGAGAAGATGCGGTTCGTCTCCTCCGGCACCGAGGCCACCACCGGCGCCATCCGGCTCGCCCGCGGCTTCACCGGCCGCGACGACCTCGTGAAGTTCGACGGCTGCTTCCACGGCGCCGGCGACTCGGTGCTGGTGAAGGCCGGCTCCGGCGTGGAGACCCTCGGGCTCCCCGACTCCCCCGGCGTGCCCGCGGACTTCGCGAAGCACACCCTCACGCTCCCCTACAACGACCTCGCCGCCGCCGAGGCGCTCTTCGCGGCGCGCGGCGGCACGATCGCCGCGGTGATCGTCGAGCCGGTGGTCGGCAACATGGGCGTGCTCGTCCCGCGGCCCGGCTTCCTCGAGGGCATCCACGCCCTCTGCAGGAAGCACGGGGCGCTCTTCATCGTGGACGAGGTGATGACAGGCTTCCGGCTCGCCATGGGCGGCGCCTGCGACCGGCTCGGGCTGCGCCCCGACCTCGTCACCTTCGGCAAGGTCATCGGCGGCGGCCTGCCGGTGGGCGCCTTCGGCGGCCGCGCCGAGGTGATGGACCGGATCGCGCCGGCCGGGCCGGTCTACCAGTCGGGCACCCTCTCCGGGAACCCGATGGCGATGGGCGCCGGCATCGCCACCCTCCGCCAGCTCACCCCCGCCTCCTACGAGCGGCTCGAGGCCGCCTCGGCCCGGCTGGCCGAGGGGCTCGCCGCCGCCGCCAGGGAGGCGGGCGTGCCGGTGCAGGTGAACCGCGTCGGCTCGATGCTGACGGTCTTCTTCTCCGAGCAGCCGGTGTTCGACGCCCAGAGCGCCCGGGGCTGCGATACCAAGCGCTTCTCCCGGTTCTTCCACGCCATGCTCGAGGCCGGCGTCTACCTGCCGCCCTCGCAGTTCGAGG
The DNA here is from genome assembly GCF_023169965.1 of Anaeromyxobacter paludicola. NCBI lineage: Bacteria > Pseudomonadati > Myxococcota > Myxococcia > Myxococcales > Anaeromyxobacteraceae > Anaeromyxobacter > Anaeromyxobacter paludicola. The sequence goes on along the minus strand of NZ_AP025592.1, from coordinate 3,215,806 downwards.
CCGCCTTCGTCTCCCTCGCCCACTCGGACGAGGACGTCGAGGCCACCCTCGACGCCGCCAAGGTGGCCTTCCGGGCCGCGCTCCAGGGCTAGGCGGAACGCCGCCGCGGGCGGCCGCCAGAGGGTTGACCTTCGGTGCGCCGCCTGCTATACGGGCCTGCCCTCTCGCTCGCGTAAACACGGGCTTTTTCGCGCGAGCGGCGGGGTCAGGAGGCGAGCGTGGCGGACCCGGGCGACCGAGAGCGCCGGGACCGGGACGACGAAGGTCTCTCGGGCCTGGCGGAGGGATACCGCAAGGCGGCTCCCTTCCTGGCAGCTTCGACGCAGCTCGTGGCCGCGGTGGGCGTCTTCACCTTCCTCGGCTACTGGCTCGACAAGAAGCTGCACCACACCGTGCCCTGGCTGCTCATGGTCGGGGCCGTCGTGGGCGCGGTCGGCGGCTTCGTCAGCTTCTTCAAGACGGTCCTCGGGGCCGGGAAGGACAAGTGAGGCGTTTCGGGATGCTCACCACCCTCGTCGCCGCCCTGGCCATCGGGGGTTCGCTCGTCGTCGCCCACCGTGGGGCGGCGCTCACGGGCGCGGGCATCGCCAGCCTCACCGCCGTCGCGTCGCTCTGGGGGATCTCCCGGGCCTCCCGCGGGGCGAAGAAGCCGGTCCAGGCCGCGCTCGCCGTCTTCACCCTCGTGTTCCTCGTCCGCATCCTCCTCGTCGCGCTCGGCACCGCGCTCGTCGCCCGGTCCGGACTCGACGCCATCGCCTTCGTCGCCGCCTTCTTCGTGCCGTACTTCGCCTTCAGCGCGATCGAGGGGGCCTTCGTCCACTCGCTCGCGCGCTCCGGAACGACCGCATGAACGCCGTCATCGTCGCCCTCGCCCTCGCCCTGGGACAGGCCCAGGAGCCCGCCGCCGCGCCGGCCCCCGCCGAGCACGCCGCCCCCGCCGCCGGCCAGGCGGAGACCCCGGCCGTCGCGCCGGGCGAGCACGAGGTCGCGCCCGGCCAGGGCGCCCACGAGCACGGCGGCAACGTCGCCGAGCCCGCCGGCCACGAGGGCGCCGAGCACGAGGAGTCGCTCTCCGACGTCCTCATGGAGCACGTCTCCGACAGCTACGTGCTCGAGTTCCCGGGCTTCTGCCACGGCGGGTTCAGCGCCGGCTGCGAGCTCGACCTGCGCGAGGTCTTCGGGACCGCGCTCGTGTTCCACGTCGGCGGCACGGCCGTGGACATGACCCCGACCAAGCACCTCATCATGCTCTGGCTCGCCTCGGCGCTCCTGCTCCTCGCGTTCTTCGCCGCCTCGAGGAACCGCGAGCTCGTGCCGCGCGGCCTCTACAACTTCCTCGAGCTGCTGGTCCAGTTCGTCCGCGACGAGATCGCGATGAAGAACATCGGCAAGGCCGACGCCGACCGGTTCGTGCCCTACCTCTGCACGGCGTTCTTCTTCATCCTCTTCGCCAACCTCTTCGGCCTCATCCCCTACGCCGCCACCGCCACCGGCAACCTCGCGGTGACGCTGACGCTGGCGGTCTTCACCTTCCTCATCACCCAGTACGCGCAGATCAAGGCGCAGGGGCTGGGCGGCTGGCTCAAGCACCTCACCGGCGGCGTCCACCCGGCGCTCTGGGTCATCATGGTGCCGGTCGAGATCCTCGGCCTCTTCACCAAGCCCTTCGCCCTCACCATCCGTCTCTTCGCCAACATGATCGCGGGCCACATCGTGATCCTGTCGCTGCTCGGCCTCATCTTCGCCCTGCACTCGCCGCTCGTGGCGCTCGGCTCCGTGCCCATGGCGCTCGGCATCTTCGCCCTCGAGCTCTTCGTGGCCTTCGTGCAGGCCTACATCTTCACCATGCTCTCCTCGCTCTTCATCGGCGCGGGCCTCGTCCACCACGGTCACGACGACCACGGGCACGGCGAGGAGGCCCACGGCGAGGTGGCGCACGCACACGTTTCCGACGTGGCCGGGAAGGCTCCCGGCCATGGGTAGTCGAGCGCAGTAAGCGCCGCGGGCCGGCGGCCCGTCCCCTTCAACCGCCCCACAACGAAGGAAGTCCACCATGAACTCCGTCGCTCTCGCGTTCCTCTCCGCCGGCTTTGGCGCCGGTCTCGCCGTCCTCGGCGCCGGCCTCGGCATCGGCAAGCTCGCCGCCGCCGCCCTCGAGGGCTCGGCCCGCCAGCCCACCGCCGCCGGCGACATCCGCACCTCGATGATCATCGCCGCCGCCCTCATCGAAGGCGTGACGCTGTTCGCCATCGTGGTCTGCGTCCTCCTCGCCATCAAGACGTAGCGGCCGGCAGGACCGCAGCGCCGCCGCAGCAGGTTTCGCCCACACGGAGTCCTCGATGACGTCACTCGCCAGCTCGTTCTCCCCGGTGCTCGCCGCCGGCCTCATGGACCTCAAGCCGGGGCTCGTCCTCTGGACGGCCATCACCTTCCTCATCCTGGTGGCGGTGCTCTCCAAGTTCGCCTGGGGCCCCATCGTCAAGATGCTCGACGAGCGCGAGCGGACCATCCGCGAGGCGCTCGAGCAGTCGAAGAAGGAGCGCGCCGAGGCCGAGCGGATGATGGCCGAGCAGAAGGAGACGCTCGCCGCCGCCCGCAAGGAGGCCGCCGAGCTCGCCAAGAAGAGCGCGGCCGACATCGAGGTCCTCCGGGCCGACCTGACGGCGCGGGCGCGCAAGGAGGCCGACGAGCTCGTCGCCCAGGCGCGCAAGCAGATCAACGAGGAGAAGGCCAAGGCGATGGGCGAGCTCAAGGCCCAGGTGGCGGACCTCGCCATCGACGCCGCCAGCCGGCTCATCCAGGGCAGCCTCGACGACAAGGCGCAGCGCAAGCTGGTGGAGGACTACCTCGCCCAGCTCCCGTCCAACCGGGCGGCGTAGCGCCTCGCCTCGCGAACCTCTCGGCTCCGGCGCGCCCTCCGCGGCCGCCGGAGCCGTTTCATTTTTCCAAGGGGGGCGCGGCCCCCCGCCACTTGCCGAACCGCCGCGATCGCGGCTAGGAACACCGCCATGGGTCTCAGCATCGGAATCGTCGGCCTGCCCAACGTGGGCAAGTCCACCCTCTTCAACGCCCTGAGCGGCTCGGCCAAGGCGCAGGCGGCCAACTACCCGTTCTGCACCATCGACCCGAACGTCGGGGTGGTGCCGGTGCCGGACGAGCGGCTGGCGCGGCTCGCCACCGTGTTCAAGTCGAAGAAGCTGGTCCCGACCACGCTCGAGTTCGTGGACATCGCCGGCCTCGTCGCCGGCGCCTCCAAGGGGGAGGGGCTCGGGAACCAGTTCCTGTCGCACATCCGCCAGGTGGACGCGGTGGCGCACGTGCTCCGCTGCTTCGTCGATCCCGACGTGGTGCACGTGGGCGGGAAGGTGGATCCGCGCAGCGATCGCGACGTGGTCGAGACCGAGCTCATGCTGAAGGACCTCGAGTCGGTCGAGAAGCGGCGCGAGCGGACCCAGAAGAACGTGAAGATCCCCGGCAAGGCCGGAGAGCAGGCCAAGCTCGAGCTCGCGGTGCTCGAGAAGGTGAAGGCGGGGCTGGAGAGCGGCGTGCCGGTGCGAGCCCAGAAGCTCGGCGAGGAGGAGCGGCCGGTCCTCGGGGACATGTTCCTGCTCACCGACAAGCCGGTCATCTACATCGCCAACGTGGACGAGTCGCAGCTCGCCAGGCGGGACGATCCGGGCATCCAGGCCGTGAAGGAGATGGCCGAGGCCGAGGGCGCGAAGGCCGTCGTCATCTGCGGCAAGGTCGAGTCGGAGCTGGCCGAGCTGGCCGACGCCGAGCGCAAGGAGTTCCTCGAGAGCCTGGGGCTCGCCGAGCCGGGCCTGAACGCGCTCGTGCGCGCCGGCTACGAGGAGCTCGGCCTCATCACCTTCCTCACCGCGGGGCCGGAGGAGAGCCGCGCCTGGACCGTGAAGAAGGGCGCCCGGGCCCCCCAGGCCGCCGGCGTCATCCACACCGACTTCGAGCACGGGTTCATCAAGGCCGAGGTCATGGGCTTCGAGGACCTCGTCACCCTCGGCAGCGAGGCGGCGGTGAAGGAGAAGGGGCTCATGCGGATGGAGGGCAAGGAGTACGTCGTGAAGGACGGCGACGTGATGCACTTCCGGTTCAATGTCTGAGAGGGCAGGGCCGCCCCGCGTGGAACCTCTCGTGGAACGGTGCCGGAGATCCGCGGACGCTGGGTCCGTGACCAGGGGAATGCCGTGACGAGACGCCGGGTTGCGGGGCCAGTGCGCGTCGCCGTGAGCATGGGCGACCCCTCGGGCATCGGGGCCGAGGTGACCGCCAAGGCCCTCGCCCGGATCTCCGGCACCGGTGCCGGAGGTGGTCGGCGGTCAGCGGACGAGGCGAGCCCGGGGCCGGCGGTGGTCCCGGTCGTCTTCGGAGACGGCCCCATCCTGGCCCGCGCCCTGGCCGACGCCGGCGTCGAGCTGCCGGTGGTCGGTGCCGGAGGTCCTGTCCCGAATGGGGGAGCGGTGGTGGCGATGACCGCCCTGCCGGCGCGCGCCTGCCGGCCGGGAAGGCCGTCACCCGAAGGGGGGGCCGCCCAGCTCGCGTACCTCGAGGCCGCCTTCCAGGCGGTCACCTCCGGCACCGCCGAGGCGCTCTGCACGGCGCCGGTCTCGAAGGCGCAGGTGGCGACCGCGCTGCCGGGCTTCGTCGGCCACACCGAGTGGCTCACCGAGCTCACCGGCACGAAGCGCTCGGTGATGATGCTCGCCGGCGCGCGGCTCCGGGTGGCGCTGGTGACGAACCACCTCGCCCTCGCCGAGGTGCTCGAGGCGGTCACGCCGGCCGAGATCCTGGCCACCCTCGCCGTGACCGACGCCGCCATGCGCCGCGACTTCGGCCTGCGCCGCCCCCGGCTCGCGGTCTGCGCCATGAACCCACACGCCGGGGAGGGCGGCGCGTTCGGCGACGAGGAGGCGCGGGTGGTGGAGCCCGCGATCGCGCGCGCGCGTCGCCGCGGCATCGCCGCCTCCGGCCCGTACCCAGCCGACAGCGTCTTCTTCCGGGCGGCGCGGGGCGAGTTCGACGCCGTGGTCGCGCTCTACCACGACCAGGGGCTCATCCCCGTGAAGCTGCTCGACGCCCTCCTGGACGACCCGGCCGTCAACGTGACGCTGGGGTTGCCCATCGTCCGCACCAGCCCCGATCACGGGGTGGCCTACGACCTCGCGGGGAAGGGCAGGGCGAGCGAGGCGAGCATGGTGGCGGCGCTGCAGCTCGCGGCCCGGATGGCCGCCGGGCGCCGCCGGCGCGCCTAGGGCTTCTTCTCGACGGCGGAGGCGGGCGCGGTGGCCGGCGCCTGGCCGGCGGCGGAGCCGAGGTCGGCCAGCTCCGGCATCTTGACCTCGATGATGGCGTCCTTGCGGAGCTCCGACACGTACTGGTTCCGGTAGCTCTCGAGCTGCTCGTTGGTGAGCCGGTCCCGGATCTCCTCCTTCACGTCGGCGAAGGGGCGGGGGCCGCCGCCGCGGAGATCCTCGACCTGGATGATCTGGAAGCCGAGCTGGGTGCGGAGCACGGGCGAGATCTCGCCCTTCTTCATCCGGAAGGCGGCCTTCTCGAGGTCGGGCTGCACCATGCCGCGCTTGAGCCAGCCGAGCTCGCCGCCCTCGGCGGCGCTCGGGCCCTGCGACACCTCGCGGGCCACCTGGGCGAAGTCGGCGCCGCCGCGGACCCGCTTCAGCGCCGCCTCGGCCCGCGCCTCCACCTTGCCCTCCTCCGACTTCGGCGCGGCCGGGTCGAGCGCCAGGAAGATGTGGCGGACCCTCACCTCCTCGCCGGCGGTGAACTGCGCCAGGTGCGACTGGTAGTAGGCCTGCAGGTCCTCGTCGGTGACCTTCACCTTGCTGCGGACCTTCACCTGCATGAGCCGCATCGACTCGAGGTCGCGCTTCACCGCCTTGCGGAACGCGTCGCGCGACAGCCCCTGCTCGGCCAGCGCGCGGTCGAGCCCCGCCTCGTCGAGCTTGTTGCGGGTCTTGATGTCGGCGATGGCGCCGTCCACCTCGGCGTCGGTCACCTCGAGCTGCAGCGCCGTGGCCTGCGCGTCGAAGAGCCGCTCCGAGACCACGCGGTCGAAGGCGAGCCGCAGCGCCCGGGTGCGCTCCTTCTCCGCCTCCGGGCCGGTCTCCTTCTCGAGCTCCCGGTACTGCGGGCCGAGCCGGTCGATCAGCTCGCCGAGCGTGACGACCTCCCCGTTCACCACCGCGGCGACGCGGTCGATGACGCGCCCGGGCGCGGTGGACGCGGCGGGGGCGGCGGCGAGGAAGGCGGCGAGGAGGAGGCTCGTCATGGGGGGTCCGTGGTCCAGTTTCGGAAAAGAGAAGCGCCCTGCCGCGGTGGTGCGGCAGGGCGCGGTTCTAGCCTTGCTGCGTGCGCCTCGCTACTTGGCGGCCGGCGCCGGGGCCGGCATCGGCGGGTGGGCGACGTTGGCGCCGCCGCCCATCGGGGCGCGGGGAGCCCCGCCGCCCATCATGCCGCCACCCATGCCACCGCCCATCATCCCGCCCATGCCGGCGGGGGCCGCGGCGACCTCGACCTTCTCGAGCTCGGCGTCGTTCACCTTCACGTTCGCCTTGTCCTTGAGCTGCTTCGTGAACTCGTCGAACTCCTTCTTCTTCTTCTCGCTCCAGAGGCGGCTCGCGATCTGGGCCTTCACCTGGTCGAAGGGCCGGTTGATCTCCTCCTGGTGCCCGGTGACCTTGGCGATGACGAAGCCCTGCGGGGTCTCGATCGGGCCGGCCTCGTCGTTGTCCTTCAGCGGGGCGACCGCGTCGGCGAACGCCTTGCCGTACGCCTTCTCGAGCTCGTCCTTGGTCTTGTAGCCGACGTCGCCGCCGGTGGCCTTGGAGGCGTCGTCCTGCGAGGTCTCGCGCGCCACGTTGGCGAAGGCGAGCGGGTTCTTCTTCTCCTGCTCCTTGAGCGCCGCGGCGGTCTTCTTGGCGGCGGCGCCGTCCTTCACCACGATCACCGAGAGCCGCTGCTTGGCGGCCTTCTGGTAGTCGTCCTTGTGCTCGTCGTAGAACTTCTGGAGCTCGGCGTCCGGGATGTTCTTCGCGCCCTCGGTGTCGGCGAACTTCTTCTGCAGGTACTTCTGCACCATCGCCCGCTTCACGAGGTACTGGACGTCGGGGTCCTTCTCCATCCCGGCCTTCTGCGCCTCGCCGGCGAGGAGCTCGAACTGGACCAGGTTCTGGAGGAACTCCTTCTTCCGGTCGAGCGAGGTGAAGCGCTGGCGGATGAAGGGCGACTGCTCGTCGAGGCGGGCCTTCAGCTCCGGGGCGGTGATGGTCACGCCGTTACCGGAAGCGACCACCGGGCCGGACTTGCCGGGCGCGCCCTTGTTGCACGCGACGAGGCCGGCGGCGGCCACGACCGAGACGACGATCGAGCGGCGGAACATGGATCGGGTTCTCCTGACTGGGGAAAAGGTTGGAGCGGCCTCCCCGGGCCGCGGACGGGTGACAAAGAGCACAAGCAACGGCCCGGATCAAGGCGTCAGTCCGCCGTGGCGACCCGGGCGAGGCCGGCCAGGACCTCCTTCGCGGCGCGCAGCATCTCGAGCCCGTGGGCGGCCTCCTGCGCGGGCGTGGGCGCGAGCGGCGGGGGCGGCGGGCGCGAGGCGGCGGTGCGGCCGGGCGCCGCCTTGACGCGGGCCTTCCCCGCCGGGCGGGCCGGCTTCTCGGGCGGGGGCGCGACGCTCCCACCTTGCCCCACGTGCGCCACGAGCTTCATGTCGGGCGTGAGCCGCAGCGCGCCGCTCGAGGCCTGCACCCGCTTGGCGAGCTGGAAGGGGTCGAGCGCCGCCTGGTCCCCGAGGGTGAAGACGAGCCGCCCCGGCCCGCTCTCGAGCGCCCGGATCCGCAGCGCGCGCAGCCGGACCTTCACCTCGTGCAGGGCGCAGAGCGCGTCCACCTCGTCGGGCGCGTCGCCGTAGCGGTCCACGATCTCGGCCCGGATCTCGTCGAGCTCCTCGTCCGACGAGGCCTGCGCGAAGCGCTTGTAGAAGTAGAGCCGCTGGTGGACGTCGGGCATGTACGGGTCGGGGATGAAGGCCGGCACCGGCAGCTGCACGTCCGGGTCGATCTCCTCCCGGGGCGGCTCGCCCTTGAGCTCGCGCACCGCCTCGTCCATGAGCTGCGTGTAGAGGTCGAACCCGACCGCCTCGATGTGGCCGGACTGGTCCTTGCCGAGCAGGTTGCCCGCGCCGCGGATCTCGAGGTCGTGGCTCGCGATCTTGAAGCCGGCGCCCAGCTCGGAGAACTGCTGCAGGACCTCGAGCCGCTTCTGGGCGTCCTTCGTCACCGGGCGGCGCGCCGGCACGAGGAGCCAGGCGTAGGCGCGCTCGCGGCTCCGGCCGACGCGGCCGCGGATCTGGTAGAGCTGCGACAGGCCGAAGTGGTCGGCGCGGTTCACGATGATGGTGTTCGCGCTCGGGATGTCGAGGCCGCTCTCGATGATCGACGAGGCGATGAGCACGTCGATCTCGCGGTTCACGAACCGGCTCATCACCTTCTCGAGCTGCCCCTCGCCCATCTGCCCGTGCGCCACGCCGAGCCGCGCCCCCGGCACGAGCTCGGAGAGGAACTTCTCGATGGCCGCGATCGAGCGGACGCGGTTGTGGACGAAGTAGACCTGCCCGCCGCGCTTCAGCTCCTGCTCGATGGCCTCCTTGATCGCGCCCGGGTCGAACTTCACCACGAAGGTGCGGATGGAGCGGCGGTCCTCCGGCGGCGTGGCGATGATCGAGAGGTCGCGGGCGCCGGCGAGGCTCATGTGCAGCGTGCGCGGGATGGGGGTCGCGGTGAGCGTGAGGACGTCCACGAGCTTGCGCAGCTTCTTGAGCCGCTCCTTGTGCGCCACGCCGAAGCGCTGCTCCTCGTCCACCACGATGAGCCCGAGGTCCTTGAAGGAGACGTCGGCGGCGAGGAGCCGGTGGGTGCCGATGACGATGTCCACCTTGCCGGCGGCGGCGTCCTTGAGGAGCTGGCGCACCGCCTCGGCCGACTTCATGCGCGACACGGCCTCGATGCGGACCGGGTAGCCCTTGAAGCGCTCGCGGAAGTTCCGCTCGTGCTGGGCGGCGAGCACGGTGGTGGGGACGAGCACCGCCACCTGCTTCTTCGAGAGCACCGAGAGCATGGCGGCGCGCATCGCCACCTCGGTCTTGCCGTAGCCCACGTCGCCGCACACCAGGCGATCCATCGGGCCTTTGCCCGCGGCCCGTTCGCCGGCCTTGAGCATGTCCTGCACCACGTCCTCGATGGCGCGCGCCTGGTCGGGGGTGGGCTCGTAGGGGAACTCGGCCTCGAACTCGCGGAAGAGCTCCTCCGGCTCCTTGAACTCGAAGCCGGGGTGGGCGGCCCGGGCGGCGTACACGTCGAGCAGCTCCGCCGCCATCTTGAGGAGCTGCTCCTTCACCCGCGCCTTGCGCAGGGCGAAGGACTGCCCGCCGAGCTTGTCGAGCCGCACCGCCTCGGCCGCGGCGCCGGTGAACTTCTGCACCTGGCGCAGCTTGGAGACCGGGAGGTAGAGCCGGTCGGCCCCCTCGTACGCGAGCACGAGGAAGTCGGCCTCGACCCCGCGGATCTGCATCTTGGTGAGCCCGAGGTACTTCGCGATTCCGTGCTCGACGTGGACGACGAGGTCGCCCTCGTTGAGCTCGCGGAAGCTCGCCGCGAAGGCGTTGTCCGCCTTGGCGGCGCGGACCTTCCGGCGCGCCTTCTTCCCGAAGATCTCCTCGTCGGAGAGGAGCGCCAGCCGGGAGCCGGCGTCCACGAAGCCGGCGGTGACGTCGCCCGGCACGAGGTGGGCGTGGATGGCCGGGTCGTACCAGGGGGCGGAGGGCTCGGTGCCGGAGAACGGTCCCGGATGGGTGCGGACGGCCTGGCGGCGGTCCTCGAGGAGCCGGCGGAGCCGGTCGGCCGAGCCGGGGCTGGCGCAGGCGACCACCGTCGAGATGCCGCGCCGGCGCCAGTCGTCGAGCCGGCGCAGGAGCGGCGCGAGCGCCCCCTCCTCGCCGTGGGCGCCCTCGATCTCGGCCCGGAGCCCCGCGGTCTCCTCGAGCTGGAAGGCGATGGGCGGCGCCGTACCGAGCCAGACCCGGTGCCGGAGGACGCGCGGCAACCCCGCGATCTTCGCCAGGGCCTCGGATTTGCCGAGGAAGTGGGCCGCGGGCGGCAGCGCCAGCTCGTCGCGCTTCACCGCCCCCCGGTGCTCGCGCTCGAGCTCCTCGTCGAGGTCCTGGAGCGCGGCCTCGACGTTGGCGGCGTCGTCCACGTACGCCACGAGCCGCTCGGGCAGGTAGTCGAAGAGGGTGCCGAGGCCGCCCCGGTGGAAGCCGGGGAGGAGCGCCTCCATACCGAAGAACGGGGTGCCGGCGTCCACCGCGTCGAGGATCTCGCGGACGCGGGTGGTCGGGCGGTCCACCCGCTCGGCGAGCTCCCGGACCGCCTCCTTGGCGGCCGCCTTGCCCCCCTCGGTGAAGAGCGCCTCGCGCGCCGGGCAGAGCACCACCTCCGGCACCTCTTCGGTGGTCCGCTGGCCGTCGGGATCGAAGGCGCGGCAGCTCTCGATCTCGTCGCCGAAGAACTCGAGCCGGACCGGGCGCGAGTCGAGCGGGCTCCAGAGGTCCACGATCCCGCCGCGGACCGCGAACGCGCCCGGGTCCTCCACCAGCGGGACGCGCGTGTAGCCGAGCGCCACCAGGCGCGACGCCAGCGCCTCCCGCTCGATCTGCACCCCCTTGCCGAGGATGTCGGTCAGCTCGTCGAAGACCGCCTTCGGCACCATGCGCCGGGCGAGGGCGCGGGCCGAGACCACCACCGCCCGGACCTTCTCGCGCAGGTGAAGGCGGCAGAGGGCGGCGAGCCGCTCCATCTCGAGGCCGCGGTCGGGCGAGAGGTCGTCGTAGGGGAGCACCGGGTCGGCGGGGACCCGGAGGACGGCCGAGTCTCCGGCGAGGGCGGTGCCGGAGGTGCCCGCGGCCCGATCTCCGGCACCGGGGGCGGTCCCGCCACTTACCGAGTGGTTGTGGCCAGTTGCGAGGAAGAAGGCGAGGTCGCGGGCGAGGAGATCGGCCTCCTCCTCGTCCTGCGCGACGGCGAGGAGGACGGGCGCGGGCTGGCCCTTGGGCGTGGCGAGGAGGGCGCGCGCCAGCAGGCCGCGGGCGGCGCCGGACAGGCCGGTGACCTCGGCCGGGCGCCCTTCGGCGAGCGCGCGCAGGACCTCCCGGACGGCGGGGCTGTCGGATGGGGTCGTTCGTTCCTGGAAAGCCAAGGGCGGCGGCATGATAGCGGCGGGTGCCGGAGGCGGCGGCGAAAAGTGCCAGGAAGACGCGACACCAGCGGCGCGAGTCGTCCTTCGCCGCCGGTCGCCGGCGTGGGGGCGTCCTCCTGGTGAGGCGAGGAGAGCGCTCCGACTCCAGAGACCCGTGCGCCGATTCTCGCTGCGCCGCCGGTGTCGGGGAGGGATCTAACCCGGTGCCGGAGGTCGCGCCCGCGAGCCGGTGCCGGAGGTGAGGCTCGGGCCCGGTGCCGGGGGCCCGGTGCCGGAGGCGAGGTCCCGGGCGGAGGCCGTGCAGGAGGCGGGGACCCGGCCGGCGTCCGGCCGGTGCCGGAGAACCGGGCGCCACCCCCGCCCGGAGCAGAGCGCGCGATCCGTCGCTTCCTTGAAAGGCCTACTCCCCCCCGCTAGACTCGAAGCTGGGGAGCCGCCGCCGCGGCGCTCGAAAACCATGTTTCGCCCACGCTTCCACCCCGCGCTGCTGGCGCTGCTGGCCCTCGCCGCCTGCGGCGGGGTCGATGCCGGCCAGCCGGGCGTGAAGGCCGAGGCCTCCCCGGTCCTGGCGGCCATCGCCTCCCCGGACGGCCCCGGCCGCGCCCAGCTGCAGTCGGGCGCTGCCGAGGCGGCTCGTGCCACCTTCGAGGCAGCCCTCTCCGCCGACCCGAACAAGCTCTCGGCCCTGAACGACCTCGCCCTCGGCTACTCCCTCGAGGGCCGCTCGGACGCCGCCCGCCAGCTCCTCGAGGAGGTGGTGGCCCGCGGCGCGCCGCGCGACCAGCAGCTCGCCCTCGTGAACCTGGGCGAGCTCTACGCCCTCGACGGCTACGCCAGCGCCGCCGCCGCCTACTTCGAGTCGGCCCGTGGCATCGATCCCACCCGCCCCGAGCCGCTCTACGCCGTCGCGCTCCTCGCCGACGCCCGGGGCGACGCCGCCCAGGCCCGCGCCGCCCTCCGCGACGCCGTCCGGGCCGACGACGGCTCGGCCCTCCGCTCGCTCGCCTACGTGCAGCCCGAGGAGCGCACCCACCTCGAGGCGCTCCTCGCCGAGCTCCGCGGCGACCGCGCCACGGCGCAGGCCCGCTTCCAGGCCCTCGCCGCCGGCCGCTTCCCCGCGCTCGCCGCGGCGGCGCAGCGCCACCTCGAGGAGCCCTGAGGTCGAGATGGCCTCCGACTCGCCGGAGCTGGGCAGGCGGGAGCGCGAGATCCTCCGCGCGCTGGTCCAGGACTACATCCACGGCGGCGAGCCGGTCGCGAGCCAGCCGCTCCTCGCACGGCACGACTTCGACTGCTCGCCGGCGACCATCCGCAACGTGATGGCCGACCTCGAGGCGCTCGGCTACCTCGCGAAGCCGCACGCCTCGTCCGGCCGCGTCCCCACCAGCCGCGGCTACCGGCTCTACGTGGACACGCTCCTCAAGGTCCGGCCGCCCTCGGCCCAGGAGCGGGAGCGGATCGAGCGCGCCACGCAGGCCGCCCCCGACGTCGGCGCGCTCTTCGAGGACACCGCCGGGCTCCTGCACTCGCTCTCCCACCACGTGGGCGTGGTGACGACGCCGCGGCCGATGAGCGACCCGGTCCGGCAGCTCGAGTTCGTGCGGCTGCGCGAGAACCGCGTGCTCGCGGTCTTCGTCTCGCAGGCCGGGCTCGTGACCAACAAGCTCCTCACCCTCGAGTTCGCCATGGACGCGAGCGAGCTCGAGCGGGCCGCGAGCTACCTCAACGCCAAGCTCGCGAGCGCGCCGTTCCAGGAGCTGCGCGAGCGGATCCTGGCCGACATGCGCGCCGACGAGTCGGCCCTGCACGGCCTGCTGGCGAAGGCGCTCCGCCTGGCGGAGCAGACCGCCGAGGCCCAGGGCGCCGGGCGCCCGGAGGCGCAGGTGGTGCTCGAGGGCGAGGCGAGCGTGCTCGACGCCCCCGAGTTCGCCGACGTCACCAAGGCGCGCGCCCTCCTGCGCGCCTTCGCCGAGAAGGACCGGATCCTGCGCGTCCTCGACCGCGTGCTCCGCTCGCGCGAGGTGCAGATCTACATCGGCGCCGAGAGCGAGCTCGCCGGCCTGCCGGACGTGAACGGCGAGGTGTCGGTGGTCGCGGCGCCGTACGTCCGCGGCGACGACGTGCTCGGCACGCTCGCCGTCATCGGCCCGACGCGCATGAACTACGCCCGGCTCATCCCGCTCGTGGACCTGACCGCCCGCGAGATCTCCCGCGCCCTGAGCGGCGGCGGCGAGCCCTGAGTCGCGGTCCGGGGTCGGGCCAGCCCCCCCGCGGCGGACGACTCCGGGGCCGGCGTCGTCGCCTGGCGCCCGCGCCCCTACATCCTTTTTTTCCCCCCGGCCGTGTGTCAGAATCGCTGCCCCTCCCAGTACTTGCGCCGGTCTGGCCCATAGGGGGCGAGAGCGTCGGCGCGCTCGCACGGGAGTGAGGTGCTGGCGTGTCCGACGATCCGAAGGGCTCCATCTCGGCCGACATCTCCGAAGACGCCATCGCCGCCGCGGTCGCCGCGGTCGAGCGGCACGAGCCGGGCGCGCCGGTGGAGGTCGAGGTCGAGCCCGACGCCGCGGCGCAGGCCGAGGCCGCCCTCGCCGCCGCGCGCGAGGAGCTCGCCCGCGCCGTCGAGGGCCAGGCGAAGCTCCGGGCCGAGCTCGACGAGGCCCAGTCCCGCCTGCTCCGGACCGCCGCCGACCTCGAGAACACCCGCAAGCGCGCCGCGCGCGAGAAGGAGGAGCTGAAGAAGTTCGCCGCCGAGCGGCTCCTCCACGACCTCGTGCCGGTGGTGGACAACCTCGATCGCGCCCTCGCGGCGGCGCCGGAGGGCGACCCGCTCGCCGGCGGCGTGAAGCTCGTGCTGAAGAGCTTCGAGGACGCGCTCGCCCGGCACGGCGTGAGGATCTTCTCGGCGCTCGGCGATCCGTTCGACCCCCGCGTGCACGAGGCGATCATGCAGGTGGAGGGCGACGCCGAGCCGGGCACGGTCGTGTTCCAGCACGGCCGCGGCTTCCTCCTCGCCGAGCGGCTGCTCCGCCCGGCCATGGTGGGCGTGGCGGTGGCGCGGCAGGGGGCCGCCGCCGCCGAGCCGCCGCCCGCCGCCGTCCCCGCTCCCGAGGCGCTGCCTGCCGAGGGCGAGGGCGCCGCCGCGGCACCCGCCGCTCCGCCCGCCGCGCCCGCGGACGGGGCCGGGCAGCCCTAAGGTCCGCACCAGGAAAGAGACGCCATGGGCAAGGTCATCGGAATCGATCTCGGCACGACCAACAGCTGCGTCGCGGTGATGGAGGGCGGCGAGCCGGTGGTGATCCCGAACAGCGAGGGCTCGCGCACCACCCCCTCGATGGTCGCCTTCACCGAGTCGGGCGAGCGGCTGGTGGGCCAGATCGCGAAGCGGCAGGCCATCACCAACCCCGACTCGACCGTCTACGTGGTGAAGCGGCTCATCGGCCGCAAGATGGGCGACGCCGAGGTCTCCCGCACCGCGAGCCTCGTGCCCTACCACATCGTGCCCGCCGACAACGGCGACGCCTGGGTCGAGGTGGACCGCAAGCGCTACTCGCCCGCCGAGGTCTCGGCGATGGTGCTCGCCAAGATGAAGCAGACCGCCGAGGACTACCTCGGCGAGTCGGTCACCGAGGCGATCGTCACCTGCCCGGCCTACTTCAACGACGCCCAGCGCCAGGCCACCAAGGACGGCGGCCGCATCGCCGGGCTCGAGGTGCTGCGCATCATCAACGAGCCGACGGCGGCGGCGCTCGCCTACGGCATCGACCGCCAGGAGGAGGGACGCTCCGAGAAGATCGCCGTCTACGACCTCGGCGGCGGCACCTTCGACATCACCATCCTCGAGCTCAACAGCGGCGTGTTCGAGGTGAAGGCCACCAACGGCGACACCTTCCTCGGCGGCGAGGACTTCGACCAGCGGATCATCGACTGGCTGGCCGACCGCTTCCGCGAGCAGCACCGGATCGACCTGCGCAAGGACCGGATGGCGCTGCAGCGGCTGAAGGAGGCCGCCGAGCGGGCCAAGCACGAGCTGTCGAGCGCCGGCGAGACGGAGGTGAACCTCCCCTTCATCACCGCCGACCCGGCCACCGGGCCGAAGCACCTCTCCGAGACCATCGACCGCAAGACGCTCGAGGAGCTGGTCGGCGACCTCGTCGAGAAGACCATCGAGCCCTGCCAGATCGCCCTCGCCGACGCCGGCGTGAAGCCGCAGGAGCTCGACAACGTGATCCTGGTCGGCGGCATGACGCGCATGCCGAAGGTCCAGGAGGTGGTGAAGCGCTTCTTCGGCCGGGAGCCGCACAAGGGCGTGAACCCCGACGAGGTGGTGGCGGTGGGCGCCGCCATCCAGGGCGGCGTGCTCAAGGGCGAGGTGAAGGACGTCCTCCTCCTCGACGTCTCGCCCCTCTCCCTCGGCGTCGAGACCGCCGGCGGCGTCTTCACCAAGATCATCGAGAAGAACACCACCGTCCCCGCGAAGAAGTCGCAGGTCTTCTCCACCGCGGTGGACAACCAGCCCCTCGTCTCGGTCCACGTGCTCCAGGGCGAGCGCGAGATGGCGGCCGACAACAAGACCCTGGCCCGCTTCGAGCTCGTGGGCATCCCGCCGGCGCCGCGCGGCGTGCCGCAGATCGAGGTCAGCTTCGACATCGACGCCAACGGCATCGTCCACGTCTCGGCCAAGGACCTCGGCACCGGCAAGACCCAGCAGATCCGGATCACCGCCTCCTCCGGCCTCTCCGAGGACGAGATCCAGCGGATGATCCGCGACGCCGAGTCGAACCAGACCGACGACAAGCGCAAGCGCGAGCTCGCCGACGCCCGCAACAACGCCGAGGGGCTCATCTACACCACCGAGAAGAGCGTCGAGGAGTACGCGAGCGCGCTCAAGCCGAACGACCTCGCCGAGATCAAGGCCGACCTCGAGGCCCTGAAGGCGGTGCTGGGCGCGGACGACCCCGCCCGGATCAAGGAGGCGCTCACCCGGCTGGAGGGCAGCGCCTACCGGATCGCCGACGCCATCTACGCGAGCACGAGCGGCGGGTAGCCGGTCGGTCTCCCCTCTCCCGCGCGGCGGGGGAGGGCCGGGGAGGGGCCGGCCCCGGCCGCCGGGCATTTGCCAGCCGGCAGCCCGGTTTTACATTCCTCGCGCGCCCGTGCGTGAGGACCTGGAATGACCTTGGAAAAGCGCGACTATTACGAAGTCCTCGGCGTGACCCGCGGCTCCACCGAGCAGGAGATCAAGAGCGCCTACCGGCGCCTCGCCCACCAGTACCACCCGGACAAGAACGAGGGCGACAAGGGGGCCGAGGAGCGCTTCAAGGAGTGCTCCGAGGCGTACGCGGTCCTCTCCGACCCCGACAAGCGCGCCCGCTACGACCAGTTCGGGCACGCCGGCGCCGGGGCCAATCCGTTCGAGGGCTTCGGCGGGGCGGCCAACATCAACGACATCTTCGGCGACATCTTCAGCGAGATGTTCGGCGGCGGCACGCGCCGGTCCCGCGGCCGGCCGCGCGGCTCCGACCTGCGCTACCACCTCGAGCTCTCCTTCGAGGAGGCGGCCTTCGGCACCACCGCGCGGCTCGAGCTGCCGCGCCCGAAGCGCTGCGCCCGCTGCGAGGGCTCGGGCGCGAAGCCGGGCACCCAGCCGCGCACCTGCCAGACCTGCGGCGGCGCCGGCGAGGTGCGGCTCACGCAGGGCTTCTTCTCGATCGCGCGCACCTGCCCCCGCTGCGGCGGCCAGGGCAAGGTCATCGTGGACAAGTGCCCGGACTGCGGCGGCGCCGGGATGCAGAAGGACGTCGCCACCGTCGAGGTGAAGGTCCCGCCCGGCGTGGACACCAACACGCGGCTCAAGCTCTCCGGCGAGGGCGAGCCGGCGCCGAGCCCCGGCGGGCTCCCCGGCGACCTCTACGTGGTGGTGCAGGTGCGCGAGCACCCGATCTTCCGGCGCGAGGACACCGAGGTGGTCTACGAGATGCCCATCTCGTTCACCCAGGCGGCGCTGGGCGCGGCGCTCGACGTCCCCACCCTCGACGGCCCAGTGAAGATGAAGATCCCGGCCGGCACGCAGAGCGGGAAGGTCTTCCGCCTGCGCGGCAAGGGCATCCCGGCGCTCAACGGCGGCGGGCGCGGCGACCAGCACGTCCGCGTGGTGGTCGAGACCCCGTCGCACCTCTCGAAGGAGCAGCGCGAGCTGCTGGAGCGCTTCGCGGCCCTGTCGGGGGAGGACACCCACCCGCAGACCCGCAGCTTCTGGGACAAAGTGGGCGACCTCATCGGCGCCAAGAAGCGTTAGAACACCGCCATGTCACATTACCTGGTGGCGGTCTCGCTGGTCCTCCTCGCCTGCGTGAAGCGCGTGCCGGAGGGCGACGAGGAGGGCGGCGCCACCCCGCAGCAGTCGGCGCCCGCGCGCGGCGGCACCGGCGCCGGCCCCGGCGCGGCGCGGCCCCTCCCGCCGCTCCCCGGCCAGGGCGCCCAGGTCGTCCCGCCCCCGGGCGCGCTCGCCACCGCCTCCATCGGCGTCGCCGTGCCGCTCTCCGGCCGCTACAAGGCCTGGGGCGACGCGATCGTCGCCGGGCTCGAGCTCGCGCTCGCCGACACGCCCTACCAGCTCGTGAAGCGCGACACGCGCGGCGAGCCGGGCGGCGCGGCCCAGGCCCTGGCGCAGCTCGCCCGCGAGGACCAGGTCATCGCCGCCGTGGGCGGCGTCACCAACGCCGAGGCGATGGCCGCCGCGCAGGCGGCCCAGGCCGAGGGCGTGCCGTTCATCTCGCTCTCCAAGGTGGACGGGGTCACGCAGGCCGGCGCCTTCGTCTTCCGCAACATGCTCACGGCGGAGGCCCAGACGGCCGCGCTCGCCGACTTCGCCGTCGCCCGCCGCGGGCTGAAGCGCTTCGCCACGCTCTACCCCGAGACGAGCTACGGCCAGGAGCTCGCCGGCAGCTTCGCCGGCGCGGTCGCCGCGCGCGGCGCCGAGGTGTCGAGCTCGGTCCCCTACGAGGCCGACCGGACCACCTTCTCGCCGATGGTGCGCGACCTCGTGGGCAAGTCGAGCCTCGAGCGCCGGGCCGACTACCGGAAGGCCGCCCAGGAGATCCAGAAGAACGAGAAGGACCCCTTCCGCCGCAAGAAGGCGCTGGAGAAGCTGCGCAAGGAGCTGCCCCCCATCATCACCTTCGACGCGGTCTTCATCCCCGACTTCGCGAAGAACGTGGCGCTGCTCGCCCCGGCCCTCGCCGTCGAGGACGTGATGACCCTCACCTGCGACGAGCCGGCCCTGGAGCGCTTCCGCAAGGCGACGAACCAGCCCGACGCGCGCGCGGTGCAGCTCCTCGGCGCGAACGGCTGGGACGATCCGGCCCTGGTGGCGAAGGCGTCGCGCTACGTCGAGTGCGCGGTCTTCGTGGACGGCTTCTTCGCCGGCTCGCAGCGGCCGGCGACGCGGCGGTTCGTGGAGGCCTTCGAGAAGCAGTACCAGCACCCGCCCACCATCCTCGAGGCCTCCGCCTTCGACGCCGCCGGGCTCCTGCGCGGCGCGCTCGAGGCCGGGGCGGTGAACCGCGAGGCGGTGCGGGCCCAGCTCACCTCCGGACGCCCCTGGCCGGGCGCCACCGGCGACCTCCGGTTCGACGCCCGCCGCGAGCCGGTCCGGCAGCTCTTCTTCCTCACCGCCGAGAAGGGCCAGCTGCGCGAGCTGACGCCCCAAGAGCTTTCTGCGCCGGGCGCCGGGTAGCCTTAGGCTCCCGAGGATGGACGCCGTCGCCGCGGTCCGCCGCGCCCGCTTCCCGTACGTGAACGCCGCGCTCTTCGCGGCCACCGCCGTCACCACCCTCTGGGCGGGCGCGCAGCTCGGCGAGCTCCCGCAGGCCGGCAACGCCGTGGCGCAGGTGGTGCTCGGGGGGCTGCCCTTCGCCGCCGCCATCCTCGGCATCCTGGTCTGCCACGAGATGGGCCACTACCTGCTCGGCAGGGCCTACGGGGTGGACTCGACGCTCCCCTTCTTCATCCCGGTCCCGTTCGGCTTCGGCACCTTCGGCGCGGTGATCCGGATCCGCTCGGCCATGCCGACGCGGCGGGCGGTCATCGACATCGGCGCGGCCGGGCCCATCGCCGGCTTCGTGGTGGCGGTGCCGCTCCTCGCCTGGGGGCTCGCGCACTCCGAGATCCGGGCCGTGGGGGAGGGGGCGGCGCAGGCCTCCAACGTCGGCTCGCCGTTCGCGATCCTGCGCGCGCTCTGGCTGCACCAGGAGCTCCGCGGCGGGGGCGGGCTCCAGATGATGGGGGACAGCCTCGTCACCTGGGGGGTGGCCAAGCTGGTGGTGGGCGCGCTCGCGCCCGGCTTCGACGTCTTCCTCCACCCCGTCGCGCTCGCCGCCTGGCTCGGGCTCTTCGTCACCACGCTCAACCTCATCCCCATCGGCCAGCTCGACGGCGGCCACGTCACCTACGCGCTCCTCGGCCGCCGGGGCGCGTTCTGGGTCTCGCGGGCGGTGAGCCTCGGGCTCCTCGGCTTCGGCATCTTCGCCTCCTGGAACTGGCTCATCTGGTGGCTCATCACCCTGTTCGGCGTGGGCCTGCGCCACCCGCCGGCGCTGGTCGAGGAGCCGCTCGGCCCGGGGCGCAAGCTGCTCGCGGTGGTGTCGCTGCTGCTGTTCCTCGCCACCTTCATCCCGGTGCCGATCGCGGTCTAGCGCCCGGAGCGCCCCCTCCCTGACCCTCCCCCGCCGTCGCGGGAGAGGGGAACCTCTCTGCGCTCCGCCGCCGTCGCGGCGAGCGGACCGCCTTCCTGCTCCTCGAGGCGGTGCGCGCGAGGAATCCTCGTTGAGCTCCCTCCCCGCCGGGCGGGGAGAGCCGGGGAGGGGCCGCCAGGAAGCCCGGTCCGCGTCCCGTGCTAGAACCTCGGCGTGCCGTCCCCGCTCGACCCCGCCGCCCAGGACCCCGTCACCGCCCTCCTCGGCCAGGGCGGCGCGCTCGCCCGCGCCCTCCCGGGCTACGAGGAGCGCGCCGACCAGCTCGCCATGGCCCACGCCGTGGCCGACGCGCTCTCCCGGCGGCGCTACCTCATCGCCGAGGCCGGCACCGGGACCGGCAAGACCCTCGCCTACCTCGTCCCGGCGGTGCTCTCGGGCCGCAAGGTGGTGGTCTCCACGGCGACCAAGACGCTCCAGGAGCAGATCTGGTTCAAGGACCTGCCGCTCCTGCAGCGCCACTGCGGGCTCGAGCTCTCCGCCGCCTACCTGAAGGGCCGGGCCAACTACCTCTGCCTCGCCCGCTACGAGAAGTTCGCCCGCGCGCCCACCTTCCCCGCGCGCGAGGAGGCGGCCCACTGGCCCATCATCGCCGCCTGGGCGCGGCGCACCGAGACCGGCGATCGGAGCGAGCTCGACCTCCCCGACCAGTACGGCGCCTGGCGCGAGCTCTCCGCCACCGGCGAGACCTGCCTCGGCCGCGACTGCGACCGCTATGAGGACTGCTTCGTCACCCGCGCCCGCGCCCTCGCCGGCCAGGCCGACGTGGTGCTCGTGAACCACCACCTCTTCTTCGCCGATCTCGCCATGCGGACCTCGCGCGCCGGCGTGGAGGTGCTCCCGGCCTACGACGCGGTGGTCTTCGACGAGGCGCACGCGCTCGAGGAGACCGCCACCGAGTACTTCGGGCTGCAGGTCTCCTCCTATCGCGTGGAGGAGCTCTGCCGGGACGCCGGCCGCGCCGTCGGCGACCGGCCCGACCTCGCGGCGATGATGAAGGAGCAGACCGCCGGCATCCTGCACGCCGGCGAGCGGTTCTTCGCCGCGCTCGCCGAGCGGCTCCGGGCCGCCGGCGGCCGCGCCCAGCGCGCCTTCCCGGCCCGCGGCCGCGCCGGCGCCCGCCCGGAGGAGGACCTGCGCGTCCCGCTCTCGGAGGCCATCCTGGAGCCGCTCGCGGGCGAGCAGCAGCGGCTCGACGGCGCGCTCGAGGAGCTCCGGGGGCTCCTCGCCGAGGCCGAGGCGCCGGCGCTGGTGCAGCTGGCCCGGCGGGCGGCCGAGCTGCGGGTCGAGCTCGGGGCGGTCACCGCGCTCAACGAGCGGAGCCGGGTCTACTTCGGCGAGCTGCGCGGCCGCGGCGCCTTCCTGCGCGCCGCCCCCATCGACGTGGCCGAGGAGCTGGTGGACCGGCTCTACCGGCGGGTGGACACCGTGGTCTTCACGAGCGCCACCCTGGCGGCCCAGGGGCGGTTCGACTTCTTCCGCCGGCAGGTGGGGCTCGCGCCCGAGTTCGAGGTGGAGGAGGCGCGCTACCCCGGGCCGTTCGACTACCGGCGGCAGGCGGCGCTGGTGGTGCCGCAGGACCTGCCGGAGCCGGCGAGCCCGGCCTTCGGCGAGGCCTCGGCGCGCGCCATCGAGGAGCTCACCGCCATCACCGGCGGGAGGGCCTTCGTGCTCTGCACCAGCTCGCGCGCCATGCGCCAGCTCCGCGAGGCCTGCCGGCACCTGCCGTACCGGCTGCTCCTGCAGGGCGAGCTGCCCAAGCACCGGCTGGTGGCGCAGTTCCGCGCCGAGCCCTCGGTGCTCTTCGCCACCCAGAGCTTCTGGGAGGGCGTGGACGTGCCCGGGGAGGCGCTGTCGCTCGTGGTCATCGACAAGCTCCCCTTCGCGCCGCCGGGCGACCCGGTGGTGCAGGCGCGGCTCGAGGCGCTGGCGCAGGAGGGGCGCGACGGCTTCTCGGAGCTGCAGGTGCCGGCGGCCGCGCTCTCGCTGCGGCAGGGGTTCGGCCGGCTCATCCGCAGCGCCGCCGACCGCGGCATCGTCGCCATCCTCGACCGGCGGCTGCTCACCAAGGGCTACGGCCGGTCCTTCCTGGCCTCGCTGCCGCCGGCGCCGCTCCTGCGCACCATCGCCGACGCCCGGCGCTGGTGGGAGGCGGGGTAGCGGCTACGGGTGCGCCCGCTGCCCGCGGGGACGCAGCGTCTCGACCTGCGCCAGCTCCGCGTCGGCCTCGAGCAGCGGCAGGCGGACCGTGAACGTGGTGCCCACGTCCACCTCGCTCTCGACGTCGATGGAGCCGCCGTGCGCCAGCACGATGTTCCGCGCCAGCGAGAGGCCGAGGCCGGTGCCCTGGCCGGCCGGCTTGGTGGTGAAGAACGGCTCGAAGAGCCGCTTCAGGTGCTGCGGCGCGATCCCCTTGCCGGTGTCCGCGACCTGGATCACGGCCTGGCTCCCCTCGCGGCGGAGCAGGACCTCGATCCGGTTCGGCCGGACCTCGTCGCGCGCCTGGATGGCGTTCACCACGAGGTTGAGCACCACGTCCACGAGCTCGCCGCGGTGCCCGAGCACCTCGATCCCCTCGGCGAGATCGACCTTCGCCGCCGCGGCCCGGAGGTCCTGCGAGGCGGTGCGCACCACCGTGTCCACCACCTCGCCGAGCGACACCGCGGAGGCCGGCTCGCCGGCCTGGTCGCGCCGGGCCGCCGAGCGGAGGGTGGACACCACCTGCCGGATCCGCTCCATCCCCTGCAGGCTCTCCGTCACCGCGCTCGCCGCCTCGCGCCGCGCGAAGACCATCTCCGGCCGCTGCAGCACCAGGCTGGCGCGCTCGGCGGCCCCGGCGGCGAGGCTCGCCTCGGCCAGCTCGGCGAGGCCGCTCTCGTAGGCCCCGAGGTAGCGCCCGAGCTCCTCCAGGTTGGAGGTGACGAAGGCGGTCGGGTTGTTGATCTCGTGCGCCACGCTCGACGCGAGCACGCCCACCGCCGCCAGCTTGTCGGCCTGGACGAGGCGGGTGTAGAGCCGCCGCAGCTCGCCCACGTCGCGGATCACGCGCACCAGCCGGTCGCCGGTCCGGGTGGTGGTGATCTCGAAGAGCGAGTCGAAGACGGTGTCCTCCACCTCGATGATGCCGTCGGTCTTCCCCTCGTACCAGCGGGGCGGGTGGCCCTCGAGGATCTGCGGCAGGAGCCGGCCGGCGAGCTCGTGCGGGCGCGCGCCCAGGAGCTTCGCGAAGGCCCGGTTGCAGCGGATCACCGCGCCGCCGAGGTCGCTCACCACCACCGCCTCGTGCAGGAGGTCCACCGTGGCCTCCCACTCCGAGCGGGCGCGGTCGGCGGCCTCGCTCGTGATGCGCAGCCGCTCGGCGCTGAGCTCGCGGCTGCCGTGGAGGTAGGCGGCGATGATGCCGACCGTGGCGATGATGCCGCTCTCCATGGCCCAGCGCGCCACCGTGTCGTGCGACAGCAGCGCGGGGTCGAAGCCCATGGCGACGACGTCGGCGATCACGAGCGAGGCGATGGCCCAGATCCCGACCACCGCCACCTCGATGGTGCGCGGCAGCACCGCCGCGGCGCCCACCACGCCCACCAGCACGCCGTAGCGCAGCGCGTTGCGCGGGTCGCGGTGGAGCAGCACCACCAGCACCGGCACCGAGACCACCAGGGCCGACTCGAAGCGGGCCATCCGGAGCAGCCAGGCGAGCGGGATCCGGCGGGAGAGGAAGGCGGAGTAGGCGGCGTTCAGGAGCAGCAGGCCGGCGCCGAAGCCGAGCGCCGTCCAGGGCGCGCCCTGGTTGGTGAGGAGGGTGCTCGCGAGATCGACCGCGACGAAGACCGGCACGATGAGCCACCGGAGACGCAGCATCCATTGGAGGCGGTCCCTGAGGTCCGCCTCCGCCCGCTGGTCGTCACCGCTCGTGGCCGTCGCTTCTGGCACTTGCTGGATCAAGGAACCTGCTCTCCCTATCCCCCGAGCCGGCACCCGACTGCACGTGCGGTGCCACACCCCATCGGGCGAGGCGCCGCCGGGCGGGGGCGTTCGGGTGGAGCGGAGGAACCTCGATCGAAATCAGGGGGTTGTCGAAGCCCCGTCCGGCGGCGAGGTCGGTGCCGGAGATCCGCTGTAGGGCAATGGGCGGATGGACGCGGACTGACCGGGTCCCCCTTTCGGAGGCACCATCCGGACCGCCTGGGGAACCCTTATGTGCCCGCGCTCCCAGCCGGATCGGTCACCTCCGGCACCTGCTCCGGCACCGGGCCTCGGCCGCGGGGCCTGGCGCCGCGCGCCGGCCCGGGCGACGGAGAAGGCCGCCGGCCGTCGATATCGATCCCGGGTGGCGCCCGACTCGCGACGGCCGCGGTGGCCCCTCGGGGTGGGGGACAGATCGCCCCACTCCGCCCGACACCCGCGGACCGGCCCCCACCTGATCGCCAGCGAGCGAGCGTGCGATCGGCCGGGCGACAGCACCCAGGCCCTGCGCGGAGTGGGCCAGATGCCCCAGCGAAATTGGGTCAACCCACGGCCCGATGCTAAGCTCGAAAACTGCCCACATGGTCCAGCTCAATCCGGAATCGCGCGAGCTCTCGCTGAAGGTCGTCTACTACGGCCCGGGTCTCTCCGGTAAGACGACCAACCTCCAGGCGCTCTTCCAGAAGATCGATCCCAAGGTGCGCGGGCGGCTCATGACGCTCGACACCAAGGACGACCGGACCCTGTTCTTCGACATGATGCCGGTCTTCTTCAAGAGCGCGGCCGGCGTGAAGGTGAAGATCAAGCTCTTCACGGTGCCGGGCCAGGTGATGCACGAGTCCACCCGGCGCATCGTCCTGCAGGGCTCCGACGGCGTGGCCTTCATCGCCGACGCCCGCCGCTCCGAGCAGGCGGTCACCGCCGCCTACTGGAAGGACATGCTCCGGAACCTGCAGGCGAACGGCCTCGATCCGCGCTCGCTGCCCATCGTCATCCAGGCCAACAAGTGCGACCTGCCCGACGTGCGCACCGCGCCCGAGGACTACGCCGACCTGCGCGCCCTCGCGCCGGCCCCGGTGGTCCCGGCGGTGGCCCTCCGTGGCGAGGGGGTCATCGAGACGCTGCACACGCTGCTCGCCGCGCTCTACCGCAGCCTCGACGGGCGGATCGGCCTCGCCCGCTCCTTCCGCATCGAGGAGCGCGAGTTCCTGGGCCGGATCTTCGCGCAGGTGGACCTCACCGGCACCCGCTTCACGAGGGCCGCCCCGTGAGCGCCACGCTGCCGCCGTCGGCCCTGCAGCAGGAGGTGCTGCTCGGCGACCTGCTCGACCTGCGGGCGTTCGCCGACGTCTGCCGCTCCTTCGCCGAGCTCTACCGCGTCGGCGTGAAGGTGTTCGACTCGCGCGGCGAGAAGCTCGTGGACGTGGCCGTCGGCAACGCCGACTTCTGCGGCTACCTCTGGCAGCAGCCGGAGGGGCGCGCCCGCTGCATCGCCACCGTGGGCCGGGTGAAGAACGATCCGCTGCCCGACGAGCCGGTCCCGCAGCGCTTCGACTGCTTCTCCGGCTGCCGCTACGCCGTGCTGCCGGTGCTCTACGAGGGCGACACCCTCGGCCGGATCGTCTTCGGCCCGTTCGTGCCCGACGACCTCGTCGAGCTGCCGCGGAGCCTCGCGGGGCTCTCGCCCGGCTTCGACCCCGCCCTCGCCGACCGCTACCAGCGCCAGATCCGGCGCGTGCCCAAGGCGGCCGCCGAGCGGGTGGTGAAGCACTTCGGCGACCTCCTCGACGTGCTGGTCTTCAGCGGGCACAAGAACCTGCTCACCGCCCGGCTGCACATCGAGGCGGTGCAGGAGTCCTTCCGCGAGCTGCAGGACAAGAGCCGCGCCCTCGAGGACAGCTACGAGAAGCTCAAGGAGCTCGACCGGCTCAAGTCGAACTTCCTCGCCACCGTGAGCCACGAGCTGCGGACGCCGCTCACGAGCGTCATCGGCTACTCCGAGATGATGCTCGACGGCATGGGCGGCGCGCTCACCGGCGAGCAGCGCGAGTACGTCTCCATCATCATGGAGAAGGGCGAGAACCTGCTCCACCTCATCACCTCGATCCTCGACATCACCAAGATCGAGGCCGGCCGGGTGCGGGTGCTCCTCTCCGACGTGGACCTCTCGCAGGTGCTCCGCGACGCCTGCGACACCGTCCGCCCGGCGGCGCTCAAGAAGGGGCTCACGCTCTCCTGCGAGGTGGACCCGGCCCTGCCCGAGGTCCGCTGCGACCGCGAGAAGGTGCGCCAGGCGCTCGTCAACCTGGCCTTCAACGCGGTGAAGTTCACGCCGGCCGGCGGCGCGGTGACGCTCTCGGCCCGGCCGCACGGGGCCGAGCGGGTGGCGCTCGA
Organism: Anaeromyxobacter paludicola; assembly: GCF_023169965.1. Taxonomy (NCBI): domain Bacteria; kingdom Pseudomonadati; phylum Myxococcota; class Myxococcia; order Myxococcales; family Anaeromyxobacteraceae; genus Anaeromyxobacter; species Anaeromyxobacter paludicola. Next base: position 3,189,413 of record NZ_AP025592.1, on the reverse strand, counting down.
GGTCCGCGACACCGGCATCGGCATCGCCCCCGAGCACCTGAAGAAGATCTTCGACACCTTCTACCAGGTGGACGGCTCCTCCACCCGCGAGCACGGCGGCGTGGGGCTCGGCCTCTCGATCGTGAAGAGCTTCGCCGAGGCGCACGGGGGCGAGGTGACCGTGGCCTCCACCCCCGGCCAGGGCAGCGCCTTCACGCTGCTCCTGCCGCGCCGGGCCGAGCCGGCCGCCGCGAGCGCCGCGGCCGCCTCCGCCTCGGCGGCCAAGCTCGCCGGGTAGATGACCGAGTTCGAGCTCATCCGCCGCTTCACCGCCCCCGCGCCGAGGCGGGGCACGGGCGTGGTGCTCGGGATCGGCGACGACTGCGCCGTGCTCCGCCCGCCCCCGGGCGAGCTGCTCCTCGCCACCGTGGACGCGGTGGTCGAGGGGGTCCACTTCGACGCCCGCTTCGCGCCGGGCGACGTGGGCTGGAAGGCGCTCGCCGTGAACCTCTCCGACCTCGCCGCCATGGGCGCCCGGCCGCTCTGGGCGCTCTGCGCGCTGGCGGTGCCGGAGGGGGCCGATCCCCGCCGGCTCGCCGCGGTGGGGCGCGGCCTCGCCGCCTGCGCGCGGCGGCACGGGATCGCCCTCGCCGGCGGCAACGTCACCCGCGCCCGCGAGCTCTCCCTCACCGTCACCGCCCTCGGGAGCGCGCCCGCCGGCCGGGTGCTCCGCCGCGACGGCGCCCGCCCGGGCGACGTCCTCCTCGTCTCCGGCACCCTCGGCGACGCCGCGCTCGGCCTCGCCCCCGGGGCGGCGGCGGCGCTCGCCCGGCGGCAGCGGCGGCCCGACCCGCGCCTCGCGCTCGGCCGCGCCCTCGGGCCCCTCGCCAGCGCCTGCATCGACCTCTCCGACGGGCTGGCGCAGGACCTCGGCCACCTCTGCCGGGCCTCCGGGACCGGCGCCCGCGTGGAGCTCTCGCGCCTGCCGCTCTCGCCGGCGGCGCGGCGCGCCCTCGCCGGCGCGGCGGACCCCTTCCTCGCCCCGGCCACCGGCGGCGAGGACTACGAGCTCTGCGCGGCGGTGCCGCCGGGCCGGGTGGCGCGGGCGCTCGCGGCCGCGCGGCGCCTCCGGATCCCGCTCACGCCGGTGGGCGTCGTCACCCGCGGGCGCGCCGTGGTGCTCGAGGGGCCCTCCGGCGCCCGCTACCGGCCGGCCCGCGCCGGGCACGACCACCTCGCCCCACACCGGCGGAAGCCCGCGTTTTGACTAAACCGGGCGGAGTCGTAGGATCCGCCGCGTGAGAGAACGCCGGCTGTCGGCGCGGCCCTCGGCCCGCCAGGATGAGAGCGCACCGCACCTCGTGGCCCTGCGCGGGCGCCCCGCGCCCGCCGACCTGCGCCAGCTCGAGCCCGGCCCGGCGCCGCTCACGCTGTCGCTCCACCTCAAGATCCTGGTCTCGTACCTCATCCTCGGGACGGTGCTGGTGTTCGCGGTCCCGGCGGTCACGGCGCGCGTCCACGGCCGCCTCGGCGCCGGCGCGCTGCTCCTCGGCCTCACCCTCGCGCTCGGGCTCGGGCTGTCGCTCGCGCTCGCCCGCGTCTCCCGCCTCACCCGGCTCAAGGGCTCGGCGGTGGAGATCAGCCGCGGCGACCTCTCGCGCGCGGTGGCGGCGGAGGAGGGCGGGCTCCTGCACGACGAGATCGACGACCTCGCCCGCGCCATCCGCACCATGCAGGAGAACCTGCGCGATCTGGTGTCGCGGATCCAGCGCACCGCCCAGTCGGTGGCCGAGAGCGCCAACGGGCTGTCGGTCTCCGCCGAGGAGGTGAACGGCTCCTCCGACGAGGTGGCCCGCTCCATCGCCGAGATCGCGAGCGGCGCCGAGGAGCAGTCCCGCCTCGTGGAGCGCACCTCCAAGGTGATCGGCGAGATCGCGGCCTCCATCGAGCGCACCGCGCGGAGCGCCGAGGAGGCCGCCCGCGCCTCGGCCGAGACCTCCACCGGCGCCGCCAGCGGCGGCGAGGCGGCCCGGCTCGCCGGCGAGAAGGTGAAGAAGGTGTTCGCCCGGATCGAGGCGGCGAGCGAGCAGGTCTTCGCCTTCGGCGAGCGGACCAAGGAGATCTCCAAGATCGTCGAGGTCATCACCAGCGTGGCGCAGCAGACCAACCTGCTCGCGCTCAACGCCACCATCGAGGCCGCCCGGGCCGGCGAGTACGGGCGCGGGTTCGCGGTGGTCGCCGACGAGGTGCGCAAGCTCGCCGAGAGCGCCGGCCGGTCCGCCGAGCAGATCTCGAGCGTCGCCGCCGACATCTCCGGCCGGGCCGCCCTGGTGGTGGGCGCCATGCGCGAGTCGGTCTCGGAGCTGGGCGAGGGGCGCGAGGACGTGAACGTCATCATCCGCGCCCTCGACGACATCGCCCGCGTGGCGGCGAGCGGCGCCGACAAGGTGACCGTCATCTCCCAGGCCGCCCGCGACCAGCTGCAGGGCTCGGCCGACATGGTCCAGGCCATGGACCACATCTCCGACGTCGCCACCTCCAATGCCGCCGCCACCGACCAGGTGGGCAAGGTGATCGCCGAGCAGACCGCCGCGGTCGGCCAGATGGCGAGCGCGGCGCAGGAGCTGTCCAACCTCTCGCTCGAGCTGCAGGCCGTGGTCTCCCGGTTCCGGCTCGGCGAGCGCGCCTGACGGGGACCGCGTGTCCGGGACCGCCGCCGCGCCGGGGAAGGACGGGGCCCCGGCCGCGGCGCCGCCGCGCCAGGTGGTCTTCCGGGCCGGCGCCGAGCGCTTCGCGCTCCCGCTCGAGGCGGTGCGCGAGGTGGTGGTCCCGCGGCCGCCCTTCGCCCGGGTGCCGCGCGCGCCGGGCGCGGTGCGCGGCGCCATGAACCTGCGCGGGCGGGTGCTCGCGGTGGTGGACTTCGCCCAGCTGGTCGGCCTCCCGGAGCAGCCGTTCGCCGCCGGGCAGGGGCAGGTGCTGGTGCTCGACCGCGAGCGGCGCGGGCTCGGGCTCCTCGTGGGCGCGGTGCTCGGCGTGGAGCCGCTGGCGCCCGAGGGGGCGCGCGCCGGGCTGCTGCGCGGGGTGGCGCAGGGGACCGGCGGGGCGGTGTCGCTGGTCGATCCGGAGCTCCTCGCCGCCCAGGCGGAGGCGCTCTTCGGGGCGAGGTGACGGCGATGGCGACCCGGGTGCTCATCGTGGACGACGCGGTCTTCATGCGGACCATGATCCGCGACATCTTCACCGAGGCCGGCGGGTTCGAGGTGGTGGGCGAGGCCGGCAACGGGCTCGAGGCGATCGAGCGCTGGAAGGAGCTGCGCCCCGACGTCGCCACCATGGACATCGTCATGCCGTTCAAGAGCGGCATCGAGGCCACCCGCGAGATCGTGCGGCTCGACCCGCGCGCGGTGGTGGTGATGTGCTCCGCGCTCGGCCAGGAGTCGCTCGTGATGGAGGCCATCGAGGCGGGCGCGAGCGACTTCATCGTGAAGCCGTTCCGCGGCGACGAGGTGGTCGCGGTGGTGCGCAAGGTCCTCGGCCGCGCGTGAGCGAGCTCTCGAAATACCTCGGCCTCTTCGTCTCCGAGGCCCAGGCCCACCTCTCCCGGCTGGGCGACGGGCTGGTCCGGCTCGAGCGGGCCGGCCGGGACGGCGGCGAGGCCGCGGCGCCGCTCGTGGACGCGCTCTTCCGCCACGCCCACAGCCTGAAGGGCATGGCCGCCTCGATGGAGCTCACCGGCGTCGCCGCGGTGGCCCACCACGCCGAGGACCTGGTGGACGCGCTCCGGCGCGGCGGCGCGCCGGCCGATCCCGCCGCGGTGGACCTGCTCCTCGCGGCCGTGGACGCCCTGCAGGGCATGGTGGAGGACGCGTCCCGCGGCGAGAGCCCGCCCGCCGATCCGGTGATCACCGACCGGCTGCTCGAGGCCGCGCGCGCCTGGCGCGCCGCGCACCCGCCGGTCCTGCCGCTCACGCCGTCCGTCCCCGCACCGAAGCTCCCCCTCCCCGAGGTCCCCCCGAAGCCCACCCTCTCCACCGAAGGTGGGGAGGGCCGGGGAGGGGCGACCGTCGCGCCGCCGAAGCCCTCGCTCGCCGCCGGCCCCCGCCGCCTCGCCGTCACCGTCGAGATCGCCCCCGCGAGCCCGGTCCCGTCGGTCCGCGGCTTCCTCGTCCTCAAGAAGCTCTCGCTCCTGGGCGCGGTGGTCCGCGCCGCCCCCGACGCCGCCGACCTCAAGGCCGGCCGCATCCCCGACCGGCGGCTCGAGGTCGAGCTCGACACCCCGGAGCCGCCGCAGGCCGTCGAGCGGGCCCTCTCGCAGATCTCCGACCTCGCCCACGTGCGGGTGGCGGAGCTCGCGCCGCCGCCGCCCGAGCCCGCCCCGGCGCCCCGCGCCGACCCCGCGCCGGAGGGGCGCACCGTCCGCGTCCGCACCGACCTCCTCGACGGCTTCATCGACTCGGTCGGCGAGCTCATCCTCGCGAACGCGCACCTGCGCGAGGTGGGCAAGCTCGTCCCCGAGTCGCTCCGCCCCGCCTTCGACGAGGGGCTCGACCGGCTCCACGCCACGGTGAAGGACCTGCACGACCGGGTGATGGCGGTCCGCATGGCGCCGCTCGCGCTCGCCACCGAGCGGCTGCCGCGCGCCGCCCGCGACCTCGCCCGTCGCACCGGCAAGTCGGTCGAGGTGGAGGTGAAGGACGCCGGCATCGAGATCGACCGCGCCATCCTCGAGGAGCTGGCCGAGCCGCTCCTGCACGTGCTGCGCAACGCGGTGGACCACGGCCTCGAGCCGCCGCACCTGCGGCTCCTCGCCGGGAAGCCGGAGGCGGGGCGGATCACCGTGGCGGCGCGCCGCGAGCGCGACCGGGTCATCGTGGAGATCGCCGACGACGGCAAGGGGATGGACCCGGCGAAGCTCCGGGCCGCCGCCGTGGCCCGGGGCGCCGTCGCCGCCGCCGAGGCGGCCGCGCTCGACGACGCCGCGGCGCTGCGGCTGGCGCTCCTCCCCGGCGTCTCCACCGCCGAGGTCGTCACCGACGTCTCCGGCCGCGGCGTCGGCATGGACGCGGTGGCGCGCGCGGTCGAGGCGGTGGGCGGCGCCATCGAGGTGTCGAGCGCCCCCGGCCGCGGCGCCCGCGTCACCCTGCGCCTGCCGCTCACGGTGGCGGTCCAGCCGGTGCTCCTCGTGCAGGTGGCGGGCGAGGTGCTCGGGATCCCCATCGCCAAGGTCCACGGCGCGGCGCAGGTGGAGGTGGCCGCGCTCGACCAGGCCCAGGGCGGCCCGGTGCTGCCCTACGACGGCCGGCTCGTCCCGGTCCACGACCTGCGCCGGCTGCTCGGGTTCCCCGGCGAGGGCGCCCCGCGGGTGCAGTCGGTGGTGGTGGCCGACGGCGAGCAGGCCCGGGTCGGCCTCGCGGTGGACGCGCTGCTCGGCCAGGCCGAGGCGGTGCTGAAGCCGCTCTCGCGCCCGCTCGACCTCGTCGCCGGCCTCTCGGCCGTGACCGTGCTCGGCACCGGCCGGCCGGTCTTCATCCTCGACGTCCCGAGGCTCCTCGCGGCATGAGCCCCCCTGACCTCGGCCCCCGCGCGGTGGACGCGCTCCAGGAGGTGGCCACCATCGGCACCGGCCACGCGCTCACCGCGCTCGGGCGGCTCCTGGCGCGGCGGCTCGACATGGACGTGCCGGAGGCCTGGGTGGGGCAGGGCGGGGAGCTGGCCGCCGAGCTCCTCTCGGCGCTGGGCGAACGGCTCCTCACGGTGGCGGTGCGGCTCGAGGGGCTCCTCGCGGGCGAGCTCGTGCTGGCGCTGCCGGAGGCGTCGGCGGCCCGGCTCGCCACCGCGCTCGGGCGCCCCGCCGGCGAGGGGGCCTTCGACGCCGGCGCGGAGAGCGCGCTGCTCGAGTCGGGCAACATCGTGGGGAGCGCCTTCGTCTCGGCCATCGCGCGGATGCTGCGGGGCCGGCTGCTCCTGTCGGTGCCGCGGCTCGCCCGCGGCGGCGCGCGGGAGTGCCTGGGCGCGCTCGCGCCGGGGGAGGGCGCCCCGGTGGCCCTCGCCACCCGCTTCGGCTGCGCGGCGCTGGGGCTCGAGGGGCTGGTGCTGGTGCTGCCGGAGGCGGCGCCGATCGAGCCCCTGCTCGCGCAGCTGCGCGCTTGCTGCTAGATCCCTCCCCGACATGGACGAAAAGTCACTGCGAGACCTCCTCGGGCGGGTGCGCCAGGGCGACGCCGGCGTGGACGAGGCGGTCGCCGCCCTGAAGGGCGCGCCCTTCGAGGAGCTCGGCGGCTTCGCCACCCTCGACACCCACCGCACGCTGCGCGTCGGCATGCCGGAGGTGGTCTTCGCCCAGGGCAAGACCGCCGCCCAGGTGGCGGCCATCGCCCGCAAGCTCGCCCAGCGCGGGCCGCTCCTCGTCACCCGGCTCGACGAGGAGAAGGCCGGCCCGGCGCGGCGGGCGGTGAAGGGGAGCCGCTACGACCCGGTCTCGCGCACCCTCTCGAAGGGGCGGATGAGCCTGCCGGTGCGCGGGCCGGTCGCGGTCTGCTGCGCCGGCACGAGCGACATCCCGGTCTGCGAGGAGGCGGCGGTGACGCTCGAGGTGATGGGCGTCGAGCCGGTGCGCATCTTCGACGTGGGCGTGGCCGGGCTGCACCGGCTCCTGGCGCGGCGCGGCGACCTCGACCGCTGCGTGGCGGTGATCGTGGCCGCCGGGATGGAGGGGGCGCTCGCGTCGGTGGTGGGCGGGCTCGTGGGCAAGCCGGTCATCGGGCTCCCCACCAGCGTGGGCTACGGCGCCTCGCTCGGCGGGCTCGCGCCGCTCCTCACCATGCTCAACTCCTGCGCGCCCAACGTGACGGTGGTGAACATCGACAACGGCTTCGGCGCCGGCTTCGTGGCCGGCCTCATCGCGAGGCAGGGATGACGGGCGACCTGCTCTGGCTCGAGCCGGTGGGCGGCCTCGCCGGCGACATGTTCCTCGCCGCCGCGCTCGACCTCGGCCTGCCGCGCGACGCGCTCGAGGCGGCGCTGGCCGGCCTCGGGCTGCCCGGCTTCCGGCTCGAGGTGACGCGCCGCGAGTCCTCGGGGATCGCCGGCACGCACCTCGACGTGCGCGTCGAGGGGGCGCAGCCCTCCGTGCGCGGGCTCTCCGAGATCCTGGCGCTCGTCGGCGCGAGCGGGCTCTCGCCGCGGGCGAAGGAGGCGGCCGCGGCGGTGTTCCGGCGGCTCGGCGCGGCCGAGGCCAAGGTGCACGGGGTGCCCGTCGAGCAGGTCCACTTCCACGAGGTGGGCGCGGTGGACTCGATCGTGGACGTCTGCGGCGCCGCCGCGGTCCTGGAGCTCCTCGGCTGGCCGCGCGTGATCGCGTCGCCGCCCGAGCTCGGCAAGGGGATGGTGAAGACCGCCCACGGCTTCCTCCCGGTGCCGCCGCCTGCGGTGCTCGAGCTCGTGCGCGGCCTCCCGGTCCGGCCGGGCGGCCCCCCCGGCGAGGCGGTCACGCCCACCGGCGCCGCCCTCCTCGCCACCCTCTGCGAGGTGGGCGAGCCGCCGCCCCTCGTCGCCCGCGCCGTCGGCTACGGCGTGGGCACCGCCCGCTGGCCCGACCGGCCGAACGTGCTCCGCATGACCCTCGCCGACGCGGCCCCGGGCGCGGCCGCCGGCGCTCCGGCGGGCGAGGTCTGGGAGCTCGCCTGCAACCTCGACGACGCCACCGGGCAGCTCGCGGCGCGAGCGGTGGACGAGGCGCTCGCGCGCGGCGCGCTCGACGCCTGGGTGGCGCCGGTCACCATGAAGAAGGGGCGGCCCGGGCTGGTCCTGTCGGCGCTCGCGCCGGCCGCGGCGCGGGACGAGGTCGCGCGGGCGCTCGTGCGCGAGACCACCACGCTCGGCGTCCGCATGCGCCCGGTCTCCCGGCTCGAGCTCGCGCGCGAGTGGCGCGAGGTGGAGACGATGTACGGCGCTGTGCGCGTGAAGCTCGGGCTGCTCGACGGCGCGGTGGTGCAGGCGCAGCCGGAGCACGACGACTGCCTCGCGCGCGCGCGGGAGCGCGGCGTGCCGCTCAAGGAGGTCCTCGCGGCCGCGCTGGCGGCGTGGCGTTCCGGCCGTGCGTGATAAGCTCCCCGGCCGTTCCGGAGAGGCTGGCATGGCCAAGAAGGCGACAGGCGAGGCGGTCCCCGCCGAGGCGGGCAGGAAGCCGGCCCCGCGCCGGAAGCGCCGGGCGCCGGCCGGCGCGACCGCCGCCGCCGAGGCGGCCGCGGTGCTCGAGATCCTGCTCGGCCACTCGCGCGACGTCGCCCTGGCGCGCAACGAGGAGGAGCTCACCGGCGCCACGGCGCGGGCCATCGAGCACCTCTTCTCGGGCTGCAGCTTCTGCATCCGGCTCGTCGATCCCAAGACCCTCGCCCTCACCACCCTGTACGCCCGCGGCCGGCTGAAGGCGCAGGCCCGGGAGCGGCTCGCGCTGCGCCGCGACGCGGTGCGGCTCGGCGGCCTCTCCGAGGCGGCGCTGGAGGCGGGCGGGCTCGCGGTGGTGGACCGCGACGAGCCGGTCTTCGAGGGCTGCGACCGCGCCCTCGCGGTGCCGCTCACGGCGCGCGGCGCGCTCTTCGGCGTCTTGAACCTCGAGTACGGGCCCGACGCGCCGGCGGCGGCCAGCGCCCACGAGCCCCTCCTGCTACAGGTGGCGAACCACGCCGCGCTGGCGGTGCGGAACCTGCGCGCCATCGAGGAGCTCACCTTCCTCAAGACCTACCTCGAGGACCTGATCGAGAACGCCAACGCCCTCATCCTGGTGGTGAACCGGGACCTCGAGGTGCTGGTCTTCAACCGGGCCCTGTCGCGCCTCACCGGCTACGCCCGCGAGGAGGCGCTCGGCGAGGAGCTGGTGGACTTCGTCCCCGAGGAGGAGCGGCCGCGGGTGCAGCGGGTGGTCCGCCGCACGCTGGAGGGCGAGCCGGTCACGAGCTTCGAGACGCGCATCGCCGTCCACGCCGGCGGGCAGGCGCGCGTGGCCTTCAACACCTCGCCCATCTACGGCTCGTCGGGCGAGGTGGAGGGGGTCATCGCCATCGGCCACGACCTCACCGGCCTGCGCGCCGCCGAGGCCCGCGCCGAGCAGGCGCAGAAGCTGGCCGAGTTCGGCAAGCTCGCGGCCGGCATCGTCCACGAGCTCAACAACCCGCTCACCGCCATCATCGCCTACTCCGACAACCTCGTCGGCCGCGCCGCCCTGGCCGGGCGCGAGCCGGGCGAGCTCGAGAAGCTCCGGCGCATCCACGAGGCCGGCCAGCGCATCCTCCGCTTCTCGCGCGACCTCCTCTCCTACGCGCGCCCCTCCTCCGACCGGCGCGAGCTGCTCGAGCTCGCGGTGGTGCTCGAGCAGGCCGCCGCCATGTGCGAGCCGGCGCTGCGCGAGGTGGGCGCGCGGCTCGAGCGGCGGCTGGAGCCGGTGCCGGCGGTCTGGGGCGTCCGCTCGGGCCTCATCCAGGTGTTCGTGAACCTCATCACCAACGCCGCCCACGCGCTCGCGCCGGCCGACGGCGTGGTGACCCTCGAGCTCGCCGCCGCCGGCGACCACGTGGCCGCCCGCGTCCGCGACAACGGCGCCGGGATGGAGCCCGAGGTCCGCGCCCGCATCTTCGAGCCGTTCTTCACCACCAAGCCCGACGGCCGCGGCGCCGGGCTCGGGCTCTCGATCGTGCAGGGGATCGTGCAGCGCCACGGCGGCGCCCTCTCGGTGGAGAGCGCGCCGGGCGCGGGCAGCGCCTTCACGGTGCTCCTGCCGACGCAGCCGCCGGCGTAGCGCCTACCGCGCGATCGACAGCACCGCGTAGCCCTGGAACGCCGGGAGCACGGTGGAGATGGAGTAGCCGGCCGGGTTCATCCCGATCTTCTCCTCGGCCCCCGCGGCCGACTGGAACCGGCCCCAGCGCGCGGTCCCGGCCACCTGGTGCCCGAGGAAGAGGGTCGTCCCCTGCGCCGGGCCGCTGCCCAGGGTGACGAGGTGCACGTCGAGCCGCTCCTCCACCCGCTGCAGCACGACCAGGAGCGGCGCGCGCCCGAAGGCGGAGGCGGCGCGGCGGCCCTTCCCGAGGAGCACGTTGAGCGCCTTCGCGAGCGGCTCGAGCCCCGCGGCGTCGCCGGGGGCGCGCGGGGCGGGGAGCGCCGGGAGCGCCGCCACGGTCCCCTTGCCCACCCGGGCGCCGGCCGGCTTCCCGGGCGGCAGCGGGGGCTCGGCGGGGCGCCCCGCGCCGTCCACCGCGCCGAGCGCGCCGAGCACCAGGGCGAGCCCGCCGGCCTCCACCCGCCGCGAGAGCTCCGCCGCGTCCTGCGGGGCGAGCGCCGTCGCGCCGGCGAGGACCAGCACCGCCCCCGCGGGCGCGTCCTCCACCCGGGTGACCACCGGCGCCTGCGCGTGCAGCGCGGCCAGCGCCTCGCCGGCGCGCTCCACCTGCTCCCGGTGGGCGCCGCCGCTCCAGAGGTCCGACTCGGCCGAGTAGAGCACGGCGCACTCGATGACCGGCTCGGGCCAGGCCTCGCCGTCGCGGCGCGAGAGGGCGCGCGCGAAGTGGCGCACCGACCCCAGCCCGGCCGCGGCCACCTCGAGCGGATCGGAGGCCACCACCTCCACCCCGCAGGCCGCGCCCACCGCCGCCACCCGCGCGAGCGACGCCTGCGGGAGCTGGGCGCCCACCGCCGCGCCGCAGGGGCGCCGCCCCATCACCGCGCGCAGCAGCCGGAAGGCGCCCACGCCGGTGGAGGCGCCGGGGAGCTGCGCCGGGAAGACCGCCGCGTCGAGGTGGCGCGAGGCGTGGAGCTGCGCCGGCCCGGCCGCCTCGAACTGCGCGGTCACCGCGAACGCCTTGCCGGCCGCGCGGGCGAGGTCGCGCGCGGTGCGGGCGTGCGCGGTGAGCGCCCGGTCGAGCGAGTCGGTGCGGAAGCGCCAGAAGTCGCGGCCGAAGGGGAGCTGCTCGAACCCGACCGCGCCCGGGGCCTGCGCCACCGCCTCGCGCGCCAGGGCGAGGTAGTCGAGCGGCTGGAAGTGGTCGCCGTACTCGCGGGTGAGCGCCTTCGAGAAGGCCCGCTGGCAGTCGGGGCAGAAGCCGGCGCCGAACGTCCCCTCGGCGAGCGGCGCGTCCGGGCGGTCGAGGCAGACGCCGGCGTACCCCGCGGTGAGGGCGGCGGTCACCGACTCGGCGACCCGGGCCCGGTGGCGCTCGGAGACGAGGCAGGGGCGCATCGCCGCGCGGCTCCCGGAGGGGCTCCCGTCGGCGGCGCGGCAGGCCTCGTCGAGCCCCTGCGCCCGCCCGGCCGGGACGAGCGCCAGCGCCTCGCCCACGAGCCGCGCCGGCAGCGGCTCGTCCGGGGCGGCCAGGAGCGGCTCGGCGCCGGCCGCGGCGGAGAGCCGCTGGGCCTCATCCGGGAGCGACCCCGGCGGGAGGCGATAGGGAGCGAAGTTGGAGAGGGCCATCGGCGCGGCCGCGAGCCTACGACGCCCGTGCGGTCCGGGCAATTGCGGGAGCGTGGGGAGGTGCTGACCCTTCAGACACTCGGAGGGCGAGCGATGGGCGACTTCTTCCACGGGCTGGCGCGGGCGTACGAGCAGGGCGGGCCCGGCATGTACCCGATCTCGGTGGCGCTGGTGTTCGCCCTCGCGATCATCGTCGAGCGGGTGCAGGTGCTCTTCTTCCGGGCGGCCATCGACAAGGACGCCTTCATGCTCGGCGTGAAGAAGCACGTCTTCGCCGGCGACCTCGACAAGGCGATCAGCTACTGCGCCGGCCAGAAGCGCACGCCGCTCGTGAACGTGGTGAAGGCCGGCCTGGCCCAGGTCTCGCGCGGCGAGGAGGAGGTCCAGGCGGCGATGGACGAGGCCACCCTGCGCGAGGCGCCGGTCATCGAGCGGCGCACCGGCTACCTCGCCATGATCGGCAACGTCGCCACGCTGCTCGGCCTGCTCGGCACCATCGTCGGCCTCATCCAGTGCTTCGGCGCCGTCTCGAGCGCCAACCCGGCCGACAAGGCGACCATCCTCTCGCGCGGCATCTCCGAGGCCATGAACTGCACCGCCTTCGGCCTCGCCGTCGCCATCCCCTCGCTCGTGGCCTGGTCGGTGCTGCAGGGCCGCACGCAGCGGATGATGGACGACCTCAACGAGGCGGCGGTCGGGCTCCTCAACCTCGTGGTCTCGAACCGCGACAAGCTCAAGCTCTCGCCGCCGGTGCGGGCGGTGGGGCGCGCGGCCGAGGACGGCGCGGCGGCGCACAAGGACGGCGTCGCGCACAAGGTCGGCGCGGCCCAGCCGGCGTAGCGGGGAGGGGACATGGGCGCGGCGGCGGCACCCGAGACCGGCAGGGGACGGCGGCGGAGCCTGGACGCGGTCATCAACGTCGTCCCGGCCATCGACCTCCTCTCCTGCTGCATCGCCTTCCTCCTCTTCACCGCGGTCTGGACCCAGCTCTCGCGCCTCGAGGTGCAGCCGCTCGGCGCGCCCGCGGAGGCCGCGGAGACGAAGGGCACCGTGCCGCTCACCGTGGCGCTCACCGCCCAGGGCTACCGGCTGGCGGTCGGCGAGGAGAGGCCGCTCGACATCCCGCTCGCGAGCCCGAAGGCGGGGGAGGCGCGCTACGACGTGAAGGCGCTGCAGGCCCGGCTCGGCGAGGTGAAGGCGCGCTACCCGGCGCAGAGCGCGGTCACCCTCTCGGCCGAGGACGCCGTCGCCTACCGCGACCTCGTCGAGGCCATCGACGCCTGCGTGGGGGCGGGGCTGCCCGGCGTGGCGGTCGCGTCGGCGGGGTAGGGCGCCATGGCCATCGTCCTCCCCGGCCGTCGCCCGGCGCTCCGCTTCCGCCGCTCCGGCGTGCTCGAGCGGCGCCTGCGCAAGGGCGGCCACCCGCTCGACGCCCAGCTCAACGTGGTCCCGATGGTGGACATGATGACGATGCTCGTCATCTTCCTCCTGCAGCAGTTCTCGGCCACGGGCGAGGTGCTCTACCTCCAGAAGGACATCCGGCTCCCCGACGCGCGCCACGGCGCCGCCATCGAGGCCGCCCCGGTGGTCGCCATCAGCCCGAGCCAGCTCTTCCTCGGGCCGGAGAAGCTGGGCGAGGTCCCGGCGCTGCTCGCGGAGGAGGGGCTCGCCATCCCGGCCCTCGAGGAGAAGCTGCTGGAGGAGCGGCGCCGCTGGGAGGTGGTCCACCGGAACGACCCTGACCGGGACAGGCACTGGACCGGCGCGGTGAACGTCCAGGCCGACGTCAAGGTGCCGTTCAAGCTGGTGAAACGGGTGATGTGGTCCTGCGGGCGGGCGGGCTACCACGACGTGAACTTCGCCACCGTCGAAGAGGCCGAGCGGTCGGCCGCCGCGCGCTGAGCCCGGCCGCCCGCCTTCCTTGCCACAAGCGTGACGTGCCGCTAGTATCCCGCCGCCCCGAGCAGCGGTGCGGGTGCGCCAATTCGCTCGCAAAAGCGAGCCTTTTGCTAAAAAGAGGAAGCAGCCGGTCATGAACCTTCACGCGATGCTCTCGTCCTTGACGCTTGCCGCCACCGAGGGCGGACACGGTGGCGAGGCCAACCTGATCCTGCCGGACCTCCGGTCGGTCACCTTCCTCGGCCTGACCGGCTGGTCGCTGCTCGCGACCGGCATCGTGGTGTCGCTGGCCGGCCTGGCCTTCGGCCTCGCGATCTCGAACCAGCTCAAGAACCTGCCCGTGCACCGGTCGATGCGCGAGGTCTCCGAGCTGATCTACGAGACCTGCAAGACCTACCTGCTCACGCAGGCCAAGTTCATCGCGGTGCTCTGGGCCTTCATCGCCCTCATCATGGTGGCCTACTTCGGCTACTTCCAGGGCTTCGGCGCGCTCAAGCTCGCCATCATCCTGGTCTTCAGCCTGGTGGGCATCGCCGGGTCGGCCGGCGTGGCCTGGTTCGGCATCCGCGTCAACACCTACGCCAACAGCCGCGCCGCCTTCGCCTCCCTGCGCGGCAAGCCCTTCCCCACCTACGCCATCCCGCTCAAGGCGGGCATGAGCATCGGCACCATGCTGATCAGCACCGAGCTGCTGATCATGCTCTTCATCCTCCTCTTCGTCCCGAGCGACCTCGCCGGCTCCTGCTTCATCGGCTTCGCCATCGGCGAGTCGCTGGGCGCCTCGGCGCTGCGCATCGCTGGCGGCATCTTCACCAAGATCGCCGACATCGGCTCGGACCTGATGAAGATCGTCTTCAAGATCAAGGAGGACGACGCCCGCAACCCCGGCGTGATCGCCGACTGCACCGGCGACAACGCGGGCGACTCGGTCGGCCCGTCGGCCGACGGCTTCGAGACCTACGGCGTCACCGGCGTGGCGCTCATCTCGTTCATCCTGCTGGCCGTCCCGCAGCCGGAGACGCAGGTGAAGCTGCTCGTATGGATCTTCGCGATGCGCATCATGATGGTCATCGCGAGCGTCATCTCCTACTTCGCCAACGAGGCCTGGGCCAAGGGCAAGTACGGCAACGCGCAGGCGATGAACTTCGAGGTCCCGCTCACCACCCTGGTGTGGCTCACCTCCTTCGTCTCGGTGGGGCTGACCTTCGTCGTCTCCTACCTCCTCATCCCCGACCTCGGCGACGGCAGCCTCTGGTGGAAGCTCTCCGCCATCATCACCTGCGGCACGCTCGCGGGCGCCATCATCCCCGAGGTCATCAAGGTCTTCACCTCCACCAACTCGGGCCACGTCCGTGAGGTCGTCACCGCCTCCAAGGAGGGCGGCGCCTCCCTCAACGTCCTCGCGGGCCTCACCGCCGGCAACTTCTCCGGCTTCTGGATGGGCCTCGTGATCGTGGCCCTGATGGGCGCGGCCTACGGCGTCTCCACCCTCGGGGTCGGCGCGCTGATGCTCGCCCCGGCCGTGTTCGCCTTCGGCCTGGTGGCCTTCGGCTTCCTCGGCATGGGCCCGGTCACCATCGCGGTGGACAGCTACGGGCCGGTGACCGACAACGCGCAGTCGGTCTACGAGCTCTCCCTCATCGAGAACGTCCCGAACGTCGAGGCGGAGGTGAAGCGCGACTTCGGCTTCGACCTCGACTTCGAGAAGGGCAAGCACTACCTCGAGGAGAACGACGGCGCCGGCAACACCTTCAAGGCGACCGCCAAGCCGGTGCTCATCGGCACCGCGGTGGTGGGCGCCACCACGATGATCTTCTCGATCATCATGGCCCTCACCAACGGGCTCAAGGACAACATGGACAAGCTGTCCATGCTCCACCCGCCCTTCCTGCTCGGGCTCATCACCGGCGGCGCGGTGATCTACTGGTTCTCCGGCGCCTCCACGCAGGCCGTCTCCACCGGCGCCTACCGCGCGGTCGAGTTCATCAAGGCCAACATCAAGCTCGAGGGGGCCGAGAAGGCCTCGGTGGAGGACTCGAAGAAGGTCGTCGAGATCTGCACCCAGTACGCGCAGAAGGGCATGTTCAACATCTTCCTGGTGGTCTTCTTCGCCACCCTGTCCTTCGCGTTCCTCGAGGAGTACTTCTTCATCGGCTACCTCATCTCCATCGCGCTCTTCGGCCTCTACCAGGCGATCTTCATGGCCAACGCCGGCGGCGCCTGGGACAACGCGAAGAAGGTGGTCGAGGTGGAGCTCAAGGCCAAGGGCACGGCGCTGCACGACGCCTGCGTGGTCGGCGACACCGTCGGCGACCCCTTCAAGGACACCTCCTCGGTGGCCATGAACCCCATCATCAAGTTCACGACGCTCTTCGGCCTCCTCGCCGTCGAGCTCGCGATCAAGGTCCCGGGCGAGGTCCGCTACGGCGCCTTCGCCGCGCTGCTCGCGGTGGCCCTGGTGTTCGTGTGGCGGTCGTTCTACGGCATGCGGATCAAGTCGGGCGTCGAGGCCGCCGCGGCCGCGCACTCCGAGGCCGCCTAGCCGCGCATGTCGAAGGAGGTCCCAGGCCGCTCGGCCCAGGAGCTCCGGGCGCTGCTCGCGCAGGCGAGCGGCGCCCTCAAGGTCTTCCCTCTCCACGGCGTGGCCGTCCTCCCCGGGACGCCCACGCCGTTTCACATCTTCGAGCCGCGCTACCGCGAGCTGACCCGGGCCGCGCTCTTCGGCGACCGGCTGCTCGCGGTGGCCAACCTGGAGCAGCCGGGCACGGAGCTCGACCCGCGCCCGTCGCTCCGCGCCATCGCCGGGGCCTGCGTCATCGAGGAGGACGAGCTCCTCGACGACGGCCGCTACGACCTCCTCACCCGCGGGCTCGCCCGCGTGCGGCTCCTCGAGGAGCTCGAGACCGGCCGCCCCTACCGCGAGTTCCGGGTGCAGGTGCTCGACGACGTGCTCCCCGCCGGCGGCGCCGTCGCGCTGCGCGGCGAGGTGACGGCGCTCGAGCAGTGCGTCCTCGAGCTCGCCTCGCTCCTCCCGCCGGAGTCCGGCGCGGCCCAGCTGGCCGAGGCGGCCGCGGGGCTGGCGCACCACCCCGGCGCCCTCGCCGACCTCGTCGCCGCCGCGGTGGTGAGCGAGGCCGCCGCCCGGGTGCGGGTGCTGGAGGAGCTGCGGGTGGAGCGGCGCCTCGAGCTCGTCACCCAGGAGGTGGCGAGCGTGATCCTGATGCTGTCGCGCGGCCGGAGCCCGTCGGCGTAGCGCCGCCTCGCCGATGCTCCGCGCCACCCTCGTCGCGCTCCTCTGGCTGCCGGCGCTCCTCGGGCTCGGCACGCTCGTGCCGGCGGCGGCGCCGCCGCCCTTGCGGGCGCCGCTGCGGGGGCTCTTCGGCCTCGCGGTGCTCGGCGGCGCGGCGCTGCTCCTGAACCTCGCCGTCCCCCTCGGCCCCGGGCTCTCCCTCGCGGCGCTCGGCCTCGGCTACGTGCTGCTGGCGTGGCGCCTCCGGCCGCTCGCGGAGGGGGTGGCTTGGTGGGAGCCGGCCGGCGTCGCCGCGGCCACGGCGCTGCTGGCGGCCGTGAGCCGGCCGGCCGGCGCCCACTACGACACCGGCCTCTACCACCTGCAGCTCGTGAAGTGGGCGCTCGCCTCCCGCCTGCTCCCCGGGCTCGCGCTCGTCCACCACCGCTTCGGCACCGCCTCGCTCTGGCCGCAGCTCTGCGCGCTGCTCGAGCTCCCCGGGGTCGGCGCCGGCGAGAGCGCCGCCTTCGCCGCCCTCCTGCCCGCGGCCCTGGCGGCCTGGGTCGCGCTCGCCGCGCTCCGGCTCACGGCCGGCCCGGCCCGCCTCGGCGCGCTCGCGCTCGCGGGCGCCCCGCTCGCCGTCGCGGCCCAGCCGTGGGAGCTCGGCGGGCTCGGCCCCGACCTCGCGCTCGCGATCCTCGCCTACCTCGCGCTGGCGCTCTGGGCGCTCGCGCTCACCGCCCGCGACGAGGCCGGCTGGGCCGGCCCGGCGGCGCTCTTCCTCGCCGCGGCCGCGGTAGCGGTGAAGCTCTCGGCGGCGGCGGTGCTCGCCGCCTCGCTGGCGCTCGCGGCCCTCCGCTGGCGCGCCGCCCCCCGGCGCGCCTGGGCCGGCGCGGCGCTCGCCGGGGCGGCGCTGCTCGGGCTCTGGGCCGCGCGGAGCGTCGTCGCCTCGGGCTGCCTCCTCTACCCGGCCCCCGCGAGCTGCCTGCCCGTGCCCTGGCGCGTGCCCGACGCGATCGCCGGCGACCTCTCCGCCTGGACCCGCTCCTGGGCGCGCGCCCCCGGGCACCCGCCGGACGAGGTGCTCTCGAGCTGGGACTGGCTCGGGCCGTGGGCGGCGCGGATGGCGGCCGATCCGGCGCTCCGGCTCCTCGGCCTGTCGCTCCTGTCCGGCCTCGCGCTCGGCGCCAGTCGCCGCCGCCGGCCCTCTGCCGGGGTCGTCGCCGCCTGGGCGGCGGCGCTCGCGGCGGTGGCGTTCTGGTTCGCGACCGCGCCCGACCCGCGCTTCGGCCTCGGCCCGCTCGCCGCGGCGGCGGTCCTCCCGCTCGCATGGGGGCTGGCGCCGCTGCTCGAGCGGCGCGCCGCCCGCGCCGCTGCCCTCGCCGGCTGGGTGGCCGCCGTGGGGGGGCTCTGCGCGGTGCAGGTCTCGCGGATCGGCCCCGACCGGCTGCCGGCCGAGGGCTGGCAGCCGTTGCCGGCGCCGGCGCTCCTCGACCGGACCACCCGGTCCGGCCTCCAGGTCACCGCGCCCCTCCAGGGCGATCAGTGCTGGGACGCCCCGCTCCTCTGCACGCCCACCCCGAGCCCGGCGCTCGAGTGGCGCGGCCGCTGGTTCGCGCTCGCGCGCTGACCCGCGTCGCTCGCCGCGGCTGCGGGACGGGCGTCCCGGCCAGCCCGCTCAGCGGGCGAGCCGGATCCGCGCCTTCCCGAAGAAGGCCGCGTAGCTCCCGTCCTTGTAGCGGTGGAAGAAGGGCGAGTCGCTCGCCTCGTCCACCGCGTCCTCGAACCAGGAGAGCGAGCGGGGCGGGTCCTGGAGCGGCGGCACGTCGCAGACCGCCGGGCAGCGGGCGAGGAGGTCGTACCGCGCCAGGAGCTGCGCGTCGTGGCGCGCGGCGCGGCCGGAGGCGAGGTCGTCGAGGGCGACGCGCAGGGCGGAGCCGGGGAGCAGGGCGAGGAGCGCCGTCGCGGCGAGGGCCGCGGGGGCGAGCGCGGGCGCGGGCCGGGGCGGCTCGGCGCGGCGGCCGGCCCGGGCGCCCGCGCAGGCGGCCACGAAGAGCAGGCTCCCCGCGAAGAGCGCGTGGGCCAGGTTGAGCGTGTGCGGCTCGAGGGTGCCGCCCCCGTAGAACGGCAGGAACAGGGTGCCGCTGAGGGCCGCCGCCAGCACGGCCGCCGCGAGCGCCGGGTGGGGGAGCGTCCAGCCCCGGTCGGCGCGGGCGGCCCGCGCCGCGGCGAGCGCCAGCGCGAGCGCGGCCGGCAGGAGCGGCGAGCCGAGCCACCGGAGCCCGTGGCGCCCCGCCGCGGCCAGCGCCGGCGAGAGCGCGGCGAGGACGTGGCGGCCGCCGGCCGGGGCCGCCGACTGGAGGCGCGCCAGCGTGCCCGGCGCGAGGAGGTTCAGGGCGGCGCCCGCCGCCGCCGCGACGAGCAGGACGGCGAGGTGCGCCCCGGGCCGCCGCCGGGCGAAGGCCGCCGCCAGCAGCGCCGCCGCGCCCCCGGCGAGCAGGAGCCCGAGCACCTCGTTCGCCCCCGCCGCGAGCACCGCCAGCGCGGCCGCGGCGGCGGCCCAGGCGCCACCCCGGAGCCCGCGCCCGGCGCCGCAGCGGAGCGCGGCCCCGAGGGCGCCCATCGCGAGCCCCTCGCCCGTCGCGTAGCAGACGGCGCCGTTCATCCAGTAGAGGCCGGTCGCGGTCGAGGGCATCCCCGCGAGGTGCAGCGCCGTCAGCCCGAGGGCGAGCGCCCACGGCGCCGCCCGGCCCGCCGAGCGCGGCGCGAGCGCGCCCGCGAGGAGCCAGGCGCCGGCCGTGAAGGGGACGAGGTCGAGGAAGATCGCGAGCCGCCAGCCCGAGAGCGAGCGGGCGGCGAGCGGCGAAGCCGAGACGAGGTAGAGCGAGGTGAACCGCCCGGTCCAGGCGTGGAGCCAGCGGTCCATCGAGGCGAGGACGCCGCCGTCCATCGCCGAGACCGCGAAGACCCAGTCGTCGTTCTGCGGGTGCGCGTCGGCGTAGAGGAGGAGGAAGGGGACGAGCGCGACGAGCGAGAGGGCGATCGCGGCGCCGGCGAGGGCGCCGGGGCGCCGCGCCGCCGCCCCCTCCGCGCGCGGGGGCGGGCCGGGGAGGGGCGGGCAGGCGGAGTCGCGCGTCGAGGTCATCGCGGCGCGATGCTACCTCACGCGCCCCCCTAGAACCGGAGCTGCTTGAAGATCCGCTCCGGGATGTGGCGCACCGCGAACATCACCAGCCGCCAGAACCAGGGCAGGTAGACCTCGTCCGCCTTGCGGTCCACGGCGCGCACGATCCCCTGCGCCACCGCGCCCGGCGGCGCGAAGAGCGGCCCCTTCGCGAGGTGCGCCGTCATGGGCGTGTCCACGAACCCCGGCTTCACCGTGAGCACGTGGACCCCGGCGCGCCAGAGCCGGGCCCGCAGGCCGGAGAGGAAGGCGGTGAGGCCGGCCTTGGAGGCCCCGTAGACGGCGTTGCCGCTCCGCCCCCGGTCCCCGGCCACGCTGGAGATGCCGACGATGGTGCCGCGCCCGGCGCGCGCGAGCCGCTCGGCGACCAGCGTGAGCAGGGCGACGGGCGAGACCAGGTTGGTGTTGAGGACCTCGACCGCGGCGTAGGGATCGCGGTCGAGCACCACCGGGCTGCCGAGCGCGCCGTAGGCGAGGAGCACCACCTCCGGCGGACCGCCCAGCGCCGCCTCGGCGGCGTCGAGCAGCTCGCGGTGGTGCGAGAGGTCGTTGAGGTCGGCGACGAAGCCCTCCACCTTGGGCGCGCCGCGCAGCGCGAGGTCGTCGGCCACGGCGGCGAGCCGGGCCGGGCTGCGCGCCACGAGGAAGAGCGCGTCGCCCCGCTCGGCGTGGACCCGCGCGGTGGCCTCGGCGATGGCCGAGGTGGCGCCGAGGACGAGGACGCGCCTCACGGCGTCACCCCCTTCCCGCCGGCTGCCGGCGGCCCGAGCGGCAGGGACGGCTGGTAGGGGTGCCCCTCCCGCACCCGCCGCCAGAAGCCCGAGGAGCAGGCGGGGTCGAGGTGGCGCTCGAACTCGGCGAGCCGCGGGTACGAGGCGGCGAAGTCCTCGGGCGACATGACCGCGTCCTTGGCCGGGTAGAACGCGCCGCCGCCCTGCCGCGCCACCGCGTAGAGCTGGCGCACGAGCTCGAGCGTCTTCGGCCCGCGGTTCGCGAAGTCGAGCGCGAGCGTCACGCCCTTGCGCGGGAAGGAGAGGAGCCCCGGCGACGGCACCTCGCCGAAGGTCTTCAACACCGCCAGGAACGAGCCCTGCCCGGCGGCGGCGATGCGCCCCAGGAGCTCGCGGATCACCTCCGGCGCCGCGGCGGTCGGCACCGCGCACTGGAACTGCAGCAGCCCGCGCTTGCCGTAGATCCGGTTCCAGCGCCCCACGCCGTCGAGCGGGAAGAAGAACCCGTCGAGGTGCTGCTCGCGCTCGCCCCGCTGGCGCCGGTTCTTCCGGTAGTAGGCGAAGTTGAAGGCCGAGACGGTGAGGCGGTTGAGCGTGGCGGAGGGGAGGTCGAAGGGGACCGAGAGCCGGCCGCGGCCCGCCTCCCCGGGGCGCGCCGGCGTCTCGGCGTGGTTGCCGCGGTAGAACAGGCCGCGCCCGATGTGGCGGCCGCGCGCCAGCACGTCCACCCAGGCGACCGTGTACTCGAAGCGGGCGTCCGACTCGGCCGAGACCTGGAAGAAGTGGTCGAGGTCGGGCACCTCCACCGTCTCGGCGGCGATGTACGGGCCGGCCACCTTGCGGAGCTGCAGCTCGGCCCAGGTGACGACGCCGGTGAGCCCGAGCCCGCCCACGGTGGCGGCGAAGAGCTCCGGGCTGTCCTCGCGCGAGCAGACCCGGCGGCTCCCGTCGGAGCGGCAGAGCTCGAGGGCGCGCACGTGGGCGCCGAAGGTGCCGGCGCGGTGGTGGTTCTTGCCGTGGATGTCGTTGGCGATGGCCCCGCCGACGGTCACGTGCTTCGTGCCCGGCACCACCCGCGGGAACCAGCCCTGCGGCAGGGTGAGGTCGATGATCTCGGCGAGCGACACGCCGGCCTCGCAGCGGAGCACGCCGGTGGCGGGGTCGAAGGCGACGAAGCGGTCGAGGCCGCGGGTGGAGAGGAGCAGGCCGCCGTCGTTGAGGCAGCTGTCGCCGTAGCTGCGGCCGAGCCCGTAGGCGAGCGCCCGCTGGTTCACGCCGGCGAAGGGATCCTCGGCGCGCCAGTGCAGGTCGCGCACCTCCGCCTGCGCCACCGGAAACCGCCCCCAGGACTCGAGCCGACGCAGCGGAGCTCCCTCCATCTCTTCCCTCACCGGCTGTAAAGCGCCCAGGCCACCGTCGCCACGTAGAGCACCAGGTTCACCTGCGTGGGGCGGTCGTGCAGGAGCACCCGCTCCGGGTGACCCCCCTCGCCGCGCCGCGCCACGAGATACAGGTACCGGAAGAGACCGAAGATGACGAGGGGCACGGTGAACTTGAGCCGGTCGGTCCCGAACTTCTGCACGGTGTCGGCGGCGGTGGTGTAGAGCGCGTAGGCGAGGATGGCCGAGGCCGAGGTGACGCCGACGAGCTGGTCCACGAGCGGCACGCTGTACTCGGCGAGGATGGCCCGGTGCCGGGCGGCGTCGGCGGAGAGGAGGGAGAGCTCGGCGCGCCGCTTCGCGAGGGCGAGGAAGAGCGCGAGCAGGAGCGTGCAGAGGTAGAGCCAGTTGGAGATCGGCACGTCGATCGCCTCGGCCCCGGCGACCACCCGCAGGACGAAGCCGGCCGCGATGGCGAAGACGTCCACGATCACGAGCCGCTTCAGCCCGGCGTTGTAGGCGAGCTGCAGCGCGAAGTAGCCGGCCACGCAGGCGAGGAAGCGGGCCGGCAGGAAGAAGCCCAGCGCGAGCGCGAGCAGCGCGAGCGCGACCCCGGTGACGGCCGCGGCGCGCGCGGAGATCGCCCCCGAGGCGAGCGGCCGCAGCCGCTTCTCCGGGTGGAGCCGGTCGGCCTCGCGGTCGGCGAGGTCGTTGCCGAGGTAGACCGCGCTCGCCGCGAGACAGAAGGCGAGGAACCCGAGGAGCGCCCGCGAGGCCGCCGCCGGATCCCCCGCCCGCTGCGCGAAGAGCAGCGGCGCGAGGAGGGCCAGGTTCTTCGTCCACTGCCGCGGCCGGAGCGCGGCGAGGAGGGCGGCGGGCCGGGTCACGGGGCCACGCTACCCCGGGTCCTCGCGGCAGGCGAGTTCCGGGCGCGCCGCCTCGGGCTGGCCGCGCGTCGCACCCCCTCCCTCACCCTCCCCCGCTCCGCGGGAGAGGGGAACGGCGTGGGGCTCGGGGTGAGCTGCTCCCGGCTGAGCCTTGCGGCGCTCCCTCCCCGCTCGGGCGGGGAGGGCTGGGGAGGGGCGGCCAGGAGGACCCGCTGCTACGACTTCCCCCGCCCGATCCCGTAGTAGGTGAACCCGGCCGCCCGCATCCGGCCGGCGTCCCAGATGTTGCGGCCGTCGAAGAGCACCGGCTGCCGGAGGGTGGCCTTGAGCCGGTCGAGGTCCGGCATGCGGAACTCGCTCCACTCGGTGACGAGGAAGAGCGCGTCGGCCCCCTTCGCCGCGGCCCAGGCGTCGGGCGTGATCTCGACGTGGGGCCCGAGCACCTGGCGCGCCGTCTCGGAGGCGACCGGGTCGTGGGCGGCCACGGTGGCGCCGGCGCCGGTGAGCCCCTCGATGAGGCTGATGCTCGGCGCCTCGCGCATGTCGTCGGTGCGGGGCTTGAACGCGAGCCCCCAGACCGCGAACCGCTTGCCGGCGAGCGAGCCGAAGTGGCGCTGCGCCTTCTGGAGCAGCACCTGCTTCTGCTTCTCGTTCACCCGCTCCACCGCCCGGAGCAGGTCGAAGTCGAGCCCCGCCGCCCGCCCCATGCTGAGGAGCGCGCGCACGTCCTTGGGGAAGCAGGAGCCGCCGTAGCCGACGCCCGGGAAGAGGAAGGGGAAGCCGATGCGCTTGTCCGAGCCCATGCCGCGCCGGACCGCGTCCACGTCGGCGCCCATCCGCTCGCAGAGCGCGGCCACGTCGTTCATGAAGCTGATGCGGGTCGCCAGCATGGCGTTGGCGGCGTACTTGGTGAGCTCGGCGGAGCGGGTGTCCATGAAGAGGATCGGCTGCTCCACCCGGACGAACGGCCCGTAGAGCTCGCCCATCACCGCGCGCGCCCGCTCGGAGGGAGTGCCCACCACCACGCGGTCGGGCTTCATGAAGTCCTCGACCGCCGCCCCCTCCTTGAGGAACTCCGGGTTGGAGGCCACGTCGAAGGGCTCCGAGGTGACCGAGGCGATCACCGCGGTGACCCGGTCCGCCGAGCCGACCGGCACGGTGCTCTTGTTCACCACCACGGCGTAGCCGGTGAGGGCGCGCCCGATCTCCTCGGCGGCCGCGAGCACGTAGGAGAGGTCGGCCGAGCCGTCCTCGCCGGGCGGCGTGCCGACCGCGATGAAGATCACCTCGGCGCCGGGGACCGCGTCGGCGACGCGGGTGGTGAAGGCGAGGCGGCCGTCGCGGGCGTTCCGCTTCACCAGCTCGTCGAGGCCGGGCTCGTAGATGGGAAGCCGCCCGGACTCGAGGATCTCGATCTTGCGCGGGTCCTTGTCCACGCAGGTGACCTGGTGGCCCGACTCGGCGAAGCAGGTTCCGGTCACCAGGCCCACGTAGCCCGTGCCGATCACGGCGATCTTCACGCGTCCGTCCTTTCCTCAGGAGCCGCGGGAAGATACCACAGGAGGGTGCTGGGGCTCGCCCCTAGCCCTGGAGGCCGAGGAGCACCTTGCGCGCCGCCTCCTGCTCGCCGCGCAGCACCCGCAGGCGCCCCGGATCGCGCGCCCCCTCGATCACCGCCTCCACGAGCGCACGCTCGCCTGCCAGTAGTACGGGCAGCAGGGCGAGCGTCCGCTCGGCCACCTCCGGGAAGAAGGAGGCCGTGAGCGAGAGCGAGCCGTGGAGCGCGCGCGAGAGGCCGAGCCGCGCGGCCCGCGCGTGGAGCGTCGCCCGGTCGAGGTCGAGGCGGACGAGCTCGCGGACGTCCACGAAGGTGACGAGCTGGCTCCGGAGCCCCTCGAGCGCCTGGTCGGCCGCCGCGAGGAGGAGCGCGTCCTCGGGCGCCGGCCGCGCCACCCCCGGCCCCATGGCGCGGAACGGCGTGGCGCGGTCGAAGAGGCCGCCGTCGTCCGCGGTGCCCTCGAGCAGCCCCTCCTGGATGCGCAGCTCGATGCGCCCGTCGGAGAAGACCGCCGTGTGCCCGCCGGCGCCGGTGGACGCGGGCTGGAAGTCCCCGCCGAGCCCGGCCGCGAAGCGGGCCCCGTCCTCGCCGCGCACCGCGAGCCGCAGGTCGCCCACCGGCCGGAAGGCGAGGTGCGGGTAGAGCCAGTCCACCGTGGCCGCCGCGCCGAGCAGCACCGCGCGCACCCCGGCGAGCTCGCGCAGCGCCCCCTTGAGCGTGACCAGCTTGAAGACGTTGTCGTTGACCACGCCCTGGTAGCTCGTGAGGAGCCGCTCCCGGAAGCGCTCGGGCAGGCGAGCGCCCAGCGGCCGCGACTCGACCTGATAGGAGGCCATCGGGGCGAGGCCGTGCGACTCGAGCACGTTGACGAGGTCGTCGAGGTCGCAGGGCGGGAGCTCCGCCGGAGGGTCGAAGGCCGCGAGGGCCCGGATGGCGTCGAGGAGGGGCACGGCAGCCCTGTAACCCCGGAGCGGGGAGGGCCGCAACGGTGCTCTCGACCTCGCGCCCGGCCGTGGTCAGGTTTCGGGGGCCATGACCTCCCAAGAGCTGCGTGGCCATCTCGCCGAGCTGGCCGCGGTCCGGAGTGACGACGACCCCATCCTGAGCCTCTACCTCGACATCCGCTGGAACGACGAGCAGCAGCGCGATCGGGTCCGGGTCTGGCTGCAGGAGCGGACCAAGGCCGCGCTCGCGGGCCGGGCCGAGCCGGAGCAGGCCTCGCTCGCGCGCACCCTCGAGCAGGCGCGCGAGCTCGTGCAGCAGACCTTCGAGCGGAGCGCGGGGGAGGGGAAGCGCGGCCTCGCGCTCTTCGCCTGCGGCCGGATCGGGCTCTGGAAGCCGCTCTTCTTCCACGAGCCGCTCGAGAACCAGTTCACGGTGGACCGGGTCCCGCGGCTCCTGCAGCTCGCCCGGCTCGCGGGAGAGCTCGAGCCGGCGCTGGTGGTGCTGGCCTCCGTCCGCGGCGCGCACATCTACGAGGTGGCCGCCAACGAGGTGGTCGGGGAGATCACGGTCGCCGGCCCCATGCCGCGCCGGGTGGGCGACGCCTCCTTCGGCGCCGGCGCCGGCGAGCAGTTCGAGCGGGCCGAGAAGAACGCGCGCCACGTGGACGAGCTGCTGGCCCGGTTCCGGCGCATGGCCGCCGACGAGCTGGTGCACCTGTTCGACCGCGCGCCGCGCAGCCACGTGGTGCTCTTCGGACCGCAGCAGGCCCTCGCGAACTTCGAGCGCGAGCTGCCGGAGCGGGTCTGCGATCGCATCGCCGCGCGCTACCCGGCGCCGGCGGAGGGGACCAACGGCAACGGCGGCGCGGGCGGGCGGGCCGAGCTCGTCGCCCGGGCGGCCGAGGCGGTGGCGGTGGCGCAGGCGCGGGACGAGATCGCGCGGATCGACGGCGCGGTGGGGCAGGCCCTGCGCGGCTCCCTCTCGGTGCTGGGGCTCGAGGACGTGGTCCTCGCGGTCAACGAGCGGCGCGTGGGGCGGCTGCTCCTCGAGGCCGACTTCGACGCCGACGGCTGGCGCTGCAAGCAGTGCGGGGCCATGGGCGTCGAGCACACCCGCACCTGCAACTTCTGCGAGGGCCCGCTCGAGCTCGTCCCGTCCCTCGGCGACGAGCTGGTGCGCCGGGTCCTGGCCGACGACGGCGAGGTGCAGGTGGTGGCCCACGCCAACAAGCTGCACAGCTACCAGGGGGTGGCGGCGCAGCTCCGCCAGGCCTCGCAGACCGGGCTCAGCGGCTCGCCGGCGCAGCCGAACCAGCCGTGGGCGACGTAGCGGGGTCGGGGAGGGTCCGGGCAGGGGCCCGGCGCGGTGTGGTATCTCTCCCCACGTGAACGACGACGCGAAGCGCGGCGAGCCGCGCGCCTGCTCCCCCGGGGCCGCGGCCAAGGCGGGCGCGGCGGCGCTGCTGGTCGGGGGCGTGATCGCCTTCACGCTGGTGCGCCCGCCGGTGCGGCTGATCCACCCGGACGCCCTGCACTTCATGGGGATCTTCCAGGAGGTGTACGGGACCGTCCACGGCTGGCGGGAGGCGCCCGCGGCCTTCTGGGAGGCCCTGCAGCGGGTCAACGCGTACGACCTGAGCCGCGGTCGCCTGGTCAACTACCTCCTGTTCGGCCTCGAGGCCGCGATCCGGAGCCGCCTCCCGTTCCCATTCGTGAGCTGGCTCACGCTCGGCGTGCTGCTGCTCAACGCGGGGCTGCTGGCCCGGCTCGTCACGCGCCACGTCGAGCCGGCGGAGCGGAGGCAGACGATGGCCTGCCTCGCCTTCGCCCTCGCCGCCCTCGACCCCATGACCTTCTACGCGTACGAGATGCAGTTCACGTACGCCAAGTACACCTGCGTCACTTTCGTCCTCCTCTTCCTGCTC
Organism: Anaeromyxobacter paludicola; assembly: GCF_023169965.1. Lineage (NCBI taxonomy): Bacteria > Pseudomonadati > Myxococcota > Myxococcia > Myxococcales > Anaeromyxobacteraceae > Anaeromyxobacter > Anaeromyxobacter paludicola. Next base: position 3,162,237 of record NZ_AP025592.1, on the reverse strand, counting down.
TCGCGCGCGGCCGTCGCCCGGGCGGTCGCGCTCGTCGGCGCGGCCTTCTCGGACGAGATCGGCCTGGTGATGGTCATGGCCGTCCTGGCCGCCGGCACCTTCAACCACGTCCGCCGCCGCGCGGGCTCCGAGCGCCCGGCGCTGGCGCTGGGTGGCGCGCTCGCGCTCGGCGCGCTCGCCGCGCTGGCGGCGCTGGTCGCCTATCACGCCATCCTGGGAGGGCTCTTCGGCGAGATGCCGTGGGTGATCCGGAAGGGCGGCTTCGACACGCCGCACGAGCCGTTCGCGCGCGAGCTCGGCCACTCCTTCGCGTACGCCTTCGCGACGTTCCAGTCGATCCTGACCACCCCGGGGACCCTGCTCTTCGCCGCCCTGCTCGGCGCTGGCGCGTGGAAGGCGGCGGCGCGGGAGCGGCCCGGCGGCGTGGTCGGCCTGGCCCGCGGGGCGTGGCAGGCGCTCGTGACCGACCCGGCCGTGCAGCTCCAGGTCGGCGCGCTGTGCGTGGCGTTCTTCGTCGTCCTCGCGATGTACCGGGGGGTCGGCGTGCAGTACTACTATCCGTACCCGATCGCGGTGATCTTGACGTTCACGTTCCTGTCGTTCGTGATCGCGAGGTGCCAGCCGGCCGTCGGCGTGGCGGTCGTCCTCGCGACGCTCGGCTGCCTCGTCCTGCGGCTGCCCGAGACCTTCCGATCGATGCGGGAGCACGCGGTCGCCGTGTGGCTGCCCGACGGCGCGGTCACCCTCGAGGCGTTCGAGCGCATCGACACGGCGGTGACCGACGCGCGGCGGGGGGAGTACGGTCCCTTCCGCGCCGTCAACAACCACCAGGAGCTCGACCTGGACGGTGGATACGTCTACACGGCCCGCTACTTCCCGGTGCAGGGCATGGTCCGGGTGCTCGTCTGGCCCGACGACGGGCCGTTCCGCTAGGCGCGCGGGCGCCGCAGCCTGGGCCGGATCACGGCGCGCGCGCCGGCCGGGCTCACTCCCGCTCCAGCACCGCCACGAGCGACAGCGCCGGCACCGGCAGCACCGGCTCGAGCTTGCGGAAGAGCGGCGTGAGCGCGTTCAGCATCAGGATCTGCCCGAGGCCGAAGGTGCGGCGGCGCAGCACCTTGCCGTTGAGCCACCAGGCGAGGGTGCCGATCCGGTTGAACTTCACGATCTCCCGCACCCGGAAGCCGCTCCCCGCGGCGAGCGCGGCGAGGCTCTCCTCGGTGTAGCGCCGCTTGTGGCCGAGCACCGCGTCGAGGGTGCCCATGTTCCAGGGCCCCTGCGGCACCAGCACCACCGCCCGCCCGCCCGGGGAGAGCACCTCGCGGATGTTCCGGAGCGCCCCCGCGTCGTCGTCCACGTGCTCCACCACGTTGAGGCAGACGACGGTGTCGAAGCCCTCCGGCAGCCGGGGGTAGCTCGCCGGGTCGGTGACGTCGGTGAACTGGGTGGTGAGGTAGGGCTTGTCGGCGGTGAGCGCCCGCAGCGACTCGAGGTAGAGCGGGTTGATGTCGCTCGCCACGTAGCGCCGGCGCGGGATGAGGTGGCGCGTCATGTTGCCGGTGCCGCTGCCGATCTCGAGCACCCGCTCGCCGCAGTACGGCCGCACCACGTCGGCCATCCAGGCGTTGAAGCGCGGGGCGCGCGAGAGGCGCCCCAGGATCTGGCTGCCGTAGGCGTCGGCCGTGTAGATCTTGTCGGAGAGGGTGAAGCGGGCGATGGCCGCGAGCGCCTTCACGCCGTCGCGCCAGCTGATCTTCTTGCCCTCCTGGTAGGTGCGCCCGGAGTAGCTGATGGGCACCTCGAAGAGCCGCGCGCCGCGCTTGGCGAGCTTGATGGAGAGCTCGGGCTCGAGCCGGAAGTCGTTGGAGACGAGCGGGATCGACTTGAGGAGCGCGGTCCTCACCGCCTTGTAGCAGGTCTCCATGTCGGTGAGGTTGAGGTCGGTCGCGAGGTTGGTGAGGAAGGTGAGGAGCTTGTTGCCGAGCTGGTGCCGGTAGTGGAGCACCCGCCGCGCCTCGGCGCCGGCGAAGCGCGAGCCGAACACCGCGTCGGCCTGCTCCTCCACGAAGACGCGCACGATCCGCAGGAGGTCCTGCGGGTGGTACTCGAGGTCGGCGTCGTGGATGACCGAGAGCTCGCAGGAGGCCCGCGCCAGCGCGGTGCGGATGGCCGCGCCCTTGCCCTGGTTCACCGGGTGCTCGAGGAAGATCCAGGAGAGCTTCCCCTTCGGCTCCGCCGCCACCTTCTCCGCGAAGGCGCGCAGCACCTCGCCGGTCCGGTCGCGCGAGCAGTCGTTCACCACGATCACCTCGACGCGGTCGAGGTGCGGGCTCTGCTCGAGCACGCGCAGGCGCTCGAGGGAGGCGGCGACGAGGTGCTCCTCGTTGTAGGCGGGGACGAGGACCGAGAGCGACGTCATGGGCGAGGGTTCTACCCCGAAAAGCGCCCGGCGATCACCGCCTCGTAGGCGCGCCGGAGCGCCGCGCCGACCGGAGCGGGCGCCCAGCGCGCGCGCACCAGCGCCCGGCCCCGGGCCCCCATCGCCGCCCGGCGCGCCGGATCGCCGAGCAGCCCGGCCAGGGCCTCGGCGAGCGGCGCCGGATCGCAGGGGACCACCGCGCCCGCGCCGGCGGCCGCGATCTCCCCGGCGATGTTCACCTTGTCCGAGACCACCACCGGCAGCCCCGCCGCCATCGCCTCGGCCACCGCCATCCCGAAGTTCTCGCGGTAGGAGGGGGCGGCGAGGAGCGCCGCCCGAGCGAGCGCCCGGGCCCGGCCGGCGGCGTCCAGGAGCCCGGTGAAGGTCACCCGCGCCGCGATCCCGGCCCGGGCGCAGAGGGCCTCCACCTCCGCCTGGTGGCCCGCCTCGTCCGGCCCGGCGACCACCAGCCGCGCCCCCGGCTCGCGCGCCAGGACCTGGCGGAAGGCCGGGACGAGCAGGTCGAGCCCCTTCATCGGGTGGATGCGCCCGAGCACCAGCACGTCGCGGCTCGCCGCCCGGACCGCCTCCTCGCCCACCGCGGCGAAGGGCGCCGGATCGACGGTGTTGCCGACCACGAAGGAGGGGAGGGCGCGCGCCCAGGCCGGCGCCGCCGCGCGCTCGGCCTCGGCGGTGAAGTGGACGGCCGCGGCGCGGCGCAGGGTGCGGCCCTCGAGGAGCGCGAGGAAGAGCCGCTTCTCGAGCCGGCGCTGCCGGAGGGCCCACGGGTCGAGCGAGCCGTGCGGCGTGAGCACGTAGGGCACCTTCGCCCGCTCCGCCGCGCGCGCGGCGGCGATGCCGGGGAAGGCCCACATCATGTGGGCGTGGACGAGGTCGAACTCGCCCGCCCGGCGCAGGAGGGCCGCGCCGAGCGCCGGCGAGAAGAAGGCGCGGGAGCGGCCCCAGGCCGGGAAGAAGGTGACCGGCACGCCGTCCTGCACGCGGGACCCGGCCGCGACGGGCGGGAGGTCCGCCGAGGCGCGCGCGGTGGTCGCGAAGACCTCCGCCTCCACCCCGGCCGCCCGGAGCGCCCGCGCGTACCCGGCCACCGCCGGCGGCGGGCCGCCCCACTCCAGCGCCGGGGGGTAGCAGCCGACGACGTGAAGGACGCGCACGGGGCGAGACTACACTAGGATGCGCGGACAACAGAGATGCGCGTCTCCTTCGTCGTCCCGACCCGGAACCAGGCCCCCTTCCTGCGCCGCTGCCTCGACTCCTGCCTGGCGCAGGGGATCGCCGACGCCGAGGTGCTGGTGCGCGACGGGCTCTCCACCGACGGCACGCAGGAGATCCTGGCGAGCTACGGCGACCGCGTCCGTTGGGTCTCGAAGCGCGACTCGGGGCAGGCGCAGGCGGTGAACGAGGGGATCCGGGAGGCGCGCGGCGAGGTCGTCGCCTGGATCAACTCGGACGACTGCTACGACGGCCCCGGCGTGGTCGCCCGGGCGCTGGCGGCCTTCGAGCGCGATCCGGCGCTCGACCTCGCCTACGGGGAGGCGCTGGTGGTGGACGTGGAGGGCCGTCCCATCCGGCCCTTCGCCCGCCGCGAGGTCGCCACCGCCCGCGACGTGCTCCTCGCCCCGACCGGCCCCTCCCAGCCCGCCACCTTCTTCCGCCGCGCGCTGTTCCTCGAGGCGGGCGGGCTGCGGGAGGACCTGCACTACGCCCTCGACTACGACCTCTGGCTCCGCCTCTTCGCCCGCGCCCGCAAGGTGGAGCGGCTCCCGTTCACCGTGGCCCGCATGACCTTCCACGCCGGCGCCAAGTCGGTGGCCGCCATGGGCACGCAGATCGCCGAGGCGGTGGCGCTGAAGCGCGCCTTCGCGCGGGGGCTCCGGCTCTCGCCCCTCGAGCGGCTGCGGCTGGAGGCCGGGATCGCCTCGCTCCGGCTGTACCGGGTCGCGGTCCGGTCCGGGCTCTGGCGCGGCGCGTGAACCGGCGCCGCGATGCTAAGCTGACTCCCGTGAGCGCGCCCCTCCTCCCCCGGCTCCGCCGCGCCGTCCGCCGCACCGGGCTCGATGTCGTCCGCTTCCACCGCCGCTCGCACCCGCTCGCCCGGCGCATGCAGCTCCTCGCCGACCGCCGCATCGACCTCGTGCTCGACGTCGGCGCCAACGCGGGGCAGTACGGGCAGGAGCTGCGCCTCTACGGCTACCGCGGCCGGCTGGTCTCCTACGAGCCGCTCTCGGCGCCGTACCGCAAGCTCGCCCGCGCCGCCGCCGGCGATCCGGGCTGGGAGACGGCGCAGCTCGCGCTCGGCGACGCGCCCGGTCAGGCCACCCTGCACGTGGCCGGCAACTCGGCCAGCAGCTCGCTCCTCGACATGCTGCCGCTCCACCTCGAGAGCGCGCCGGAGGCGGCCTACGTCGGCACCGAGGAGGTGCGGGTCTCGACGCTCTCCGAGGAGCTGCCGCGCCGCCGTCGGCCCGGCGAGCGGGTCTACCTCAAGCTCGACGCGCAGGGGTTCGAGCGGCGCATCCTCGCGGGCGCCGGGGCCGCGCTCCAGGAGCTGGCGGGGGTGCAGCTCGAGGCGTCGCTCACGCCGCTCTACGCCGGGGAGGCGCTCTTCCCGGAGCTCCTCGCCCTCCTCGACCGGGCTGGCTTCGAGCCCTGGTCGATCGAGCCGGGGCACTCCCACCCGGCGAGCGGCCGGCTCCTGCAGGTGGACGCGATCTTCTTCCGCCGGGAGGGGGACGGGCGATGAGCGGGGCCCCGCCCGCCCCGCGGTACCGCTCGTTCACGGTGGTGCTCCCGGTGCACGAGGAGGCGGCGCGGCTCGAGCGCGTGCTCCGCTATTACCAGCGCTTCGCCCCGGTGGTGGTGGTGGACGACGAGAGCACCGACGGGAGCGCCGAGCTGGCCCGCGGGTGCGGCGCCCGCGTGATCCGGCTCCGGAACGCCGGCACGACGCAGACGCCGGAGTGGTTCCGGCAGGTGGCGGGCCTCCTCGAGACGGAGCACTTCGCGGTGCCGTCCTGCTCGGAGCTGCTGCCCGCCCGGCTCCTCGCCCGCTACGACGAGGTGGCCCGGACCGGCGGCGCCGACGTCGTCTCCACGGTGCGGCGGGTCTACACCTCCGGCCGGCTCCTCACGCTCTGGGGCGACGCCCCGCGGGTGGAGCGCTTCTTCGACCGGCGCGGGCTCGACTACGACGCCATCGAGATCCACGCCCCGTTCCGCCCGCGCGACCCGGCGCGGCTCCTCGCCCTCCCGCCCGAGCCGGGCTACGTCATCACCCACCTGCGCGACGTGGACGCGGTGTCGCTCACCCGCAAGCACGTCGCCTACGCTGCGGTCGAGGCGCGCCACCGGGCGGAGCGCGGGAGGCCCCTCCAGCTGGGCGGCCTCCTGAAGCTCTCGGCCATCGAGCTGATCCAGCTCGCCCGGCAGGGGCCGCGGGGCTGGTCGGGGCTCGCGCTGCGCGAGACCTGGGCGCGGCTGGTGATGCACGCCCTCGTGGCCTGGGCCGGCTGGGAGCTGCGCACCGGCGCCGGCCTGGAGGACTCGCGGCGGCGGAACGCCGACCTCTGGGACGAGCTCACCCGGGAGCCCGGCGACGGGCCGGACCATGGCGCAGCCCGCTGACCCCGCCGCCCCGGACACCGGGCTCTCCGGCCGGTTCCGCGCCTCGGTGCTGAGCTACGGCGCCCGCCAGCTCGCGGTGATGGCGCTCGGGCTCGGCTCGAGCCTGGTCCTCACCCGCTTCCTCTCCCCCGCCGAGTTCGGGCGCGTGGCGGTCATCTCTGTGGTGACGCAGCTCGCGCTCCTCCTCGCCGACGGCGGCCTCGGCGTCTACCTCGTGCAGCGGCCGGAGGAGGTCACCGACCGCGACCTCGCCCGCGTCACCGGCCTGCAGCTCCGGCTCGCCGGCGCCATCGTCCTCCTTTGCGCGGTCGGGGCCGGCGTGGCGTTCGCCCTCGCGCCGGGCCAGCGGCTCGGGTGGATGGTGGCGGCGGCCGCGCTCTCCCTGCCACTCCTCGTGGTCCGCGGGATGTCGCTCCTGCGGCTCGAGCGCGGGCTGCGGCTGGACCGCGTGGTCCGGGTCGAGATCCTCGAGGAGGCGGTCTACGCGGCGGTGGCCGTCGCCGCCGCGGCGCGCGGCGCCGGGGCCTGGAGCGTGGTCCTGGCGCAGCTCGCGCGGGCCGTCGCCGGCGCCTCCGCCGCCGCGGCGATCGGCCGGTTCCGGCTCCCGCGCGGCCCGGTCGGCTGGGACGAGGAGCTCGCGCGCGGCGTCCGCTTCGGCCTCCACTTCCAGTCGGCGCAGCTCATCAACCTGGCGCGGGTGGCGGTGGTGCCGCTCTACATCGTGCCGGTGCTCGGCCTCGCCGCGGCCGGCCTGGTGGAGCGGGCCTGGTTCGTCTGCGGCCTGCCGCTCGCGATTATCTCCGCGGTCCAGCAGCGCACCATGTTCCCCTACGTGGCGCGCATCCAGGCCGACCGGGAGCAGGTGCGCCGCTTCGCCGAGGACGCCGTGCACGCGAGCGCGCTCCTCGCCACCCTCTGCTACCTGCCCCTCGTGCTCTTCCCGCGGGCGCTGGTGGTCGGGGTGCTCGGCCCGCAGTGGGAGCCGATGCTGCCGCTCGCCGGCTGGCTCCTCGCCGGCAACGTCGCCTTCGGGGCGCTCCCCGGGCCCATGTACGCCGTCGCGAACGGCCTCGGGAAGGCGCACCTCATCTCGCGCATCAACCTCGGCGTGCTGGTCGCCTCGTGGGCGCTCATCGTCGGCCTCACTCGAGCCTTCGGGGTGGTGGGCGTCGGAATGACCGGGCTCCTGCTCTGGGCCGGCACGCTGCTCCTGCGCCGCTGGCTGCGCGCCGAGCTCGGCCCGTTCCGCTTCTTCCGGCAGATGGCGGCGCCGCTCGGGGCGCTGGGCGTGGCCTGGGCGGCGGTCGAGGCGGCGGCCCGGCTGCGCGGCCACGGCCCGGAGGGGCTGGCCGGGGCGGCGGCCGCGAGCCTCCTCGCCGGCGCGGTCTACCTCGCGGTGGTGGTGGCGGTGGACCGCGAGCGCGTGCGCGCCCTCTGGAGCAGGTTCCGGGGCGGCGCCGTGCGATAATGGCGCCGCCCCATGTTCACCCGCCTCCTCACCGTCTGCATCGGCAACATCTGCCGCAGCCCCATGGCGGAGGCGCTCCTGCGCGCGCACCTCGAGGCCGCCGGGAAGCCGGGCGTGCGGGTCCAGTCGGCCGGGCTCGCCGCCCTGGTGGGCCGGCCCGCCGACCCGCTCGCGCAGGCGCTCCTGGCCGAGCGCGGGATCGACCTCTCGCAGCACCGCGCCCGCCAGCTCACCTCGTCCCTCGTCACCGGCTCCGACCTCGTGCTGGTGATGGACGAGGAGCAGCAGCGGGCGGTCGAGAAGCTCTGCCCCACCGCGCGCGGCCGGGTGCAGCGGCTCGGGCGGTTCGGGAAGTTCGACGTGCCCGACCCGTACGGAGGGTCACGCGCCCATTTCGAGGAGGCGCTGCGGCTCATCGACCGTGGTATTGCTGACTTCGCCCGCGTCTTATGACTCCGCGCCTCGCCCTCGTCGCCGCCCTCGCCGTGCCGCTCGCCGGCTGCGTGCTCCTCCCCACCACCAAGATGGACGAGGGGGCGCTGGAGGGGCGCGGGGAGGGCCAGCCGCCGCCGCCCGCGCCGGCCGCGTTCAAGGTGCAGCTCATCGACGCGAAGCTGGTCTCGGAGCAGATCGCCGCCACCGGCCGCGAGGTCCCGGCGCCGGCCGATCCGCTCGCGCCCCGCCCCGGCGCGCCCGGCTACGACTACCGGATCGCGCCGTACGACGTCCTCACCATCATCGTCTACGAGCACCCGGAGCTCACCATCCCGGCCGGCGAGATCCGGTCGGTGGACCAGACCGGCTACACCGTCTCGCCCGACGGCTACATCTTCTTCCCGCACGTGGGCCGCTTCCAGGTCGCCGGCCACACGCTCGACGAGGCCCGGCGCGACCTCACCGACCGGCTCGCCGTGTACGTGCGCCGCCCGCAGGTCCAGATCCTGGTCGCCACCTACCGCGGCAAGCGCTTCCAGGTGACGGGCGAGGTGCTGCAGAGCGGCACCTATCCGATCGCCGACGTGCCGCTGCGCGTCTCCGACGCCATCGCCGCCGCCAAGGGGACCGGCCCGGAGGCCGACCTGCGCGAGGTGACGCTGAGCCGCGCCGGCAAGACCTACGTCCTCGACCTCCAGCGGTTCTACGAGGAGGGCGACCAGACGCAGAACTGGCTGCTCGCGCCGGACGACACCGTCCACGTGCCCGACCGGAGCGCCAACAAGGTCTTCGTCCTCGGCGAGGTGCGCCAGCCGCAGACGCGGCAGATGCAGAAGGCGCGCATGTCGCTCGCCGAGGCGCTGTCCGACGTCGGCTGGCTCGACCCGCTCGCCGCCGACCCGGCGCAGATCTTCGTCCTGCGCGGCAGCTACGAGGCGCCGCAGATCTACCGGCTCGACGCCAGCCAGGCCGACGCCATGCTCCTCGCGGTGAACTTCCCGCTCCGACCGCGGGACGTGGTGTTCGTGCAGACCTCCGGCGTGGCCCGCTGGAACCGCTCGCTGCAGGGGCTCATGCCCACCGTCCAGAGCATCTGGCAGGCGTACGACATCGTCTACCGGACGGTGTACCGGCCCATCTACTAGGCGCCCGGCTCACGCGCCGCGCGCGAGCCACTCCCGGTCCTCGTCGGTCACCGTGAGGCTCCCGTTCGCCGGGCGCGGGGCCGGCGCGGCCTCCCGGCGCTCCTTCTTCGCGCGCGGCCGCTGCTCCTCCTCCTCGAAGGCGGCGAGGAAGGCGCGCTTCGCCTCCTCGACCGAGCGGCGGACGGCAGCGGCAGCGAAGTCCCTCGGCATGGTGCTCCCCCGGCGATGGCGAACGGACTCAGGGTTGATACACCGAGGGTAGGACCCGCCGCAACCGGGGTACCCTGGGCGCGGGATGCGCCCGGGCCGCGCCGCACTCGCCGGGTCGGAACGGACCCTCCCGCGCGACGTTCCACCCTGAGTCCCTACCCGCACTTACCCCCACTCAGGTCTGGCTGCTTGCTTGCAATCTGCTTACCCAAGAGGAGCAGGCAAGCGACCAAAGGAGCCCGACCATGAGCCCCACCGCCCCGCTGACTGCCCAGTCCGACGCCTTCTGCCACCCGTCCGAGCTGGTGGACGCGGCCCTCCGGCACGCCGGCCAGGCGCTGCGCCACCTCTCCCGGGTCGAGCGGTACGTCGATCGCGACGAGCTCGTCGGCCCCGTCCCGCGCCAGCGGCTGGTCGGGATCGTCACCACGCTGCTCGCCTACTCCAGCGAGAGGATCAACGCCTCCGGCTCGCCCGGCTGCCGCTGGCTGCGCGTCGAGGCGACCTCGGCCGACGGCGAGCTCGTCGTGGCGGTCGAGGACGGCGCGACCGCCATCCCCGACGACGGCGACGTGTCGCTCATCGACGAGGCGGTGCAGCGGCTCGGCGGCACGCTCGAGGTCGGGCTCGGCCCCTGCCGCGGCACGCAGTTCCTGGTGCGGTTCCCGCCTTTGACGATGGTCGCCGCGGCGTAGGGCTGCCCTCTGGCGGGCTCGCCCGGCCCGACCTCCGCGGCCCCGGCCAGCAGCGCGTTGGCTCCCTCGGGGAACCCCACCGCGCCCTCGCGCGCCAGCGTCGCTTTCGCCGCGAGCCGCTCGCGCGCCTTCCTCGCCGTCTCGGCGTCCTCGTCCAGGCCCGGGCCGGCGCGGCGCGCGCGGAGGAGGTCCCACGCCAGCACCGCCGCGCACGGAACCACCTTGGTGAGGAGGTCGGCCCGCACCTCCGAGGGATAGGCCGCGCCCGGCCGCGGCGGCGCGTGGAAGAAGGTCTCGGTGAGGAAGGCGGCGCCGATCCAGCTCAGGCCGGCGATCCACATGCCGCGCCGGCCGCCCACCGCGTACCCGCCGAGCGGCAGCGCCAGCGACCAGGCCACGTGGGCCGAGGCGTTGGTGAGCGCGGCGTCGTCGTCGAAGATGTTGACGAGCTTGCCCCCGCCGAAGACGGGCAGGTTGGGCGACGTCGGCTGCATGCTCACGGCGAGCAGCACCGGGAGCACCGTGGAGCTGATCATAGGGCCCCCCCGGCGAGGCCTCTTCCCCGGCGACCCGTCGAAGTGTCGCCTGCTCGGACGCTATGCAGCCGATGGCCCGGCCGCCAGTACCACGCCCCGGTGGTGCTTCCGCGCGGGGCTGGCTCTCGAACACCCGGACGAGAGCCCAGGCGCTCGTTCGCCCGGCACTCGGGTTCCCCTCGGCGCGGGTCCCCGTCCGTTGCTCCGCTCATCCGCCCGCTGCTAGTCTGCCCGTCCGTTCGAAAGGGCTGGGAGCATGAGCCACGAGGAAAGCGCGCGGCCCGCCGTGGCCAGGTTCTACCGCCCGGAGCTGGATGCCCTCAGGTTTCTCGCGTTCCTGATGGTGTTCGGCAGCCACGTGGTGTGGCGGCTGCCGAGGGCCTCGATCTTCGCGAGCGCCCCGGCGCTGGCCCTGGCGGTCATCGCCAGCGGCGGATTCGGAGTCGATCTCTTCTTCGTCCTGAGCGCGTACCTCATCACCGAGCTGCTGCTTCGGGAGAAGGACGCGACCGGATCGATCGACGTCCGGTCCTTCTACGCACGGCGGATCCTGCGGATCTGGCCGCTGTACTTTGCGACCATCGCGGCGGGGTTCGCGCTCCAGTACGCGATGCCGCTGCTCCGGGGCGGCGAGCCCAGGATCGTCCTCCCGCTCGGGGCCGTGCTGGCGTTCGTGCTGCTCGCCGGAAACTGGTACTCGACCCGGGGCTTCGTCTCCTCGCCGGTCTCTCCGCTGTGGAGCGTCTCCATCGAGGAGCAGTTCTACCTGCTCTGGCCGCTCTGGGTCCGCCGCTGCGGCCGCCGCGCGCTCCAGGTCACGGCGGTGCTCCTGGTGGGCGTCGGCTGGGTGACCAGGGCGTGGCTCTTCGCCAGGCACGCCCCGTATCCGGCGGTCTGGTGCAACACCTTCGCGCGGCTGGATCCGATCGCCGTCGGCGTCCTCCTCGCGACCACGCTGCACGGACGCTCGCTCAGGGTGCCCGGCTGGGCGCGGCCTGCGCTGCTCGCGAGCGGGCTCGTGCTCATGGCGGTGGCCTACGAAGGCTGCCGCATCCAGGGCGAGGCGGTCTCGATGACCGCGGGGATGATCGGCTATCCCCTCGGGACTCTCTCCGTCACGCTCGTCTTCTTCGCGTTCTTCGGCGCCAGGTTCGTCGCGCGGCAGCCGCTGCTCTACCTCGGGCAGATCTCCTACGGCCTCTACGTGTTCCACCGGTTCGCCCTGGACGCGGCGCACGCCGCGCGGCTGGGCGAGGCGGCGTCTGCCGCGGCAGCCCTGGCGCTGACCATCTCGGCGGCGGCCGTGTCCTATCGCTGGTTCGAGCGTCCCTTCCTCGCGCTCAAGAAGCGCTATGCCCGCGTGCCCGGCGCCGCGAACGAGGCGGAGGTTCCCGGGCGCGCCGAGCGCGCGGCCTGAGCCCCCGCGCCGCCCGAGACGCTCGACGCCCCTCCCGACCCGTGGTCTGTTGACCGCATGCATTCTGCGCTTGCGCTCCTCATCGCGGCGAGCACCGCGATCACGGAGGCGCCGCCCGCCTCGCCGCTGCTCCCGCCCGAGCACTGGGCCGTCCAGGCCGCGGCGCGGCTCCACGACCTCGGCCTCGCGCCGGAGTGGCTTCCGGCGCAGCGCGCGGCGCCCATCCTGGTGGTTGAGCGCGCCCTGACCCAGGCCGCCGCGGCGGCCGGTCGGGAAGGCTCGGCGGCAGCGCCCCTGGCGCGGGCGTGGCTGGAGCGCTTTCGCGCCGAGTTCCCGGGGAGCGCGAGCGCCGCCGCCGATGCCTTCGTGCCCCGGCTGATGGGGGCCAGCGTGGGCGCCGGTTACGAGGGCGGCGGCACCCATCCGGCCGCCGCGCCGGCGTCGTCCGCGCCCGCCGCCCTCCGCCTCGGCGCGCCGGGCTCGGCCGCGGTCCTCGACACCTCCGCGGCCGCGAGCTGGGGGCCGCACCTCGCCATCGGTCTCCAGGGGCGCGCCACGGCGTGGGACGCGGAGCTGCGCGGCGGTGAGCTGGTGCTCGCCGTCGGCCCAGTGGCGCTCTCGGCCGGTCGCGAGCCCGTGGGCTACGGCCCCGGCGCGTTCGGGGCCGTGGTGGCGAGCGGCCGCGCCGCGGTGGATCGGCTCGAGCTCATGACCACGACGCCGGTGCGGCTGCCCGGCCTCCTCGGCGGCCTCGGCGAGCTCGCCCTCGACACCGCCCTCGCGCGCTTCTCGGAGGCGCGTCACCCGTACCACCCGCTCCTCTGGGAGTTCCAGCTCCAGTGGCGCCCGCATCCGCGCCTCACGCTCTCGGCCATCCGCGGCGTGATGTTCGGGGGCGCGCTGTGGGAAGGGATCGACGCGCACGACGTCCCCCTCGCGATCCTGGGGATCAAGAACTACCGCGAGAACAACGTCTACTCGGGAGCGATCCGCTACCGGCTGCCCACGGAGGCGCTCCTGCCGCTGACCGCCCGGCTGGAGTGGGGATCGGACGACAACCCCGGCGCCGCGGTCACCTGGCCCGGCCTGGTCGTTGGGCTCTCGGCGCCGATGGTGCCGGGGATCCTCGCCGAGCTCGGGATCGAGTACGCCTACTTCGGCCGGGGGCCGTCCGGCTACCACGACCCGTTCGCCTGGTACTCGCACGGTCAGTACGCCGGCGGCTGGGCCACGGGGGAGACGCCGCTCGGCGATCCGCTCGGCGGGAACGGGCGCGCGCTCCGCCTGACCGGCGCGGCCGACCCGTTCGACGGGCGCGCGCGGATCGCCGGCGCGCTCTGGGTGCAGGACCGCTTCCGCGACAACCTCTACGCGCCCGCGGCGGCCGGCCGGAGCGTGGGCGGGCAGCTCGAGGCGGAGTGGCGGTTCGGCCGCGCGGCGGTGGGCGCGCGCGCGAGCTACGAGCGCGGCGAGGCGGGCTGGTACCGGCGGGAGCTGGGGGCGGAGGGGCGGGTGTTCTTCTGACCGCCGGGGATCAGCCGTGGGCGTTGAGCCCCGACCAGATCCCGAGGACCAGCGCGGCCGCGATGAAGCCGGCGATGATGAGCCGGGTGCGCCACGTGCTCCGGATCGTGTGCTCGTCGGAGGCGCGGCCGCCGAACGGAGAGCGGGCGGACGCCCGGTAGCTCCCCCGGTGGCCGCAGTCGCGGCAGCGGTAGAAGCGGGTGCGGGTGAGCTCGCGCAGCAGTCGCTCCTTGCCGCGGCGAGCGCGCGAGGAGCGGAGGTGAGCGGAGCCGCACCGAGCGCAACCCTTGGTCGATGGGGTCAGTTCGAGCTTCACGGAAACGAGATACACCGATCTTGGCCCCGCGTTCCACCCCGGGGAGAGGAGCCCCTCGTCTCCTCGCCTGCTTCCCGCCGCGCGGCCGGCTGCCCCTTCTAGGAGCGCGGGGGGCCTTCGCGGTAAGCTCCGGACGTGTCGCGCTGTTCCAGCGCGGGGCGGACGTGCCGGAACCCAGCGTGATGAACGACCACCAAGCGCCCACCACGGGGCGGACCCAGCGAGCCGCGGCGGGAGCGGCCGCCGGCCTGCTCCAGTACGTGCTGCAGATGCTGTTCCAGGCGCTGCTCGCGCCGATGGTCCTGCGCTTCGCCGGCCAGGAGGCGCTCGGGGTCTACTCGATCATCGGGCAGTCGCTCGGTTACCTCGCCCTCGTCGATCTCGGCCTCTCCCTCGCGCTCGGGCGCGAGCTCGCCCAGGCGAGCGGCCGCGACGACCGCGCGGCGGTCTTCCCCGGCCTGCTCGGCTCTGCGCGGGCCTTCGGCAGGGTGACGAACGGCGCGTTCGCCCTGCTGGTCGCGGGGCTCGCCTGGTGCCTGCCGCACCTGGTGCAGGCCGCCCCGGAGTCGATTCGCCAGGGCCGGATCGGGCTCGCGGTGGTTGCGGCGTGGGCGCTCGTCCGCACCCCGGTCATCGTGCGCGCGACGGCGCTGACGGCCGTGCAGGATCTGGCCAAGGCGAACGCGGCGGCTCTCTTCGGAAACTTCTCGCGGCTGGTGTTCGCACTGGCCCTGGTCTGGGGCGGTTACGGAGTGGCCGGCCTCATGGTCGGTCAGGTCGTGGGAGAGGCGATCACCACCGGCATCCAGTCCTGGCTGTTCACGCGTCATCATCGACCGCTCAGCAAGTGGGGGCGCTCCGCGCCCGAGCGGATACGGGCACTGCTCGCGTTCGGATCGCAGGCCCTGCTGCTCAACCTCGCGGTCAGGCTGATCCTGCAGACCGATTCCATCGTGGTGGGGTCCCTGTTCGGCGCCGCCTCGGCTGGCGTGTATTACGCCACCCAGATGCCAGCGATCGTCCTCTGGAACCTGCCCCTGCGCCTATCGGACAACGCCAGCCCCGCAATCCAGGAGCTTCACGCCAAGGGCGCGGAAGTTGCGCTGCGACGGTCCTATCTCAGGATGCACAAGCTCATGGCCGTCGCGGCCTTCCCGATCGCGGTCGGGATCGGGGTCTATACGGGCCCGCTGGTGTCTTGCTGGGTTGGGCCGCAGCAGTTCGCCGGAACGTCCATGGCCTGGGCGCTCGCGGCCTTCGCCGTGCTGACCACGTCCTACGTGGCGCAACCCTTCATCGTCGCGACCGGCCGGCTGGGCGGTCTGTCCGGGCTCACCGCCGTGGAAGGGGTCGCGAACCTCGCCTTGTCCTTCTGGCTCGGTCGGCGGATGGGAATGGCCGGGGTCATGTGGGCGAGCGTGGTCGCCAAGGTCCCGACGACCGCATACATCCTCTGGCGGGCGAGCCGCCAACTCCGGGTCACTGCCGTGCAGACATTGCAGCGCATCTGGCCGGCAGCGCTCGCCGCTGTCGTAGCGGCAGCGCTGGCGACCCAGACGCTGCCCCTGGCCGAGCATTGCACGTGGGCGAACCTGGTCGAGGCGGTCTCGCTCTACGGAAGCGCGTACCTGGTCTTGATCTGGTTTGTCGCGCTGGCACCCGAGGAGCGCGAGCGGGTGCTCCAGCTCGCTCGCGGGCGCTTCGGCGTGAGGAGCTCCTATGAGCCATAGCCGGTCTCCTCGCCGGTACGCCTTCCTCGTCCGGCCGCACATGGGAGGGACCTACACGGTCTTCTCGGTCCTGCGCGGTGCGCTCGCGCGCCATGGGGTGGAGTTGCGGTGGCTCGCGGCGACGTCCGATCGTGAGGCGGCGAGAGCGCGCATGGAGGATGGGGAGGGAGAGCTCGCACCCGCGTCGTCCGACTCGGGCGCGGATGTCGGCCGGGCGCTCGTCCAGCACCTCGAGTCGCACTACGACGGCGTCTTCGTGAACGTCCTGACCAGCGCCGCCGAGATGAACGTGGCGCGCTACCTGGGGCCGAGGGTCACGCGGATCATGGTGGTCCACAACATCACTCCGGGAACCTACGCGGCGGCGCGCGCGCTCCGTGACCACGTCCAGGCGACCATAGGGGTCTCGCCACGGATCGTGGATGACCTGGTCCGAAGACACCGCTTCCCCGTCCAGAGCACCGTCTGCGTGCCGAACGCGGTCCCGGTCTCTTCGTACGCCAAGGGGCGAGGGGAGAAGGCCGGCGGCCCGCTGCGCGTCCTGTTCCTCGGCAGGATCGAGGAGAGCGCCAAGGGGGTCCTCTGGCTGCCCGAGATCATGCGCCAGGTACGCGACGCTCCCATCACCCTGACGGTCGCGGGGGACGGCGTCGACCGCGCGCGTCTCGAGGAAGCCTGTCGCGACCTGGATGGCACGATCGCCTTCGTCGGCGCGGTTCCTCCCGGCGAGGTCCCCAGGCTGCTCGCCACGCACGACGTGCTCCTGATGCCTTCGCGCTTCGAGGGCCTGCCGATGGTCGCGTTGGAAGCAATGGCAGCGGGATGCGTCCCGGTGCTTTCCCGGATCCGGGGCGTGACCGACTTCATGGTGCGCCCGGGCGTCGACGGTGAGCTGTTCGGAGTGGGGCGGACACGAGAAGCCGCGGAGATCCTGCGCAACCTACAAACCCACGGAAAGGAGCTCGCCAGGCTCTCGGACAACGCGCGGGAGACCGCTCGACGGATGCTGGACTGCGAGGCGATGGGAAGCGCCTACGCCAAGGTCGTCGCGGACGCGGAGGCACGAGGACTCGCGAGACCACCGCTGTCCATCTCGCGGTGGAGCTATCCGCGAGGCTTCGGCCCCGGGATCAGGAGCCTGGCGCCGGAGTGGTGCAAGCACCTGGTGCGCCGGTGGGTTGCGTGACCTCCTATCGAAGCACTTCCCGCACCCGGCACATTCGTCACGTTTGAGCTCGCACTTGTCCATCATCGTCGCCCACGCCGAGACGCAGCACAGCTACCACGCCGCCGTGGGGCTGAAGCGCGCGCGGCTGCTCGAGTGCTACTTCACCGGGTACAGCCTGCAGCGGCCCCGCTGGCTCTGGAACGCGGCCCGCGCCCTCGCGCCGGAGAAGTACCAGCGCATGGCGCAGCACCATGGTCACCCGCTGCTCGACCCGTCGGAGGTGAGGACGTTCCCGCTGCACGCGCTGGCGGTCCGGGCGGGACCGAGCGGAAGGCGCTTCGCCTCACGGGGGTTCGCGGCGCGGGTCGCTGGCCACGCGCTGCGGGCCGGCGCCGGCGTGATGGCCTTCAACAGCGCCGCTGCCGGGATCTTCCGCAGGCTCGAGCGAGCCGGATTGCCCTGCATCCTGGATCAGAGCATCGCCCACGCGCGCTACGGCGTGCGCGAGACCCGACGGGAGATGGAGGCGTTTCCGGATTGGGGAGACCAGCCCATCCCCTCGGTCTTCGAGTGCGAGGACGCGGATCGGGAGCTGGCACTCGCCGACCTCGTCCTCTGCGGCTCGGACTTCTGCGCTCGCACGCTCGTGGGGGAGGGAGTCGACCCTGCGAAGCTGGCGGTGGTGCCCTATGGGGCGGACACCCAGCGCTTCCGTCCGGGGCCGGACGGGCCGCCCCAGGACGGGCCGCTCCGGGTCCTCTTCGTGGGCGCCCTGCTGCTGCGCAAGGGCATTCAGTACCTGCTGGAGGCGGCCAAGCTGCTCGGCCCGGGGCGCGTCCGGATCACGGCCATCGGGGCGCGCCACATCCGCCCCGAGATCCTCGCCCGCTACGAGGACGTGCTCGAGCCTCGCGGGTTCAGGCTCCACGCCGAGATGCCGCAGGCCTACCGCGAGGCCGACGTCTACGTCTTCCCGAGCCTTGTGGAGGGCTCGAGCCTCTCCATCTACGAGGCCATGGCGTCGGGGCTACCGGTGGTGACGACAGCGGCCTCCGGGAGCGTGGTGCGGCATGGTGTGGACGGCCTCATCGTGCCCCCGCGCGCCCCCGAGGCCATCGCACAGGCCCTGGAGCGGCTGGCCTCGGATCCGGAGCTGCGCCGGAGCATGGGGCGGGCTGCCAGGCTGGCCGCGGAGGCGCGCGGCGGATGGGAGCACTACGGCGAGCGGCTCGCGGACGGCATTGGCCGTTTCGCGGGGGCGGGCAGGCCATGATCTCCATACTCTTTTCCCTGCTGCTCCTCGCGACTGCGGGGCTCGCATTGTGGGCCATCTACTCCGCCGCCAAGAGCGACGATCGTCTTCTCGAGTACCCGCTCCTGCTCGCGGCAATGTGGCTGTACTTCTACGTCTTCATGGGGTGGGGGGCCGCGACGACCCTGGCGGACTATCTGCCACCGTACACTTATGAGCTCGGACAAGCCGTAGCGCTTCTGGCTCTCGCGGCCGTGCTCCTGGGGTGGAGATTCGGGCTGCCTCGTAAACCCTCGCGACCGGTGCTGTCGGAATGGCCGACGAGATACTCGGCTCGACGCGCGTGGAATCTCGGGGCGACCGTAATGGTGGTGGGCGCGGTAGCCTTCTATCGATTCATCGGCCAGTCAGAGATCGATTGGGAAAACACAAGCGCATACTGGTACCTGTTGTTCCACGTGAGCTATCCGGCCGCTGGTGTGTGCCTCATGGTGATGCGGTCGAATGCTCACATGCGCACGAAGGGGCGATGGCTCGCATTTGCCGGGCTGGTCGCGCTGGTGATGTGGCCGCATGTGCTGAACGCACGACGAGGCCCCTTGTTCCCGATGGCCATCATGCTGCTGCTGGTTGGGGGGTTCACGTCTCGCACGAAGCCGAGCCGGAAGGTCGTGCTCGGCTCGATCGCAGGCGTCGGGGTGCTCATGCTTCTGGCGGTAGCCGTGAGGCCCATTCTGTACGACGAACGCGGCTCCTACGTGGTCGACTCAACTCAGCGGCTTGCTGGCTGGTCGGAGGCGCTCTCGAAAGTGACGTTCGAGGACGTGTTCGGCAAGCGAGTGAAGCAGGAAGGGGACAATGAGTACTTCTATCATTGCGGCTCGATCGCGACGGCGGTGGAGCTGTCCTGTTACGAGTACGGCACCGGGTACCTGTCCCTGCTCGTGCATTGGATCCCGCGTGCGGTCTGGCGCGATAAACCACAGCTCGGCACGGGGGCGTTCTGCTCCGCGCTCGACGAAATGCCGCATGTGTTCGGACGAGAAGCGACCGTGGGTGCGTCCGTAGGCGGGGTCGCCGAGGTCTTCATGCAAGTGGGCTGGTTCAGTCCATTGCTGTGGTTCTTGAGTGGTTACCTGGCCTCGGGATTCTACCGACGGGCGGCGGAGCACAATGACCCGCGGGCATTCATGACCTACGCGGGTGTGTTGAGCGCAAGTCACTGGCTTGTAAGTCAAGGCTTCACCGCAGCAGCAGTGCCGCTCGCGATCTACGTTGCTGTTCCCCGGGTGATCTTCCGGCTTGCCCGGATACGCAAGGCGAGGCTCATCCCTTCCGGCGCGTTGCCCGCCGTGCGATGAGTGCCGTCCTGAATCGCGCGAAGTGGCCGGTACCGAGGCGGCACCGAACCATTGGAAAGCCTCGGGAGCGTCCGCGCGTGAGCGGCCGGGGCTTCGAGCGAAGTCTATGTGGGGTGGCCAAGTGAACGACAGTGCCCGCATCACCGTGATCTTCGGCCGTTTTGGCCCATATCACGCAGCTCGGTTGGCGGCGCTGACGCAAAGGTGTGGAGAGGAGCGAGTGCTGGGGCTGGAAGTCGCATCCGGCACGCGGGAGTACGATTGGGAGCCGGTCGTGGCTGCAGGTTTCCGACGCCGCACGGCGATTCGAGGCGCGGATTACCAGGACGTCAGCGCCATCCGCCGATCAGTATCGGTCGTGCGGGCGCTCGAGGAAGAATCCCCTGACGTGGTGGGGATCCACGGGTGGGCTGTTGCCGAGGCGCTCTCGGCTTTGGCGTGGTGCAAGCGCCGCCGGCGTGTCGCTGTCCTGATGTCCGATAGCCAAGAGCACGACTGCGCGAGGAACATCTTCAAGGAGACCGGGAAGGCTTGGATTGTGCGCCGCTTCGACGCCGCCCTGGTCGGCGGACCCACGCATGCCGATTACCTTGTTCGCATGGGCATGGACCCAGGGCGAATAGCGCTCGGGTATGACGTGGTGGATAATGCGTATTTCGCAGAAGGCGCGGCACGCGCCCGCGCTGTGGCAACGAAGCTTCGCCGTGAGCTGGCTCTACCCGAGCGCTATTTCCTTTGCAGCGCGCGTTTCATCCCAAAGAAGAACCTGAGCTGCCTGCTGGAGGCCTACGGGATCTACCGGAGGGGAGCCGGCAAATCGGCGTGGCAGCTGGTGCTCCTGGGGGACGGCCCTCTGCGGTCGGAGTTGGAGGCGACGCGAGGCAGGCTGGGTCTCAAAGACACGGTGTTGATGCCGGGGTTCAAGCAATATGCCGAATTGCCGAGCTATTACGGCTTGGCTTCGGGGTTCGTGCTGCCGAGTACCACCGAGCAGTGGGGATTGGTGACCAATGAGGCAATGGCTGCGGGGGTTCCGGTTCTAGTGTCGGAAGCGGCCGGATCGGCTGCTCTGGTGCGTCCAGGGGTGAACGGGTTCACGTTTCCGCCCACAACGCCTGCTCTTGCTGCCGCCATGTCGGAGCTGGCGCGAGACGCAGGGCGAGCCGATGCCATGGGTACTCAGGCCGCTGGTGACGTGGAGCGCTGGGGCGGCGATGCATTCGTCAAGGGATTCATGACGGCAATGCGGGCCGGCGACCGCAGGTATCGGGTGTTTTCCTTCGCTGGTCGGGACATCGCCGCCTGCCGCCGCGAGGGGGCGAACAGCCGACACACGGTCGAAGCCCTTCCGAGACACAGCGTTCGCGCTCGAGCTTACCGAAGCGGTATTGCGCTCGCCGTGAAATGTGGCGGCGCGCCGCTCGTGTCTCGCTCCGCTGCGACGCCTGTCGCCGCGTTGAATGCAGGCTCGGCGGAGGCCCTGGAGAAGCACCTTTGCGACCTCCTGGGCGATGCGAATCTCGCGGCGGTGTTTGTTCATCCCCGCCAGCTGCAGCGCCGCCGCATCTATGTTCACCTGTTCGACAAGCTCGGGCGCCGCATCGCCTTCGCAAAGGCGTCCCTGGACTCGCTCGCCGATCAAGACCTCGTTCGAGAGGCTGCTGGGATCAACGAGATCCGGAGAGTCTGCCCAGAGCGCTTCACTGCTCCTCGAGTCATCGGGCTCGATCTGTTCGAGGATCATCGACTGCTCGTTCTCGAGGGCATCCCCGTGGAAGCCAAGTGCGTTGCGCCCCACTGGTCCGATGCCGTCGCGGGAGTGCAATCGGAACTGGCGGGAAGTGAGTTCCGCCTGGCTCGTTGTGAGAAGGCGAGTTGGTGGCCGCTGATAGGGGCTGAGTACAAGGACCTCGCGGCCCGGATTGGCGCCGGCGCGGAGGTGCGCGCATGTCGTGCGCATGGAGACTTCGTGCACTGGAATCTGGTGCGTAGCAGAGAGCGACTGTGGTTGTTCGACTGGGAGTCCTTCGCCGAGGATGCGCCCGTTCTTGCGGACCCAGTTCGTTTCTGGCTGGGGCGCATGACGAGGTGGGCAGGGCAGGCCCCCGGCCAGGTGGCCGCTCGCCTGCTGGCTGACTTCGACGCGTGTGGATACAGGGAGCGCGATGTAATGCTGAGCCTGCTGTTTTTGCAGGCGCGCGGGGTCACCGCGGCCGGTGAGATCATCCAGAGTTGGAGAGGAGGCGGTGCGTGAAGTCCTATCGCGATGCTTTCAGGGCGAGCGGTGCTGGCGCGCTCTACGACGCGGACCAATACAGGCCAGGCAGCTATTGGGATCTGCAGTGGAGATTGGAGCAGAACGTGCTCGCGGGCGTGGTGGAGGAACTGAGGGGCCGGAACAGGCTTGCTGATTATCTGGACTTCGCCTGCGGCACAGGGCGGGTCCTCTCCTATGTGCAGCCGAACTTCTCTAGGACTCGTGGAATCGATGTGTCCCCCGCGATGCTCGAGCAGGCCCGAGCCAAGTGTCCGAATGCTGAGTTGTTGCTGAAGGACATCACGGCCGAGACGGGCGTAGAGGCAGAGTATGACCTCATCACCGCGTTCCGGTTCCTTCTGAACGCCGAGGATTCGTTGCGGGAGACCGTTCTGATGAGGCTCGCGGCTCGTTTGCGAGATAGAGAGGCCCGACTGATCGTGAACAACCACGGGAGCCTGCCCAGCTACAAGGTGGTGTCTGCCCCCTTCGGATTGGTTAGGCGAGCGCTGGGGCGCCGCACGGAGCGGTATCTCAGTGCGCGGCGGACGCTCGATTTGTTGAAGGGCGCTGGCCTGATAGTGGAGCGGGTCGTGGGGCTCGGCGTCTTGCCAGGTCTCGTTGCCAGGCGACTCGGAGAGGAGCGCACACTCGAAATCGAACGCTGGGCAGCCGGAAGTGTTGGGTTGTCACGACTGGGCGTCAACCAGATCTACGTCTGCCGCCGGGCATGATCCCCGCGCACCTCACCTGGCTCCTGTCGGTGCGGGGCGGCGGCATCCCGCCGGTGGTGGCCGCGCTGGCGGCGGCGCAGCACCAGGCCGGCCTCCGCCCGCGGCTGCTCGGGGTGCGCGATCCCGCCGCGCCGGCGCTGACCGAGTGCGGCGACTCGGCCGAGCTCTTCCCCCACCGGGGCCCGCTCGCGCTCGGGTTCGCCCCCGGGCTCGCGCGCGCGCTCGCCGGCCCCGCGCCGGACCTGCTCCACCTCCACGGCCTCTTCACCTGGCCGTCGCGCGCGGCGCGCCGCTGGGGTCGCGGGTCCGGCCGCCCGGTGCTGGTCACGCCGCACGGGATGCTGGAGCCCTGGGCGCTCGCCCACTCCCGCTGGAAGAAGCGGCTGTTCTGGGCGCTGGTGGAGGAGGGCAACCTGCGCGGCGCGCGCTGCCTGCACGCGCTCAACCAGAACGAGGCGCGGGCCTTCCGGGCCCTCGGCCTGCGAAACCCGATCGCCGTGATCCCGAACGGCGTCACGCCTCCCGCCGCGCGGCCGGACCGAGGCGCCTTCGCGGCCCGCTTCCCGTCCGTCGCGAACCGCCGCCTCCTGCTCTTCCTCGGCCGCATCCATCCGAAGAAGGGCCTGCCCATCCTGGTGGAGGCCTGGGCGCGGCTCGCCCGCGAGGCGGAGCTCGCCCGCGAGGACTGGCTATTGGTGGTCGCCGGCCCGGATCAGCTCGGGCACGCCGCCGAGGTGGCGGGCCGCGTGGCGGAGCGCGGCCTGCAGCGGTCCGTGCTCTTCACCGGCCCGCTCTTCGGGGAGGCCAAGGCGGAGGCGCTCACGGCCGCGGACGCCTTCGTGCTGCCCTCGCACTCGGAGGGGTTCTCGATGGCGGTGCTCGAGGCGATGAGCCTCGGGCTGCCGGTGGTCGTCACCCGTGCGTGCAACTTCGACGTGCAGGCGCTCGGCGCCGGGCTGGTCTGCGATCCAGAGGAGGGCTCGCTGTCGGCGGCGCTGCGAGACCTCGTGCGGCTGCCGCCCGGCGAGCGGGAGCGGCTCGGCGCGCGCGGGCGCGAGGAGGTCCTGCGCCGCTACACGTGGCAGGAGGTGGCGGAGCAGGTCCACTCCGTGTACCGCTGGTCCTTGGGAGGCGGCGCGCCTCCGTCCAGCGTGGAGCTCCTCGAATGAACCCTCGCGGCCGCACCGACCTCTCCACCTTCGACAACCGCTGGTACGACCCCGGCCGGCCGCTCGCGGTCCGCGTCCTCTGGCTGGCGGCCCACCGCGCCTTCCTCCAGACCGCCTTCCCGTGGCCGTCGCGCCTCAAGTCCGCGCTGCTCCGCGCCTTCGGCGCGAGGGTCGGCGAAGGGGTGGTGATCAAGCCGCGCGTCACCGTGAAGTACCCCTGGAACCTCTCGCTCGGCGACCACACCTGGGTCGGGGAGGGCGTCTGGCTCGACTCGCTCGGCCGGATCGAGATCGGCGCCGACGTCTGCCTGTCGCAGGGCGTGATGGTCGAGACGGGGAACCACGACTGGTCGAAGCCCTCCTTCGACCTCGTGGTGAAAGGCGTCACGGTGGAGGACGGCGCCTGGGCGGCGGTGCGCTCGCTGCTCCTGCCCGGGAGCCGCCTCGCGAGCCACGCGGTGCTGGGCGCGGGCGGCGTCCTCTCGGGCGACACCGAGGCGTACGGCGTCTACGCCGGCAACCCGGCGGCGAAGCAGAAGGAGCGGAGGATCGGCTCGGCGCCATGAAGCTCCTCCTCCTCAACCAGTTCTTCCACCCCGACCTCGCGGCCACCGCGCAGCTCGCGACCGATCTCGCGGAGGACCTGGCCGCCGCCGGCGTCTCCGTGACCGCCCTCGCCGGCCGCGGCAGCTACCTCGGCGGCGGCACCTTGCCGGCGCGCGAGCGCCACCGGGGCGTGGAGATCCGGCGGGTGGCGGCGACCTCGCTCGGGAAGCGGACCCTGGCGCACCGCGCGCTCGACTACGGCAGCTTCTACGCGGCCGCCGCGGTGGAGCTGCTCCGGCTCCCGCGCCAGGACGTGGTCCTCGCCATGACCACCCCGCCGCTCATCGCCGCCGCCGCCCTGGCGGTGCGACCGCTGCGCGGGGCGAAGCTCGTCTACTGGGTGCAGGACCTCTATCCCGAGATCGCGGTGGCGATGGGCGTGCTCGGCCCGCGCGCCCCGGCGACGGCGGCGATGCGCGCGGCCTCGCGGCAGGTGCTCTCGCGCGCGGACGCGGTGGTGGTGCTCGGCGAGGCCATGCGCGACCGGGTGCTGGCGGCCGGCGCGCGCGCGGACCGGGTCGAGGTGATCCCGAACTGGGCCGACGGGCGCGCGGTGCGCCCGGTCCCGCACGGCGAGAACCCGCTGCGGGCCGAGCTGCTGGGCGACGCCCGCCACCTCGTCATGTACTCGGGCAACATGGGCCGGGCGCACGACCTCCAGACGCTGCTCGACGCGGCCCGACTCCTGCGGGAGCACCGGGACGTCCGCTTCGTCTTCCTCGGCGACGGCGAGCGCCGGCGGGAGGTGGAGCTCGCCGCTCGCGAGCTCCCGAACGTCCGGCTCGGCCCCTACCAGCCGCGCGATCGGCTGGCCCTGTCGCTCTCGGCCGCCGACCTGCACCTCGCCTCGCTGCAGCCCGCGTTCCTCGGGCTGGTCGAGCCCTCGAAGCTGTACGGCATCCTCGCCGCCGGCCGGCCGACCCTGTTCGCGGGACCGGAAGAGTGCGAGGTCGCCCGGACGCTCTCCAGGGAGGCGTGCGGCGTCGTCGTCCCGAACGGCGCGGCGGAAAGGCTCGCCGACGCGGTGCTCCAGCTCACCCGAACGGATGATGCGCGAATCCGAATGGGGGAGCTCGCTCGCGCAGCGCTCGAAAAACACCACGATCGGCGCGTGGCCTGCCGATCCTTCGAGCGCCTGCTCGATCGCTTGTGAAACATACAGGTGACGGCGCGTACCCAGCGTTGATCGGCCTGGAAGGGGTGCCTCGCTTGTGTTAGCGTGACCCATGATGGGTCGCCCCGGAACGCGGGACGGACGTCACGCCCCGGGACATGAAGACCGCCGCCATCGCCTTCTCACTTTCGGCCGCCACCAGCGCGTGGCTGACGCCGGTGGTGGGCGCGGCGGCGCACCGGTACGGGTTCCTCGACCACGCCCTGAGCTCGCGAAAGATCCACGGCCGCCCCATTCCCCGCCTGGGCGGGATCGCGATCGTCGTCGCGTTCTACGCGCCGCTCCTCGCGCTGCTCCTCGTGCA
Organism: Anaeromyxobacter paludicola; assembly: GCF_023169965.1. Classification (NCBI taxonomy): domain Bacteria; kingdom Pseudomonadati; phylum Myxococcota; class Myxococcia; order Myxococcales; family Anaeromyxobacteraceae; genus Anaeromyxobacter; species Anaeromyxobacter paludicola. Next base: position 3,136,672 of record NZ_AP025592.1, on the reverse strand, counting down.
CGGGAGCGGGGTGGGGGCGCGCTTCTGGGGGGACCTCCCGCACGCGCTCGGGCTCTTCCTGGGCGGCGCCGTGATCGCGGCGCTCGGCGTCTACGACGATCTCTTCGGCGCCGGCGCGCGCCTCAAGTTCGCGGTCCAGTTCGGCGTCGCCGCCCTGATGTACGCGTTCGGGTTTCGCATCGACGCGATCGCCGTCCCGCTGCTCCACACCGTCAGCGTGGGGTGGCTGGGCCTGCCGCTCACCATGCTCTGGATCGCGGGGGTGATCAACGCGCTCAACCTGATCGACGGCCTCGACGGCCTCGCGGGCGGGACGGCGCTGATCGCGGTGGTGGCGACCTTCGTCGAGGCGACGAGCCGCGGCAACGCGCTCATGATGCTCTTCATGGGCGCGCTCGGCGGCGCGATCCTGGGCTTCCTCCGCTACAACCTCAACCCGGCGCGCATCTTCATGGGCGACACCGGGAGCATGTTCCTCGGCTTCGTCCTCGCGGTGAGCTCGATCCAGACCGCGCACAAGTCCTCGGCCGCGGTGGCGCTGGCCATCCCGGTGGTGGCGCTCGGCCTGCCCATCGCCGACACGCTGCTCGCGATGGCGCGCCGGGCCGTCCGCGGCGTGCCGCTCTTCGCCGCCGACCGCGACCACATCCACCACCGCCTGCTCGAACGCGGGCTCACCCAGAAGCAGGCGGTGCGCGCTCTCTGGGCGGCGTCGGCGCTGCTCGGGTGCTCCGCGGTCGCCCTCACTCGGCTGAGCGGCGTCGCGGCCGCGGCGTTCCTGGTGGGCGTGGCCGCCACCTTCGTGCTCGGCCTGCGCCGGCTCGGCTACCTCCGGATGAGCTGTCCCCGCGACCTCCTGGAGCGCCGCCGGCGCAACGTGATGACGCTGCAGGCGATCCGCGAGGTCGGCGAGCGGCTCGCCCGCGCCGACCGGGGAGAGGACGTCTGGGTGGCCGTGTGCGCCGCCGCGCCGGTGCTCGGCGTGAGCTGCGTCGCGCTCCGCCGCGGCGGGCCGGCCGGCGCCAACCAGCCGATCGTCAGCGACGGCTTCCAGGAGGCGGGCCCGGCGCCGTTCGTGGCCCGCTTCTCGCTCCGCCCCGAGCGTCCGGGCGGAGACGAGCTCGAGCTGGGCTGGCGCGACGGCCGCCGCAAGCTCTCCCGCGACACCGAGATCGCCGTCGAGCTGCTCTGCGGGTATCTTCACGACGCCCTCGATCGCTTCGATCCGGACGTCCCTCTCGCCCCGGCCCGGCACGAGCCCGGCCGCTCGCGACTCGCCAGCTGAAGGAAGACCAGTGACCCCGTCCGCTCCTCGCGACCCCTCACCCATCGCGGTGGCGCCCAGCACCACCTCGGACTCCGACGAGGACGAGGCCGGGCTCGCGCAGTACCTCGGCGTCCTGCTCGCCTCGCGCGGGCTCATCCTCGCCACCACCGTGGCCGCGCTCCTCGGGGGCCTGCTCTACACCTGGCTCGCCGCCCCGGTGTTCCGCTCCGACGTGCTCGTGCAGGTCGAGGAGAAGCAGAAGGGGGTCGGCGCGCTCGACGAGCTCTCCGGCATGCTCTCGACCCAGACCCCGGCCGACACCGAGATCGAGATCATCCGCTCCCGCTCGCTGGTGGGCGCCGTGGTCCAGGAGCTCGGCCTGGACGTCGTCGCCGAGCCGCGGCACTTCCCGCTCGTCGGGGCCGCGATCGCCCGGCACCACCGCGGCGAGGCGCTCGCGGCGCCGCTCCTGGGGCTGGCCCGCTACGCCTGGGGTGGCGAGCGGATCGCCGTGGATCGGCTGGCCGTGTCGCCGCGCCTCGAGAACGAGCGGCTGACGCTCGTGGCCGGCGAGGCGGGCCGGTACCGGCTCCTCACCGCGGACGGTGACCTGCTCGTCGAGGGACAGGTCGGACAGGCGGCCGGGACCGCCGGCGGCCCGGCCCAGCTCTTCGTCTCGGAGCTCCGGGCCCGGCCCGGGACCTGGTTCCGCCTCATGAAGCGGCCGGCCAGCGAGGTGGTCCAGAAGCTCCAGAAGGACCTCGTCATCGCCGAGAAGGGCAAGAAGACCGGCATCATCCGGGTCGAGCTCTCGAGCACCGATCGCGAGCGGCTCGTCGCGATCCTCGACGCGATGGCCACCGACTACCTCCGCCAGAACGTGGAGCGGAAGTCGGAGGAGGCGCAGAAGACGCTCGAGTTCGTGAACGCCCAGCTGCCGGTGCTCCGCGGGAAGGTGGAGGAGGCGGAGCAGGCGCTCAACGCCTATCGCTCGGCGCACGGCACCATCGACCTCTCGCTGGAGGCCAAGGCGGCCCTCGACCGCAGCGTCGAGATCGAGAAGCTCGTCACCGAGTTGTCGCTGCAGCGGGCCGAGCTCAAGCAGCGCTTCACCGACACGCACCCGTACGTCGTCACCATCGACAAGAAGCTGGCCGAGGCCGAGGCGGAGCGCACGCACCTCGTGAACCAGATCAAGGGGCTGCCGCAGACGGAGCTGCAGTCGGCGCGCCTGATGCGCGACGTGAAGGTCTCGAACGAGCTCTACGTCCTCCTCCTCAACAAGTCGCAGGAGCTCAAGGTCGCCAAGTCCGGGACCATCGGGAACGTCCGGATCCTCGATCGCGCGCTCGTGCCGCGGAAGCCGGTGCACCCGGAGCCGGTGCAGACGGCCGGGCTCGCCGTCGTGCTCGGCCTGGTGCTCGGCGTGGTCGCCGCGTTCGTCCGCCGCTCGCTGAACCGCGGCGTGGAGGATCCGGACCTCGTGGAGGCGGCCACCGGCATCGGCGTCTACGCGAGCGTGCCCCACAGCGATCTGCAGTCGCAGCTGGGGCGCGGCCGCAAGGCGGCCGAGGGCTCCGGGCTCCTGGCGGTGCGCGACTCCACCGACCTCGCCATCGAGAGCCTCCGCTCCCTGCGCACCAGCCTCCAGTTCGCGCTCATGGACGCGCCCAACCGCGTCATCGCCCTCGGCGGCCCGAGCCCCGGCATCGGCAAGTCGTTCGTGGCCACCAACCTCGCCGCCGTGCTGGCCGACGCCGGCGAGCGGGTGCTCCTCATCGACGGCGACATGCGCAACGGCCGGCTCCACAAGGTCTTCGGGCTCGAGCGGAGCCCGGGCCTCTCGGAGGTGATCGCCGGCTCGGTGTCCTTCGACGAGGCGGTGCACCGGGACGTGGGGCCGAACCTCGACCTCCTGCCGCAGGGCGTGCTGCCGCCGAACCCGTCGGAGCTCCTGATGAGCGCCGGGTACCGGAAGCTCGTCGAGCGGGTCTCGGCCCAGTACGCGCTGGTCCTCATCGACACGCCGCCCATCCTGGCGGTCACCGACGCGGCGATCATCGGCCGGACGGCCGGCGTGAACCTGCTCGTCCTCCGCGCCGGACAGCACCCCCTGCGCGAGATCACGCTGACGCTGAAGCGCTACGGCCAGAGCGGCATCCGGCCGGCGGGGTTCGTGTTCAACGACGTGGTCCGCCTCGCCGGCCGGTACGGCTACGGTTACGGCTACGGGTACGGGTACCACTACCAGTACGACTACAAGAAGCGGAAGTCGGCCTAGCGAGCCACCGGTGCCACGCGCGCGCGAAGTGCGGACACGGCTCGTCCCGGCGCCTCCGGCGAGGCCGCCGGCAGGCGAGGGGCGCGTCGCGGCGCCGGGCGGGCTCCTCGCCAGCTTCGGCCATGCCTGGCGCGGGCTCGTGCACGCGGTCGCGCACGAGCGCAACATGAAGCTCCACGTGGCCGCGGGGCTCGCCGTGGGGCTCGCGGGCGGCTGCGTCGCGCTGCCGCTCGCGGCGCAGCTCGGCCTGCTGCTCTGCGTCGCGCTGGTGCTGGCGGCCGAGGCGTTCAACACCGCCCTCGAGGCCCTCGTGGACCTGTGCACGACCGAGCTCCGGCGGGAGGCCCGGATCGCCAAGGACGCGGCGGCCGGCGCGGTGCTGGCCCTCGCGGCCGGCGCGGTCCTCGCCGGCGCCGCGGTGGTGGCGCGCGCGGGGCCGGCGCTCTCCGCCGCTCGCCCGCGGCTCGGGGCGGACGCCGCCATCGGCGCGGGCGTGCTCGCCGCCGCGGGCTGGCTCCTCGGCCGGGGCCACGCCAGCGGCCGCGCCAACCGGGTGGCCACCGCCCTGGGTGGAGCGCTCCTGGCGGGCGCCGCCCATCGGACGGTGGCGTGGCCCTTCACCGGCCTGGCGGTGGCGCTCTTCGCGCTCGCCGCCGCGGCGGCGGCCAGGCGCTCCCCGCAGGTGAGCCGATGACCTCGCCCGTCCGATCCTCGCGCTGGCTCGCCGCCGCGCTCGCCCTGGCCCTGGCCGCGGCCGGGGCGCGCGCCGACGACGCGCTCCCCGCTCCCCCGCGGTACGACCTGACGCTCGACCTCGCCGTCACCGGGGCCGCCGGGGCCGCGACCCTGGCGCTCCTCGGGCTCGAGGGCCCGCTCGCCCCGCGCGCCTGCCGCTGGTGCAGCCCGCCCGGCTTCGAGGCGAGCGCCGCCCGGTCGCTCGCGTGGGGCAACCCCGGCGCCGCCGCCACCAGCTCCGACGTCCTCGTGGGCGTGATGACCGCCGGCGTGCTCGGCTACGCGCTCCTCGATGGCTACCGCCGCGACGACCCGAAGACCGGCTGGGTGAACGTGCTCCTCGTCACCGAGGCCGTGAGCCTCGCCATGCTGCTCGACACCGGCGTGAAGTACGCCGTCGGCCGGGAGCGGCCGTACGCCTGGCTCGGGAGATCGCCCTCCGCCGCGATCGATCGCGAGCGGAACCTGTCCTTCTTCTCGGGCCACGCGACGTATGCCTTCTCGCTCGCCGCGGCCTCGGGGACCCTCTTCCTGTCCCAGCGCGTGCCGGGCGCCCCCTGGATCCTGGCCGCGAGCGCGGGGGGCGCGGCGGCCGTGGCCTACCTGCGCCTCGCCGCCCGCGACCACTACCTCACCGACGTGGCCACCGGGGCGGTGGTGGGCACCGTGATCGGCTGGGCGGTGCCGCACTTCTTCCACCCGGCGGAGGGCGCGCGCTCCTCGCTGCGGCTCGCGCCGGCGCCGGGAGGCATCGCCGTCCTCTGGTGACGCCCGCCCGGCTCCCGCGGGTGACGTCCTACCCTGGGTCTGCCGGCGCCGGGGGCCTCCGGCGGATTCGCCGTCCGTGAACGTGCCGATCCACCCGGATTTGCGGGGCTTCGCCGCGCGCACCGGCCCTTCGCCATTCCTCTCCCGGGGGCACGCGCGCTGCACCCCGAGCCGCGAACGCTTCGTTCGAGGAGGGGGCACGGGTCATGAGCGCTGGCGTGAGCCGAAGGTCGGGGACGCGGTGGAGGTGGCTCGTCCTCCCCGCCCTGCTGGCCGCGTGCGGCGGAGGCGCGGCCGGGTCGGGCCCGGCGGCCACCGCGGCGAGCGGCGTGCAGGTCTCCGGATCCGGGCCGGGCGCGGTGGAGGTGGAGCTCAACCAGCCCCCGGTGCTCTCGTCGATGTGGCTCGTCCGGCAGGAGCTCCGGACGGAGGGAGAGGGCGGGGGCGTGGACGTGGAGGTCGCGGCGCGCGCCGCCGACCCGGACGGCGACGACCTCGAGTACGCCTGGAGCGCGCCCACCTGCCCCGGCGCGGTCCTCACGCCGGCGCCGTCCGGCGGCGCGGACCGGATCCTGGTGCACCTGCCGGACTCCTCCGCCGGGTGCGCGGTGGAGCTCGTGGTCCTCGACTTCTGGAAGGGGCACGCGCCGCCCGCCGGGTCCGGGCTGTCGCCGGCGCGAGGCGGCGCCGCCACGGGCACGATCCACGTCGCCCCGACGACCGCCCCCGCGATCGTCGGGCGGTGACGCTCCGGCGGACCGGAAAGAAAAGGGCCCCTCCTCGTGAAGGGGCCCCTTCCTCCGCGGCGGCGCGCTCGGCGCCGCGCCCGGTGCGCTACGGCTGGAAATCGACCTGCGTCACCGAGCCGTCCGTCAGCTCGATGCGGAGCCCGTCGAGCTGCCCCTGGAAGCCGGCCGCGCCCGAGGCGGTCTGGACCGAGAAGTAGAGGATGGGCAGATCCTGGTAGGCGGCGACCACGCGACCGCCGGAGCCGCCGAGGCTGTTGCCGGCGACGAACTCGCTCCAGGTCGGGTCGGTGTAGCTGCCGAAGTAGCCGGCCGTGGACTCGAAGAAGCGGAGCTGGTTCTGGGTCCCGGAGGAGTCCCAGAGGTTCCAGTCGCCGACGGTCTCGGTCAGGTTCTTCGCCAGGTAGGCCTCGGCCTCGACCCGCGCGCCGTACCAGCCGGAGGTCTGGCCGGCGTAGGGCGTGGTGTAGATGGCGAGGAACCAGTCGAGCACGTCCTCCGTGTGGCTGGTGGCCTTCTTCGTGTAGAAGCTGAGCCGGGCGATGTCACCGAGCTTGAGCCCGGTGCGGCTGAAGAGGCCCTGCGGGGTGAAGTAGAGCTCGGCCTTGGGCGTGCCGGTGGCGCGGATGCTGCCGCCGAGGAAGCCGGGGGCGCCGTCGTCCGCCACCCCGACCACGTTCGGCACGGTGGCCGGCGAGGTGGGGGTCACCACCTCGGTGCGGGGCGGCTGCAGCGGATCCACGTCCAGCGCGACGGTGCCGGTCGCGGTGAGGCCGTTCGCGTCGGTCACGGTGACGGCGAGCTTGCAGACGCCGATCGCGCTGCCGGCGGTGAACATGGCGGTGGAGGCCGCCTGCGGCGCTCCCTCCAGCGCGCCGAAGGAGCCCGTGCAGGTGCCCTTCGAGAAGGTGTAGGTCAGGGCGTCGCCGTTCGGGTCGGAGGCCGACACCGACAGGTCCACGGTCTGCGCCGGCGCGACGCGCGGCTGGCCGAGGGTGAGGGACGCGAGGACCGGGGCGTCGTTCAGGGTGACCTGCACCGGCGCGTCCACCTTGGCGGTGACCGCCACGTCGAAGGTGACGCTGGAGGGGGCGGCGAGGCCGTTGGAGGCGGTGACGGTGATGTGCACGGTCTGGAAGGACGGCGTGGTCGGCGCCGTCCAGACCGTGGTGCCCTGCGTGGGATCGGTGAAGACGGTGGCCGGGTCGACCACGTCCATCTGGCTCCACTGGAGGGCCACCGGCCCGGTGGCGTCGGGGTTGACCGTCACCTTGAAGGTGAGCTGCTCGCCGGAGCGGACCTGGGCGGCCGCCTCGACCGCCGTGATCCGGACCGGCACGTAGTCGGTGTGCACGACCGGCGCGGTGCTGTTGGCGATGATGATGATCGTGCTCATCACGCCCTCGGTCACCCTCACGCCGGCGGCCGAGCCGCGATAGAGCACGGTCCCGCCCGCGTCAACCGCCTCCGCCAGGAGCTGGTAGGTGGGGCCGCCGTTGGTGCTGGCGCGGAGCTGGGCGAACGTGCCGGTGTAGGTCCCGGCGGGCGTGCCGGCCGTCAGCTCGATGGGCGCGATCGTCTCGTTGGGATCGGACGAGGTGACCGCGACCGTCACCTTGGTGACGGGCCCCGCCGCGAGCCCCTGCAGCCGGACGGTGGTCTGCAGGCTCCCCTTGTTGGACTGCCCGGTCCCGCACGCCGCGAGGCCCAGCGCCACGAGCGAAAGAGCTCCGATACGCAGCGATCTCATCCGTGTACCCCCTCGAGCAAAAGGACGCCCCGCGCCGGCCCGAGCGGACCGGAGGAGCGCGCCTGGCTGTCGTTTGCGACCCCTTCGCGATCCGCCCCGGAACGGAGCGCCGCGAACGCGGGGCATGAAACGCCCGAACGGACTGTGGGTCAAGTCAAAAATTTGACGCACGGCCCGGCGAGGACGACGGCGCCGCGCGGCACGCCGCGCTCACCCTACGGCCACGGCCGGATGCTCACGAAGGTGGCCGTGCCGTCCTTCTCCGGCGCCACCTGGTGCACGATCCGCTGATCCTTGCTGATGGTGAGCCTGGAGGCGGTCTGGCTCCGCGGCACCTTGAGCTGGAAGGTGACGGTGTCCTTCTTCGCCTCCTGGATGGTGAGCTCGAGCGCGCTGCCGTCCGGCAGCGAGAAGCTGGCCGGCTTGCCGACCTCGAGGTCGCGCTGCTCCTCCTTCACCTGCGTCCAGGTCTGCCACGCGAGCGGCGAGAGCTGCGCCTGGAGGTCCTTGAGGCGCGGGTCCACCTGCGGCGGCCCCTGCCGCTTCCCCGCGAGCACGCGCACCCGCACCGGGATCCCGGCGGCCAGCGTGCGGCAGGGGACGGCCACGATGCAGCAGAGCGCGGCGGCGAGAGCGAGCTTCCTCATGGACCGGAAAGCTATAATGCGCGCGCCCGAAGGCCAATCTCGAAAGGACTCCCCCATGCGCCGGTTCGCCGTCTCCGCTCTCGTGCTCACGCTCGCCTCCGGCGCTCACGGCGCCGATCCCAGGCCGGCGGCGCAGCCGCCCGCGGCCCAGAAGACCGACCTCAAGCCGACGGCCCAGCCGCCCGCCGATTCAACGGCGCCCGACGAGCAGACCCTCGCCGCCATCGGCGCGACGGTCACCCGCGAGCTCGAGCTGTTCTCGCTCAGCAAGGAGGAGTACGCGGTGGTCCGGCGCGGCATGGACGACGCCTTCGCCGGCAAGGGCGTCGATCCCGGGCCCGCCCAGGCGCGCATCAACGCCTTCGCGCAGGCGCGCATGAAGGCGGCCGCCGACAGGCGCAAGGCGGAGGCGAAGCCGTTCCTCGACAAGGCCGCCGCCGAGAAGGGCGCCGAGCGGACCGCGTCGGGCCTCGTCTACCTCCCGCTCGCCGCCGGCACCGGCGCGCAGCCCAAGGCCGCCGACACGGTGAAGGTCCACTACACGGGCCGCTTTCCCGACGGGAAGGTCTTCGACAGCTCCGTGCAGCGCGGCCAGCCGGCCGAGTTCCCCCTCGGACGGGTCATCCCCTGCTGGACCGAAGGGGTGGCCAAGATGAAGGTGGGCGGCAAGGCCCGGCTCGTCTGCCCGGCCGACCTCGCCTACGGCGATCGAGGGGGGCCGGGCATCCCGCCGGGGTCCACCCTGGTGTTCGAGGTCGAGCTGCTCGGCGTCAGCGCCAAGTGAGCCCCCGGAGGGCAATCTCCAGCCAGGACGCAGGATTTCGTGATGCAGATCAAGTCACGAATGGTGCGTTGACGTAAGTTTTACAAAGCGCGCCCTGTAAAGACGACCGGCCGTCCCCCGAGCTCACGGGCGGGCGTCCGGTCGTCGTCCATTCGGGGCTCCCATCGGCAGGCCGGGCACTGACCCGGGCGGGCGGCCCGCAAACGAACGTTTGGGTTCGGTCGCTCAGGCCTTTCCGGTCTCCGCGCGGGTACGCCGCCCTGGTTCACCGATCGTGACGCGACGGTGCGTGAATCCCAGGAACACGTGACACGCTCCGGGAGCGACCCACCCGGCGCGCCCTTTGCTCTAGCGCTCGCCACGTACGCGGCCGGCCAGGTCGCGGGCACCAGGGATAGCGGCGCGCCGCCAGGGGAGACCACGCATGCGCATCAACTTCATCGTCCTCGCGACACTGGTCGTGAACGCAGCTCTCGCTCCGACCCTGGCCCTATCCCAAACTCAAGGTACGGCCTCGTCGGCGAACGTGACCGCGATGCGCCGCGTCACCAACGCCGACCGGCAGGCGGCGGCGCAGCGCCGCGCCGCGGCGAAGGCGGCGGCGGCCCCGGCCACCACGACCACGCCGACGACGACCACCACCACCACCGCCAAGGCCGGCCTCGCCGCCGCGCTCGCCGGCTCCGGAGTGAGCGCGGCCACGCTCGCCCCCACCATGAACCCGGGCGGCACCCCCGACGTCTTCAACGTCGGCAACTACGCCAACAGCCCGCTCCCGGTGCGCGCCTGCTCGGTGACCACCACCCAGCTCTGCTACTCCGACGCCGACTGCCCGGTGAACCCCACCACGCAGATCCCGGAGACCTGCACCACCTACGTCTCCGGCGGCATCAAGAAGTTCGTGGACGGGCTGCCGGGCCTGGGGAGCGCCAACGCCAACAACCTCGGGCAGTACATCCCCGTCGCGACCCCCGACACGACCCGCTTCCCCAACTCCGACTACTACGAGATCGGCGTCGTCAACTACACGCAGCAGTTCCACACCAACCTGCCGGCCACCACGCAGGTGCGCGGCTACTACGACAAGCTCGCCGCCGCGCCGAACGACCAGCTCCCGCACTACCTCGGCCCCGTCATCGTGGCGCAGAAGGACCGGCCGGTCCGCATCAAGTTCACGAACGAGCTCCCCACCTCCGACCAGCCGGGCAGCAAGCTCTTCCTCCCCGTGGACACCACGGTGATGGGCGCGGGCATGGGCCCCGACGGCTCGAGCTACACCGAGAACCGGGCCGAGCTGCACCTCCACGGCGGCGTGACCCCGTGGATCAGCGACGGCACGCCGCACCAGTGGATCACGCCGGCCGGCGACCCGGCCACGCTCAAGCGCGGCGTCTCGCAGCGCAACGTCCCCGACATGCCGGATCCGGGCGACGGCGCCGGGACCTACTACTACACGAACCAGCAGTCCGCCCGGTTCATGTTCTACCACGACCACTCCTACGGCGTGACGCGGCTCAACGTCTACGCCGGCGAGGCGGCCGGCTACCTCCTCACCGACCCCGTCGAGGAGGACCTCATCTCGAACAAGAAGGTGATCCCGGACCTCGGCGGCGTGTACCACCTCGGCGTCCCGCTCATCCTGCAGGACAAGACCTTCGTCCCGGACACGACCCAGCTCGCCCAGCAGGATCCGACCTGGGACACGGCGAAGTGGGGCGGCCCGGGCAACCTCTGGTTCCCGCACGTCTACGTCCCCAACCAGAACCCCTACGACTCGCAGGGCGTGAACGCGTTCGGCCGCTGGGACTACGGACCGTGGTTCTGGCCGCCGTGGCCCTCTACGCCGGGTGAGCAGTGCCCGGTGCCGCCGGCGACCGGCCCCTGCACCCCCGGCCTGCCCAACCCGTCCATCGTGCCCGAGGGCTTCATGGACACGCCGCTCGTGAACGGCACGGCCTACCCGACCTTCACGGTGGACCGGAAGGCCTACCGCTTCCGCATCCTCAACGCCGCCAACGACCGGAGCGTGAACCTCTCCATCTTCTTCGCCGACGCCTCCGGGACCGAGGTGAAGATGGTGCCGGCGACGCCCCACGGCGCCTCCGACCCCGTGCCGGCCTGCGCGCCCGGCATCACCGTCGGCACGCCCGGCTACGTCTCCATCGTGAACGGCGTCGCGGTCACCAACCCGGCCTCGGGCTGCTGGCCCTCCACCTGGCCCACCGACGGCCGCGACGGCGGCGTGCCCGATCCGACCACCGCCGGCCCGTCCTTCATCCAGATCGGCTCGGAGGGCGGCTTCCTCCCGGCGCCGGTCCAGATCGACCCCACCCCGGTCGGCTACGAGTACAACCGGCGCAACATCGTGGTGCTCAACGTCTCCACGCACGCCCTCACGCTCGGCCCCGCCGAGCGCGCCGACGTGATCGTGGACTTCTCGCAGGTGCCGGCCGGCTCGAAGCTCATCCTCTACAACGACGCCCCGGCGCCGTTCCCGGCCTTCGACACCCGCTACGACTACTACACCGGCAACATGGACCAGGCCTCGAGCGGCGGCGCGCCCACCACGCTCCCCGGCTACGGTCCCAACACCCGCACCTTCATGCAGTTCGTGGTCTCGAGCGCGCCGGCGGCCGCGCCGTTCGACCTGGCCTCGCTCCAGGCGGCGTTCAACGGCACGAGCGGGCAGCCCGGCCCGTTCGCCGCCTCGCAGCCCGTCCCGGTGGTGCCGGAGTCGGCCTACGGCCCGGCGTACGGCACCACGCTCACCGACAACTACGCCCGCATCCAGAACACCACCGGCCTCACCTTCACGCCCATCAACGGCAGCGCGCCGGTGACCATCCCGCTGCTGCCGAAGGGCATCCAGGAGCTCTTCGACCCCGCGGGCCGCATGAACGCCACGCTGGCGACCGAGATCCCCAACACGACGGCGACCACGCAGACCACCATCCCGGTCGGCTACGTCGACCCGCCCACCGACTTCACGCTCGACGGCCAGCCGCAGCTCTGGAAGATCACGCACAACGGCGTGGACACCCACACCGTCCACTTCCACCTCTTCAACGTCCAGGTGGTGAACCGCGTCGGCTGGGACGGCCAGATCCGGCCGCCCGATCCCAACGAGCTCGGGTGGAAGGAGTCGGTCCGCATGAGCCCGCTCGAGGACGTGATCGTGGCGGTGCTGCCCATCACGCCCGTGGTGCCCTTCGTCCTGCCCGACATGCACCGGCTCCAGGACGTGACGCAGCCCGCGGGCGGGGCGGTCACCTACTTCGACCCGCTCACCGGCGCCACCGTCAACGGGACGAACGCAGAGTTCAACTACGGCGGTGAGTACGTGTGGCACTGCCACCTCCTCGGCCACGAGGAGAACGACATGATGCGGCCCATCGTGCACCTCGCCACGCCCGAGGCGCCGTCCGGGCTGGCGGTGTCCGCGTCGGGCACGTCCGTGACCGGCTCGTTCACCGACAACTCCGCGTCGGCCACCGAGTTCGCCGTGCAGCAGTCGGCCGACGCGGCCTTCACCGCGCCGACCACGACCACGGTGCCGGCGACGGCGCAGGGACCGGTCGCGGTCGGCTTCTCGGGCACCGTCGCCGACGCCACCGTGGCCTGGTACTACCGGGTCCAGGCGGTGAAGCGGATCACCGGCCCGTACGGTGACAACGTGGTCGCCTCGGCCTGGTCCAACACCGCCATGCTCGGCGCCTCGCCGACCGCGGCGCTCGCCCCGGCGACGCTCGACTTCGGCAACCAGCTCGTCGGCGTGGTGAGCGCCCCGCTCACGGCCACGCTCTCGGCCACCGGCGCCGGCGCCCTCTCGATCGGCGCGGCCACCCTCTCCGGCGTCACCCCCGGCGACTTCGCCGTCACCACCACCTGCGCCGGGAGCCTCGTCGCCGGACAGACCTGCGACTACGCGGTCACCTTCAAGCCGGGCGCCCTCGGGCAGCGCGGGGCGGTGCTCTCGGTCGCCACCTCCGACCCGGCCAACCCGGTGGTCACGGCCACCCTGGTCGGCGTGGGCGTGGCCCCGGCGGCCTCGGTCGCCCCGACGGCGCTCACCTTCGCCCCGCAGCTCCTCGGGACCACCAGCGCCCCGGCGCTCACGGTGACCCTCACCAACGCCGGCACCGCGCCGCTCGGCTACACCGGCTTCGCCATCGCCGGCGCCAACCCGGCCGACTTCGCCGCCACCACGGGCTGCCCCGCCAGCGTCGCCGTCGGCGCGAGCTGCACCTTCCAGGTGACCTTCACGCCCGGCGGGCTCGGCGCCCGCGCCGGCCGGCTCACCCTCAACACCACCGACCCGGCCAACCCGGCGGTGCTCGTGACCCTCGCCGGCACCGGCATCGCGCCGGCCATCACCCTCTCGCCGGCCTCGCTCACCTTCCCGAACCAGCTCGTGGCCACGACCAGCGCGGCGCAGGTGGTGACGGTCGGCAACGCCGGCACCGCCCCGCTCCTCGTCTCCGGCGTCGGGCTCTCCGGCGCCAACGCCGCGGAGTTCGCCCAGACCAGCACCTGCCCCGCGAGCCTCGCCGTCGGCGCGACCTGCACCATCTCGGTCACCTTCACGCCGGCGACGGTGGCCCCGAAGGCGGCCTCGCTCGGCGTGCTGAGCTCCGACCCGGCGCGCCCGACCGCCTCGGTGGCCCTCGCCGGCACCGTGGTGGCCCCGACCGCCTCGCTCACCCCGGCCTCGCTGACCTTCGGCGCCCAGGTCATCGCCACGACGAGCCCGGCGCAGGTCGCCACGCTCGCCAACACCGGGACGGCGCCGCTCGCCGTGAGCGGGATCTCGGTCACCGGCGACTTCGCCCAGACCAGCAACTGCCCGGCGAGCCTCGCCGTCGGCGCGAGCTGCACCATCTCGGTCACCTTCACGCCGACCACGTCCGGCGCCCGCTCCGGCGCGCTGACCGTGGCGAGCTCCGACCCGGTGAACCCCACCGTCTCGGCGTCGCTCGCCGGCACCGGCACGGCGCTCGCCCTCGCGCCCGCGGCGGTCGCCTTCGGCAACCAGCTCGTCGGGACCACCAGCGCCGGCCACACGGTGACGCTCCTCAACACCGGCACCACCGCGCTGGCCCTCACCTCCGTCACCCTCACCGGGACCAACGCCGCGAGCTTCAGCTTCAACAACAACTGCGGCACGTCGATCGCCGCCGGCCGGTCCTGCACCGTCTCGGTCCGGTTCTCGCCCACCGCCGCGGGCCCGGCGACGGCCGCCTTGTCGGTCGCCACCGCCGACCCGGTCTCCCCGCAGACCGTGGCGCTCACCGGCACCGGCACCGCGCCGGTGGCCTCGGCCACCCCGTCCTCGCTCACCTTCTCGAGCGGGATGAACGTGACGAGCGCGGCCCAGACGGTGACGCTCACCAACACCGGCACGGCGCCGCTCACCCTGAACGGCATCGGCCTCGGCGGCGCGAGCCCGAGCCAGTTCGCCCAGACCAACAACTGCGGCGGCGGCCTGGCCGTGGGCGCGAGCTGCACCATCGACGTGACCTTCACGCCCACCACCTACGGCGGCGTGCTCACGAAGACGGCCACCCTCACGATCAACGCGGCGGCCCCGGCCACCCCGGTGAGCGTGGGCCTGTCCGGCACCATCGTGGTCCCGACCTACGCGGTCAGCCCGACGGCGCTCACCTTCGCGAAGCAGGCGGTGGGCACCACCAGCGCGGCGCAGGTGGTCACCATCACCAACGGCAACGCGGCGCCGCTCGGGATCCGCGGCATCACGCTCGGCGGCAGCAGCCCGTGGAACTACGCCCAGACCAACAACTGCCCGGCCACCCTGGCGACCGGCGCGAGCTGCACCGTGAACGTGACCTTCACGCCCACGAGCGCCGGCACCAAGACCGCCACCCTCAACGTCCGCGCGGCGGCCCCCGCCGCCTCGCAGTCGGTCACCCTCACCGGAGCCGGGCAGTAGGCCCGCGCCGCTCGATCCCGGAGGAAACATGAACGCGAACGATCGACGCCTCGCTGATGCCCCGGCCTCCCGCCGCGCTCCCTCCCCGCTCCGGCGGGGAGGGCAGGGGAGGGGCGGCCAGCCGTCGCAGTGGCTCCGCGCCTGCGCCCTCGCGCTCCTCGCCGCCGTCGCCGCCACCGGCTGCAAGAGCAGCTCGAGCGCCCCGCCCGCGCTGAGCGGCCTCGCCGTCACACCCGGCGCCGCCTTCGCCGTGGTCGGCGACCAGACCCAGCTCGCGGTCACCGCCCGCTACGCCAACGGGACCACCGCGGCGTTCTCCGGAACGCTGCAGTGGTCCTCCTCGGACCCGGCCGTCGCCGCCGTGACCCCCGCCGGCGTGGTCACCGCGGCCGGGGCCGGCACCGCCACCCTGACCGCCCGCGACCCCGCGAGCGGCCTCTCCGGCGCCGCCCAGTTCACCGCCCGGGCCGCCACCAACGTGGCCACGGCCCCCGCGCCGCCCGCGACCGGCCAGGTCGGCGCCACCCAGGCCTACGTCCGCTACACCGGTCTCACGCCGGGCGGGTTCTACGTGGTCACCCTCGGCGGCCTCACCGACGACCTCGACCTCGCCGTCTACGCCGACGCGAGCCTCGCGCAGGACGCGCTCCTCTGCAGCTCGTCCACGGTCGGCACGGCGCCCGAGTCCTGCCTGGCGCAGGCCACCGCCAAGGGCGAGCTCTTCGTCTCCGTGGACGGCACCTGGAGCGAGGCCGGCTCGAGCTACCAGCTCGCGCTCGCCACCCCGACCCCGGCCGCCCTCGCCGGCACGCTCGCCCTGGGCCAGCCGGCGCTGTCCGGCTCGGTGGACGCGCACACCGCCGTCTACAAGGTGACCGGCCTCACGCCCGGCGCGCAGTACCAGCTCAAGCTCTCGGGCCTGACCGCCGACCTCGACCTCGCCGTCTACTCCGATCCCTACCTCTACGGCGAGGCCTGCGCGTCGTACCTCTCCGGCAACGTGGACGACGCCTGCACCACCACGGCCAGCGCCGCCGGCGAGCTCTACGCCGAGGTGGACGGGGAGTCCTCCGGGACCGGCGGTCACTTCCAGCTCTCGGTGGCGGCGAGGTAGCGAGGTGGCCGGAGCGCTCGCCAGGAGGGGCGCCGGGGCCCCGCACGCTCAAAGGCCCCGGCTGACCCCGCTGCCCTCCCTCCCCGCTCGGGCGGAGAGGGCAGGGGAGGGGCGGCCAGGGGTGCCCCGCGTCTCACCCCCTCCCTTTCCCTCCCCCGCTCCGCGGGAGAGGGGAAGAGGTGCTCGGGGTGGCCTGGACGAGCACCCCGTCTCCTCCCGCCGCCTCCTCGCCCTCGGCCTCGCCGCCAACGCGCTCCTGCTCGCCGGCAGCCTGGCCTTCATCCTGCGCGCCCGCGCCCCGTCCCTGCTCGACGGCGACGACGCCCCCGCGAGCGCCGCCGCCGGCCCTGCGGGCGCGTCCGCCTCGCCCGCGATGCCGCCCACGCTGCTCCCCGAGGGCGCCCGCGCCATCCCGGCGGTGCCGCCGCCGCCCCCGGCGCCGGGCCGCAAGCGCACCGCGACGAGCGGCGTCGCCCACCCGTCGCCCGCCGATCCCCCGCGCCCGGTGACGCTCAAGCCCTCGCGGCAGACCTGGGACTTCTTCTCCGCGCTCGGCGACCTGCAGGGGAAGATCGACGAGTGCGCCGCCCGCTCGCCGCGCCCCGCCCCGGCCGGCCACGAGGCCCAGACGGTGCTCCGCCTCACCATGGAGACGCTCGACGGCCAGGTGCTCGTCCACGACGCCGCCGTGGAGCGCGAGGGCGACGCCAGCCCTGCGCTCGTGGGCTGCGCCCAGCAGCTCCTCCGCGGCGCCCGCGTGCCCATGGCCGCCGCGCGCCCCGGGACCCGCATGGAGATGCAGCTCCCCCTCACCGACGCCGTCGCCGGCCGGAGGACGCTGCGCTGAGCCGTGAGTCTCTCCTCCCCGCCGGGCGGGGAGGGCTGGGGAGGGGCCGCCAGGCCGCGCTACGTCGGCTCGTCGCTCCCGATGAGCACCACCGGTCCGTCGCTCGTGCGCAGCACCGTCGCGCTCCGCCCCTCGGTGACCACGTCGAGGTCGTTCTCCGGGCCAGCGCCGGGCAGGAGCAGGTAGAGCGCCAGCGCCGCCGCCACCGGGGCCATCGCCGCGCCGAACGCGAGCGCCCGGTGCGCCCGGAACCAGGCCGCGAGCCGGCGCAGCGCGCCCTCGTGGTCCGCCGGCGCCGCCTCGAGCCGCGCCAGCACACCCTCCGCGAACCCGCTGAAGTCCCGCGCCGCCGCCGCCCGCGTGAGCCCGTAGCCCACCACGCCCTCGACGGCCAGCAGGTCCTTCTGGATGGCGCGGCACCGCGCGCAGCCCGCGAGGTGCCCGGCGAGCCCGGCCTGCTCCTCCGCCGAGAGCTCGCCCCGGCGCGCCGTCAGCATGGGCGCGAACCGCACGCAGGCGCTCACGGCGCGCCTCCCCCGGGCGCGAGCCCGGCGTACTCGGCGAGGAGCGCCTGCATCTTCTTCCGCGCGTGGAACAGCCGGCTCATCACGGTGCCCTTGTGGATCCCGAGCCGCTCGGCCAGCTCCTCGTAGGAGAGCCCCTCCACCTCGCGGAGCACGAGGATCGTCCGGTGCTTCTCCGGGAGCTGCGCCAGCGCCCGCTCCATGTTCTCCGCCAGCTCGCGCCGGAGCGCGTTCGCCTGCGGGTCGTCGCCCAGCGCCGTCGCCAGGATCCCCTCGCCCCCCTCGGCCAGGCTCTCGTCCCGGACCTCGTCGAGCTCCTGCTTGGACGACGTCCGCTCCTTGCGGACCACGTCGATCCCGAGGTGGGTGGCGATGCGCAGCACCCAGGTGGAGAAGCTCGAGTCGCCCTTGAACTCGGCCAGGTGGCGGTGCACCCGGACGAACGCCTCCTGGGCGACGTCCCAGGCGAGGTCCGGATCCTTCACGATGCCGAGCGCCACGGCGTACACCTTTCTCTGGTAGCGGACGACCAGCTCCCGAAAAGCCTCCCCGTCGCCTCGCTGGGCGCGGGTCACGAGGGCGTCGTCGTCGGCTTCCATGCGCTGGACGGTCGGGGCGGCGGGGAAATTCACCGCGGCGGGGAAAACTACCACAGCGGCGTTCTTCCCTGGCCGCTGGTTCCGCAGCCGCCCCCGCCCCGTCGCGCTACTATCAGTAGCTCCGCATGTCCGGCAGCTACCCCCAGATCGCCCGGGTCCTCGACGGGGCTCGCCGGCGAGAGGCCCTCGTCGTCCTCGGGACGGCCGCCGGGTGGGGGCTCGCGGCGGGGCTGGCCGTGCTCCTGCTCGGCGCGCTCGCGCTCGCCGGCTGGCCGGGACGCGCCCCCGCGCTCCGGCTCGCGACCCTGGGGGCGGCCGCCATCGCCCTCGCCTGCGCCGCCGGCTGGGCCGCGGTCGCGCTCTTCCGCCGGGCGGCGGCGCCGGAGGCGGTGGCCCGGACGGTCGCCGAGGCCGAGCCGGCGCTCCGCTCCGACCTCGTCTCCGCCGTCGAGCTCGAGCGGGAGCGGGCGGAGATCGCCGCCGACGGGCGGTACTCGGTGGCGCTCCTCGACGCGCACCTCGACGACACGGCCCGCCGGGCGGTGGCCGTGGACCTCTCCCGCGCCATCCCGTCGCTGCCGGCGCGCCGCGCGCTCGGGGCGCTCGGGGCGATGGCCGCGCTGCACCTCCTCGGCCTCGCCCTGGGCTGGAAGCCCCTCGCCGCCGGCTGGACGCTCCTCACCGCCCGCGGCGCCGCCGCGCTCGCCGCCCGCGCCGACCCCATCACCGGGGACGTGGAGCTCGTCTACCGCTACCCCGCCTACATGAGCCGCGCGCCCCGGACCCTCTCCGGCACCGGCGGCGAGGTGAGCGCGCCGCGCGGCACCGAGGTCACCCTGCGCACCCGCGCCGACCGCGACGTCGCGGAGGCCGAGATCGTGCTCGAGGAGAGCGGGGCGGCTCCGCTGGCCGCCCCTCCCCAGCCCTCCCCGCCCGAGCGGGGAGGGAGTGCCGCGGCGCCTCCCCAGGCCAGCCCCTCGGCTCCTCTCATCCCCTCTCCCGCGCCAGCGGGGGAGGGCCAGGGAGGGGGCGCCGCGCCCCGCAGCCGCATCATCCCGGTGACGGTGCAGGATCGGCGCGGCCTCACCGCCTCCTTCCAGGTGGACGCCCCCGGCTCCTACCGCTTCCGCTTCAAGAAGGGACGCCGCGTCGTCGCCGAGGGTCCGCCCATCCCGGTGGTCCTCGAGCCCGACGCCTTCCCCGAGGTCCGCATCACCGCGCCGGCCGCGGAGCTGGAGGTCCGCTCCACCGATCCCGTCCGCGTCGACTGGTCCGCCTCCGACGACTACGGCCTCTCGGACCTCACCCTCGTCACCAAGCTCCCCGCCGGCGACGAGGAGCGCCGCCCGCTGAAGCAGTTCAGCGAGACCCGCCGCGAGGGCGGCTCGCTGCTCCTCGACCTCGCCGCCTACCGGCTCGCCGAGGGCGAGAAGCTCCTCTACTGGCTCGAGGTGCGCGACAACGACGCCGTCTCGGGCCCGAAGCGCGCCGCCTCCGCCACCCACGCGGTGAAGCTCTACAGCGAGGCCGAGCACCACCGCGCCCTGCTCGAGCAGGCCCGCGCGCTCTGGGAGCAGCTCGTGGGGCTCCTCGGCGACCGGCTCGCGTTCCGCGGCGGCGAGGACCGGGCCTGGACCGACACCCGGGCCGCGCAGGCGCTCGCGCTCGACGCGCGCGCGAAGAAGCTCCACCAGGACGTGCGCGAGGCCGCCCTGGCCATGAAGAAGGAGAGGGCGGCGCCCAAGGAGCTCCCGGCCGCGCTCGCCAACGTCGCCGCCGGGCTCCGCGCCGCCGAGCAGCAGCTCACCGCGCTCCACCAGACGGTGGCGCGCATGCTCCAGTTCTCGCCCGGCGAGACGGGCGGCCAGCTCCAGCGGCGCGCCGCCGATCTCGACGACGCCATGGACGCCGAGCTCGAGAAGGACGTCCTCTACCTCGAGCAGCTCCTCGACCGCCGCCGCGCCGAGGACCTGCTCCACCTCGCGCAGGACCTCGCCGCCCGGCGGCGCGACCTCGCCCAGCTCCTGGATCAGTACAAGCAGAGCCCGAGCGACGCGGCGAAGAAGCAGCTCCTCGCCGAGATCGGCCGGATGAAGCGGCGCATGCAGGAGATGGCGCAGCGCATGGCCGAGCTCGCCAAGGGGATCAACGACGAGCACATGAACGCCGAGGCGCTGGCGGAGCTGCAGAAGAGCCGCGACCTCGCCGGCGGCATGGACGAGGTGGAGAAGAAGCTCGCGCAGGGCGACCTCGAGGGCGCCATGAAGGCGCTCGACGCCATGGGCAGCGCCATGCAGGACATGCTCGCCGGGCTGGAGCGCACGGCCGGCGAGCCGGGCCGGCGCAACGCCGGGCTCATGAAGGAGATGCTCGCCTTCAAGGACGAGCTCGGGAAGGTCCGGGCCGAGCAGCAGCAGGTCGAGTCGGAGACCGGCGCGATCCGGCAGCAGTACCGCAAGAAGGTGGGCGAGAAGCTGGCGCAGCTGAAGGGCCAGACCCGCAAGCTCCAGCAGCTCGCCGAGCAGGCGCGGCGCGAGGTGGAGGCGTCGCGCCAGGCGGTGCCGCAGCGCCCCGACGACGACGCGCAGCAGGCCCGCGACCGGCTCGGCGACGCCGGCCGGGCCCTCGGCGCCCAGGACCTCGACGCCGCCCTCGACTCGGCCCGCCGCGCCGCCGCGCCGCTGCAGCGGCTCGCGACCTCGCTCGAGGACGAGGCCCGCTTCGCCAGGCTGGGTCAGCTGGGCCAGCCGCGCGACGCCCGCCAGCTGGAGGAGGCGGCCCGGCACGCCGGCAAGGCGCTCCCGCTGGCGCGCGAGCTCCGGCAGCAGCTCGAGCAGCTCTTCCCCGACCCGAAGGGCCTGCTCGGCAAGGCGCAGCAGGAGCAGCTCGACCGGCTCTCGAAGCGGCAGGACGGGCTGCAGCGCCGCGCCGGCGAGCTGCGGCAGAAGCTCTCCGAGCTGGCGCAGAAGGCCCCGGTCTTCCCGCCCGAGGCCGACCAGCAGATGAGCGAGGCGCAGGGGGAGATGATGCAGGCCGCGGGCGAGCTCGCCCAGCGCGACCCGCAGCGCGGCCAGGGGCACCAGCGCCAGGCGATGGACTCGCTCGACCGCTTCCAGAAGGGGCTCGAGGAGGTGGCGAAGAACGCCCGCCCCGGCGGCGGCGGCGACGGCTTCCCGTTCCCCTTCGGCCAGACCCAGCCCGGCTCCGGTCAGGGCGACGGCGAGGACGCCCCGAGCCCGGAGAAGGTGGAGATCCCCGGCGCCGAGGCCTACAAGGCTCCCGAGGAGTTCCGCAAGGACCTGCTCGACGCCATGAAGCAGGGCGCCCCCCAGACCTACGAGGGCGAGGTGAAGCGCTACTACCAGGAGCTGGTGAAGTGAGCCCGCCGCATCCGCGCCCCCTCCCCATCCCTCCCCCGCTCCGCGGGAGAGGGGAACAGGCTCCGGGGCTCACGCTCTCGCTGCCTCCCGCGCTGCACTCCCTCCCCGCTCGGGCGGGGAGGGCAGGGGAGGGGCGGCCAGCGGTGCCTCGCGTCTCACCCCCTCCCTATCCCTCCCCCGCTCCGCGGGAGAGGGGAAGAGGCGCGCGAGTGGCGAGCTCCAGCTCGAGGGCCGGCGCCCTCCTCCTGGCGCTCCTCGTCGCCCTGCTGCCGCTCCCGGCCCGCGCCGCGCGCGCCGGGCACGCGGAAGTCGAGGCCCTCCAGCACGCCCTCGCGCTCCTGCAGGACGAGGACGTGGAGGGCGCGAAGGCCATCGTCGATCCGCTCCTGGCGAAGGACGGCTCCGACCCCGACGTCGCCTTCGTCGCCGGCGTGCTCCGCTTCCACCAGCAGCGCTACGCCGACGCCGTGGCGCTGTTCGACGCCGCGGGCCTGGACACGCCGGGCGAGCCCGACTACCGCGCCCTCGCCCGCACCGCCCTCGAGGTCACCAAGGGGCACCAGCGCGCCGAGGGCGCCCACTTCGTGGTGAGCTACCCGCGCGGCAAGGACGAGGTGCTCGTCCCCTACGTCCTCGACGCCCTCGAGTCGCAGCGCGCCGCGCTCGAGAAGGACCTCGGCTACGCCCCGCCCGGCAAGGTGACCATCGAGTTCCTGAACGACACGAAGGAGCTCGCGAAGCTCTCGACCTTGAAGGAGGAGGAGATCAAGACCAGCGGCACCATCGCCATCTGCAAGTTCGACAAGCTGATGGTGGTCTCGCCGAAGGCGCTCCTGCAGGGCTACGACTGGCTCGACACCGCCGCCCACGAGTACGTCCACTACGTGGTGACGCGGCGCACCCGAAACAACACGCCCATCTGGCTGCACGAGGGGATCGCCAAGTTCGAGGAGACCCGCTGGCGCGGCCAGGGCGGCGAGGCGCTCTCCACCGAGCAGGCGACGATGCTCCGCGACGCGGCGAGGAAGGACGCCCTCATCACCTTCGCCCAGATGCACCCCTCGATGGCCAAGCTCCCCTCGCAGCACGCCGCCGCCCTCGCCTTCGCCGAGGTGATGGTCGCGGTCGAGTACCTGGAGCAGAAGGGCGGCGGGCCGCTCATGAACGGCGTGCTCGACCGGATCGCGAAGGGCGCCACCGCCGAGGACGCCGTGGCCCAGGCGCTCGGCACGAGCTTCGACGGCTTCCTCGACGGCTGGAAGCGGCACATCGCCGCCCGGCCGCTCCCGGCGCGGGCCGAGAAGGAGACGCGGCCGCTCCGGTTCAAGGGCGACCCGAAGCACGGCGGCGCCCACAGCGAGTGGAGCGAGATCCCGGACGAGCGGGCCCGCGGCTTCGCGCGGCTGGGCGAGATCTTCCGCGAGCGCGGCCGCTGGGAGGCGGCCCGGCTCGAGTACGGCAAGGCGGTGAAGAAGGTGGGCGCCGCGATCCCGGTGCTGGCGAGCAAGTACGCCACCGCCGCCATGATGACCGGCCACGACGCCGAGGCCGGCGCCGCGCTCGCCGAGGCGCTGGCGGCCCACCCGGAGCGCGCGCCGCTGCACGTGCAGATGGGCCGCCTCCACGTGCGCCGCAAGGAGTGGGCGAAGGCGCGGGACGAGCTGTTGCTCGCCAACCGCGTGGACCCCTTCGACCCCGAGATCCACGCCGGGCTCTCGCAGGCCCAGGCCGCGCTCGGCGACAAGCCCGCCGCGCAGCGCGAGGAGCGGTTCGCGAAGCTGCTCGCCGAGGGAGAGCGATGAACGGAGACCCGACCACCATGAACGACCCCATCCCGCTCGAGACCCGCGTCGCCGAGCCCGACCTCGAGGCGGTGCGGCAGCTCGCCGAGGCCCGCCGCCTGATGCTCGGCGAGATCGAGAAGCGCATCGTCGGCCAGAAGGACGTGGTGGACCACCTGCTCACCGCGCTCTTCGCCCGCGGCCACTGCCTCTTCGTGGGCGTGCCCGGGCTCGCGAAGACGCTCCTCATCTCCACCGTGGCCGAGGTGCTCCACCTCAGCTTCAACCGGATCCAGTTCACGCCGGACCTCATGCCCTCCGACATCACCGGCACCGACGTGCTGGAGGAGGACCGGACCACCGGCAAGCGGGTCTTCCGCTTCGTGCAGGGGCCGCTCTTCGCGAACCTGCTCCTCGCCGACGAGATCAACCGCACCCCGCCGAAGACGCAGGCCGCGCTGCTGCAGGCGATGCAGGAGTACCGGGTCACCGCCGGCGGGCGGACCTACCCGCTCGACCTGCCGTTCCTGGTCTTCGCGACCCAGAACCCGATCGAGCAGGAGGGCACCTACCCCCTGCCCGAGGCGCAGCTCGACCGGTTCATGTTCTACGTGGACGTGGACTACCCGTCGGCGGAGGAGGAGGCGGAGATCGTCCGCTCCACCACCGCGGCGCGCCGGCCGGTGCTCTCGCGCGTGCTCTCGCCGGAGCAGATCCGCGCGCTCCAGGAGCTGGTGCTCCGCGTCCCGGTGGCCGACCACGTGATCCGCCACGCGGTGGACCTGGTCCGCCTCACCCGCCCCAAGGACCCGGCCGCGCCCGCCTTCGTGAAGGAGCTCGTCTCCTGGGGCGCCGGCCCCCGCGCGAGCCAGTACCTCATCCTCGCCGCCAAGGCCCGCGCCGTGCTCCACGGCCGCATGGCCGCGAGCGTGGAGGACGTGCGCGCCCTCGCGAAGCCGGTGCTGGTGCACCGGGTGATCCGGAACTTCCGCGCCGAGAGCGAGGACGTGACGAGCGAGCAGATCGTGGAGCGGCTCCTGGAGCAGGTGAAGGCGTGAGCCGCCTCGGGACTCCCGGCCGCACCCCCTCCCTGACCCTCCCCCGCTCCGCGGGAGAGGGGAAGAGGGGCTCGGGGCATGCGCGCAGGAGCGTGCCCCGCGGCACTCCCTCCCCGCTCGGGCGGGGAGGGCCGGGGAGGGGCGGCCAGGCGGCATGAGCGCGCACCCCCTGCTCGATCCCGTGGTCCTGGCCCGGCTGGCGACGCTCAAGCTGCGGGTCCGCGCCATCACCGACGGCCTCCTCACCGGGCTCCACAAGTCGCCGCAGCACGGCCAGTCGGTCGAGTTCGCCGAGCACAAGGAGTACGCGCCCGGCGACGACCTGCGGCACATCGACTGGAAGGCCTGGGGCAAGTTCGACAAGTACTACGTGAAGCGCTTCGAGCAGGAGACCAACCTGCGCGCCTGGCTGGTGGTGGACGCCTCCGGCTCCATGGGCTACCGCGGCGACGAGAAGCGGCTCACCAAGCTCGACTACGCGAGCGCCCTCGCCGCCTCGCTCGCCTACCTGCTCGTGCGCCAGCAGGACGCGGCCGGCCTGGTGGTGGTGGAGGACCGGGTGGTCCGCCACGTGGCGCCGCGGGCCGCCGCGAGCCACCTCGCGCAGGTGGTGGAGACGCTCGAGGGGCTCGCGCCCTCCGGGCCGACCTCGCTCGGCGCGGCGGTGGACTTCGTCCTCGAGCAGGCCGGGCGGCGCGCCAGCGTGGTGGTGCTCTCCGATCTCTTCGACCGCGACGAGGCGGTGCTCAGGAAGCTCGCGCAGCTCCGCCGCCGCAAGCACGACGTGACCGTCTTCCACACCCTCGACCCCGCCGAGCTCGTCTTCCCCTTCGACGACCCGACGCTCTTCCTGTCCATGGAGGACGCCCGGCAGGTGGAGGCGCACGGGCGCGACGTGAAGAAGGGCTACCTCGCCGAGCTGGGGCGCTGGCTCGAGGAGGTGCGGCGCGGCGCCGCGGCGGCCGACCTCGACTACCAGCTCTGCGACACCGGCCGGCCGCTCGATCAGGTGCTCTTGCCGTGGCTCTCGCGCCGGGAGCGGAGCGCGGCGTGAGCCTCTCGTTCCTCCACCCGGGGCTGGCCTGGGGCCTCCTCGCGGCGGCCCTCCCGCTCGCCATCCACCTCTTCTTCCGGCGGCGGCCGCGGCCGGTGCCGTTCCCGGCCATCGACTTCATCCTGCGGGCGCGCCAGCAGACCGAGCGCCGGCTCAAGCTCCGCAAGCTCCTCCTCTTCGCGGCGCGCACCCTGCTCCTCGCCGCCGTCGCCGGCGCCATCGCCCGCCCGCGCCTCGTGCGCGACGCCGCGGCCGCCGCCGCCGCGCCCCGCGGGCCCTCCGCCGTGGCCATCGTGCTCGACGCCTCGGCCTCGATGACCTACCAGCTCGGCGGCCGCACCCTCTTCGAGCGCGGCCGCGCCCTGGCCCTCCAGGCGCTCGACGACCTCTCCACCGAGGAGCCCGCCACCTTCGTCTGGTGCGGCGGGCCCGGCGCGCCCGAGGCGGCGCCGCCCTCGTTCGACCGCGCCGGCCTGCGCCGCAAGCTCGCCGGGGCCGAGCCGACCCTCGGCTACTCCGACCTCTCCGCCTGCGTCGGCGCCGCGGCGCGGGCGCTCGCCGACCCCGCCTTCGCCGCCATGGGCAAGCGGATCGCGGTGGCCACCGATCTCACCGCCTCCGCCTGGCGGCTCGACGGCCCGCCGCCGCTGGTGGAGGGGCCGGGCGGCGCGAAGGTCCGGCCGGAGGTGACGCTCCTCGACGCCGCCGACGGCGCGCCGCTCCCGAACGTCGCCGTCGAGGCGATCGCCGCCGAGCCGGACGCGGCCGTCGGCCCCCGCGGCTACCGGATCACCGCCACGCTCGCGAACCACGGCGGGGCCCCGGTGAAGGACGCCCCGCTGCAGCTCCGGGTCGGCGCCGGCAAGGAGGAGCGCATCGCCATCCGCGCCTTCGCCGAGCTCCCGCCCAACGGGACCGCGAAGAAGTCGCTCGCCTGGTCCTTCGCCTTGGGCGGCCCCGCCGCCGTGACCGCCGCGCTGGCGCCCGACGCGCTCGAGGTGGACGACGCCCGCGCGCTCACCGTGTCGGTGCCGCACGAGGTCCGCGCCCTGGTGGTGGACGGGGCGCCGTCGCCGGTGAAGTACAAGGACGAGAGCTTCTTCCTCGAGGCCGCCCTCGCGTCGCCCGCCTCGCCCGCGCGGCCCACCGTGGTGGACGTGGAGGCGTTC
This sequence comes from Anaeromyxobacter paludicola, assembly GCF_023169965.1. Taxonomy (NCBI): domain Bacteria; kingdom Pseudomonadati; phylum Myxococcota; class Myxococcia; order Myxococcales; family Anaeromyxobacteraceae; genus Anaeromyxobacter; species Anaeromyxobacter paludicola. The sequence continues at coordinate 3,110,221 of NZ_AP025592.1, read as the reverse complement.
TCCGGGGTGGGCGCTTCCCCAGCCGAGTCCGCGGGGCCGTCCTCCCTCTCCCGCGCAGCGGGGGAGGGCCGGGGAGGGGGCGTCCGCCTCTCCGACTACGACGTCCTCTTCCTCCTGAACGTCCGCAGCGTCGGGGCCCGCGCCGCCGAGCTCGCGAGGTGGGTGGAGGCGGGCGGCGGCCTCTTCATCGCGCTCGGGGACGAGGTGGACGCGGACCGCTACGACGAGGAGCTGGGCGCGCTGCTCCCGCAGAAGCTCCGGCTGGTGAAGACCGCCGCCGAGCGCGGCACCCCCGGGGCCGAGGCGCGCGCCGCCCGCTTCGCCGACCTCGACTGGACGCACCCCGCGCTCTCGGTCTTCGAGGGGCAGGCGCGCGAGGGGCTCCTCGGGACGCGGACCTTCCGCTACATGCTGCTCGAGCCGGCCCGCGGGAAGGGGGCCGAGCCGCCGCGGGTCCTCGCGAGCTACGACGACGGCGCCCCGGCGCTGGTCGAGGCGCGGCGCGGGAAGGGGCGGGTGGTGCTCTACACGAGCACGCTCGACCGCGCCTGGAGCGACTGGACGATCCGCACGAGCTTCCTCCCCGCGATGCAGCGCTTCGCCGCCTACCTCGCCGGCGGCCTCGAGGACCGGCCCGCGCCGCCCGCCCTCGTGCTCGGCGCCCATCCCCTCCAGCCCCGCGGGGGCCAGAAGGTGCTCGCGGTGGTCCGCCCCGACGGGCGCGAGCTCCCGCCCGACCGCGGCCCCGACGGCGCCCTCACCGTCACCCCCGACCGCCCCGGCCTCTGGCAGGTGAAGGTGGAGGAGCCCGGCGCCGCGCCGCGCCTCGACCCCCGCCTCGCCTTCGCCGTCCAGCCCGACCCCCGCGAGTCCGACACCCGCCGCATCGATCCCACCGAGCTCACCGCCTGGCTCGGCGGCGCCGACCACGCCAAGGTCACCGGCGAGAAGTCCGCCGCCGCCCAGCGCACCGTCCCGCTCTGGAGCTGGCTCCTCCTCCTCGGCCTCGCCGCCTTCCTCGCCGAGGGCGCGCTGGCGAGGTGACGGGCGCCGGGAGGCCTCGCGTCGCACCCCCTCCCCGTCCCTCCTTCGCTTCGCGGGAGAGGGGACATCGCGGCCTGCCGCCTCGCCGGCGTGCTGGTCGCGGGCGGCGTGAAGCGATGCATCGCGGCGCCTCGCGGCCAGGTGGCGCTCGCGCCTCGCTGCCTCACTGCCGCCACCAGTACGCCAGCTTGAGCAGGAACACGTCGGTGGTGGGCCCGATGGCGAGGCCGCGGGGGCCGAGGGTGGTGCTCACCCGGACGCCGCCGGGGGTGGGCAGCTCGGTCTGGGAGCGGCTGTAGACGGCGTAGAAGGTGGATCCGAGCCGCCACTCCCAGCGGAGGACCAGGTTCACGTTGAGGGTGGTGTCGCGGTAGTCGGGGTCGGTCGCGAGCGCGCCGGCGGCGACCGGGCGGAGGTCCTCGGGGCGTATCGCGCCGTGGTCCGCCGAGCGGGCCTGGTAGAACGGCCCGTACCGCCCGTAGTCGGTGAAGACCTGCGCGTAGAGCTGCAGCGTGAGCCGCGGCGTGAGCACGAGCTGCTCCCGCAGGGTCACCGAGACGTCGGGCGAGTCGAGGTCGCCGAAGGTGTAGAGGCCGCCGACCGCGTCCTCCACGAAGCGGGCCCGGTAGCGGTTGCGCTCCGCGGTGACGCCGAGCCGCGTCTCGAGCCGCGAGGTGGGCCGCCAGGTGACGTTCACCGAGGCGCCGTAGTAGCTCGTGCTCGCGAGCGGTCCGGCCGGCAGCGTCAGGCCGGCCCCGCCGCCGCCGTCCACCGCGACGATCGCGGCCGGGTCGCTCGAGCCGCCGCACTGGAGCCAGAGCGACATGGGCCGCCGGTAGGGCACGCCCGCCTGCGCGATCTCCCGCACGTCCCAGCGCGGGTCGTCGAGCCCCGCGTCGCACCAGAGCCCGACGTAGCTGCGGAGCTGCACCGAGCCGCCCAGCGAGAGGCCGTTACCGCGGTCCAGGCGGCGGCCGTCGGTGGTGAAGGCCGCGCTCGCGGCGGCGTGCAGCTCCCAGCCGTGGAAGGCGCCCCCGCCGGTCGGGCGCACGTACGAGAGCGTCCCGCGCAGGAGCTGCTCGTTCTGGGTGCGCTGGTAGCCGGCGGCGTTGAGGTCGAGCCGCGGCGTGGCGTGGTCGTAGTGGAGCGAGAAGCGCCAGGGCTCGCCGCCGAGCTTCCCCGCCGTGACGTAGCCGCCGGCGCCCGCGTCGCCGGCCCGGAGCGCGGTGCCGTCGCGCAGCAGGAGCGCCGGCGGGCCGCCCTCCGACACCGACCCGTCGAGCTGCCCGAAGGCGGCCCACTCCGCGCTGGCGGAGCGGAGGTCGAAGTCGAGCGCGGCGGCGTGCCCGGCGCGCGCGTCGCAGCGGGCCGGGCGCCCGGGGAGGTCGAGCGCGGCCTCCGCGGCGGTGCAGGCCGGCGCGAGCGGGAGCACGGAGGTGGCCGTGGCCCCCACGCTCGCGAGCCGCGAGGCCTGCCAGCGCAGCGCGCCCACGAGGAAGTTCCGCGCCGCGGGGGCCACCAGCGGCCGGGCGTCGGCCGGCCCGAAGTGGAGCGGGCGCGAGGGGCTCCAGCCGAGGCCGCGGTCCGGGCGCGACTCGTCGTACCCCTCGGGCTGGCCCGGCCCGGTGACGAGCGCCTCGAGGAGCCCCACCCGCACCTCGCGCGAGAGCTGCCCGGTGACCTTGGCGGCGCCGAGGATGGGCGCGTCGATCCCGACGCGGCGCGAGTAGAAGAGCTGCTGCGGGATCCGGTCCGGCCCGCTCGTGCCGACCGGCTGGAACACGTCCGTCCCCTGCAGGAAGAAGGGGCGCTTCTCCGGGAAGAAGGTCTCGTAGTTGGAGAGGTTCAGCACCACCTGGTCCGCCTCCACCTGCCCGAAGTCGGGGTTGAGCGCGCCGTTCAGGACGAGCCCGCGCCCGAGCGTCGCCCGCAGGTCGAGCCCGACGTCGGCCTCGGGGTCGAGGAGCCGCGGCCGGGGGCGCGAGAGGTCGGCGTACTGCGGCCGGAGCGTCAGCCGGGTCGCGAGGTAGGGCGCGAGCTCGACGTCGGCGCGCGGGCGCAGGCCCTCGAGCCCGGTGAGCCGGCCCAGGCGCGACACGTAGCCGCGCGCGTTCCTGGCGATGAGGACCGAGCCGTCCACCTCGTGCGTCCGCGCGATCTCGCGCCGGACGCCGAAGCCCCAGGTCTGCGCCTGCGCCGCGTCGAACCGGAGCGCGCCGAGGGGGATGCGCAGCTCCGCGCTCCAGCCCTCCGCGTCCACCGACGCCGCCCCCTCCCAGACCGCGTCCCAGTCGCCGGTGAAGCTGTCGTCGTCGTAGAAGAGGCCGTCCGACTGGACCCCGGCCACCGTGATCGCGAACTGGTAGCCGGTGCGCCGGTCGCGGGCCGAGTCGATCGTGACCGCGACGCTGTCCGAGTACGGGGGCGCGTCGCGCCGGCCGAGCGGCCGCGCGAGCCGGGGCGCGTCCGGGTCGGAGCAGCGGATCCCCACCCAGAGGTCGTCGTCGTCGTAGAGCACCCGCACCTCCGTCCGGCGCGACGGCGGGCGGCCCTGATCGGGGAAGAGCTGGACGAAGCTCGCGTAGGGCACGGCCGCGCGCCAGGCCGCGTCGTCGAGCCGCCCGTCGAGCCGGATCGGCCCCTCCCGTCGCACCGCCTCGAGGCGCCCCGACGGCCGGAGCGCCGCCTCCTGCGCCATGGCGAGGTGCGGGAGGGTCACCCAGAGTGCGAGCGCGAGCGGGCGCATCGGGACCCGGCAGGTACGCGACGGGGGTGGGCGTTTCACCCTCGGGGGAGGTCCCCCCGCCGCCGTTCTCGATGACGCGGCCTCGCCCTTGACCTATAAGGACCGGCGTCATGACGAGCCCCCTGGTCCTGCTCCTCGGCGCCGCTCTCGCGGCGACCGCGCCGGCCGCCTCGCCGCCGGCCGCGCCCTCCGCGCCCACCCCCGAGATCCCCTTCACCACCTTCAAGCTCTCCAACGGGCTGAACGTGATCCTCTCCGAGGACCACACCGCGCCGGTGGTGGGGGTGGACGTGCTGTACGACGTCGGCTCCAAGGACGAGAGGCCCGGCCGCACCGGCTTCGCGCACCTCTTCGAGCACCTCATGTTCCAGGGCTCGGCCCACGTCGAGAAGGGCGAGGGCGACCGGCTCATCGAGGCCGCCGGCGGCTCCTCCAACGGCGGCACGCGCCAGGACTCGACGCAGTACTGGGAGCAGGTCCCGAAGAACGCGCTCGAGCAGATGCTCTACCTCGAGTCGGACCGGATGGGCTTCCTCCTGCCCACGCTCGACCAGGCCAAGCTCGACAACCAGCGCGACGTGGTCCGCAACGAGCGCCGGCAGAACTACGAGATGCGGCCCTACGGCCTCGCGATGAAGTCGCTGCTCGAGAACCTGTGGGACCCGCAGTTCCCGTACCACTGGGAGCCGATCGGCGAGCACGCCGACCTCGCCGCCGCCACGCTCGACGACGTGAAGGAGTTCTTCCAGCGCTACTACGGCCCGAACGACGCCACCCTCGCCATCGCCGGCGACTTCGACCCGCGCCTCGCGCGCGCGATGATCGAGAAGTGGTTCGGCGACATCCCCGCCGGCCCCAGGGTGGCGCGCACCTACCCCACGCCGAAGCCGCTCACCGGCGAGAAGCGGGTGACCCTCCAGGACAACGTGCAGCTCCCGAAGCTCTACATCGCCTGGCAGTCGCCCAGGCTCTTCGCGGAGGGGGACGCGGCGCTCGACCTGCTCGGCCAGGTGCTCGCCGACGGCAAGAGCGCGCGGCTCGTGAAGCGGATGGTGATGGACGAGCGGATCGCGCAGTCGGTGATGGCCGGGCAGCAGAGCCAGACCCTCGCCGGCACCTTCATGCTGGTGGCGACCCCCAAGCCGGGCCAGAGCCTGGAGCGGCTCGAGCAGGAGATCGACGAGGAGATCGCCAAGGTGGCGCGCGAGGCGCCCACCCAGGGCGAGCTCGACCGGGCCCGCAACAAGACCGAGTCGGAGGCGATCTTCGCGCTCGAGCCGGTGGGCGGCTTCTCCGGCCGCGCCGCCGTGCTCAACAGCTACTGGCTCCACACCGGCGACCCCGGCTACTTCGGGAAGGACCTCGCCCGGTACCGCAAGCTCACCCCCGAGGACCTGCGCGCCGCCGCGGCGACGTACCTGCGCAAGGACGCGCGGGTGGTGCTCACGGTGACGCCGAAGGCGAAGGCGCCCGAGGCGAAGCCGGCGCCGGCGAAGAAGCCCGGCCCGAAGGGCCAGACCCAGTCCCAGAAGAAGAAGGGGAGCAAGTAGATGCGCGCGCCGTCCCGTCACCTGTTCCTCCCCCTGGCCCTCGCCGCCGCCTGCGCCACCGCGCCGGCGCGCCCGCCCGAGAGCGCCGCCGGCCAGCCCGCCGCCGGCCAGCCGCTCGGCCTCTCCATCGCGCCGCCCGACCGGGCCGCCGTCCCGCCCAAGGGGCCGACGCCGGTCCTGAAGGTGCCGCCGCAGCAGCACTTCACGCTCTCCAACGGCCTCAAGGTGCGGCTGGTCGAGTACCACCGCCTGCCGATCGTCTCGCTCGACCTGGCGCTCGACGCCGGGGCGGTGCACGACCCGGCCGGGCAGCCGGGGCTCGCCAGCTTCACCGCCTCGATGCTGACCGAGGGCACCGCCACCCGCAGCGCCACCCAGATCTCCGACGACCTCGGCTTCATCGGGGCGAGCGTCTCGGCGGGCGCCGGCTTCGACCAGGCCTCGGTGTCGGGCAGCGCGCTCGTCCGCCACCTCGACAAGCTCCTCGAGATCTTCTCCGACGTGGCGCTCCACCCGGCCTTCCCGCAGGGCGACTTCGCCCGCGTGCAGGACGCGCGGCTCGTCTCGCTCCTGCAGCAGCGCGACCAGCCGGGCGTGGTGGCGGCGAAGGCCTTCGGCCGGCTCTTCTGGAACGGCCACCCGTACGGCCACTGGATCGCCGGGACCGAGGCCTCCACCCGCGCGGTGACGCGCGAGGCGCTGGCCCGCTTCCACGCCAGCCACTACGTCCCGAACGCGGCCGAGCTGGTGGTGGTGGGCGACGTCACGCGCGCCGAGCTCGAGCCCCGCCTCGAGAAGGCGTTCGGCGCCTGGAAGCCGGGCGCGGCGCCGCCGGCCCCCGAGGTCAAGGTCCCGCAGCGCCCGCTGCGCACGCTCCTCGTGGACAAGCCCGACGCGCCGCAGACGCTGGTGATGTTCGGCACGCCCGGCCTCGACCGGAAGAGCGACGACTACTACGCCGCCGAGGTGGCCTTCCAGATCCTCGGCGGCGGCTCGGCCTCGCGCCTCTTCCGCGAGCTGCGCGAGAAGCAGGGCTACACCTACGGCATCTACGCCCGCGAGGAGGCGCGCAAGTTCGGGGGCACGAGCTACGTCGCCGGCAACGTGAAGGCCGACGTGACCGGCGCGGCGCTCAAGGGGCTGCTCGAGGAGATCCGCCGGATGCGCGAGACCGCGGTGTCCGAGGCGGAGCTCAAGGACGCGCGCAACGCGCTCGCGCTCTCGCTGCCGGCCGACTTCGCCACCGCCGGCGGCATCGCCGGCAAGCTCGCCGAGGAGGTGGTGTACGGCCTCCCCGACGACTACTGGGATCGCTACGTCGAGCGGGTGAACCAGGTGTCGGCCGCCGACGTGCAGGCGGCGATGCGCAGGTACCTCGACCCGGAGCAGCTGACGCTGGTGCTGGTGGGCACCGCCGCCGAGGTGCGGCCGCAGCTCCAGGGGCTGCCGCTCGGCCCCGTCACCGTGGAGCCCATGGCCACCGCCGCGCAGGGCGGCGGCTCCGGGCCGGTGGTGGACGACGAGGACGACGACGGGTAGGTCTCCGCGCGCGAGCCGGTAGGCCCTGTCCCCCCCGCGCGGTAGACTGCCGGGCGGATGGCAGAGCTCACCAACGACTTCAGCTGGTCAAAGTCCCGGCACGAGAAGTTCCAGGAGTGCCGGCGCGCCTATTACTACGCCTACTACGGCGCCTGGGGCGGGTGGGAGGCGCCGGCCGGCTCGGAGGTGCGCGAGCTCTACGTGCTGAAGCAGCTCAGCTCGCGCTGGCAGTGGGCCGGCTCGCTCGTGCACGAGGCCCTGAAGCAGCTGCTCCGGCGCGCCCAGGTGACCGGCCAGTACCTGCCGGCCGACGACCTCGTGGCCCGCACGCGGCAGCGCGCCCGCGCCCTCTGGTCGGTGTCGCGCGAGAAGAGCTACTGGCGCGACCGGAAGCCGGTGGGCGCGCTCGTGGAGCACGAGTACGGCGACCCGGTCACCGGCGAGGAGTGGAAGCGGCTCTTCGAGGAGGTGGTGGAGGGGTCGCTCCGCGGCTTCTACGCCAGCCCCGCCTTCGCCGAGATCAAGGAGACGCCGCGGAGCCAGTGGCTCACGGTGGACGAGCTCGACAGCTTCCAGTTCGAGGGCACGAAGATCTGGGTGGCCATCGACTTCGGCTACCGCGGCAACGACGGCCTGGTGCACGTGCTCGACTGGAAGACCGGCCGCGAGCGCGGCGTCGATCAGACGCAGGTCGGCATCTACACCCTCTACGCCCAGGGCAAGTGGAAGCTCGCGCCGGGCGAGGTGGTGGGCGGCCTCGTCTACCTCGGGCAGGGCGGGGAGACCACCGACGTGCGGGCCGACCCGGAGGCGCTCGCCGGCTGCGAGCAGAAGATGCGCGACAGCATCGCCGGCATGCGGGCGCTCCTCGACGACGCCCCCCGCAACCGCGCCAGCCTCGGCCGCTTCCCCCAGGCCGAGGACCCCGCCGCCTGCCGCCGCTGCCCCTTCCGGCGGCCGTGCGGGAGGCTGTAGCGGCTCCGGTCGCACCCCTCCCTATCCCTCCCCCGCTCACGCGGGAGAGGGGATCTGCAGCGCGATTCCTCAGGGTCGCACGCCCTCCCCATCCTCCGCCGCCCACGCGGGAGAGGGGATCTGAAGCACTCCCTCCCCACTGCGTGGGGAGGGCTGGCGAGGGGCGGCCAGCGGTGCCGCGCTACTCCAGCCCGCGCGCCCGCAGGTCGTCGTCGTTCTCGCCGCGCAGGTGGCCGATCTCGTGGAGCAGGGTGACCTTCACCTGCTCGGCGAGCTCCTCCCGGGTGCGGGCGAAGCGGGCCAGGTTCTTGCGGTAGAGGACGATGCTGCGGCAGTTGGGCCCGTCGCTCTTCTGGCAGGGCTCCTGCTCCGCCGGCCCGCGGAAGAGCCCCAGGATCGAGGGCGAGAGCGGCGGCTCGACCGCGGTGAGGTCGTCGAGGGCCGGGAGGTCGGCCACCTCCACCGGCACGTTGCGGATGGCGCGCCGGTCCTCGTCCGGCAGGGCGGCCAGCGCGGAGGCCACCTCGCGCCGGAAGTCGGCCTCGCCCACCTCCACCGGGTTGCGGAAGTCGCTCGGCGAGAGGGTGCGCGCCTTGCGCTGGTACTCGTCGGCGTGCCCGCCGTCGCCGCTCCGCTCGGCGAGGAGGCCGAGGTAGTGGAGGGCCCACGGGTCGTCGGGGATCTTCTTCAGCATCCGGTCGAAGGCGCCGCGGGCGTCGTCGAACCGGCAGAGCTCGTAGAGCGCCACGCCGCGCTCGTAGAGCGCGTCGGCGTCGCCCGGCAGCACGCGCAAGGCCTCGTCGGCGTGGCCGAGCGCGGCCCGGCTCTCGCCCAGGTCGTTCTCGGCCATGGCCGCGAGCGAGGCGAGGCCGCCCACCAGGTCGCGATCGGGCTTCGCCGCCTTTCGCGCCGCGGCGAGCCCGCGGACCGCGTAGGCCCGCCCCAGCTCGAGCAGCTCGCGGTCGGAGCCGAGCCGCGAGACGTAGAGGTCGGCCGCCCCCTGGAGCACCTCGGCGTCGTCGGGCGCGGCGGCGAGCGCGCGGGCGTAGGCCACCTTCGCCTCGTCGAGCCGGCCGAGGGCCACCAGCGCCGCGGCGCGCGCGTGCAGCGCCGGGAGGTGGTCGGGCTCGAGCTGGAGCGCTTCCTCGCTGCAGGCGAGCGCCTTCTCGCCCTGGCTCCGGTCGAGGGCGTCGAGCGCCTTGTCGGTGAGCGCGTCGGGCGTGCCGCGGCCGCGGGCTCCCAGGCAGGGCGCGCGGGGCGGACGGACGTGCGCGAGCTGGCCGCCGTCCGTGCGGGCGGCCGCCTCCTGGGCCGGCGCCGGGCGGGCCGGGTGGTTCGCGGGGGCCCGGTTGCAGGCGGCGAGGAGGAAGGCGAGCAGGGTGGCGCAGCGCAGCCGGTCGATCATCGCGCGGCAGCTTGCCACAGGCCCGCCGGGGAGAAAAAGGGTCGGGGGGCCGCTCGCCGCGCCGCCCAGCGGGCGCCGGCGCCGCGAGGGGCCTCAGGGCGTCGGCAGCCGGAGGCTCAGGAACCAGCGGTTGTTCCGGACGTCCACGCGGATCCGGTCGGTCCCGAGCCAGATCGCCGCCTGCGTGAGGAGCGGGTCGCGCGTGAGGTGGCGGGTGAGGTCGGCGACCATCTGCTCCGGCCGGGGGTAGGCGTAGCCGCGCGGCCCCCAGCGCAGCGGCTCCGACCGGGGCGGACCGCAGGGGCGGAGCAGGCAGGTCGCGAGCGGGCTGTCCGGGTCGGGGCGGAGCCGCGGCGGCCCCGGCCGGAGCAGCCGGAGCAGCCGGACGCCGGGGTAGGCGACCCGCGCGTGGGCCGCGACCGGGGCGGCCGCCAGCGCGGCGCCCTGGACCGAACCGACCAGCGCGAGCACGAGGAAGGTCATCCCCGGACCGAAGATGGGGACCCGGCGCCCGGGGTGCAACCGGCGGCACGGCAGACGGCCCGTCGTCCCGCTACAGAACGGGCCATGCGCCCGTACCCGCTCGCCGTCCTCGCCGCAGCGCTCGCCTGCACGCACGCCACCTCGCCGGGGCCGGGCCCGAGCGCCGCGCCCGCCCCCGCCGCGTCCGCGTCGGCCCAGGGGCTCGAGCTGCCCGGCGAGCGCCACCTGCGCAACGTGCGCCAGCTCACCTTCGGCGGCGAGAACGCCGAGGCCTACTTCAGCTTCGACGGCAAGCAGCTCATCTTCCAGTCCACGCGCGAAGGGCGGGCCTGCGATCAGGAGTACGTGATGGACGCCGACGGGAGGAACGTCCGCCGCGTCTCCAACGGCGAGGGGCGCACCACCTGCGGCTACTTCTTCCCGGACGGCTCGCGCCTGCTCTACTCGAGCACGTTCGCGCAGGGCCCCGCCTGCCCGCCGCCGCCCGACCGCTCCAAGGGCTACGTCTGGCCGCTCGAGGAGCTCACCATCTACTCGGCGAAGCCCGACGGCTCCGACCTGCGCCCCCTCGCGCCGGCGCCCGGCTACAACGCCGAGGCCACCATCTCGAAGGACGGCTGGATCGTCTTCACCTCCACCCGCGACGGCGACCTCGAGCTCTACAAGATGCGGCTCGACGGCTCGGGGCTCACGCGGCTCACGCACGCGCCGGGCTACGACGGCGGCGCCTTCTTCTCGGCCGACGGCAAGCGGATCGTGTACCGCGCGAGCCGGCCGCGCACCCCGCAGGAGCTCGCCGACTACCGCGACCTCCTGGCGCGGCACCTGGTGCGCCCGACGGTGCTCGAGATCTGGGTGATGGACGCCGACGGCAACGACCAGCACCAGGTGACGAGCCTCGGCGCGGCGAGCTTCGCCCCCTTCTTCCACCCCGACGGCAGGCGGATCGTCTTCGCCTCCAACGTGGGCGATCCGCGCGGGCGGAACTTCGACCTCTACCTCGTGAACGACGACGGCACCGGCCTCGAGCGGATCACCACCTACGACGGGTTCGACGGCTTCCCCATGTTCTCGCCCGACGGCAAGCAGCTCGTCTTCGCCTCGAACCGGAACGGCTCGCGGCCCGGCGAGACCAACGTCTTCATCGCCGACTGGGTGGAGTGAGCGGGCGCTCGCGCAGGGCGGCCAGGAACTCGACCAGCTCGGCCGGGTGGGTCCGGTCCGTGGCGCGCAGGTCCAGGCGCCGGATCCGGTGCTCGAGGTGCCAGGCCACGTCGAGGTCCGACGACTCGCCGAGCTCGAGGAACCAGGCCTTGGGCTGCACCCCGAGGTCGCCGAGCCGGCTCCAGATCCAGCGCACGTTCGGGTCGGAGAAGCTGTAGCCCACGAAGAGGACGTCGCGGCCGATCACGTCGGAGGCGAAGCGCAGGTCGATGGGGTGGGCGGCGAGCGAGAGCCGGCGCTGGTAGTCGGCCTCGCCGAGGACGACGGTCTCGGGGCGGTCGAGCGTGCCGTGCAGCTTGTAGATCGGGAAGAGCGGCGTGAACGCCCCGCCCCGCTCCGCGAACTTCCAGTCGTCGAGGTCCCGCGCGTCCGCCACCACCTGCACCGGCTCCCCGGCCTCCCGGAAGGCCCGCTCCAGGAGGTCGTCGAAGTTGGTGGTGTAGAGGGCCGGGAGGGCGCGGGAGAGCCGGACCAGCTCGCGGTGGAGCGGCAGCGCCGCCGCGTCCACGCCGGCGGTGGCGAAGACCTCGGCGAGCTTCCGGCGCAGCCGGTCCTCGCCGCAGAGCCGCCGGTAGGTCTCGCCGATCCGGAGCCAGCTCTCGGTGGGCAGGGGATCGTCGGGACCGGGCGGACGGAAGCGGACCGCCGCGTCGGGCACCGCGGCCCGGAGCGCCGGCGCGAGCTCGGCCGCGAGCGCGCACGCGAGCTCCTTCCAGCCGGGCAGCCCGGCCCACCGCGACGCGCCGGCGCCGACCAGCAGCAGGAGCTGGCCGCGCGCCAGCCGGCCGCGCAGGTGGTCGAGCGCCGGCCGCAGGGAGGCGTCGAGGGAGGCGTCGAGGGACATCGCTCCCGAAAGGTGGGGCCGGCCGAGGGAGAGCGGGACGCGAGGCACCGCTGGCCGCCCCTCCCCAGCCCTCCCCGCCCGAGCGGGGAGGGAGCGGCCGCCCGCTGTGCTCCCAGCTGGCGGGAGATGCGCGCCGGGGTGGCGGGAGCGGCTCGCCGCGAGCCCCTCTTCCCCTCTCCCGCGGAGCGGGGGAGGGACAGGGAGGGGGTGAGTCCCGCGGCTCAGCGCGAGACGATGCGGGACGGCGAGAACGGCGCGAGGTCCACCGGCGGCGCCTTCCCGAGCACCAGCGCCGCCACGCTGTCGGCGGAGATGGGGGTGAGGAGGATGCCGTTGCGGGTGTGGCCGGCCGCGTAGAAGAGGCCGGGCACCGCGCCGGCGCCGAGGATGGGCGAGCCGTCCGGCGAGGCCGGCCGGAAGTTGCTCCAGCACTCGAGGAAGGGGGCGCGGGCGAGGTCCGGCGCGAGCTCCACGGCCATCTCGAGGATGTGGCGCATGCCGCCCGCCGTGACCGCCTTCTCGAACCCGGCGTCCTCCATGGTGGAGCCGCAGAGCACGCGGCCGTCGGCGCGGGGCACGAGGTAGCCCTTGTCGCTGAAGCAGACGCGCGAGAGGAGCGGGGGCCGGGTGTCGAGGAGCATCATCTGCCCGCGCACCGGGTGGACCGCGTTCGGCGGGAGCCCGTTCCCCTCCACCAGCATCGACCAGGCGCCGGCGGCGAGCACCACCGCGCCCGCGGAGATGCGGCCGGTCTCGTGGTCCACGCCCGCGGCGCGCCCGCCCTCCAGGGCGATGCGCCGCACGATGCCGGTCACGAAGCGCGCGCCGGCGCGGGCGGCGGCCACCGAGAGGGCCTTCGCGAGGAGCCGCGGGTCGAGCGACGCCTCGTCCACGAACCAGAGGGCGCCGCGGGTCTCGGCCGACACGCCCGGCTCGAGCCGCCGCACCTCGTCGCCGTCGATCACCTCGACGCGCGCGCCGATGCGGGCCAGCGCCGGGGCGCGCGCCGCGAGCACGCGGGCGTGGGCGTCGTCGAGCGCGACCTCGAGCGTGCCGCCGCCGCGGTAGCCGACCGACATCCCGGAGAGCCGCTCCACCTCCGCGGCGAACGCGGGGTAGCGCGCCAGCGAGGCGGCGCAGAGGTCGTAGAACGGGGAGGGCTCCTGCGCCTCGACGCCCGGCGAGAGGATCCCGCCGGCGGCGCTGGAGGCCTCGGCGCCGGGGATGCTGCGCTCGAGGACCGTGACCTTGAGGCCCGCCTGCGCGAGCCGGAGCGCCGCGGCGCACCCCTGCACGCCCGCGCCGACGACGACGACGTCCGTGGTCTGCATGGCGGGCGACCTTAGCGCCGCGCGGCCGCGGCGGGAAGCGGAGTTCCGCCTCGCCGCCGCGCGCCGGCCCGCCTAGCGGGCGCGGGGGGCGAGCATCCCGTGCAGCAGGATGTCGGTGAGGTGCTCCTTGCGCCGCTCGATGGGCGTGGGCGCCTCGAGGAACGGCTGCGCCGAGGTCTCCGACGCCGACACGAGCGAGGAGAGCCCGAAGATGGTGATGAGCGCCAGGCGCGGGTTGAGCTCGGCGCGGAGCCGCTGGTCCTCGGGCCCGACGGTGAGGGCCGCCGAGTAGCGCGCCAGCGTGTTCCCGAGCGCCGGGTCGTCCACGATGAGCTGCAGCAGGAAGGGGCCGCCGTCGAGGTACTCGCGGATGAGGATCTGCGCCCCCTCGCCGTCGGCGCTCATCGCCTCGAGGTAGGCGCGGACCATGCCCACCGCCCCCTCCCGGCGCTCCGCCGCCTGGTCGAGCAGGCGGTTCGTCGCGAGGCAGATCTCGCGGAGCACCTCGAGGTAGAGCCCCTTCTTGGACGCCCAGTGCCGGTACAGCAGGGCGACGTTGCAGCCGGCGCGCCGCGCGATCCCCTGCACGCGCGCCCCGTGGTAGCCGCGGAGCGCGAACTCGCCGCGGGCGGCGTTCCAGAGCCGGTCGGCGATGCTGCCGGGGGGACGGGTCGGGGCGGCGCTCGAGGGGGAGGGCACGTTGCGTAAATATCAAGACCGCACGGGGTAGGGAAGGCGGTGTGGGGCGGGGTGGGCCCTTGCCGCCCCGCGTCAAGGCCCCGCCCGGGGAATCGGTCTCCGGCGGCCGTCGCCCCGGTCTGGTAGACAGGGGCCGTGGAGCGCGCCCGGGCCATCCTGCACCTCGACCTCGACGCCTTCTACGCGTCGGTGGAGCAGCTCGACGACCCGGCCCTGCGCGGCCGCCCGGTCATCGTCGCCGGCGCCTCGAACCGGGGGGTGGTCTGCGCGGCCAGCTACGAGGCCCGGCGCTTCGGCGTCCGCTCGGCCATGCCCACCGTCCGGGCGCGCCAGCTCTGCCCCGCGGGCGTCTTCCTGCCGCCGCGCTTCGACCGGTACGGCGCGCTCTCGGACCAGGTCTTCGGCGTCTACCGGCGCGTCACCCCGCTCGTCGAGCCGCTCTCGCTCGACGAGGCCTTCCTCGACGTCACCGCGAGCCGGGCCCTCTTCGGCGAGGCCGAGGAGATCGCGCGGCGGCTCCGGCGCGAGGTGAAGGCGGAGACCGGCCTCACGGTGTCGGCCGGGGTGGCCGACGTGAAGTTCGCCGCCAAGATCGCGAGCGACCTCGGCAAGCCCGACGGGCTCACGGTGGTGCCGCCCGGCGGGACCGCGGCCTTCCTGGCGCCGCTGCCGGTGGGGCGGCTCTGGGGCGTGGGCCAGGTGACCGAGGCGGCGCTCACGCGCCTGCGGATCGCCACCATCGGCGACCTGGCGCGCGCCGGGGCGGCGCGGATCGAGCCGGCGGTCGGCGCGTCGAGCGCCGCCTGGCTGGTGGCGCTGGCGCGCGGCGAGGATCCGCGGGAGGTGGTGCCCGACGAGGCGGCGAAGAGCGTGGGGGCGGAGGAGACCTTCGAGGAGGACCTCCTCGGCGACGAGGCGCTGCTGCCCTGGCTGCGCGGCCAGGCGGAGCGGGTGGCGCGGCGGCTCCGGGCGGCCGGGCTCGCGGGACGGGTGGTGACGCTCAAGGTGAAGCACGCCGACTTCTCGCTCGTGACCCGCCGGGTGACGCTCCCCGCGCCGCAGGACGACGGCCACGCCATCTACGAGGCGGCGGCGGCCCAGCTCGCCCGCGTGGACCTCTCGCGCCGGGTGCGGCTCACCGGCATCTCGGTGAGCGGGTTCGAGGCCGAGGACGGCGCGCGCCAGCAGCTCGGGCTCTTCGCGCCCGCCGCCCCGCCCGGCCAGGAGAAGCGCAGCCGGCTCAACGCGGCCCTCGATCGGCTGGCCGACAAGTACGGCGACGGCGCGGTGGTGCCCGCCTCGACGCGTCGCGGGCGCTGATCCGCCCGGCTGCCGGGCGCCTCGCGGCGCTCCCCTCGGGGCCGCGGCGTCCCTAGGTTGCTCTCATGGTCCCCACCGACCGAGCCGGCGAGGAGCTCGCCACCAACGGCCGGAGCCGGGAAGAGCTGGACGCCCGGGCGCTCGCCCTGCGCGCGCTCCGCGACGCCGGCGTGCCGTTCGTGGTGGCGGGGGCCTACGCGTTCTTCGAGTACACCGGCCAGTTCCGCGACACCAAGGACCTCGACGTCTTCCTCGACCGCGGGGCGCTCGAGCAGGCGTTCGAGGTGCTGGAGCGCGCCGGGTTCCGCACCGAGCTCACCGACCCGGGCTGGATCGGCAAGGCCTGGGCCGGCGACTACTTCGTGGACCTCATCTTCTCCTCCGGGAACGGCGTGGCCGAGGTGGACGACCTCTGGTTCACCCACGCGCGCGAGGGGGTGGTGATGGGCGTGCCGGTGCTCCTCGCGCCGCCCGAGGAGATCATCTGGTCGAAGGCCTTCGTCTGCGAGCGCGAGCGCTTCGACGGCGCCGACGTCGCCAACCTCCTGCGCGCCGTGGGGGACGAGCTCGACTGGCGCCGGCTCCTGGCCCGCTTCGACCGGCACTGGCAGGTGCTCTTCGCGCACGTCACGAGCTTCATGTACGCCTACCCGAGCGACCGCTCGAAGGTGCCGGGGTGGGTCGTGACCGAGCTGTGCCGGCGCACGCTCGACGAGCACCGCGCCGGCGACTGGGACCGGCCGGTCTGCCGCGGCAACCTCCTCAGCCGCGTGCAGTACCAGCACGCGCTCGAGCAGCTCGGGTACGAGGACGGCCGCCGCTTCGAGGAGCGGCTCAGGCGGGCAGAGGGCGAGGGACGGCATGGCGAGACCGCAGAGCTTCCGGCTGGCGGCGGCCGCTGACCTGCACTGCCGCGAGGACCAGCACGGCCGGTTCCGCGACTTCGTCCGGGCGGTGAACGGCGAGGCGGAGGGGCTCGTCCTCTGCGGCGACCTCACCGACCGCGGCCTGCCCGAGGAGGCGCAGACGCTCGCCGAGGCGCTCTCCGGCCTGCGGGTGCCCTGCGCCGCGGTGCTCGGCAACCACGACTTCGACGCCGGCAAGGTGAAGGAGCTCTGCGCCATCCTCCACGACGCGGGCGTTCAGCTCCTCGACGGCGACCACGCGATCCTCGACCGGCGGCTCGGGGTGGCGGGCGTGAAGGGGTTCGGCGGCGGCTTCGAGGGCTCGACGCTGCAGGCCTTCGGGGAGCCGGCGGTGAAGGCCTTCGTGCAGGAGGGGGTCTCGGAGTCGCTGAAGCTCGAGGCGGCGCTGGCGCAGCTCGACACGCCGCTGCGGGTGGTCATCCTCCACTACGCGCCGGTGGCGGCCACCTGCGAGGGCGAGGCCTCCGGCCTCTACCCGTTCCTCGGCACGAGCCGGCTCGTGGCGCCCGTGGACGCCTTCGGCGCGCAGGCGGTGTTCCACGGCCACGCCCACCACGGCCGGCTCGAGGCGCGGACCCCCAAGGGCGTGCCGGTCTACAACGTGGCCGTCCCGGTGCTGAAGAGCGCGCTCGACCGGAAGTTCCGGGTGGTGGACCTCTCGGCCGACGCCGCGCCCGCGTTCGCCGAGGAGGCGCCCTCGGTGCACTGATCGAAAGGAGCCCCGGCGGTGGTTGCGCCGCGGCCGGCCGGTGGGTACCCATCGCGCCATGAAGACCATCGGCCTCATCGGGGCAGGACACATCGGCAGCCAGCTCGCGCGGCTGGCGGTGGCGAACGGCTACGACGTGGTGCTGAGCAACTCGCGCGGTCCCCAGACGCTCGCCCCCCTGGTGAAGGAGCTCGGTCCGCGGGCCCGCGCCGCCACGCCCGAGGAGGCGGCCCAGGCCGGCGACCTCGTGGTGGTCACCGTTCCCCTCAAGGCCTACCGGGCGGTGCCGGTCGAGCCGCTGGCCGGCAAGGTGGTGATCGACACCGACAACTACTACCCCGAGCGCGACGGCCACCTCCGGGAGCTCGACGAGGAGACCACCACCACCTCCGAGCTGCTCCAGGCCCACCTCCCCCGGTCGAAGGTGGTGAAGGCCTTCAACCACATCTACGCGGCGGAGCTCACCACCCACGGCCAGCCGAAGGGCACCCCGAACCGCCGGGCGCTGGTGATCGCCGGCGACGACGACGCGGCCAAGGCCGTGGTGGGCCGGCTCATCGATCAGTTCGGGTTCGACGTGGTGGACGCCGGGCCCTTGCGGGAAGGGTGGCGCATCCAGCGGGACACCCCCGGCTACGGACCGCGCCGGAACGCGGAGGAGCTCCGGCGCGACCTGGCGGCCGCCAAGCGCTACGCCGAGACGTAGCCGCGGGGTCTTCCCCTCTCTCGCGGAGCGGGGGAGGGACAGGGAGGGGGTGAGACGCGAGGCACCGCTGGCCGCCCCTCCCCAACCCTCCCCGCCCGAGCGGGGAGGGAGTGCAGCGGGGGTACTCTGGGTGAGGTGCAGCTCAGTGGCGCATCGGCGGCGGCCCCGCCGCCTTGCGCACCCGCTCCAGGATCTCGTCCATCCCGACGCTCTTCGGGATGTAGCCCTGCGCGCCGAGCAGCTCCGCCTCCCACTCGAACCCGTAGGCCGAGAGGATGAGGATGGGCACCGCCGCGCTGCGGGCGTCGCCGCGCATCCGCTCCATCACGCCCCAGCCGTCGAGCACCGGCATCTTGAGGTCGAGGAGCACCATGCCCGGCGCCTCCTCCTTGACCCGCTTGAGCGCGACCTCGCCGTTCTCGGCCTGCTGCACCGGGTACCCGGCCACGCTCAGGACCTCGCCGAGCGCCTCACGGAAGTCGTCGTCGTCGTCCACCACGAGGATGTACTGGCCTGGGGTCATGGGCGCGGCTCCGAGCCGTCCTGCAGCTCACGGGTGATCTCCGCGGCGACGCGGCGGGCCTCGTCGAGCCGGTCGGGCGGCAGCGAGACCGCGCCGACCACCGGGTGCCCGCCGCCGCCGTACCGCTCGCAGATCTTCGAGATGTCGTGCGTCCTCGGCACCTGGGACCAGGGGTTCGAGCCCACCGAGACCTTCGTCCGCTTGGGATCGCGCGACACCACCACAGTGTAACGGGCTTCCGGGAAGAGATCGTAGGCGATGAACTTGTTGGCCGCCTCCAGCCCCGTTTCGGACAGGTCGGCGAACACCACCCCCCGCTCCATCCGGGCCTGACGGCGCACCGTGTCGATGGAGCGGACGTGACGCTCGAGGATCGGGGCGAGCGGGCCGGCCACCCAGGGCTCCGCGACGATCGCGGCGAGCGGCTGCCGCTGCATCGCCTCGATGATCCGGGGCTGCAGGGCCGGGTCCTTGCTCGCTTCGAGCAGCGTCATGACCCGGAGCGCCGGCTCCTCGAGGCGGACCGCCATCGCGGCCGAGGGGAAGCGCGCGGCGTCGATCACGTCGGCCCAGCGCACCAGCTCGTCGAGCTCCGGCGCCCGCCAGCCGAAGCGGCCGGAGAGGGTGCGGGCGATGAAGCCGGTGCAGGAGGGGGCCTTCGGGTCCCAGAACTTCTGCCCGCTCCGGTCGGCCTCGAACGCGGCGCGGTCGGCGGGGGTTGGGAAGCCGCTCGCGTGGTGGTCGAACCACCAGTCGAGGCGGGGCGAGGGCGAGAAGCGGAAGTCCACCACCGCGTTCACGTCGGCGCGGAAGGCGTCGACGGGGAAGACCTCGCCGTGGCCGTGCTGCACCGGCCGGTAGGTCACCCCCTCGAGCCTGTCGTTTTCGCGCTCCGTGAACCAGCGGCCGAACAGGGCCGCCGAGGCGCATCCGTCGAAGCAGTTGGCGTGGTGGAGGATCTCGAGGCGCATCGGCGGCGCAATCTAGTGATCGGGGGTGGGGCGGTCAACGAATGCGCGCGGACCCGGCCGGGACCCGTTTGGTCGACGCCCGCTCACCGCAAGGTTAGACTCCGCCCCGATGGACGCCATCCGGGTCGGCGCACTGCTCGACGACAAGAAGTTCGACCTCCGCCTCTCGCTCATCGCCGGGCGGCAGGGGCTGTCGCGCCGCATCAGCTCCTCGCGCATCCAGAAGCCGGGCCTCGTGCTCGCGGGCTTCATGGAGTACCTGCACCAGGAGCGGCTCCAGGTGTTCGGCAACACCGAGGTGAGCTACCTGCGGACCATGCCGCGCGAGCGCGCGGTGGAGGTGCTGCGGGCCTTCTTCGCGCAGGGGATCGCCTGCCTGGTGGTCACGAAGGGGCTCGAGCCCACGCCCGAGCTGGTGGCGGCCGCCGAGGAGGCGGGCGTCCCGCTGCTCCGGACCACCCACCTCTCCAGCACCTTCATCGAGAGCGTCCAGAACTGCCTCGAGGAGATCCTCACCGCCTCCACCTCCATGCACGGCGTGCTGCTCGACGTCTTCGGCGTCGGCATCCTGCTCCTCGGCAAGAGCGGCATCGGCAAGAGCGAGATCGCGCTCGACCTCATCATGCGCGGCCACCGGCTCGTGGCCGACGACATCGTGGACGTGAAGCGGCGCACGCCCGACTCGGTCTACGGCTCCGGCAGCGAGATCATCAAGCACCACATGGAGATCCGCGGCCTCGGCATCATCAACATCAAGGACCTCTTCGGCGTCGCCTCCATCCGCGAGCGGAAGAAGATCGAGATCGTGCTCGAGCTCGTGGAGTGGGACCCGTCGGTCGAGTACGACCGGCTCGGCCTCGAGGAGAAGAAGTTCCGCATCCTCGACGTCGAGGTCCCGCTGCTCATGGTCCCGGTCCGGCCGGGCCGCAACATGACCACCATCGTCGAGGTGGCCGCCCGCAACCACCTGCTCAAGCTCCAGGGCCACCACTCGGCGAAGGAGTTCCAGGAGCGGCTCAACCGCGCCATCGCCCTCGCCCCGGGCGGCAGCGCCGGCGGGATGGACGTCGAATGAGCGCCTCCCGCCTGCCCCACCACGCCGCCCACGTGGTGATCCTCACCGGCGTGGCCGGGTCGGGGAAGAGCACCGCCCTGCGGGCGCTCGAGGACGCCGGCTTCTACTGCATCGACAACCTGCCCATCGTCTTCCTCGAGAAGCTGCTCGAGCTCTCGGCGCACACGGCCGGCGAGGTCTCGCGCATCGCCCTCGTGGTGGACGCGCGCGAGGGGCGCTTCCTGCCCGACGCGCCGCGCGTCATCGAGGAGGTGCGCCGCACCGGCGCCCGGGTGGACGTCATCTACCTCGACGCCGGCGACGAGGCCCTCTTTCGCCGCTTCTCCGAGACCCGCCGCCGCCACCCGCTCGCCGGCGAGAGCCGCACGGTGCCGGAGGCGGTGGCGGCCGAGCGGACCACCCTCGCCTCGCTCAAGGCCCTGGCGGGCGAGGTGGTGGACACCTCGCAGCTCAACGTCCACCAGCTGAAGCAGCTCATCCACCACCGCTTCGTGGAGGGGGCCGCCTCGGGCATGGGCGCGACGGTGGTGTCGTTCGGCTTCCGCTACGGCCTCCCCACCCACGCCGACCTGGTGCTCGACGTCCGGTTCCTGCCCAACCCCTACTTCGTGCCCGAGCTGAAGCACCTGCCGGGCACCGACCGCCGGGTCTCCGACTTCGTCCTGTCGCAGCCGGACGCGCGCGCCTTCCTCGACAAGACGGCCGATCTCTGCGCCTTCCTGCTGCCCCGCTTCCGCGCCGAGGGGAAGAGCTACCTCACCCTCGCGGTGGGCTGCACCGGCGGGCGCCACCGCTCGGTGGCCATCTCCGAGGAGCTGGCGCGGCGGCTCGAGCAGGGCGGCAACGAGGTGCGCGTCTGGCACCGCGACGTGGAGAAGGATTAGGGCTGCCCGCCGCCGGCGAAGGGGCTATGTTCGCGCCATGGTCGGTCTGGTCGTCGCGACGCACGGGGGACTGGCGGACGAGCTCGTCCGCACCGCCGAGGGCATCGTCGGCAAGCTCGAGGCGTGCCGCACCGTGTCGATCGGCTCCGGCACCGACATGGCCGTGGCGCGCGAGCAGCTCTCGGGCGCGATCCAGGCGGTGAACGGCGGCGATGGCGTGCTGGTCCTCACCGACATGTTCGGCGGCTCGCCCGCGAACCTCGCCCTCACCTTCCTCGACGAGGGCATCGAGGTCCTCACCGGCGTGAACCTGCCGATGCTGCTCAAGCTCTCCACCTGCCGCACCGAGAAGCTGACGCTCCCGGCGACGGCGCAGCTGCTCACCGCGTACGGGCAGAAGAACATCACCCTCGCGAGCGAGCTCCTGCGCACGCGGAGCCGGGGCGAGCGCAAGGCGTGATCCCGCTCGTCCGCATCGACAACCGGCTGCTGCACGGGCAGATCCTCGAGACCTGGGCCCCGCGGCTCGGCGCGCGCGCGGTGGTGGTCGCCGACGACGAGGCCGCGGGGAGCCCCCTCGCCCAGGCCGCCATGACCCTCGCGCTCCCTCCCGACCTGCCGGCCACCATCTCGCCGGTGGCCGCGGTGGACTGGGCCGCGCTCGCGGCGCGCCCCGACCCGGTGCTGGTGCTCCTCCGCGAGGTGGCGGCGCTCGACCAGGCTCGCCGGGCCGGGCTCACGCCGGCGCTGGCGCCGCGCGTCAACCTGGGCAACGTCCACTACGCGCCGGGCCGGCGGCCGGTGACGCCGTCGGTCTTCCTCTCGGGGGCGGAGCTCGCGTCGGTGCTCGACGCCGCCCGCGCCGGCTTCGAGGTCGAGGCGCGGGCCGTCCCCTCCGACCCCCCGGCCGGGCCCGGCGAGCTGGAGGCGCGGTACAACGCCTCCGGGCGCGGTTAGACTCCAGGGGACGCGTGAGCTACCTCCTCCTCGCCATCCTCGCCGGGCTGGCCGCCATCGAGCGCAAGGGCTTCCTCCAGGCCATGCTGGCGCGCCCCATCGCGCTCGCCACCCTCACCGGGCTCGCCCTCGGCGACGTGCGCGGCGGCGTGCTGGTGGGGGCGCCGCTCGAGCTCTTCTGGCTCGGGGCGGTGAACCTGGGGGCGGCGCTGCCGGTGCACGAGGCGCTCGGGACCGCGGCGGTGGCCGGCGGCGCCGTGCTGGCCGGCCGCGCCCTCGGCGGCGTGACGCCCGACGTGGCGGTGCTCGCGCTGCTCGTGGGGGCGCCGCTCGCCGTCCTCGGCCGGCGGGCTGAACGATTCACCGAGGTCGCGAACGAGCGGCTGGCGGCGCGGGCCGAGGCGGCGCTCCTGCGCGGCGACGCCGCCGCCGCGGTGAACGTCAACCTGCTCGGCCTGGGCGCGCCCTTCCTCATCTCGGCGGTGCTCGCCCCGCTCGGCGCGGCGGCGGCCGAGGCGCTCGTGCCCTGGCTCCTGCTCGGGCCGCTCTCGCGGCTGCCGGTGGCGGCCGGGTGGTTCGCCTTCTGCGGCCTCGCCTGCGCCTCGGGCGCGAAGGCCATGCGCGCGCCCCGGGCCCGGGTCGTCTACTACGCCGCGCTCGCCGCCGGCGCCGCCGCCGTGCTCACGGTGATGTGGCGGGGGGCGCGGGCGTGAGCGCGCGCGTGCCCCGGCGCACCCTCCTGCGGGTGTTCTGGCGGAGCCTGTTCCTGCAGGCCGCCTGGAACCGGCGCGGCATGCAGAACCTCGGCTTCGCCTACGCCATCGCCCCGGCGCTCGCGGCCCTCTACCCCGAGCCGGAGCGGCGGCGCGAGGCGGTGGGGCGCCACCTCGGCTTCTTCAACTGCCACCCGTACACCGCCGCGGCCATCCTCGGCGGGGCGATCCACCACGAGGAGCGGGTGGCGGCCGGCGCCGAGCCGCCGGGCGGGCCCACGCTCTACAAGTCCACGCTGCAGGGGCCGCTGGCCGCCATCGGCGACGGCTTCTTCTGGACTGCGCTCCGGCCCTTCTTCGGCGCGCTGGCGGCGCTCGGGGCGCTCGCGGTGGGCTGGCCGGCGGTGGTGTTCGCGCTCGCGCTCTACAACGTGGTCCACCTCGCGCTGCGGTTCGGGCTGTTCCGCGCCGGCTACCGGAAGGGCGACGGCATCGTCGCCGAGGTGGCGCGCCTCTCCCTGCCCACGCTGGCCGAGCGGCTCCGGCTCGGCGGGGCCTTCCTCTGCGGCCTCACCGCGGCGCTGCTCCTCTGGCGCGGCGCCGTGCAGGCCGGGTTCCTCTCCGGGGCGGTCGCGCTGGCGGCGGCCGCCTTCGGCTACCTCGCACTCGTGGGCGGCGCGCGCCTGTTGCCGGCCGCCTACGCCATCGTCGTCGCCGGGATCGGCGCGGCCCTCGTGGCCGCCCGCTGGCACGGGAGCTCATAGTCGGATGCCCAGGCAAGAACGCACCTTCCTCATCATCAACGTGCTCGGCCTCCACGCCCGGGCCGCGGCCCAGCTCGTCCAGGCCGCCAACCGCTACAAGAGCGAGATCCACGTCGAGAAGGATGGACTCAGCGTCAACGGAAAGAGCATCATGGGGGTGCTCACCCTCGCCGCCGCCAAGGGGACGGAGATCACCGTCTCCTGCGAGGGGGACGACGCCGAGAGCGCCATGATGGCGCTCGCGACCGTCATCGAGGCCGGCTTCGGAGAGAAGTAGTGCCCGTCGGGACCACCTTCATCGGCCTCGCCGCCTCCCCCGGGATCGCCGTGGGGAAGGCCTGGCCGATCGATCGGCGCAAGCTCAAGACCCCCCGGGCCCGGCTCGAGCCCGAGCAGGTGCCGGCGGAGGTGGCCCGCTTCAAGGCGGCCATCGAGGCCGCCGACGCGCAGCTCGCCGAGGTGCGCGAGAAGGTGGCCAGGCTCGAGGGCTCGGAGCACCTCGCCATCATCGACATGCACCGGCTGATGCTGAAGGACGAGATGCTGGTGGCCGAGGCCCAGCGGCTCATCCAGTCGGATCGCGTGAACGCCGAGTGGGCGGTCCGCCGGGCCATCCGCAAGATCAAGGCCTCCTTCAGCGAGCTCGCCGACGAGTACTTCAAGGAGCGGCGCGCCGACATCGACTACGTCGGCGAGCGCATCGTGAAGAACCTCATGGGCGAGGGCACCGAGGTGGAGGAGCCCCCGCCCGACGGCGCCATCGTCATCTCGCACGACCTCTCCCCGGCCGACACCGCGCTGCTCCTGCACGAGCGCAAGGTGGGGGCCTTCGTCACCGACGCCGGCACGGCCACCAGCCACACCGCCATCGTGGCCCGGGCGCTGGAGGTGCCGGCGGTGGTCGGCACCGGCCGGCTCGCCTCGATCGTGGCGCGCGGCGACTGGGTGGTGGTGGACGGCTCCCGCGGCATGGTGCTGCTCCACCCGAGCGCCGCCGAGCGGGCCGACTACGAGGAGGCGCGGCAGCGCCTGGCGGAGCGGGAGAAGGAGCTGCTCGCCACCCGCGACCTGCCGGCGGAGACCCACGACGGGGTCCGGCTGCAGCTCGTCGGCAACATCGAGTTCGCCGAGGAGATCCCGAACCTGCTCGCCCACGGCGGCGAGGGGGTGGGGCTCTACCGCACCGAGTTCCTCTTCCTGGCGCGCCAGGACCTGCCCGACGAGGAGGAGCACTACCAGACCTACCGGCGCGTGCTCGAGGCGATGGCGCCGCGGCCGGTCACCATCCGCACCTTCGACCTCGGCGGCGACAAGCTGCCGGTGGGCACGCGCGTCGAGGCGGAGAACCCGGCCATGGGGCTGCGGGGCCTGCGCTACTGCCTGCGCCACCTCGACATCTTCAAGCCGCAGCTGCGCGGGCTCCTGCGCGCCAGCGTCCACGGCCACCTCAAGATCATGTTCCCGATGGTGAGCGGCGCCGCCGAGGTGCGCGCCGCCAAGCGGCTCGTCGCCGAGCTGCGCGACGAGCTGCGCCGCGAGGGGATCGAGACCCGGCTCCCGCCCATGGGGATCATGATCGAGGTCCCCGCCGCGGCGCAGGTGGCCGACCGGCTCGCCCGCGAGTGCGACTTCTTCTCCATCGGGACCAACGACCTCATCCAGTACACGATGGCCATCGACCGGCAGAACAAGGACGTGGCCTACCTGTACCGGCCGCTCCACCTGTCGGTGCTCCGCACGCTCCGCTTCGTCTGCGACGCGGCGCGCGCGGCCGGGATCCCGGTCTCGATGTGCGGCGAGATGGCCGGCGACCCGCTCTACGTCCTCGTGCTCCTGGGGCTCGGCATCCACGAGCTCTCGATGAACGGCCCGGCCATCCCGCTCGTGAAGCGGGTGGTGCGCGCCGCCAGCGCGGGCGACGGGCAGGCGCTCGTGGCCCAGATCCTCGAGCTCACCACCGCCGGCGAGATCGAGGACGTGGTGAAGCTCGAGATGGCGCGCCGCTTCCACGGGCTGCTCGAGGGCGACGCCGCCATCGGGCCGGCGGGCGGGTAGGGGCGCGGGGGGAGCATCCGGCCGGGCGACCGGCCGCCCGCCCGCGAGCCCAATCCCGCGCGCTTGCGCGGCTGCTGCGGCAAGCGGACATTTCCGTTATGACGGACGGGTCGCTACCTTGACAGACCTCTCCGGGGCCGTCTACCTTTGCCACCCTTTTCCCAGGGATCCCTCATGCCCCACACCGACTACCTCTTCACCTCCGAGTCCGTCACCGAGGGCCATCCGGACAAGATGGCCGACCAGATCTCCGACGCCGTCCTCGACGCGGTGCTGGCGGAGGATCCGACGGGGCGGGTGGCCTGCGAGACCCTGCTCAAGACCGGCTACGTCATGATCGCCGGCGAGATCACCACCAAGGCCCGGCTCGACTTCCCCAAGATCGCCCGGCGGGTGGTGAAGAAGATCGGCTACACCGACGCGGCCATGGGCTTCGACGCCGGCACCTGCGCGGTGCTGGTGGCGGTGGACGAGCAGAGCCCCGACATCGCCATGGGCGTGGACACCGGCAAGAAGGGCAAGAAGGAGCAGGGCGCCGGCGACCAGGGGATGATGTTCGGCTACGCCTGCGACGAGACGCCGGAGCTGATGCCGGCGCCGATCCACTACGCGCACGCGGTGACCCGCCAGCTCGCCAAGGTCCGCAAGGCCGGCCGCGACTTCCTCCGGCCCGACGGCAAGAGCCAGGTGACGGTGCAGTACGCCGGCGGCAAGGTGGCCCGCATCGACACGGTGGTGGTCTCCACGCAGCACTCGGCCGAGATCTCGCCGAAGGCGCTGCACGAGGCGGTCCTCGAGGAGGTCATCAAGAAGGCCCTCCCGAAGAAGCTCATGGACGCGAAGACCAAGGTCTTCATCAACCCGACCGGCCGGTTCGTGGTCGGCGGCCCCATGGGCGACACCGGCCTCACCGGCCGCAAGATCATCGTGGACACCTACGGCGGCATGGGCCGCCACGGCGGCGGCGCCTTCAGCGGCAAGGACCCCTCCAAGGTGGACCGCTCCGCGGCGTACATGGGGCGCTACATCGCCAAGAACGTGGTCGCCGCCGGGCTCGCCAGCCGCTGCGAGGTGCAGGTGGCCTACGCCATCGGCGTCGCCGAGCCGGTCTCGGTGATGGTGGAGACCTTCGGCACCGGGCTCGTGGACGAGAAGAAGATCGCCCGCGCCATCCGCGCCGTCTTCGGGCTCAAGCCGGCCGAGATCACCCGCGACCTCGACCTGCTGCGGCCCATCTACGAGAAGACCGCCGCGTACGGCCACTTCGGGCGCTCCGAGAAGGAGTTCACCTGGGAGCGGGCCGACAAGAAGGCCGAGCTGCGCGAGGCCGCCGGCCTCGGCGCGCTCCAGGTCGTCGGCGCGTAGCTCCTTCGGGCAGCTCTCGCGGGGGCCGGGCCATGCGTCCGGCCCCCGCCATTTTTTCGCGCCGCCCCTGTGCGCGGCGCTTATTCTCCCGGCCCCATGTCCCTCCTCACCGCGGCGTTCCTGGGGCTCGTCCAGGCCGCCACCGAGTTCCTCCCGGTCAGCTCGACCGCGCACCTCCTCGTCTTCGGCGAGCTCTTCGGCCAGAGCCTGGGGGACCCCGGCTTCCGCGCCTTCACCACCATCATCCAGATGGGCACCACCCTCGCGGTGATCGGCTACTTCCGCGCGGAGCTGTACGGGCTCACCGCGGCCGGCCTGCGCTCGCTCGCGCACGGCGCGCCCTTCGAGACCCCGGAGTCGCGCCTCGCGTGGCTCATCGTGCTCGGCACCATCCCGGCGGCGGTGCTCGGCAAGCTCTTCGAGAAGCGGATCGAGGCGCTCGGCAACGGCGTCATCGCCGGCTCGCTGGTGGTGCTCGGGCTGGTGCTCCTCGGCGCCGAGCTGAAGGCGCGCCACGTCCGGACGGTCGGCGACGTGGGCGTGCTCGACGCGCTCCTCATCGGCTGCGGCCAGGCGGTGGCGCTCGTCCCCGGCAGCTCCCGCTCCGGCTGCACCATCACCACCGGCATGCTCCTCGGCCTGAAGCGCGAGGACGCGGCGCGCTTCAGCTTCCTGCTCTCGGTCCCCATCATCCTGGGCGCCGGCCTCTACAAGCTGAAGAAGGAGCTGCCCGTCCTCTCCGCCCACCCGGAGTGGCGCAGCGCGACCCTGCTCGGCACGGTCGTCTCGGCGGTCTTCGGCTACCTCGTCATCGGCTGGCTGCTCCGGTACCTGCGCACCCGCTCCACCTTCCTCTTCGTGGCCTGGCGGATCGCGGCCGGGCTCCTCATCGCGCTGCTCATCTGGAAGGGCGTGCTCCCGTCCGGCGCGGAGGAGCGGCCGCCGGTGCCGGCCCCGTCGAGCGAGGCGCGATGAGCTTCGAGCGGCTCGCCGAGCTCCTGTCCCACCGGGAGCCGCGCCCGCTCTCGCTGGAGGGGATCTCCCCGGAGCTCATCCCCGGCGGCGCGCTCGCCGAGGCCGCGGTGCTGGTCCCGCTCTTCCTGAAGGACGGCGAGCCGCACGTCCTCCTCACCAAGCGCCCCGCCACCCTGTCGCGGCACGCCGGACAGGTGAGCTTCCCCGGGGGGCGCGTCGAGCCCGCCGACGAGGGCACGCTGCGGGCGGCGCTGCGCGAGGCCGAGGAGGAGGTGGGGCTCGATCCCGCGCGGGTCGAGGTGCTCGGGCGGCTCTCCGAGGTGCTGGTGCTGGTCTCGGCGTTCCGCTTGACGCCGTGGGTGGCAAGTGTGCCATACCCCTACCCGTACCGGCCCAGTCCGGGAGAGGTGGAGGCGATCCTGCACGTGCCACTGTCCGCGCTGTCGCGACCCGGGGCGTGGCGCGTCGAGGAGCGCGAGGCCTACGGGCTCCGGCACGAGGTGCACCACCTCGACTTCGGCGGCGAGACGATCTGGGGCGCCACCGCGCGCGTCCTGCGCGAGCTCGTCGCCGTCTGGAGCGAACCTTGAAGATCTTCCCCGTGGTGATGGCCGGCGGGTCGGGCACCCGCTTC
This sequence comes from Anaeromyxobacter paludicola, assembly GCF_023169965.1. Classification (NCBI taxonomy): domain Bacteria; kingdom Pseudomonadati; phylum Myxococcota; class Myxococcia; order Myxococcales; family Anaeromyxobacteraceae; genus Anaeromyxobacter; species Anaeromyxobacter paludicola. The sequence continues at coordinate 3,081,804 of NZ_AP025592.1, read as the reverse complement.
TGGCCGCTCTCGCGCAAGGCCTGGCCCAAGCAGTTCCTGGCCCTCGCCGGCGAGCGGCCGCTCCTCGCCGAGACGGTGGCCCGCCTCTCGCCGCTGGCGCGGCCGGAGGACACGCTCGTGGTCCTCGGCCCGGCGCACGAGAAGGCGGCGCGCCGGATGCTGCCGCAGGTGCCGCGCCGGAACGTGCTCGTCGAGCCGTGCGCGCGCAACACCGCCCCCTGCGTCGGCCTCGCGGCGCTGCACGTGCGCCGCCGCGATCCGGAGGGCGTGCTCCTCATGCTCCCCGCCGACCACCACGTGGCCCGGCCGGCGAAGCTCCGGGCCGCCTTCGCCGCGGCGGCGCGGCTCGCCGCGCGGGGGCGCATCGCCACCATCGGCGTCCGCCCCTCCCGCCCCGAGACCGGCTACGGCTACCTCGAGGTCGGCGCGCCGCTCCCGCCCGCGAAGGGCCGGGCGCGCGCCGAGGGGTTCGCGGTGAGGCGCTTCGTCGAGAAGCCCGACCTCGCCACCGCGGAGCGCTACCTCGCCGGGGGCGGCTACCTCTGGAACAGCGGCGTCTTCGCCTTCCGGGCCGACGTCATCCTCGACGAGATCGCCCGGCGCATGCCGGAGCTCTCGGCGCTCCTCGCCGGCATCGACCGCGACCTCGGCACCCGCAAGGAGAAGGCGACCCTGGCGCGCCTCTTCCCGAGGTGCCCCGCCACCTCCATCGACTACGGCGTGATGGAGCGGAGCGACCGGATCGCGGTGGTGCCCGCCGACTTCGGCTGGAGCGACGTGGGCAGCTTCGCCGCCCTGCCGGAGGTGCGTCCGGCCGACCGGGCCGGCAACGTGACCGAGGGCGACGCGCTGGTGCTCGGCAGGGGGAACGTGGTGGTGGCGCGCGGCGGCCGGACGGTGGCGGTGGTCGGCGTGGACGACCTCGTGGTGGTGGACGCGGGCGACGCCGTGCTGGTCTGCCCGCGGGCCAGGGCCCAGGACGTCCGGCAGGCGGTGGACGAGCTGAAGCGCCGCGGCCGCGAGGACCTGATCTAACTTCAATCGGAACGAGGCACGGAACCCCATGTCCAACGCGGTCTCCCCCACCATCTTTCGCGAGTACGACATCCGCGGCATCGTCGACCGGGACCTGACCGAGGAGGCGGTCGAGCTGGTGGGCAAGGCGCTCGGCTCGCAGCTCGCCATCGGCCGGCCGGACGACGAGCCCCGCGCGGTGGCCGTGGGGCGGGACTGCCGCCTCTCCGGCCCGCGCTTCTTCGACCGGATGGTGGCCGGCCTGACCTCCACCGGCTGCGACGTGGTGGACCTGGGCGTGGTCCCGACGCCGCTCACCTACTTCGCGGCCGCCACCCTGCCGGTGCAGGGGCTCTGCATGATCACCGGCTCCCACAACCCGCCGGAGTACAACGGGCTCAAGGTCGGGATCGGCAAGAGCACGCTGCACGGCGGCGAGATCCAGGCGCTGCGGCAGCGGATCGAGGCGGGGCGCTTCGTCCGCGGGCGGGGCCGGGTGACGTCGCACGACATCGTCGCCCCCTACCGCGCCTACGTCCGCGAGAACCTCCAGCCCGGGCCGAAGAAGCTCAAGGTGGTGGTGGACGCCGGGAACGGGACCGGCGGCGTGGTGGCGGTGCCGCTCTTCGAGGCGCTCGGCTTCGAGGTGGTGCCGCTCTTCCTCGAGATGGACGGGCGCTTCCCCAACCACCACCCCGATCCGACCGTCGAGGCCAACCTGGCGCACCTCAAGGCCAAGGTCCTGGAGGTGAAGGCCGACCTCGGCATCGCCTACGACGGCGACGCCGACCGGGTGGGGGCGGTGGACGAGCAGGGCAACGTGCTCTGGGGCGACCAGCTCATGATCCTCTTCGCCCGGGCGCTGCTCGAGGAGGAGCCGGGGGCCGGCATCGTCGGGGAGGTGAAGTGCTCCATGAACCTCTACGACGACATCGCCCGCAGGGGCGGGCGGCCCATCATGTGGCGGGCCGGGCACAGCCTCATCAAGGCCAAGATGAAGGAGGAGGGGGCGCTCCTCGCCGGCGAGATGAGCGGCCACATCTTCTTCGGCCACCGCTGGTTCGGCTTCGACGACGGCATCTACTCCTCGGGGCGGCTGCTCGAGCTCGTGTCGCGGGCCGACCGGCCGCTCTCGCAGCTCCTCGCCGACGTGCCGAAGACCTTCTTCTCGCCCGAGATCCGGGTGGACTGCCCGGAGGAGAAGAAGTTCGAGGTGGTGAAGCGGGCGCAGGCCTGGTTCTCCGAGCGGTACGAGACGGTCACGGTGGACGGCGTGCGCGTCACCTTCCCCGACGGGTGGGGGCTGGTGCGCGCCTCCAACACGCAGCCCCTGCTGGTGCTGCGGTTCGAGGCGACCTCGCGGGCTCGGCTCGAGGAGATCCAGGCGCTCGTGGAGGCGAAGGTCGAGGAGCTCAAGCGCGAGGTCGGCGCGTAGGCCGACGGAAGGAGCGGGGATGGCGTCGCTGGCGCTGGGCGTGGACCTGGGCGGCACCAACGCCCGGGCGGCGGTGGTGGACCGCGACTCGGGCGAGATCCTCGCCGCCCACAAGGAGCCGCTGCGCACCCGCGAGCCCGAGGCGGTGGTGGACACGGTCGCGCACGCCATCCAGGAGGCGGCCGACGCGCAGGGGGTCTCGGCGGCGAGCTTCGGGCGGCTCGGCGTGGGCGTCGCCGGCCAGTGCCTCGGCTCCTCCGGGGTGGTGCTCAACGCCCCGAACCTCGGCTGGCGCGACGTGCGGTTCGGGGAGCTCCTCGAGCGCAAGCTGGGCACGCCGGTGCGGGTGGCGAACGACCTCTCGGCCGCCGCCTGGGGCGAGAAGGCCTTCGGCGCGGCCCGGGGGATCTCCGACGTGGCGCTGGTCTTCGTGGGCTCGGGGGTCGGATCCGGGCTCATCCTCGGCGGGAAGCTGCACGAGGGGGCCTACGGCGTGGCCGGCGAGCTCGGGCACATGAAGGTCCGGCCGTCGCGCCCCGGCACGGCGGTGCGGCGCTGCGGCTGCGGCATGGAGGGGTGCCTCGAGGCCTACACGAGCGGCATGAACATCTCCGCCCGGGTGCGCGAGGAGCTCGCGGGCGGCGCCGCCTCGCGGGTCGGCGCGCTCGTGGGCGGCGACGTCGGGCGCGTCACCGCCTCCGTGGTGGACCAGGCCTTCGCCGAGGGCGACGACTACGCGCGCGCCCTCTGGGAGGAGGTCGCGGAGCTCCTCGGCGGCGCCATCGCCAACGTGGTCACGCTGCTCAACCCGGCGCGGGTCATCCTCGGCGGCGGCGTGGTGCTCGGCTGCCCGCAGCTGGCGGCGCTGACGCTGGCGCAGTTCGAGCGCCAGGTGTCGGCCTCGGCGCGGCGCGGGCTCAGCGTCGAGCGCGCCTTCCTCGGCGACGACGCCGGCGTCATCGGCGCCGCGCTGCTCGAGTGAGGCGGCGCGCCGGCGATCGATCGCGCGAAGCGGAGTCCAGAAAATTCGACCTCCGAGGCTCTCGCTTAGTTGACGATCGAGATCGCGCCGCGCTAACGTGCCGTTGTCTTATCCATTCCACTGGATTTGACCTCAGGAGGGAACACATGGCCGTTGCCAAGAAGAAGGTCGCTGCGAAGAAGCCCGCCGCCAAGAAGCCGGCGAAGAAGGTTGCCGCCAAGAAGCCGGCCGCCAAGAAGGTCGCGAAGAAGGTCGCTACCAAGAAGGCCAGCTAGTCGCTTCGCAGTCCGCGCTCCGATGCGCGAACGGCCGCCTCCGGGCGGCCGTTGTTGTTTCTGGGGGTCCGGATGTCGCTCGACGCCGCCGAGATCGCCGCCGTGGTCCACGAGCTCGCCCCGCTGGCGGGCGCGCGCGTGGACGCGGCCCGGGTCCACGCCGAGCGGACGATCACGCTGGAGCTCTTCTCCCGCAGCGATGCGGCGACGATCCTGCTCTCCGCCGAGCCCGACCTCACCCGGCTCCACGCCGTCTCGCGCCGCCCGCCCGCGCCGGCCGCGCCGTACGGCTTCCAGGCGGTGCTGCGGCGCGAGCTGGAGGGCGCGCAGCTCGCCGCGATCGAGGCCGCCGGCGCCGACCGGGTGGTGACGCTCCGCTTCCTCCGCGCCGCCGGCCCCATCGCGCTCGTGGCGGAGCTGACCGGCCGCCACGGCAACCTCTTCCTGGTCCGGGACGACGGCACCCTCCTCGCGAGCGCGGGGCGGAACCTCTCGCAGCGCCGCGAGCTCGTCCCGGGGAAGCCGTACCTGCCGCCCGCGCCGCGCGACGGGGCGGAGGGCCAGGGAGGAAGCGCTCCGGCGCGACCGCCGCGCTTCACGCCCGTGGCCGGCGCGCCCTTCCCGCTCTCCGCGGCCATCGAGGCGGCCTACGCCGAGCGGGAGCGCGAGCGGCTCCTCGCCGAGGCGCGCCGGCGGCTCCGCGAGCCCTTGCGGGCGGCCCTGGCCCGCTCGCGCCGGGCCCTCGAGAAGCTCGCCGAGGAGGCGGCGCGGGTGCCGGCGGCCGAGGTGGACCGGCGGGCCGCCGACCTCATCAAGCAGAACTTCCAGGCCGTGCGGCGCGGCGCCCGCGAGGCGCGGGTCACCGAGTACACCGAGGAGGGGCCGCGCGAGGTGACCCTCGCGCTCGACCCGGCGCTCGGGCCGCGCGAGAACATGGAGCGCTACTACCGGCGCTACCGGCGCATCGTGGAGAGCGCCGCGCGGGTGGCGGCGCGCGAGGCGGAGGTGCGCGGGCGGGTGGCGGCGCTGGCGGCCCTCCTCGCCGAGGTGGACGGCGCCCGCGAGGGCGACCTCGCCCGGCTGGAGCGCGAGGCCCGCAAGCTCTCCGCCGGTCCGCGCCCGCAGCAGGCGCCCCGCCGGCGCAAGGACGACGAGCCCGCGCCGCCGTACCGGCTCTTCCGCTCGCTCGCGGGGCTCGAGCTCCTCGTCGGGCGCGGCGCCGCCGACAACGACCGGCTCACGCTGCGCTTCGCCAAGGGCAACGACCTCTGGCTCCACGCCCGCGGGCAGAAGGGGGCGCACGTGGTGGTGCGCCTCCCGAAGAAGGGCGCGGGCCCGGACCAGGAGACGCTCCTCGACGCCGCGCACCTCGCCGCCTGGTTCAGCGACGCGCGCGGCGAGCCGTCGGTCGAGGTCACCTACACTCGGGCGAAGTACGTGCGGAAGGCCAAGGGCTCCGCGCCCGGGGCGGTCACCTACAGCCAGGACAGGACGCTCCACCTCCGCGTGGAGCCGCCGCGGATCGAGCGGCTGCTCGCGGAGGAGCAGCAGGCGTAGCCGCGCTCGCTCGCCCGCGCGCCCCCCGCCCCCTTGAAGGCCGGGCGCCCCATCCGTAGGATCGGGCCCGCCTTGAGCAGCAAGCCCCTCGACCGCCAGCTGAGCCTGCTCGACCCGCGCGCCTGGGGGCGCGAGGAGCGGGTCGCCCGCGCGCGCCTCCTCGCCGACGTCATCGCCGCCGAGCTGCGCGAGCCGGTGCGGCTCACCGTGCACGACAACCGCTCCACCATGGTCTCCTTCCGGCGCGAGCCGGGGGCGGTCCGGTACCGGATCCACCACATGTTCCTCGACGCCCCCGAGGAGGTGCAGCGCGCGCTGGCCGCCTTCGCCGACGCGGGGCGCGGCGCCGCCGCCCGCCGGCGCCAGGCCGGGGTGGCCATCGACGACTACGTGAAGGTCCACCGGGCCCGCATCGGCGCGCCGCGGCTGGAGCGGCTGCAGCCGCGCGGCCGCTGCCACGACCTGCAGGAGATCTTCGACCGGCTCAACGCGGCGCACTTCGAGGGGCGCATCGAGGCCACCATCGGCTGGGGCGCCTTCCGCCGCGGCCGCCGCCACCGGAGCATCAAGACCGGCGTCTACGTGGCCGACGCGAAGCTCATCCGGATCCACCCGGCCCTCGATCGCCCGGAGGTGCCGGAGTACTACGTCGCCGCGGTGGTCTTCCACGAGATGCTCCACCAGGCGGTCCCGGCGGTGGAGCGGAACGGCCGGCGCGTGGTCCACGGCCAGGAGTTCCGGCGGCGCGAGCGGGCCTGGCCCGACCACGAGCGGGCCCGCCGCTGGGAGCAGGAGAACATCCGGCTCCTGCTCCGCGGGTGACCGTCCGCGGCCGACCGCGTTCCCCCGAGCGCCCGCCGCCCCGGTGGTTCATAATTGGCGGGCCGCATGCGCGCGCCCGCCCAGCCGACGGCCCTCCTCGTCGCCCTCGCCCTCGCGGGCTGCCTCAACCCGCGCGGCACGGCCGAGCGGCCCGCGGTGAAGAAGGTCGAGCTCGAGGGGGTCCACCAGGTCTCGTCCTCCGAGCTGGAGGGGCGCATCGCCACCGAGGCGTCGGGCCGCTGGTTCTGGCAGGACGAGCACGATCTCGACCCCGACGCGATCGCCGCCGACCGGAAGCGGATCGAGCGCTTCTACCGGGCGCAGGGGTTCTACGACGCGCACGTCGAGGGGGTGGAGACCCCCCGGGCCGGCGACGGCCAGGTGAAGGTCGTCTTCCGGATCCGCGAGGGCGAGCCGGTGAAGGTGGCCGAGGTCGCCACGCCCGGGCTCGAGGCCGCGCCGGAGGCGGCGGCGAAGCTCGGCAAGCTGCCGCTCCGCCCGGGCGACGTCTTCACCGAGGCCCGCTTCGACGCCGCGCGGGCGGCCATCCAGAAGGCGCTCCACGACACCGGCTGGGCCAGGGGCGAGGTGTCGCAGCGGGCCGAGGTGGATCCGCTCGCCCGCACCGCCCGGGTCACCTACACGGTGAAGGCCGGCCCCCGCTACCGGTTCGGCAACGTCCTCGTCGCCGGCACCGCGGTGGTGCCGCGGGCCCGCGTCCGCGAGGAGGCCGAGATCTCGGTGAAGCCGGGCGCCACCTGGAACGAGTCGCAGCTCGGCAAGGCGCAGGGGCGCATCTTCGACCTGGGCGTCTTCGGCGGCGTGCGCGTCGGGCCCGGCAAGGAGGACCCGGTCAAGCAGACCATCCCGGTGGTGGTCTCGGTGCGCGAGGCCCCGTTCCGGACCATCCGCGCCGGGCCCGGCTTCGGCATCCAGGGCTCGACCCGCCTCGACGCGCACGGCGTGGCGAGCTGGGCCAACCGCAACTGGCTCGGCGGGCTGCGCAAGCTGCAGCTCGAGGGGCGGGTGGGCTACGCCTGGCTCCCCTCCGCCGGGAAGCAGGGGCCCGTCGGGCTCGCCAGCGCCGACTTCACCCAGCCCGCCGCCTTCACCCGGCTCACCGACTTCAACCTGCACGTCGAGGTGGAGCGCGGCCTCGAGCCGGCCTACGACTTCTTCGCCGAGCGGTTCCGGGTGGCCGTGCCGATCAAGGTCGCGCGCGAGCTCACCCTCGTGCCCTCCTACAACCTCGAGGACTACCAGGTGCAGTCGCCGCCGGGCGCGCTCCCGGGACCGGGCTCGACCGCGCCCCAGCTCTTCCAGAACTGCCCGAACAGCACCTCCTGCAACGTGCTGCTCTCGTACTTCGAGCAGCGGATCGCCTGGGACCTGCGCGACGACGCCGTCAACACCACCCGGGGCCTGTACCTCGCGCTCTCGCTCCAGGAGGGGTTCAAGCTCTTCGGGACCGGCTTCGACTACCTGCGCTTCGCGCCCGAGGCGCGCGGCTTCGTCCCCTTCGGCCGGGGGGTGGTGCTGGCGAGCCGCGTGCGGCTGGGCGTCCTCAAGCCGATCGGGAACACCAGCGGCTTCGACGAGACCCAGCTCACGCCCATCGTGGCCCGCTTCACCTCCGGCGGGCCGAACGGGATGCGCGGCTACTACACGCGCAACCTCTCGCCGGTCATCTACGTGAACGTCGATCCCAACTGCAAGGGCGCCACCTGCGCCAAGCAGTACCTGCCCTGGGGCGGCGACGGCCTGCTCGACGGCTCGCTCGAGCTGCGCTTCCCCATCTCCGGCAACCTGGGGGGCGCGACCTTCCTCGACTTCGGCAACGTCACCCTGTTCTCGGTGGACGCCCTCGACCTCTCCGGCCTGCAGTACGCCGGCGGGTTCGGGCTGCGCTACAAGACGCCCTTCGGCCCGGTACGGCTCGACGTCGCCGGGCGCCTGCCCTCCTGGCGGGACGGCTCCCTGCGGCAGCCAGGCGTCCAGGTCGTGGAGCAGACGCCCGGGAGCGCCGCCGCCGCCCCGCGGGTGGTCGCCGCCGGCGGGGTCCACGTGAACCCGATCGTCTCGGTCCACCTCTCCGTTGGCGAGGCGTTCTAGGCGCGCCCATGATGGAAGCGACCATGTCCGCCGTCCGAAAGCTCGCCGCCGCGCTGGGCCTCGCGCTCGCGGCGGCGGCGGCGCTGGCCGGCCTGGCGCTCGGCGCGGTCTACCTCGCCCTCGACACCGAGCCGGGCCGGGCGCTGGTGCTGCCCCGCGCCGTGCGCGCGGTGGACGACGCCATCGCCGGGAGCGTGGCGGTGGGCCGGATGCGGCTCCTGCCCGGCGCCGGCGCGGAGCTCGAGGGGGTGCGGATCGTCGATCCGGACGGCGACGAGGTGCTCCGGGTCGAGCGGCTGCGGCTCACGCTCGACGTCTCGAAGCTCCTCTCCCGCACCGTGGGGGTCCGGGTCGAGCTCGAGCGGCCGGAGGTGCTCCTCAAGCGCGAGCCCGACGGCGGCCTCTCCCTCGCCCGCGCCTTCGCGCCCACCCACCCCTCGCCGCCGAAGGCCGGCGGCGGGCGGCCGGCGCTCACGGTCCGGCTGGAGCGGCTCATCCTGCGCGGCGGGATCGTCCGGTACCAGGACGCCGCGGGCGCGGTCGCCTTCGCGGCGCAGGACGTCTCCCTCGACGCGCGCGGCGCCTGGCAGCCGCGCGGCGAGTGGGGCGAGGTCCGCCTCCGCGGCGAGCTCACCGCGCCGGTGCGGGCCGCGGCCGCGCTCGACCTCTCGGCCGCCGTGCGCGGCGACCAGCTCCTCCTGCCGCTCCTGCGCGCCCAGGTGGGCGGGACGGCCCTCGACCTCGTCGCCGAGGGCGACCTGCGCGCCCAGCGCGGCCGGGCCGGGCTCCTCGCCTGGAGGGTGGACGCGCGGGAGCTCCGGGCGCTGGCGCCCCGCTCGCCGCTCCCGTCGGACCTCTCGGGCTGGCTCTACGCCGAGTCGAACGGGAGCGACGCCACCGCGGCGCTCGAGGTGACGCCCGCCTCCGGCGCCGGCCGGGCCCGGGGCGCGGCCGCGGTCCACCTGCCGCCCGGGACGCTCGCCGGCGGCTTCGACCTGGCGGTCGAGGCGCTCGATCCCTCGCGGCTCTTCGCCCCCGCGCCCCCCGGCGCGCTCACGCTCTCGGCGGAGGGGCGGGCCACCGGCACCACCTTCGAGACGCTGCGCGGCGCCCTCGCGCTGCACCTCGCCCCCTCGCGGCTGCGCGACGGCCGCCTCGGACCGGGGGAGGTGCGGGCCACCGCGCGCGACGGGCTCGTGGAGGTGAGCCGGCTCGACCTCGCCGCGCCCGGCCTCTCGCTCCACGCCACCGGCCGCTACGACGCGAAGGGGGCCGTCGCCGGCCGCGGCGCGCTCGCCTCGCCCGACCTCGCCCTCGCCTCGCGGAACGGGGCCGCCCTCGCCGGCGTCCCGCCGCCCCCGCTCCGGGGCAGCGCCGCGGTGGAGGCGGCGGTCTCCGGCACCGCGGCCGCGCCGCGCCTCACGCTGGCGGTCACCTCGCCCGAGCTCGCCCACGGCGCCGTCTCCGCCGGCGGGCTCACGCTCTCGGCCGCCGTGGCCGGACCGCTCGCGAAGCCGACCGGGAGCGTGCAGGGGAAGGCCGAGCGCCTCACCGCCGGGCGGCTCGACGCCCGCGCGCTCTCGCTCTCCGGCACCTTCGACGGGCGCGACCTCGACCTCTCCCTCGGGGCGAGGGTCCCCGACCTCGGGCCCGACCCGCTCGACTTCCGCGTCGCCGGCGCGCTGCAGCCCGGCGGCGCGCAGTTCGTGCTCCGCGACCTGCACCTCGCGTTCCCCGGCACCCGCTACGCGCTCACCCGGCCCGCCACGGTGGACCTGACCCGGCCGGCGGTGGACCGGCTGGAGCTCGCCTCCGGCGGCGCGCGGATCGCGCTCGAGGGTGGCCTCGCCGCGGCGCCGCCCGCCACCCCCGAGAAGGCGCTCGACGCTCGCCTCGCCGTCTCCGGCTTCGACCTCTCCACCCTCCCGGCCCGGCTCCTCCCTCCCGGCCTCGACCTCGGCGGACGGCTCTCCGCCAGCGCCACCGCGCGCGGCCCGCTCGACGCGCCCCTCGCGGTGGCCCACGTCTCGCTCGAGGACGGCCGCTTCCGCAAGGTGGGCGGCGTGCGGGCCAGCGCCGACCTGCGCTACGAGGGGGCGGCGCGGCGGGCCGAGCTCGCCCTCGACCTCTCGGAGGCGAGCGGCACCACCCTCTCCCTCACCGCGGGGCTCCCGACCGACCTCGCCCGGGCCCGCGACGACGCGCGGCTCGCGGCGCGCGTGCGGCTCGCGAAACTCTCCCTCGCGACCGCCCAGGCGCTCGCCGGCCGCGAGCCGGTCGCGACCGGCGTGGCGAGCCTCGACCTCGACCTCGCCGGCACCGTCGGCGCACCGGCGCTCACCGGCCGGCTCCGGCTCGACCGGGTCCAGGCCGGCGAGTGGGGGCCGGCCTCGGCGCGGCTCGACGCCGACGGGCGCGGCGGGAAGCTGGCGCTCACGCTCGCCGCCGACCTGTTCGGCGCGCACCTGCTCGACGCGCGCGGGTCGGTGCCGGTCCGGCTGGCGTCGATCCTGCGGGCGCCCGGCCCGGAGCTGCGGCGGGTCCGCGCCGGCGGGTTCCAGCTCGACGCGACCGTGCCCGGCTACGAGCTCGCGCTCCTGGGCGGCAAGGGGAGCGTGCCGGCCTCGCTCGGCGGGACCCTCTCCGGCAAGGCGGCGCTGGCCGGCACCTTCGCGGCGCCGCGGGGCGCGGTGGAGCTCTCGGTCCGCGACGGCCGCCTCGAGGGCTACCGCGAGCTCGACCTCGCCGCCCGGCTCGCGACCACGGCGCGGCCCGACGGCGCCGAGGCCACCGCGCGCCTCGCGCTCGCGGGGGGCGAGGTGGCCCGCCTGGCGGCGCGGCTCGGGCTCCCGCCGGAGCGGCTCTCCGACGCGGCGGCGCTCGGCCGGGCCCCGCTGCGGGTGGAGCTGACGGTGCCGCGCAACGACCTCGCGCGCGCGGGGGCGATCGTGCCGGTCGCGGGAGAGGTGGAGGGGCGCGCGCTCCTCGAGGGCAGCCTCGACGCGCCGCGGGCCGAGCTCGCGCTGGCGGGCCGCCGGCTCGCGGTGAAGGGGAACGGGCTCGGCGACCTCCGGCTGGCGGGCCGCTACGCGGCGGGCAAGGCGCAGGCCTCCGCCGACCTCGCCGCGGCGCAGGGGGGCACGCTCTCGGCGCGGCTCTCCGCCGACGCCGACCTGTCGCTCCCGTCGCTGCGGCGCAAGGCCTGGCGCGAGGCCCCGGCGGAGGCCTCGGTGGTGGCCGACCGGCTCGACCTCGGCTTCCTCCCGGCGGTGGTGCCGGACCTGGTCCGCTCGGCCGGCGGGAAGCTCGGGGCCGACGTGGTCGCCCGCGGCCCCCTCGGCAAGCTGCGCCCGCTCGGCACGGCGCGGGTGGTGGACGGGCGGGTCGCCGTCGCCGAGCTGGGCGAGTGGACCCGGATCGAGGCCGACGCCTCGCTCTCGGAGGACCTCTTCAAGCTCTCGCGGCTCGAGGCGCGGCGCGGCGCGGGCCGGCTCGAGCTCACGGCCGAGGCGGTCGGGCTCTCCCGCCCGGCGGCCCCGGCCGACGTGACGCTCCGGCTCGGCATGCGCGACCTCACCCTGTCGCGCGCCGGCCAGGACCTCGCCACGGTGGACCTCGACGCCCGCGGCACGGGGAGCTGGCGCGCCGGCGAGCTCAAGGCCGACGTCACCGTCCCGCAGGGCACGGTCCGGCTGCCGAAGCGGAGCCCGCGCAAGCTGCAGCCGCTCGAGGAGCGGGCCGACATCGTGGTGGGCCATCCGCGGAAGGGGCAGGCCGGCGCGGCGGCGGAGGGCGAGGCCCCGCCGCTCCACGCCCTCGTCCACCTGCTCGTCCCGAACCGCTTCTTCGTGAAGAGCGACAACCCCAAGCTCGACATCGAGCTCAAGGCCGACGCGCAGTTCGAGTACCAGGACGAGGAGCTGACCGCGACGGGCGGCGTCGAGACGGTGCGCGGCTTCGTGGAGCCGATCGGCGGCAAGGTGTTCAACCTGCAGCGCGGCAAGGTCACCTTCACCGGCGCGAGCCCGCAGGAGGCGGCGCTCGACGTGGCGGCGACCTGGCAGAACCCGACGGCGAAGGTGAACGTGCACGTGAGCGGGACGCCGGAGGAGCCGAAGATCGCCCTCACCAGCGAGCCGCCGCTCGACGAGTCGCAGATCGCGATCCTCATCGCCACCGGGCGCACCGAGCTCAAGCCGGGCGCGGGCGGCGTGGGCACCCTCACCGGCGACGAGGCGGGCCGGGCGGCCCTGGGCGCGGCGGCCACGCTCGCGTTCAAGGAGGTGCTGGCCGACAAGCTGCCCATCGACTCGGTCTCGCTCGACAGCTCGCAGCTGCGCGCCGGCAAGTACGTCACCGACAAGATCTACGTCGGCTACACGCGGCGGTTCACGGTCTCGCTCGACCAGGCCGAGAACACCAACGAGGTCCGGGTGGAGTACCAGATCACCCCGCGCTGGACGTTCGAGTCCTCGTACGGCGACGCCAACGCGGGCGCGGCGAGCCTCATCTGGTCGAAGGATTACTAGCGCCTACGTCAGGGGGGGATCAGGGAGGGGGGCCCCGGCGCAGCCGGGGGAGGGCGGAGCCTCCCCCGCCGGAAGGCGCGCGGGCCCGAGTGGAGCGAGGGCGCGGCGCGCCCGGCTCCGGCGCGGCAGGGGCGCAGCCCCCGTGAGTTGACGCGCCGGGTGGGCCGGGTTAATCGGTCGAGCCCTTACAAGGAGAAGCAGCCATGGCCGTGAGCACCGCCCGTTCGCGCAAGAGCGCCCCCCGCATCGAGTTCAAGGTGAAGGACCTCTCCCTGGCCGACTGGGGCCGCAAGGAGATCGAGCTCGCCGAGAAGGAGATGCCCGGGCTCATGGCGATCCGGGCCGAGTACGCGGCCAGGCAGCCGCTCGCCGGCCAGCGCATCACCGGCTCGCTCCACATGACCATCCAGACGGCGGTCCTCATCGAGACGCTGGTGGACCTGGGCGCGACGGTGCGCTGGTGCTCCTGCAACATCTTCTCGACCCAGGACCACGCGGCGGCGGCCATCGCCGTCGGCCGCGGCGGCACGGCGGACGACCCGCGCGGCGTCCCGGTCTTCGCCTGGAAGGGCGAGACGCTCGACGAGTACTGGGACTGCACCGAGCGCGCCCTCGACTTCGGCGACGGCCGCGGCCCGACCCAGATCGTGGACGACGGCGGCGACGCCACCCTGCTCCTGCACAAGGGGCTCGAGTACGAGCGCGCCGGCAAGGTGCCGGACCCGAAGACCGCCGACTCCGAGGAGCTCGCGGTGGTGCTGAAGCTCCTCGGCCGCCTCCTCAAGGCCGACCCGAAGCGCTGGCAGCGGGTCGCGGCCGAGTGCAAGGGGGTCACCGAGGAGACGACCACCGGCGTGCACCGGCTCTACGAGATGCAGAAGGCGGGGACGCTCCTCTTCCCCGCCATCAACGTGAACGACTCGGTCACCAAGTCGAAGTTCGACAACCTCTACGGCTGCCGCCACTCGCTCGTGGACGGCATCATGCGCGCCACCGACGTCATGCTGGCCGGCAAGACGGCGGTGGTCTGCGGCTACGGCGACGTGGGCAAGGGCTGCGCCCAGTCGCTCCGCGGCCAGGGCTGCCGGGTGCTGGTCACCGAGGTGGACCCGATCTGCGCGCTCCAGGCGGCGATGGAGGGCTACCAGGTGGTCCGGCTCGAGGACGTGGTCCGGGACGCGGACCTCTTCGTCACGGCCACCGGCAACGTGGACATCATCA